>JABSOS010000001.1 GCA_013216135.1 Candidatus Caenarcanales bacterium
AGCTTATATTTTGATAATTTACTGTATTTAAGCATATTCCAGACTAGTTAGATTTATTTTAACTGGTCTAGAGCCTTCTTTTTTATCTATTTCTGGAGAATATAAAGAACTGAACTTCAAAACATTATTAGTTTCACCAGGGTCAGTTCCCTCAATATCAATGGATTTCACTGCAAATTCATAACAATTGGTTCTATTTTTAGTTTGTTCATTAATAATCTTTTCTCTTGTAACCTTAGCATCTTCAAAAGTGGAGAAAGAGTAAACCTGCTCTTCTCCTTTGTCATTAAATCGTGCAAATAATGCATTTCCATATAATTTTTCTGCTTGTTTATAATCTTTAACAATCTGATCTTTATTAATTATTACAGGAAAACCATGTTTATCTTCACCAAATTGTTCTTTTACTACAGGAAATATCTCTATTTCATGAGTTTTTCTATTTAAACCTATTAAAAAATTATATTTATCACTAGAAAAATTTTTACAATCTAAACTTTCTGTATTCTCTATACCTCCAATAGCAGGCGCATTATATTTACATAACTCCACGCCATCACTTCTTGACTTTTCTGGATCATTTATCAATAGTTTTTCATGATCAGCAGTTGAAGCAGTCATAGTGAAAACAAGTGGAATAGTACCTAGTTTTAATAAAGTGTTTTTCAAAGGCACAACGCTCAAGATAACACGCTATTTTAGAATAGTAGGTCAATAGTCAATCGCACTTTTTCCTGCCATAATAATATAGAACATGCAAATTATTTCCTACATCCTTAATTTCTTCAAATTAAGCTCACTTATAGTAGTAATCGGCTCCACTATAACTTTAGGTGCACTAATGGCACCAGTTATCTTCAAAGTCCTCGAACGAAGCGAAGCTGCTAAATTAATGGTAGATATTTTTGCACGCTATGACGCCTGGCTTAATATCGCTGTAATTATTCTTTTAGTCTCTTACAGCATAGACTTAATCTTTATCCAAAGACTTAACTGGGGAATTCCTCAAATTATTACAGCCCTTGGCGTAGTATTAATCTCAGTTCTCAGCTTTTATCTAATCTATACTCTTAGCCCCGAAATTCACGAAGCTTTCAACAATCAAGCCAAAAACTTTAGAGAACTACATAACACTAGTGAGAAAATTCATAAATTTAACTTCTTACTTGGGATTATTGTTTTAGTTTGTAGTTTTGTAATATAGTAGTTCCCATTGACTTGTATTAGTTAGATTTAGTTTCCATAGACCATTCTTCTCTTTCTTCATTGGTCATATTATGAATCTCATCAAAAGGTGCTGCCTGTAGGGTAAACCAATAAAAATTTTCATCAAAGCCAATATCTTTAAAATAATCAAGATATTGTTGATGACTTTTATGATCTTCTGGTAAATCCCCACCTTCTAATTTTCCATCAGAGGTTTGCCAAGAGTGAACTCCAACAAGACTATTATCAGCTAGGCTTCTTGTAGAACCTGCAAGGAAAAAATCAACAGCCCCGGATGCAATCATCCCATTTTCAGGAACACAAGTTGATATCTTTGCTCTATGAATTAACCTTGCTGCTATTAGATTTGCATCATCATTCTTAGAACCAGGCATAAAAGCCATAACAATAGTCTTCAATTCTGGATTATTCTTAATTAACCTGATAACTTGCCTTACTATTGATCCTGTTATTAAACCATTTGCTATGGCTATATCACCTTGAATATCAAAACTGAGACGCTTTTGATTTGGAGTTATATCAAATATATCAAAACTATCATTACAATCGATCTGAACCTGCTCATAGCTTGGTACTTCTCTAAAATATGCCCCTAATAAACAATTTTGTATACTCTCTATTGACTCTTTTAAATCTTCCTTACTGAGTAATTTTTTGTATTGTCTTTTTTGAAGTTTTGTCGCCTTTCTTAGAGAAAATTTAATATTCGTATCATTCACAGATCTAGTTAAAAAATGTTGTTGGGCTCCATAATTGCAGTAAAAATCAGTATTCTCTATCTTGACTGGAGTATGATCATCAGCATTAACTTCAGATGAGATAATTAATGATAGAAAAACTAATAGAAAAATACGCATGAACATATTCAGCTAATTGTAGAGTATATTTTACCTGGGAAAGCTAAAATTACAAAAACACGAATTTTTTTCTTAGTACTTTTGGATTATATTGATTTAATCACTGATAAAATGATAGCCATGCTTCGATTGCTCGCATTTCTTTTCATAATATTTAATACATTAAGTGTAAATGCAATCACGATCCCGCAAAGTATTAAGCAAAAGATGTTTACATTTGAGCCTGGTGGGCACTTTAGATTCGATGGGATCTATCAAAAGGGAACTAAAAGTTGGCTATTACTCTACAAAGATTTAGAAACTAATAAAAATGAAGAACCTGAAATTTTAGAACTTAAAGTATCAGAAGAAAAAACTACAGCTGAAGCTGTAGAGAAAGAAGATTTAATTGATAAAGAAAATCAAGATTATTTATTCTATGGAGCAGATAAAGCATTTTTATACACTCCTATTAAAGAAAACACTATTAAAAGCTTTAAACAATTCAATTCAGAATTTCAAAAAGAAGTTTTAAGCTTCACTATCAGTCCAGAATTTCTTATCCCTGCTGGCTTTAGTGTAACTAGAGACTTAGCATCTATCTCCGGAGAATTACCTATCCAGTTCAGAACAATAGAACTAGCAACAGATAAAGAAGATATATTTCGAAAGTTAATTAAACAACAGGAAGCTAATCATTTAAATTTCTTAGCCTTCTCTGATAAAGATAAACACTTTCATCTTTACACCTTAAACAAAAAAGAGAAAACAGTCACAGACAAAGATTTAGGGAGTTTACTGAAAAATGACTCAGAAAAATTCTTTTGGCTTAACCATATTAAAAAAGATAAAGACAAAGTCTATATCTCAGATTATAGTTCTGGAAAGATTTACAAAATAAAAGTAAAAGAACTATTAGAGAAAGATGCCGAGGATCTTGATTTAGAAGTCCTTGCAGATTTAAGCCCTATTCTAGAAAGAAATGGCTTACTTGACTTTGATATTGAGCATAATAACCTTTATTTTTTAAGCCAGAAAAATTCTAGATTTTTCTCAGTGAATCTTAAGAACAACAAAATAATAAAAAGCTTGAAACTTCCTCAACTAATCACAGAAATGGAAGAATTTGATTATTTAAGCGATGAATCTAAAAACCTAGTGGTTAACTCTAGAGGTACTAATGAATTAAACTTCGTTAACACCGCCAATTACCAAATTACTCACTCTATAAACTATAAACAGAAAAACTCAGCAAACTTCATCCACGACTTTGAAATGAATAAAGATGTTTTACTGACAGCAAGTGAGATTCACCACTATAATGGCAATATTGATGGTAAAGTTCTTATCTACAGCTCAGTCAGTAAAACCTTAGATAAAGAAATAACTTTAGACTTTATCCCTAAGAAAATTTTATTTTTAGACAATGATAAATCAGCATTAGTTCTAGGTGACAATGATGAAAAAAGTTACCTTGCTGAAATAAACCTTGTAAAAACTGAGCTTAGCTCAGTAAAAGAACTTGATATGGACCTATATCAAAGTGAAGATATGCTTCTTATCAACCAAGAAAAACTTCTCGTTATAGCAGGGAAACTAAGTCCAGTGCTAGTTTTCTTAGATACAAAGAATCTAGAAGCTATTAAAAAAATTGAAACTAAGTATTCTTACAATACAATAGTGCACCTAGATTAACTTTCCATCAATGTCTCAATACCCTCAAAGTATTTATATTCACCTGCCATTTTGTAAAACAAAATGCCCTTACTGTGACTTCGCTTCTTTTACTGAAAAGAATAAAGATATTCAAAGCCAATATTTAGATGCTCTAGCAAATGAAATCACAAGTTTTTTTCAAACCCACAAAATAGATAAAGACGAAACACTTATCAAAACTATATTCTTTGGTGGTGGTACACCAAGTATTCACTCTGGTGAAGAGATTGCAAATATAATCAAACGACTACAAAGTCATACAATCTTCGATAATGAAATAGAAATAACGATGGAAGCTAATCCTGGAACCATAAACTTAGATAAGCTCTATGAATTTAAAGTTGCTGGAATAAATCGTTTAAGTATAGGTACTCAAACATTTAACCAAAAACTTTTAGATAAACTAGCCCGCGGGCACACCGTAGAAGATACCTTTGAAATCATAGAATTAATAAAGAAGGTAAATTTCAAATCCTGGAGCTTTGATTTAATCTATGGACTCCCTAAACAGACTCTAGAAGACCTAGAAGATACTTTAGATTTAGCTATCAAGCAAGGAAGCCCACACATCTCAGCTTACGCTTTAAGTATAGAAACAAATACACCATTTGGAGACATCTATAAAAATTCTTACCACCCAGAGCTTGCTCAGGAAACTGAACTTGCAGAAATGTATAAACTACTAGATGAGAAACTTACTAATAATAATTTTGAAAGATATGAAGTGAGCAACTGGGCTCAAACTAAGCACGAATGCAAGCATAATTTAACCTATTGGCGAGCAGAAGAATACTTTGCCTTCGGTTTAAGTGCTCACGGCTACTTCAAATCTCACAGATTTGCAAATACTAGAGAGCTCCAAAAATATATGGACATCTACTCAGACAAAATCACTTTAAGCTCCGATAAATATGATACCTACACAAAAATAAAGGAAGCCGAACAACTAGAAGAAGAAATCCTCTTAAAACTCAGATTAAAGGAAGGCTTATACCTAAGCCCACAAATCAAAGAAAAACTAAATCAAGAAAAACTAAACTATTATCAATCTCAAGATTATCTTGAAGCTAATAATAAACACATCAAATTAAAAGATAAAGCATTCTTCGTAAGCAATCACATAATCGCAGATTTATTAAGCTGAGGATCCACTAAAAGGTCGGTTTTTCAACATCCCCTGTAAGTTGGTGGATTAATTATACACTTTTCACAAAAAAGTAGAGACTAGAATGAAGATGCTAATGATAGATTTGTTGCGAGCCTAGGGACCCGCTTGCGGGGCGCAGCAACAGGTCTATCATTAGCATCTTCATTCCTACCTTTATCTTGAAAAAGTGTAAAATATAGATAGGTTTTTTGATTTTTGTTAAAAAAACTACTAATTTTTTTAAGTTTTATCTTAGCTGGCGTCCTTCTGCTCTCTGGCTTTGCATATGTTTATATAAAAAATAATGATGTTTCTAAACAATTAAAAACTTTTGTTTTAAATCAAATCAATAACCAATTAGAAGGTGAACTTGAACTTGATGATTTTGCTATTGATTTTCTTGATGGGAAAGTGATTTTAGAAGCAGAGGATTTAAAATTAAAAGATAAAGAAGAGAAGTTAGTTTGTGAATTAGATCAATTCATCTCAAAGTTTAATCCAGCAAGCCTTTTAAAGCTAAAACTTCACCTTGATAGTCTTGAAGCTACGGCACTCGAATTAGATTTGATTCGTGATTTAAGTGGTGAATGGAATATCAATAAGATTCTCAAGCAAAAAGAGAAAAAAACAAATTTCTTAAGCCTTGATTATTTAAATATTGATCAAATTAATATTAGTGTTGAAGATCAAATCCAAGAGCATAAAATTAAATATCAAGACCTTCAATTCAAACTTCAAAAAGAAAAGAAAAAAGACAGATTCATGGTAAACCTCTGTCCAATTGATTCTATAGATAAAAATTTAGATGGCATAGATAAAAATAATCAAGAAAGTCAAATCATTTTAAATGGTCTAATTAACTTTAAAGAAAACTTCTATAAAGATGAAGACTTTTACTTAAACACTGAATTTAATAAGCTTGCTATGTCTAATATTGAATTTCTCTTAGCAGCTTTTCTCAGCCAAGAAGATTTCAATTTAATCACTGAAAAAATAAAAGAACTTAATGCAGAGAACACTCTATTTAATGGGGAAATAAAAGTAAACCGAGAGGAAGAGCATCTTAGAATTCATATAAATCAAGTTTTAGAACGCTTTGCCAACGCCAAAGAAACTAAAATCAACAGTAACCTTACTCTAGCAGAAGATATTAAAATAAATAATTTAAACTTATCCTTTGATAACGAACAGCTAAATTTATCTGGTGATATTAAAGAATGGCAAAATAAACATAGAGTCATTGACCTTAACCTCATTCTTGAAAACACTGATCTTGATAGATTAATTAATGCAAAATTAATTTTCTTAAAAAGCAAAGCTGCAAAAAGCTTTTTAAAAAAATTATCTGTACTGAGTAACAATAAACTTATCTCAGGAAAAGCAAAATTTAAAATCAATGATGAAGAAACTGATATCGAAGCCAAAGTTCCTCTCAGTCAGCACTCAAGACTATCTGGAAAGTCAGAGGAAAAAGTGTTAAGCGCACATCTTAATATTAATAAAGAACTCATAAAACTAATAAACCTGAATATTCCTTATAAACATACAGAAATGAATATTGAAGGGGATTACAATAAAGAATCAGAGAATTATAATTTCAAAATTTTCACAAAAGACTTTCCTATAGGAAAGATGAAAGTCCTTCTCTCTGATCTAGAAAATGATCCTAGGTATAGTACTTATCTAAAAGACACACTTATAAAGGGTTATACCAGCCTTGATTTACATATCAGTAACAATGAACTTAAGGGAACTTGCAAAATAGCAAATGGAAACTATAAAGGTCTAAATTTCCCAATTAGCATTGATAAACTGAATGCAGATCTAGTGGTAAATAACAGGCACTATCAAGTAAAAAAATTAAATGGATTTATTGATAAAAAATATTTTTCAGGCGAAGGAGAAATCACCTTAAAGAGTAACGAAAAACCATTAATAAATGCTCTAATCTTAGCGAAAGAATTAAACTTAAAAAATATCTATGAATCTGGTCTATTAAAATCTTTCCAATTCAAAAACATACTTCCAGAAGAGCTTTCAGGAACCATTTCAGATTTACAAGTAAGTATCAGTAATAAAATAAATAAAGATCAATATCAAATAGAAGGTAATTTCCATATTGATGATATCGATTTACTGCTAAAAAAAGATTTGCCTAGAGTTACAGATTTAAATGGAGATATCAATCTATCACAAGATCTAATAACGGCAGATTCTTTAAAAGCTAAAGTAAATGAAGCTGAACTTGAATCAGCATTCATTCTAAACAGATCATCTCAACTAGAAAAATTCAGTTTAAAAGCCATGAATGCAAAAACTCAAGATGCTTTAAACTTTTTATTCTTAAAGTTCCCAAATCTAAAAGACAAAATCAGCTCAGGAGCAGGCTTAGCGGATTTAAATTTAAATTATGAACCAGGCAATTTTTCTATAACTACAAATTTCAAAAATTCAGGAGCTAACTTTGATGTCCCTAAATTTCATCAATATGTTCAAAGTCTCAATGGTGAAGTAAGTTATGCAAATAAAACTATAGGCTTCAAAGACTTAAAAGTTAAAATTGCAGGTAGTGAAACGAATGTAAATGGAAGTCTTGAAAATACTATTAAGAATGGTTTTGATCCATTGATAAATTTAAACTTGGATGGCTACTTAAATAGCAAATTCCTAAAATCATATATTCCAGAAAGCATTCTCGTTTTCTTAAAATTTGATGGAGCACTCAAATCCAAAGTTAATATTACTGGAAATAAGAGCAAAAAAATAATCGATGTTAAAGCATTCTTTAATGAGTTAGATTCTCTTAAACTATCTACCTGGCTTGATATTGATAAATCAATGATAAGTCGTGGGAGAACAAAAATCATCGCAACTCCAGACCTTATAGTCTCTGATGATACTAAAGTTGTTTTCCAGACTAGTAAAGAGAATAAAGTTAAACTAAGAGGACGCTATCAAGTCAAGGATTGGAGAGACAAAAATAAAATCACTTATGAAATTTTTGTCAAAACTGAAGATGAAAGCCCAGAAAGAAAAAACAAATTACAATTACTTTACCCACACCTAAGTGTATTACAACCATTCAATCTAGCCATGAGTGGTGGAACATTCCTCTGTGACACCTATGGTAGTTACATTGATAGATTAAGTTTATGTAAATTTGATTTTGAACCAGCAACCTCTCAAAAGTTTGGGATTGGTGATCTTTACAGCGATAAAACTAAAATAGATATGGTTAGCTTAAATGGAAAACCTCTTGAAATGCAGTTCTCCATGGATTCTGGAGATTGGAATAAACTACCATACAAGAATACAAGTTTTGACTTAGCCGTAGATGAAACCTACTCACACGTAAAGAATTTAAAAACTGAAATCATGCAAGGTAAAGGTGAAGCAGATATTAAATTTAACTATAGAAACTTTGAATCTGAGTTTAATGTTGAAGGTTATGATTTACCTGCTCATGAAATAGCAGAAAGTGTTTGGACACTAGGAAGTGAAATTCCGGAGGGACTTTTAAATATTAACTTCAAAGGAAAAACTAAAGGAATAATGCCAGATGAGATTTTCTTCAACCTAGAAGGTGTTGCTCATGCAAGTTTAGAGAATGGTAAACTCTCTCAACTTAAATCAATGCAGAAAATCTTAACTGCGATCAACACCTTTAAAAGCTTTGATGTTAACAATGTAATCCAGACATTGATTACCTTAGAAGGTGGTAAATTCAATCACCTCTTCAGCTCACTAACTTACGACCACGGTAAAGTCAGTACTGATAAAGCTTTACTCAAAGCTTCAAACATCGAACTTTTAGGTAATGGTTATATAGACTATGCTAAAGACTACCAAGATATCGATGGTAAAGGAATGATTCCTAAATACTCTGAAAGTCTTTTAACTAAGCTCGGGGTAGGTGGAGCAAATTTAGGGAACTTAGCTTCACTCGTCAACCTCAATGTAGGAAAGAAAAAGAAAGAAAAGAGATTCTTTAAGTTTAAAGCTGCTGCTAAAGCAAGTGATCCAGATGCTGTAGCAAAGTCAATTCGTGACAACTTTATGTGGCTTGAAGAAAAAAAGTAAACTAAAGAAAAAAGTAAATTTAGAAGATGTTTACTTTAAACCATTTTCAAGAATTTCTTCTTACCGACTTGAACTACACGCTCTTCATCTGTAAGTGAAACTAAAAGCTCTTTTGAGATTTTAAAGTTAATATCAGCAACCTTTTCACCATTAAACTTGACTCCACCACCTTGGATAAGACGTTTCACTTCCCCTTTACTAGCTGCAAGCCCAGCTTCAACGATAAGTTCAGTAATAGATTTTTCTGAATCTAGCTTAAACTCAGGAATATCATCTGGAATTTGTTTTTTCTTAAATAAGTTTTCAAAGTGCTCTTTTGCTTTTAAAGCATCATCTTTAGAATAGTAAATCTCGACTATTTTCATAGCAAGCTCGACTTTAAGATCACGCGGATTGAAATGTTCTCTTTGATCTAACCTCTGAGCAACTTCTGAAATTTCTTCTTTTAAAGCTCCTGTACATAAAGTATAATAATCCAGAATCATATCATCAGAAATACTCATAGTTTTACCGAACATATCTTCTGGACTATCATTCAGAGCAATGTAGTTTTGACTAGTTTTAGACATTTTCTTCACGCCATCTAAGCCTATTAAAAGAGGCATAGTCATAATGTGCTGTTGAGTTAATTCATAAGCCTTCTGCAAATCTCTTCCAACCATCAGGTTAAAAGTCTGATCGGTTCCACCTAGTTCAATATCTGCTTTTAGTTCAACACTGTCATAACCCTGAAGTAAAGGATAGAAAACCTCATGAACAAATAAAGGATTACCTTCATCTAATCTTTTCCCAAATGCTTCTTTAGCGATCATCTGGTTAATAGTTACTTTTCCAGCAAGTCTCAGCATGTCTGTAAGTGAGAATTTTGAAAACCAGTCAGCATTATTAACTATTTCTACTTTATCTAAATCTAAAACTTTTGAAACCTGATCTAAATAGGTCTGAGCATTCTTTTTAACATCCTCAGAAGTAAGCGGAGGACGAGCTGAGTTTCTACCAGAGGGATCACCTACTTGAGCAGTAAAACCACCTATTAAAAGAATTGCTTGGTGCCCTAAGTCTTGAAACTGCTGAAGTTTTTGGATACAAACCATGTGTCCTAAGTGGAGATCTGTACTAGTAGGATCAACACCCAATTTAACTCTTAGTCTTTTGTTTTCTTTAGCTGCGTCTAAAAGTAATTTTTTAAGTGCTTCAGGACCACCAGGCTTAAAGTCCACAATGCCACTTACAACTTTATCGATTCTACTTTCGTCAGCAATAATTTCAGTCATAGTCAGGTAATTATTCTAGCACTTGCATTATTTTGATTTTACTCGAATCTGCTGCTGTTATAGCTTTAGCTGAGGTATTTTTATCTATATCTAATACGATTTCGCTATCTTTGACTGCTTTAATATTTTCTATAATTGATTCAGTATTCGCCTCGTCAGTCTTAGGGCTTGTAAAAAAAAGTGGCACTAAAGAAAAAAGACCGTAGATTATGGCTGAGAGTAAGACTCCTACTAAACCTATTTTTGCTACTTCTATGTTTGTATCTTTATCTTTCTCCATATTTGTTCCTAAGCTCATTAATTTTGTCCTCTTGACCGGTTTGTTTGTAGCAGGATATTAGATGATTTACTTTCTCTGTTACATATATGTGATCTTCACCATGAATTTGCAAATCAATATCTAGTGCTTTTTCATAATTTTCTATCGCTAAAACACTCTTTCCTTCATCGCTATAAACATTACCAAGCTTGTAATAAGTATCAGCTATATCTTGGTGAGGCTCATCATAAACCTTCAAGTAAATATCTAGTGCTTTTTCATAATTTTCTATCGCTAAAATACTATTTCCTTCATTACTATAAACATTACCCAGATTGTAATAAGTATCAGCTATATCTTGATGAGGTTCATCATAAACTTTCAAGCAAATATCTAAGGCTTTTTCACAATTTTCTATCGCCAAAATACTCTTTCCTTCATCGCTATAAACATTACCAAGCTTGTAATAAGTAGCAGCTATATGTGGATGGTAGGCACCATAAAGTTTTAGCAATAGATCCATGGATCTTCCATAGCTTTCTTTTGCTAGAGCAAATTTCCCCAGTTCCGTGTAAATTAAGCCGACATTATTATGAATCTTTGCCACATCTGGATGATAAGCATTAAAAGTTTTTAAAATACCTAAGGCTTTTTTATGATACCTCATCGCTAAACTATGCTCACCTTGATTTAAATAAACAAGACCAACCCCCCTATATATTTCGGCTAAAACTGAAGCGGGAGCATCAGCAAGTTTCGAATAAATATCTAGTGCTTTGGAAAAACATTCTACTGCTAGACCATTTTTCCACTTATACATGTAAATCCAGCCAAGTTTATTGTAAGCTTTAACTTTTGATAATTCATCTAGGTTAGAACGCCGCAAAACTACTTCCATTGAATTTTTCACAATATTATATTTAGCAGAATCATAGGCTATATCAGCCCTATAAAATTGATAATCAATATTACCTGGAGCTAAATCGATAGCTTGTTTCATCTTTTTTAAAGCATTGCTATATAAGAATCGATCATAATAGTCCTTAGCTTCAAGATACAATGATTCAGCTCTTCTATTTTTAATTTTCTGTAGGGAAAGAAAGGCTTTTTGTTGTTTTTTCTTCCAATACTCATCAACTTGACTAAGTAATAAATGGTAATCGTCAAACCTAGATTCCTTTAAACTAATCTTTGCTTGCTTAAAAAGATTTTCTACTTCTTCATCCCCTGCCTCATTTTTAAGAATTGCTAACTCTTTTAGTAATTTCTCTTTTTCTAATTCAAGCTTCTTGATTTTATCCTTAAGCTGAGAGTTATTAGAAATATTATTTGTCAAATTAGCTAACTGAGTTTTAAGCGCATCAAGCTTTCCATGAGCACCATTCAAGGAAGTATCAACACCATTTACCGTAGCTTGAACCTTATCCAACTTCACCCCTAAAGATTGTTCAATTGCACTAACTAACTTTGCGTCCTTAATAAGAAGCTTAATAAATTTTTCAAAATCCCCATCCTTGTTTAGATCAAATCTAACGTCTTGGAAAATTGTAACGTTTGAATGCTCTCTAGCATCAATGTTACTAATAGTCATGCTCTTATTAACATTTCGAATCAATCCACCAGCAGCTTTAACAGAACTTACTGCAAATGAAAATACTAATAAAAAACAAAAAGATAAAGTGAGCTTCTTTAACATGTCAAATCATTGTTAACTATAGTTTAGCAATCACTCTAAACCAAATTCAACTGATCATAATAAGGCACAGCATCTTCTAAAACCTCTATCTTAGAAGCATCATCATCCCCTGGAAGCTTTAAATCCAAACTCTTAGGAGGTAACTCAGCTTGAGACTGGATAAGGTTTTTAATACTGTCCTTAGTCTCTTCATCTTCAGATACTGCTAAAAACTCATTCCATAACTGAATAGCTTTATCTTTATCTTCTAAATGCCAGTAACACAAACCGAGAACATAATAGTTCTCTAAAAAGTCAGGATTAAGCTTTAAAACCTTCTCATAGTAAGTCAAAGCTTCTTTGAACTTCTTCTCAGACTGTAAGAGTAAGCCAAAGTTATAATTCGCTAAATAATCATCAGGGTAATACTCTAAAGCTCTAGCATAGTAGTTTTCAGCTTCTTTATTTAAAGAAAGTGCTTTAAAAGTATTAGCTGCTCCCAGAATTGCTTCTAGGTTTCTAGGTTCTTTTTGGATCACAGTCTGATATTCAGCTAAAGCATCAAAATTGTTTTGAGTTTCCTTTAGTACACTTGCTAATTTAAGACGAGACTTTTGAGTTTTATCTAAGGCTACAGCCACTCTTAACTGCTCTATAGCTTCATCATAACGCTCAAGGTCGATAAGCATGTCTACATATACTTGTCTTAATTTAAGATCTCCAGGCTTATCTTTTAACACATCTAAAAGAATCTTCTCCGCTTCTTCAAGCTTCTGAAGATCAAGCTTCACAGCTAAAAGATTTCTATATAAAGAATCTAACTTTTTAAACTCTTTTAAAGCTTCCTCCTGACTAGCAAGAATAGTTTCTAAATTCTTCTCTGACTCAGTTAAGTTTCCTTGAGATCTTTCAGCTAAAGCTAAATTAAAAAGAACATCATTTTTAAATTCTTGATCAACTTTCATTTCATTTTTCAAAATATCTTTATAATGCTGAATAGCAACTGTATATTTCTCCAAAGAATGCTCTGAACTAGCAAGTAAAAATAAAGACTCATAATCATTCGGTTTTAACTGTAAAAGTTTTTCAAAATGTTTTTGAGCTAACTTATAAAAACCTTTCTCAAAGTATAATCTAGCTAGGTTATATAAACTTTTAGTGTCATCAGGATTCTTCTCTAAAGCTAAATTATAGTTGGCAACAGCTTCATCGGAGTTTCCAGATTTCTGAAGAATATAAGCTGCCATATTATAGTCTTCGACATAGAGATATGCATCAACTGATTTTTGAGTCTCATCATTTAAATAAAATGTTTTAGCGAGTGCTCTATGCCATGAATCTTCGTTCTTTAAACGAATTGCATTTTGATAATTATCAATCGCTGCATTAAAATCCCCGGCTCTAGCATCTAAATAAGCTAAATCTGCATATATATTAGGTACATTAGGATCAATCTCAGCAGCTTGTTTATAGCTAGATCTAGCTTTATCAAACTGTTCTAGAGCAAGCCATGAATCAGCCATATTCTTATGCACAGCATAATTATTTTTCTGATACTTAAGAACGTACTTATACTGTTCAATCGCTGCGACATAATTATCAGTCGACTGCAAAGCAGCACCTAAGTAACTTCTAGCTTTTAAATGATCAGGGTAAGCTAGGATAATTCTATTGAATAATTCAATTGCTTCTTTGAAGCTTTTTTGCTGAAAATAAGTTAAAGCTAAATCAAAGCTTAGCAAAGTATTATCAGGCTCTAAACGCACAGCTTTCTTTAAAAGCTCTAAAGCTTTTTCGTCTTCACCTATCTGCTTAGCTGCTTGGGCTGTCATTAATGAAACTAAAGAATCTCCTGGAGCTATAGAGTTAGCTTGTTTTAAATATGAATAAGCTTTCCTATAGTTTTCTAACTTTTCTTCATCAGTAGTAAATTCTTTATTCATATAAATGATCCCAAGCTTAGTTAATAAAGCTGGATCTTTTTTATTAAATCTATACGCTTGCGCAAAATTATGAATCGCAGAGTCAACATTCCCGACTTTTTCTGCCTGGACCGCCTGCTTATAAAATTTATTAAAAAGCTCACCATTTGATGCTGCTTCTGCAGTCAAGGTAAAACTTAAAAATACTAGTAAAATAATATAAGGCATTTGTGTTTATACTTAATTATATCGCTTCTGAAATATTTAAGTAAAAGAGGATATAGTAACCCTATTAACAAGGACGATTAATCAGTAAAAAAGTTTCAAAATTATGAAAAGTATTTTATTTTACGGACCAGAAGATGTCAGATACGAAGATATAGATAAGCCCAGCCCCAAAAAAGGGGAAGTCCTAGTAAAAATTAAATACGCTGCCACTGGCGGCACAGACCTTAAAACCTATTTAAGAGGGCACCCTCGCATAATTAAAGAAATTCCCTCAAGATTTGGCTATGAATTAGTAGGAGAAATAGAAGAGTTAGGCGAAGCTGTAGATAACTTTAAAGTCGGGGACAATGTAGTCCCCGCAAATACTGCTCCATGTTATGAATGTTTTTTTTGTAAAAAAGAAGAGTATTCTTTATGTGAGAATTTAGAATTTTTAAATGGTTCATTCTCTGAATACATAATCATTCCAGCAAATATAGTAAAACATAACCTTTACAAACTTAAAGAAGGAGCTGATCTTCAAACAGCTGTTATGACTCAAACTCTTGCAGTAGCACTTCACGGCTATGAAAGATCAAATATTAAAGACGGTGACTTTGTCACAGTCTATGGCTTAGGAGCTATCGGTCAATCTTTCATCAAAATCGCAAAAAAACTAAATAATGTAAAAGTAATTGCACTAGGCAGATCAAAGCAAAAACTAGATTTAGCGGAAACCAATGGTGCTGACTTTCTCATTGACATCAAAAACCTAGATGGGACTGATATCGAAAGGAAAGTAAAAGAAATCTGTCCTTATGGGACTGATGTGCTCATCGAAGCTGTGGGGAAAGAAGAAGCTTGGCAGAATTGTATTAAACTCGTGAGACCTGGTGGTCTAATAAATTATTTTGGTGGCTGTAAAAAAGGTACAAATATAGAACTAGACACCTATAGAGTGCACTATGAAGAGATTAAAATCATAGGAGTTTTTCACCATAGCCCGAAGTATATAGAATCAGCATTGAGGATGATTGAAAATTCCGAAATCGATATGTCTGACTTAATTTCTGAAGAAATAATATTAAAAGATTTTAAAACTGCTATGGAGAAACACCGTCAGGGGAAGGTTTTCAAAATCCTGATAAAAATTTAAACAAATTTTTCGAACATCTAGCTTGAATATTTAGTAGAATGATCTACCTAAACGTTAAAACCCAAATAACGATATCTCACCGGGCTTCCAAAGCTGCAGGTCCACCTAACCATGACAATCACACACGAAGAATTAGAAACCTTAGTTAGCATAGTTGAAGAAGGTAGTTTTAGAGCTGCTTCAGAAAAGCTAATGAAAGCACAATCAGCAGTCAGCTATGCGATTAAAAACCTAGAAACAGACTTAGGTGTAACACTATTTGATAGAACTTTCTATCGACCGAAATTAACAGCTGAAGGTGAAACTATTTACCAGAAAGCATTACAGATTTTAAACTTAACATCTGAACTTCAGTCATTAAGTAAAACGTTCTCTGACGGAATTGAAGCTAAGATCAGGTTAGCTGCTGACTTAATTGCACCATCTGAAGAAATTATTACAGCATTAAAATCATTTACTGATGAGTTTCCTGACACATATGTAGATTTATGTTTTGATTATTCAGATTCTTTAATCGATAAATTAAACTCAGAAACAGCTGACATCGTTATCTGTAGTAAGAGTTCTAGTAAAGTACAGTTTAAAAGTGAAGTCATTAAAGCGATTAACTTCTACCCTGTAGCTGCTGCAAGTCACCCTCTTCTAAAGAGAAAATCTAAATTAGAAGATATTGATGCACATAACTTAATCCTAGTAGATAACGTGCAGGATGGCTTAAAAGCTAGTATCTATGAAAGTTCTAAAAAATGGATAGTAAAAGACTTCCAAACTAAAAAACAAATGATATTAAATGGTTTAGGTTGGGGATATCTTCCAGAATACGCTATTAAAGAAGAACTTGCGAGTGGAGATATTAAGAAAATTAAACAGTTAGATACTGTGAAAGAAAATATTTACTTAGTTTATCCTAAGGTGAAGGCTGATGGAAAAGCTCTTAAGTTTCTTAGAACTAAGCTTTTAGGGCAGTAGAGCTGTGAAAATACAAATTCCAAGAGAAAATCTTCGGAATCTAAACAGACCTCAAGCAACTTACCTTGTTACAACCAAAAATCCAAAGAAGCAAAATCTAAATTTGGCACCAATAAATATTGCTTTTCCTATTTCAACAGATCCTTTAAAATTCATTGTTGGGATTAGGTCAGAAAATGATACTGCAAAAAATATAAAAGATACGGGTTCGTTTTCTGCCAACCTAGCCTCTAATAGTCTTTTGCACCAAACTATTCTTTCCGCCTATAAACTACCAAGAGAGAAAAGTGAAATAGATTTTATTGATAGTATGGGATTCCCAATTAAACTAAGCAACGATAATGAAACTTTTATAGAGCAATCACCATTATCTTATGAATGTAAAGTTGATAATAACAACCAAAGTGTAGCCCTTGAAGAAAAAAATGGAAATAGGTTGATAAGCATAGCAGAAGTAGTATCAACCAACTCCAATTTATCACCAGAAGAAGCCGTTGCTTCTAAAATTTTATTTTATAGAGGATTGGGGCGGTTTACAAATGTAAAACCTCTTAGATTGAAGGATAAGACGAACCCTAATCCACCACAAATCCAAAATATCATAGTATCAAGAAATAAATCTGGAGATTTAGTTGCAGGAGTACCATACATAAGCTTTGAAATAACTCATAATCCTCCTCAATTTATGATTGGCTTAGAAAAAGGCTCTGAACTTTTAAATACAATACTGTCATCAAAAGAAATTTCTCTCAGCATGATTACAAAAAATCAATTGGACAAGCAAATTCTTTCAGAAAATCTAAAACCAATTAATCCAACTTTAATACTCCCAAGTGATGTCAAAGGCTTCAAAGTTCCAGCGATAGATGAAGCACCCATAAATTATTGGTGTAGGTTAATTAATAATTGGGAAGATCAAATGATAACCTTTAAACAAAACCAAAATGATATCTGTTTACTTCCCTTCAAAGTTGAACACATATTTGCGAACAAAGAATCAATTAATCAGCTAAAAAAAGAAGGTTCCTTTGAAATCAAATCATCAATTGAACCAATATTAAAACCTATTAATAGTCCTTCTATCTTCACTCCTGAAAAAAATAACTACTATGCAATGACAGAGGATGAATATTTCAAATGGTTCAACAACATAATTCGTACTCAGAATTAGTTAAGCTCCACCCGGCACAATTATTAAAAAAACATAAATAAATTAAGATAAAATGTGATATTCTCTTTAACCACGGGAGATAATATCATGAATACTGAACCAGCTTACAATGGGGTAAGCATGGGGGGAAACGCATATATTCCATTTGCAAAAACCTCTAATCGAGGAATAATAAATTTAGGAACTGAATTAGCAAAAGATGAATCAAAAGACCTTTATGAAAAATTAGATAAGAATACAAGAGATAATCTATATCGAAAATTAATTGAAATCCAGGAAGAAACGGAAGAAGCAGATCCAGAGCTTAATTTCTTAATTATAAAATTACATAATCAAACCAAAGAAATACAAAAAGCTAATATGGAAGCTTCATTAAAAACTGGAGATGTTTCCACTTTAGACACAGCTAATAAAAGTGAATATGCCGACCTTAAAAAACTAAAACAAGAACAAGGATACAATTTAACAATTGCTCTTGCATACTCAGACTTAAGGCATAAAGAATCTTCACTTCAGTGTTTAAAAGAACTTGATTCAATAGAAAGAGAGGTTTTAGTTGAAACTCTTAATAGTGAAATCCTTTTATTACTTCAAACACCTGAAACAGACACAGAAAAAATAATTAGCTTAATAAAATCAAGAAATAATCTCAAAGAGCTTGTAGCTCTTGTTAATGGAAATAAACCAGAACAAAGAACAGATACCAAAGCACCAAGAGAAACTATAGAACAACTATCTAAAGAACGAAATTACGAGTCACCAGAAATAGAAACAATCCCACCATCCAGGGATGAATCAAAACAAAAGAAAGAAATACCAATAACAGAAGCCATTGACGGGTTTAAAAATTTTGCTCAAGGACGAGACAAAATTAACAAAGAATCTATAAAAAACCTAGCTCAGCTAACAGAAGAATACTTTAAACCATTTCCACAAGCTTATGGATTAGAAGAACAACAAAAAATTCAAATGACGATTAAACTAGCAAAAGCTTTAAATGAATTAGGGAGCACAGACTCAGCACTCTATGAAACTCAAGAATTTAAAGTAATTAAAAATAGCCTACTTGATTATTTGAATAAAGAAAAAAGTAACCTTGAACAAGAAATTGCAAATAAACCAAGGGGATTATTTGGAGTATTTTACTCAACTAAATCTACTGAAGAAAAAGTTAAAAACCTAGAAAAACAAATTAAATTTATAGAAAGTATAAAAAGTTCTAGAACAAACTTAGAAACAATATCTAAGCCCAAAGAAAAAGAAACAAGCATAAAAAGTAATCTAGAAAATGAAATATGTGAAGAATTTCTACAGAATCCTGATTTATTCTATGAACTGATACATTCTGAAACATTTCAAAATACTGTCAAAGAAATAATTAATGATGCTATGAGTTCAAACACCATAAGTAATCAAAGAGCAGAACAGCTACAAAACCCGGGGGAAAGCCCTTATAGGTGTGTAAGTGGTGTTGATTCTAAAATTATTAATGAGTTTGAAAACTTACTTGGTAAGAAAATTTATGGCTACAGCATCTATGGACCTAAAGAGGATATTCATAAAGAAATTTTGCAACTTTTGAAAAAAAGAACTCGCCTGCTAGCGTCTGATCCAGAACAAAATCAATTTCCTCCAGAAAGAAAATTCTCTTTTATGCGACAAAGGTTAGAAAATTATTCCTTATTAATACCTGAAAATATGCCGGACCTAAACAAGTATTCTGAAGAAGAGTTAATTCATGAAATATGTGATGAATTACTCAACAATCCAGATTTATATTATCAACTTATAAAATCTAAAACATTTCAGAGTTCTGTTAAGGAAATAGTTGAGAGAGGTCTTCTAAATAATCACTTTGAAAACAGTAAAAAAGATTATTTAGTTAACCCAAAAGAAGTTCCGTTTAGAGATGTAAAAAACATTGATGGAGGAATTGTTAATAAACTTGGAGACATAATCTACGAAAAGAATAAAAAAACTGATACGCATGGCAACTATAAAGAGATTTTTAAAGAAATGCTGCGTCTTTTAAAGATCCGAACCGTGTTACTACAAGCAGATAATGATCAAATAAAATTCCCTCCAGTAAGAAAAAATTCTTTAGCTTTGAGACGATTTGAGAATAGTTATTTAATGACTTAAACCCATGCTATTATCTTACCCTGTGGACATAAAAGATAAATTAATAAATGCTGGAATAAGCACTGTTGGTGCTTTACAACATATTGCAGCAACAAATCCTAAACTAGAACATATCAGTTCAAAAATAATTGAAAAAGGGCAAAGAGACTTACAAGCAACTGACAATATTAAAAGAGGTGTTCAAACCTTAGCTAGAAAAGATACGAGTATATTTGAAGCCTTCGAAACAACTAGGGAAAAAGAAAACATTAAACAATCCCTAGTAGAATTAGCCAAGCCACCTTTTATAGATGAACCATGTGTAGAAGAAGTATCTACAAAAATAAAAAATTCACCTGGAGGCAGAGTCGTAGGTAAGACACTTAGCGATATTAAGAATACGGGAAAATTGATTCAACTTACACTTGATCAAAAAGATATCGATTTAGAAAATCCATTAAATCTAAGTGGAAATATAAATCAAACTTTTATGGAAACACTTGAAAGAGACTTAAAAATCAACGAAACCTTAAATAATTTATTCAATAAAACCTTCTTCTATAGGGACATGGATGAATTTCTCAATAGTAATAAAGTTAAAAACCAAACAGAAAAACAAGGAAAAAATATCGCAGAAGTATTCAGCAAAGAAATATGGAATTTTGATAGAAACCTAGATATCAGAAACGTTTTTGATGAATTTTATGAAAGATTCCCAAGTGAAGTCAATGAATATAAAAATGAAATAAGAGATGCTGCTTTTACAAAAAGTGCTAGTAATTTTGACCAAGATAGAGCATTAGCACTTTATGATCATCTTTTTGACAAAGGTTTGGTTGATTTCTAAACCCCATGCTGAGTACGCTGCCATGTCCCCACAGTACGGCTAAATAAAATCTTTCTATAAGTAACAATAATGACAGCAAGCCAAATCCCGAAGAAATAATAATTCGTCTGAATCGCTTTCCAAGCAGCTTTAAAAGAAGAGTAATTCTTATACAACTTCAAACCATTATATTGATTAAGGAACATCGTAAAACCTAAAAATATACTAGTTAACATCAGGAAACTAATATAAGTCTCTCTTCCAGAGAAGTATCTAATAAATTCATAGATTATATCTAAACTAATCCACAGTGGAATACTAAACTGAGACAGGAATACAAAGGTATCAAAGATCTGGTTTAAAGTTAAATTACCAGGTTTCATTATCTGTAAAAAGTAATTTAGATAACGGCGCATACTTCCCTCTGCCCAGCGGCGACGCTGTTTGATTAAACCTTCAAAAGTCGGCACACCTTCTTCATAGACCTTAGTCTCTGGACTAAATCTAATATCCCAGCCATTTACATGTAAACAAGTAGATAAATCTAAATCATCAGTAATCGTTTCTTCATTCCAACCACCGACATGATTTAAAGTTTCTCTTTTAATAAGTTCTCCATTACCACGCAATTCTACAGAGCCACGAATACTATCTCTTCCCATTTGAAAGTAAGTATCCATAGCATATTCATTGAATTGACACTCGACTAAAAAGTTTCGCTCAGGATTTGAAATTACTTTCTGAGCTTGCACAGCTCCAACAAGCGGATCATTTAGATAAGGTATTATTTTCTCAAAGAAATCTAAATCTACTCTTGCATCAGCATCGAAAACACAAATCACTTCAGAGTTAGATACAGATAAAGCATCGTTTAAAGCTGCTGCTTTACCAGGAGCTGCATCATCCGGTCTATCAATTACAATAATTTTATTAGGATACTTAGCAGCAACTTCACGCATTATGTCAGCTGTAGCATCTTTACTCCTATCACTTATCGCATAAACTTTATAATCATCATATTCTAAAGTAATCATGTGCTCTAAAGTAGGACCGATAACTGATTCTTCATTATGCGCTGAAATAAAAATATCAATAGATGGTTTAAAAGCTTCATTCTGATCTAAATTTGACCTAGGTTTCTTTCTTCTATGCGACTGAGCTATGTACATAAACATAGAATGAGAGAACATTAGTATTAAAAGTAAAGCAAGTATAACTAAAGCTACATTTGCTGGCAATAAATCTAAAAATTTCTGTGGTAAAAACTCTTCAAATGCAGTAATAATTCCCCATATACTAGCTATGATTCCAAAAAGTAGAACTCTTTCACGATTATTACCCTGCCACCAGCCGAATATATTGAATTTTTTAATTACCATTGAGATTATTCAGTACGTATATATTGTAACAATGACTTCATTGCTTTATTGTCAATTATCCAATATCCGTTTTTTCCAAAATCTCCAGGTAAAATAAACGACTCAAAACCATCTTGAAAAACGACAGAAAACGCTTTTGCTAAATTAAAACAAGTCTCAAAATTCAAATCAGTTAAACATATCTGACTCATAATCTTAAATACGTAAGGGAGCCTGAGCATTAAATCTTGGAAACTTAACTGATGAATCAAAGCTCTAAAAAAGATCTGCTGCCTTTTAATTCTGCCGATGTCACCATCTTTGTTATCTCTGTATCTTAAAAACTCTATGAGTTCATTTGCATCCATGCTCTCTAAACCAGGTTCAAAGTCTATATGCAAACCTGCTTTTCTATCCTCATAATGCATCTCTTTAGGAACATATATTTTGATCGGACCAAACTCTTTAAGAATCTTTTTAAAAGCATCAATATTCACCATCACATAGTGATCAACCTGCATCCCTAATAGCTTAGAAACAGTATCTTTCACTTTATTAATGCCACCGACACTATTGGCAAAATTAATACGACTAAAACCATACTTATTTACATCAAGGTATGTGTCTCGAGGAATATTAATCAGTTTCACTTTCTTAGTTTCATTATTAAGACTAAGAAGCATCATAAAATCAGTTCTACCATTAAAACTCTTATAATTTCTTGCGGTAGGCGCATCAGTACCTAAAACCAGTACATTAGTAGTTTCAGCTAAAAAGAATTTCTCTAAACCATGAGTTTCATTAATATTGGCAAAAGATTTTGCTAACTCACTTGAGTTAAAAGAAAAAGTTGAAATATAAGACTTAGAAAAATTTTCAAAATTTTGATAATTAAATAAAAACAATAGAACAATAGCAAACATCACAAATGTAGAAAAAAACATTGATTTCAGTTTTGCTTGAAGATCCATCTAAAGCCTAGTATATAATTAAATGGAAGTGTTGGGAACAAAAATAAATAGAAGTTTCGTATTAATTGCACTGGTAATTTTACTAAGCAGCTTAAGTAATGCATGTGCAAATCTAGAAAAAAAGAAATATGATTTTAGAGAAGATATTCCTTCAGGTTTACTCTCTGGAACAATGTTCCCCTCAGAAGGTGATGCTAGCAAAGCTCAGGATATAAAAGTTAATATGTTTCCAATGGATGTCCAGTATAAGCAAGGTGTTGGCGTTATTGACATCAGCAATAGAAGTTACAAATTCAACTGGGAAAGTGATTCAGTTTTAGATGCAAATACATGGAACATATCCTTTAGCAAAGATAATAATTTATATGCAAGCTTGAATGATAATTTTAGCTTCACGGGAATTCTTCAACAAAAAGATATAGGGCTTGAATTAAAAGGCACTATAACCATTAAAGACTCCATAGAAGGTGAAAAAACACCATATTATTTAAATGCAGCTAAATATGTTGATCCTGAAATCATAGTGAAAGGAGAAGGTTTAACCGCCACAGCTGAAGAACCGCTTACTCTAGAAGTAGCAGCTGCAGGTGATGATTCTGACTTAATAGAGATTCATATGGAGAGCCTAGCTGAAGATGGTGAGAAACATGAACTTGAAGTCGGCTCAATTAAAAAAGATAAAAATGGCAAAACTACCTTAATTACTAGTATTATTAGTAAAGACTTTGCTAAGGGCGATTATAATCTTTATATAGTAAGATCTGGTAAATTCAAAAGCAACAAAATAAAAGTAACCATTTAATAAATGAAAATCGCAGTTATAGGTGCTGGCAGTTGGGGGAAAAACTTAGTTCGTAATTTTTACGAGTTAGGAGTACTTAAACTTGTTTGTGATTTAAATCCAGAAAACACAAAAAGAGCTAAAGAAAATCACCCAAATCTTGAAATTACTAATTCTATGGATGATGTAATGAATAACCAAGACATAGATGGTATCGTCGTTGCGACTCCTGCTCATACCCATTATGAAATTGCAAAAGCTTCACTTTTAGCAGGGCACAATGTTTATGTAGAAAAGCCTTTAGCACAAAATGTTAAAGAAGCTGAAGAGCTTCATAAAATAGCTGAAGAAAAAAATCTTATACTAATGGTAGGGCATTTACTTTTATATCACCCAGCAGTAAATAAATTAAAAACCATCATTGCTTCAGGTGAACTGGGTACTATTCAATACATAAACTCAGATAGAAGAAACTTTAACGCTAATCATAGATCACATAGTAATGTTATGTGGGATTTAGCTCCACATGACTTTTCCATGATGGCTTATATTCTAAATGCTGAGCCTGAAAGAATTGTAAATGTTAGAACCTGGGCAAGTTCTGGAGATTCTATTGATGTAGCGCATATAGACATGGTCTTCCCTAATAATGTTGGTGGTCACATCCACAACAGCTGGTTAGATCCACAAAAACAAGCTTTGCTAACAGTAAATGGAAGTAAAAAAACAGCTGTTTTAAATGATACTTTTAAAGAAAATAAGCTTGAAATATACAGTAGAAGAGAAGATGGTGGTATCACCGTAGAAAAACCTGTTTATTCAAATGACGAACCACTTCGTCTTGAGTGTAGACACTTCCTCGAATGTATTGAAAAGAATCAAAAACCTACTAGTGATAGTATCAACGGATACCAAGTAGTAAATTATGTAGAAGCATGTCAAAACTTCATTAGTTCTAAAAGCAATGAAACTAAACTTGAAGTAAACTATGTATAACTACAAAAAGCTTGCAAATATAATTTTTATTACTTGCTTAGTATTAAGCGTCAGTATATACATCAGCCGTAAAGCTGAAGTAAATAAGTATCTTATTAAAGATATCGATAATGAAAATATTAAAAGCTATAAAGTAAATATAAATACAGCTTCTGATAAAGAATTTACTAATTTACCTGGAATCGGACCAAACTTAGCACAAGTAATCTTAAACTATAGAAACAAAAACGGTAGTTTTGAGAATATTCAAGACATAAAAAATGTCAAAGGTATAGGTAAAAGTAAATACTTAAAAATAGAAAAATATTTAACTATTAAAAATTAAGCACTGGTTTCCGCACCACCACTTGATGCTTTACCATTTAATTTATTAATACCTTCTTGCCAACCATTTTTCAGATCAGAAATAATTTTCATTGAAAAGTCAATTTTCTCTGGATCTTTTTCAATATTAGCTTTCATTAAATTTGATTTTAAATATTCGTATAGATTGAATAGTTGTTCAGCAAAATCTTTATTAACATCATGGTTTAATGAATCTTGTAAGTGCTCAATAATACTTACAGACATTTTCATTTGATGACTAAAATTTGTCCAATTAGGTATTCTTTCAGTTTTATTTTTGTCTAGCTCTTTTTTCGCCATTGAAAGCCATTGTAGACATCCATTATATAAAAGAAGTATAAGCTGTTCCGGAGAAGCGCTATCAACCATGTTTTTGATAAACTTCTTCTGCTGCGGAGTTAAATTATTTGGATTATTAGTTTGACCTGGTTTCTTTTTTAACATGTGCATATATGACTCCTTAAATCCCGTATATATTTATATCGGCAACTTTACGGAAAATCTTTAATTTTTTTTCTTAATCATATAAATACACTAAGAGATTAGGTAATGACTAATACAAATAGCCTAATTAATAGCAAAACTTTTAAAAGTAGTTTTGACGGAGGAATATAGAACATAAGTAGCTATGCCTCCAGAAGAAGACGAGCAACCAATAATCGTTAAAAAGATCATCAAAAAAGGTGGTCACGGTGGGCACCATGGTGGTGCCTGGAAAGTTGCTTACGCAGACTTCGTTACAGCGATGATGTGTTTATTCTTATTACTATGGCTAATTAATGTTGACCCTGCAACAAAATCAGCAGTATCAGAAGTTTTTAAACAACCGACTACATCTGGACCTTTAGAAGGTAATGTCTATGTTTTCGGTGGTGCTAAAAGGCCAGGTGAAGAAGGCCAATTTGAAGGTGGAGCTAGTTTCATGCAATTTGAAAAGTTAAAGCTCACTGAAGAAAACAAAGAAAGAGTTAAAAATATTATTCAAACAGAATTTAAAGAAAGTCTAGAACTAAGTCTTGATGATGAGATGCAAGAATCTGTAGGCTTTCATATAGTGGAAAATGGTATTCTCATTGAAATTCAAGAAACAAATGACGGATCACTTTTCACAAGTGGCTCTTCTGTACCTACAAGCTTTGCAAAAAGGATTATAGATAAACTCGCTGGAATACTTAGAAATAACACCAGTTCAATGATTCTTGCTGGGCACACAGATGGACAAAACTATTCATTAGGCTCATATGATAATTGGAATTTATCTACTGATAGAGCACATGCTGTTAGAAGTAGATTAGAATTTGATGGAATTAATGAAAGTCGCTTTGTAAAAGTAGAAGGTTACGCTGACCAACAACTTAAATATCCAGCAAATCCAGCAGCCTCTCTAAATAGAAGAATTAATATCACTTTAATTCAAGAAGAAGTTCTTAAAAAATTAAAAGAAGAACAAAAAGAACTTGTTGTAAATACTCCTATAGTAGAAAAAGAACAAAAGCGTGAACAAGAAATAAAACGCTCTGGTGATAAATTAAAAGATTTTAGAAAATATGTAGAAAAAAGCTCAGGTAGATCAAACGCCCCTCCAAGTCTAGAAGCTATTAAAAGAAGAAAAAGAAGAACAGAGTACTATGAAAAATATACTCTTGAAGGTGGTGGAGGCCACGGTGGCGGTGGTGAACACGGTGGTGGTGAAGAAGCAGCGCCAGCAGAAGCTGAGGCTGGCGGAGACCACGGTGGCGGTGAAGATCACGGCGGTGGTGGGCACGGAGGTGGACACTAATGGTTATCGCTAAAAGCCTTAGAAGTCTTGATAATTTCTTAAGAGATAAGTTCAATGTAAACATTGAATTTCTAAAGAAAATTTATAATGCTGATGCTAAACGAAGCAAAATTTTCATTAAATATCACCATGACCACGTTAAAGAGTGGGTTGAATGGATAAAAAAACAAGACACCGAAACACAAAACTTCGCCTTCGCTAAATTAATCGAATTTTTAAAAACCCATCCAAAAACTTGGGACATTTTACTAATTGATGTAATCGTAGCTGTCTCATATTTTAGATTTCCAGAATCTCTTCATCTCCTCAAAAACTTTATTATCACAGCTCATAGAATGTGCGACACCTACCCTGTTCTAAGAGAAGCTTATATCTCTGCAATCAAGGGACTCATATTAAATGATGAAAGTTTAGCAAGAGATATAATGGATCAACAGATTATCCTTCAAAGAAACAAAAGAGAAGTTTTAGAGTTAATCAGTACCACTGTTCCTCTCTTCACTTTTGATACAGATATTACAAATATAGTAGTTAACCTAATAACCTTTCCTGAACTAACATTTAAAGATAGAGAAATTATTCTGGATAGCCTGCATAAAAAACCAGCTGACCACTTAAAAGATATTTATTTAAGATCTGTAGATCAATTTATAGAGATTGATAAAACTGCACGGGAATTCTCAAAAGACTGTAACAAAACTTTTGCAATGGTTTTGAAAAAAGCTGTTGAGTTCTTTAATGATGAAAAATTCAATGTCGTCGAAGCACTTTGTAAAAGTAACCATCTAAGTCTTAAAGCATTTGAAATAGTAGGTGAACATTTAATTGAATTTGGTATTGCAAATACTTATAAATTTTATGCTTACGCTAAAACCCCTCAGGAAAGCAAAGCAGTGCAAAAAGCACTTGCACAAAGAAACGAACTTACATATCAGGAGCTTATGGTTACTAGAGCATTTGACCTTAGAGAAACTTTTCCTTTCGAGCGCAAAGCATTATTTGTAGAAAAACAAACAGAAAAAATTAAGCTCCCAAGTGACTTAGATCCCTTTAGAGAAATAATTATTGATTCACTTTCACCTCAAGCTATAGAAAATGAAGAAGGTGATGATGTTCAAGGTGGTGGTATTTTACTTACTGGTGATGCCTTCTGGGAAAAGCTTTATATCGGTAGATCAATTGCAGCAGAAAAGAAATGGAAATTTATCTATGTTGATTACTTGAACTATATCGAAGAAGAAGGAAACCCTTACTTTGAAGAATTAAAAGAAGATATTATCAACAGTAAGCACGTTTTAATAGTTATAGAGAATATTCATATGGCTGCTGATGACAGTCAACAACTACTCTTTGAAAGACTAAGAGAATATGGACAGGAAACTAATATTTACTTCATTGGTTCCATTCCTAAAGAAATCTCTGTTCACGAAGAAGAGTTCAAAAATACTTATAAAGAATGTATTCCAAGAGATATCTTCCCTATCATTAGAGATGTTCCGTATTGCTCATTTGAAAAACAGGAGAAAATTTGGGAAAGAATTTTATTTGAGTTAGGTGAAAATAGAGAAAAAAGTAATATCTCTGAACAAGAAATTTTGATTAGTAGTTATGACATTTACTCAATTGAATTTGATGTATATATCAGAACCTATTTCCATATCTGTCTTTTAATATATGGAAAATTAGTTAGCCTCGAAGAAATGCAAAAAATAGGTGTATTCTAGATGGATAATAATGTTTTAAACGTCATAATAACAATCGTCGTCGTAGTCGCGTTTATATTTGTCTACCTAGTTCTCTTTACCAGCTTTTTTGATAACTTCTCTACAGCGAAGTACGAAAAGTCAATCAAAATTAAAAAGAAATACAGTGTAGAAACATTAAGACTCTTAAAGAAGATTTGCTATCAATTCAGACACAGATCATTTGATGCATGGTTAGCTTGGTTAAGAATTCAAGAAAATGACATTCAAAATATTGCTTTGAATAAATTAATTCAACATTTGAATGGTGACGTAATAGAATGGGATGAATCTGTAACTCCAGATATAATAATGAACCTCACAGTTTTTAAAGGAATCAAAAACCTCTCATTTATTTTCCCAAACCTATTAACAAAAATCAAAGAAGCATCACATACAGCTCTAGTAAACCAATTCCTTTATTACAAATCAACCTTCATACCTTTTATTACTCTATATCCGAGTTTAGGACTTGAATATCTTGAAGTTGAGGTTGAAGAACTTTGTAGCTCAGCAGAATTAGGATCTGTAGATAAAAAGAAATTTTTAGTTGAGCAAATTCAAAGAATAAATGTTCATTTTAATGAGGGGAAAATTTATGATCAATCTCTTATAAATCTATTACTGGATATCATTTGCAATAATGATGAAGATTCAATCGTTAGATGGGAAGCATTTGAAGTTTTATACGAATTTGATAGAAACGATGTTCATCAGGCATCCTTAAAAATCCTACCTGTCATAGTTGAACATAGTGACGGAATGGATGAAGTTGTTTCCCAAATCTTTAAAAGCTTAATTAAAGACTTAGTAGCTGACGTAAATAAACCAGAAATTTTTTCTATATTCAAAGATTCAATGTTGAAACCTACTTTGAGACCCGTTGTAGTTACAACTTTAGGTAATTTACTCATGGGTATTAATAGCTTATTTAATATGGAACACTTGTTTGCAATTTATAAGCTTGATGAAGACGAGGGCAAAGACCTTGTAAAAATACTTGCAAAAAGAAATACTTTAACAGAATCAGAAGTAGAATTTATTGAAGAACCTCAACCTAAATATTTAATCTACAAAGACATAATCACAACTGAAAATTTAAAACTTGACGACTTGCCAGTACCATCTTTCCAAAAAGATTATATAGATGGTCTATTAAAGAAAATTGGTAAAACACCTTTTGAAAAAAAGGAAGGAGCAGGTATGAACTCTTACGAGAGCGCAATGCTCAGAGGACCTAATAAATTCGATAAGATTTATATCTGCAGACTTTTCTGCCTTTTAAGAAACATGGCTTTTAAACATATTGGGCTAGAAAAAATCATGACAGAAAACAAAAATGATCCTGGTACTGCTCTAGAAAATCAAATGAAATATGAACAGGAAGGAACTATGTTTTATATTTCAAATATTGAACAAATCTACGGTAAAGCAATTGCAGATGATGACTTTGATAAACATTTAAAAAAAATCAAACAAATACTAAAAGTATATTCATCAAACAAAGATTATTTTCTAATCTCAAGTTCTGAAGACCCAATCATAATGCAAGAGACAGGGCAAACCTTTATAGATATCCAGGCAGATAATATTTTCAAAAACATTATAGATTTTAATCTTCCAGGACAATACGATCAACTAAAACTTCTTGAAAGTATGGTTCAAAAATTTAATAAAAAAAGAATTAGAGATGGTGAAGGAATATTAAATCAATTACTCGCACTTGCAAAAGAACGCTCTATGATTGAAGGCTATTACACTGCTGCAAAATTTGCGAAATTACTATTAGTGTTATTTACTGAATATGAAAGTCTAGAACCTATTCTTAATTTGGAAGAAAAGTATGAGTTCTTACTAAATGAATCTAAAAAGAAAAGAACTAAAAAATAAAGTTAAAGGCTGAGACTACCCTTATCTATAACATAAGCACCATCCTGATTTTTAGCTAAAAACACTAAAGTGTCATCAGATTCCTTAACTAAGGTAAAACTTAATTCATCACCAGGTTTCACTGGTTTTGAAAATCTAGCTTTGAAAGCTTTAATACTATCCTGATCAAAATAATGAAGACCTAAGTTAGCTGCTAAAGCCATAGTTGCCATACCATGTAAGATATTAGAACCCAGTCCAACAGACTTACCTAAATCAGAATCTAAATGAATAGCATTAAAATCTCCACTCGCACCAGCATACTTCTGTGGCATATATTTATCTATATAAACCTTCATCTTAAACTCACTATCAGAAACCCTTTTATACTCAGGATCTAACTCAAGAGCAGATATTTCTGTTGGGAAGAAATTTAATTTAGATGCAGTTCCAGCAAGACTCATTGCAAGTTTCTCAGTAAAGCTAAAATCGGTATCATTTCCACCTCTAACTATAAAAGAACTACTTTGAGTACAAACTAACTCATCATTAGCGTCTTTTGAATCTACTTTAAAAATTACAAAATCATGACCTTTCTTCGAGAAAATATTATCAATCCAAGCATAACTAGTAATATAATCGCCAGCTTTAGCTGGCTTATGATAAGTAAATTCCATATCTCCATGAACTAATTTACCTAGATTTAGCTTAAGCTCTGGATCATAGAGCACTTGCTCTAAAAGATTTGAAGCATAGACTACAGGAAAAGTAAGAGGAATATTCTCACTATACTTTTCTATCTCACCTTTAGTCGCTTTTACGAACTCTTTTATCTTCTCTTGTGAAACTTGATAAGTAACTGATGGGTATGGTTTACCAATAAACTTTGGGTCGATTGTCATAAGGACATTCTATTAAGGAACTTCTATACAGTCAAAAATAATTTTAATAATATCGTCAGCAGTTTTATCTTCAGCTTCAGCTTCAAAACTTAAACCGATACGGTGCCTTAAAACATCAAAACCAATACTCTTAATATCCTGAGGAATCACATAAGCTCTACCCTTAAGGTAAGCATAAGTCTTAGCAGCTAAGGTAAGAGCAATTGAAGCCCTAGGAGAAGCGCCATAGTCTATTAGATAATTAAGTTCTTTAATCTTCTGTTTTTTAGAGAAATTTGACTCTTCTTCTAATCTAGTGGCAAAAACTATATCGATAATATAGTCCTGTATTTTCTCATCTACATAAACTTTGTCCACTAATGCACGAGCGTTAAAAATATCTTCTTTATTAATAATCTGATCTAAGTAAACCTTTTCCTTAGTAGATTTCATATTCATGATCTGCTTCTCTTCCTCGCGGGTAGGGTAAGAAATCAAGAGTTTCATCATAAATCTATCCATTTGGGCTTCAGGCAAAGCATACGTTCCTTCCTGCTCAAGCGGATTTTGTGTCGCTAAAACGATAAAAGGTTCTTCAAGTTTAAAAGTTTCTTCACCTAAAGTTATGGTTTTTTCAGCCATCGCTTCAAGAAGAGCAGACTGAACTTTAGCAGGTGCACGATTAATCTCATCTGCCAAAATCAAATTAGAAAAAAGAGGGCCTTTTTTGGTTTCAAAATTCCCATGACCATTATTAGGGTTATAGATTTGTGTACCAACAAGATCAGCAGGCAATAAATCAGGTGTAAACTGAATTCTCTGAGAGTCGATACCAGTACATTCAGCTAAACTCTTAATCGTTTCAGTCTTAGCAAGGCCTGGCACACCCTCTACAAGCATATGCCCGCCAGAAATAAGGCCAAGAAGTAACTTTTCTATAAATTCTTCCTGTCCAATGATTTTCTTTTTAATTTCTTGCCTAACTTTTCTAAAAGCCTGGCTCTGGATTTGAATTTCTTCAGTTGTTTTCTCTAAATCTATCTCGTTATTATTTTCAGTCATATTTTGATCTAAGTTCTCTTGATCTTGTACTTCCATAATAGTAAATTTTAGCAACCCATTTAGTACAAATCAAAATAGAAAAAAATCTGGTGAATTTGGATATTTTCGAAAAATAAAGGTACAACCCTAGCCATAAATTAACAACTTCTAAGAAAAGCCACTTGAATAGACCAAGAATTTTTGATATAATATATTCTATATTCAAAAATAAGTTAAATCAATCGAGCCAAAAGCTCGATTTTTTGTTTTTAAAATATCTATATTTCCGCTTTTCAAAAGCAAAATAGCATGTTAGACTTACTTATGTAAGTAATGGCAATTGTTTCATCCTATGAGCAAAATGGTGAGGATTCAAATAAATCACCTGTAAAAAAATCGAAAAACCTAGACGGGGCAGCGACTAAAGCTGACTTAAGTAATGAAAAGGGTAACAAACTCAGACCTGAAAATTTTGATGAATACATAGGCCAAGAAAGGCTAAAGCAAACTTTAAGCATCTCTATAAATGCAGCTAAAAAAAGAAATGACCTTGCAAGCTTAGGTCACGTTTTACTTTATGGACCACCTGGACTTGGGAAAACCAGCTGTGCTTATTTAATAGCAAAAGAGCTAGGAACTACAATCAAAACTTTTTCAGCCCCAGCACTTGAAAGACCTAAAGATATCATCGGGATACTTATGTCACTTTCACCAGGAGATGTATTATTCATCGATGAAATTCATCGCTTAAATAAAGTCACTGAAGAATTACTATACCCCGCGATAGAAGACTTCGAAGTAGATTTGAATGCTGGAAAAGATGATTCCACCAGGATCATGCGCTTGAAAATAAATAAGTTTATCTTAGTAGGTGCTACTACTAAACTCGGTTATATAAGCGCTCCACTTAGAGATAGATTTCTACACGTTCATCGCATGGAATACTACAATGAAGCAGAGCTTGGGCAGATCATAGAAAAGAGTGCAGCTAAGCTTTCACTTAAAATAGAAGATAAAGCACTATTAGAGATAGCTGGTAGAAGCCGAGGTACGCCTCGTATCGCTAATCGTTTACTGCGTTTAGTTAGAGACTATTCAGAGCATTTAGAAAAAGACTTTTTAGATCTAGAAACTGCTAAAAAAGCATTAGACCTATATCAAATCGATAAGCATGGTCTTGATAATATGGATAAAAAAATCCTAGAAGTTCTTATTAATAATTACCAGGGTGGACCAGCAGGTTTAGAAACGATAGCAGGACTTATAGGAGAGGATAAAAATACCGTCGAAGACTACTATGAACCATTTCTAATTCAATCAGGTTTACTTTTAAGAACCCAAAGGGGGCGCATTGTCACCGAAAAAGGTTTAGAATATTGTAAGTGACCAGAAAAAATTACCTTACTAGCTTAATGATAGGTTTACTATCTTTTAGCAGTTTTAGTTTAATCAATGATAGTATTTTCGCGAGCTTAGAGAAGAAGCTTGTTTTAGGTCGTGTCGGTTTAAAAAAGTTTGCATTGCAGGACCCACTATATAGTCCTGACCTGGTTTTAAATATAGATATTCACTACATAGCATTCTTCTTTTTTATTCTTGCTTTAGCAATTTTTCTACTATCAATCAAACCTTGGGCTAGAGCTTTTTTCTTAAGCATAATTTTCATAGGCTTAATATTCACTAGTCAAGTTCTTTTCCTTGTATTCGATATCAATATCTACATTATTAAATTAATACTTTCATCTTTCTTCGTTTTCTTTTTCACTACATTATTTGACGCTGATCTAGATGGGGTTAACTGGTTTAAAGCTTTTAAAATTTCACCTAAAAGTAAAATAAAAGCATTAGAACATAAAAGAAAACATGAGTTAGTTGCAAACAAAGACCTGACAAACTCTGAAAAAGAGCTACTAGAAAGAGATTTAAGAGCTAAATATTTTCTAAAAGTAGAAGATAAATATGAAAGTTTACTAATTGATTTCCAAGAAAAAATCTTAGGAGAGTTAAGTGATATTCAAGGAAAACTAAACTCTAACACTGATGAGATGAGTTTGAATTCTTTTAAAAATCTTCTATTCATGGCTAGAACTGACTTTAACAACAGTTTAGACAAACTTGATACTTGGTTATTCAACTTAGCCCCACTTAACTATGAAACCGAAAGAGCTTTTATAGACAGCTTAAATCTATTAGTAGAAAAGTCAAACTCAATTTCTAATGACACAACTAAAATTAAACTTGAAACTAAGATCCGTTCTGTAAAAATGGATTATGAGAATAAAATCAATGTCTTTAGATCTTTAAATGAATTAATTTACCTTATAGATGAAGTCAATCACGATATTGATGAAAGACCTCTGAAGATCCTTTTGCTGATTGAACTTTCAGAAGAAGATTATTCATTAAAAATAAGCTTAAACTACCCACACAGAATGATAGATACTGATTATCATAGTTACAGACTTAAAGAAGTTAAAAATAGACTTGAAGTTATAGATGCAAATCTAGAATTTATAGAAAATGAAAAGTTATCTAAGAGCCAAAAAATAAATTCAATAATAATAAGTGTCCCTAAAGAGAAGTTTACTTTAGCCTATTAGGAATACTATTCATTTTCATACAAGATAAAAAATAATTTACCAGATCCTTGTTGAGAAATATTCTCAATAGTGCTATCCTTTCTCACAAAGGCAAATAAACTCAAATGTTCATAAACCCTAATAAAGATAGGACAAACCTAAACTATCTTGAAAAGAATAAAGTCACTATTCATAAAAACACAGTGAAAAAATCTAAGCAACCTCAAAAGATTGATAGAATTTCACAAAAACCTGATTATCCAATAAAAAGTCCTATCACAATGTTTGAATATATTAATCTTGCAAATATTTATGGCACCTACGCAAATACAAATGGTGAAAAAAATGATCTAATCACCAAATCGCTTGAGGAAGGAGTAACAGAATTATCTCTAAAAATGAATAATCTATACCAATTAAAACAAAATCTAGAAAAGCAATTCAATTCACCAATGAAAATAGCCTTACTCACAAAATCAAGCAAAGAACCAAATGAGGAAAATTATAAAATCGTAGACCTAGATGTCTTTGATGCGTTCATTAGGACTTTAGACTCACAACAAAAACATCTACCAATAGGTTTTGACCCTGATTATTCAAATTCACCTCAAATAAATATCGATTCAAAAAAAGGCGACAAACTCTTAAAAACCCTAAAAAATGACCCAAATTTAAAAAACAACAAACAAACAGTTGAATCGTATATAAAAAAACTAATTTTAGCTTTTCATAATCTTCAAGAATCAATGCTAGACCATAGCAATGGTAACTTTGAAGAAGAATTAATTATTGCACCTGTAACAAATTACCCATCAGGACCTATTTTTCACTTAGAATCTGCACTAAATATCTGGAATATATTTGGAGGCAATAACTTTTCAAGTAATGAATACCTCAATAATAAAAAGGATGAAATTAATTTGAAAGTTCAAACATTTAAAGAGATAAAAAAACATATAGAAGAAAAAGATAAGGAATTATGCACAGATTTCTTAAAGGCTAAAGAAAAATTTATGTAATAAAAACTAAAGTTCTAGGGCATATGACCGATAGATAAAAAAAGAAAAAGAGATCTTCTCGGGGGGGATAGTACATATCGTCATTACATTTTAACACTGGCGCAAGTGCTGTTAATACAATAAATAATACTGGTCAAAATATCAGTAAAAGTGTAGAAAAATTATCTAGTGGAAAGAGAGTAAATGGCGCAGGCGATGATATTGCAAGCCTCAGTGTTGCTACAAAAGCACACACTAAATTAAAGTCAATCGGTAAAGCTAAACAAAACATTTTAGATGCCATGGGGCATATGGATGTAGCTACTAGTGCAGCAAGTCAAACATTAGATCATCTACAGCGTATTAGAGAACTTTATGTTCAAGGCTCAAATGGAACAAATTCTGAAGATGAAGCAAATGCTCTTCAAAGAGAAATTAATGAACTAGTTACAGCTCAAATAGATCTGGCAGAAAACACTACTGTAGAAACATCCGCATGGCAACCTGGATTTGGTGTTAATGGAGTCAGAGATAGAATAGTTGGAATTGGGATCGGTGCTGGATCTCAAATAGCAACAACTTTTGGTGCTATGTATCAAGTGGGAACAGAAAATGGAGAGCAATTAGCCTTTGGATCTAGAAACGATGCCAATCCAGGTTTACTCGGAGACTTTTTAATAGATTTAGATCCTCGCCTATTTAGCCAAGGGATAAATGATAATACTGTAGTAAAAATGGATGAAATCTTAATTCCCAAAGCAAGTATAGGCTCACAAGATGGAACCACAACTACGGATCCAGATACACTAGCTTCAATTGATCAAATGATTGAAAACACCACTAGGATGGCATCTTACGTGGGAGCAAAAGGAGAGAGTCTTAAAACTAGATTTGATGCATTAGAAGGAGAACAAATCTCACTAAATAAAATGCTATCTCACGTTGAAGATACAGATATCGGGCAGGAAAGTTCTAACCTAGTAAGAAATCAAATTCAACAACAGACAGCATCATCAATGCTCACTCAAGCAAATATCCAAAAACAATTTATGTTAAGCCTGCTACCTTAAAACTTAATCTCAAGCTCAACTTTTCTCTTATGGCTAAGCTCTTTATCAAACTTAACCATAATACGATATGACTTTAAGAACTGCTCTGTAAAAGCAACAAGATCTTTATTCTTAACATTATTAGTAAGTGTAAGTTCCACTATACTTCCATAACTAGTATCAATAACTAGTTTATAAACAAGTTTCTCACGCTCAGAAAACTCTCTACCACTTTTCTCTAAAGCTTTTAAATAATCTGAACTTAAATTTCTAGCTATCTGACTTAATATAAACTTAGATTCTTTACCTAATTCATATTTAAAAATTTCCTGATCAAAATCAAAGATTTTCACATCGAGTTCAGAGTTATCAATATCTTTTTCAAACTCAAAAAGCTTTAAAAGCTCATAGGAAATAATATTTGAGGAGTCTGATATATAAAAAACTTGATTATAAAAATCAAGGTCATGCCCTTTATCATCTTTAATACTTAAAACTGGAACAATAATATAAGGTTCTGATTTAAATTTGAGAGGTGAATCCATATCAAAAGTGAAATATCTAAATACCTTTAAATTCTCAGAAGCAAATTTCTCTAAATCAAGCTTACTAATATAGTTTTTCTCAGTATCTGGATCTAACTCAAAGTCAACAAACTCAGCTTTTTCTTTAAATCTGAGTAAAGCATAAACCTGTGAATTCGAGTAAGGGATTGAAAACCCTGTTTTATTTTCTAACTTAATCTTTTTAAACTTAGCGATTTCAATCTCTTTTTCTGAGTGAACATAATTATTAACATCATAAGCAGTGATATTGGTATCGCATATATAGTTGTTTAGAAGTGGATAAGGGCTTAAGAGTATAAATAAACATATACTTAAAAACAATCCTGATCCAACTAAGAAAATTAACCAATGAAAAATTCTTACCAAAATATTATTACGAAGATAATGGATATTCTCGACAACTAAAGTATTAGCGCAAAGATCATGAAAGCTAATTCTTTCAGAATTAAACATAACCGCAAATGAACCTAAACCAAAAACAGCAGTAGAAATATAGGAAACTAAAGTCCTAAAGAAGACTTGAAGGAAACTTGCTTTTTTATTACCGTGATAATTTACTATCTCTAAACCTAAAATTAGTTTTCCAAAATCAAGATGAGTTTTAGCGATTAGTAAAGAGTTTAAGAGTAAGGCTAATGGAAACGCAAAGTATAAAGAATCATAGAAACTAAAGCCGTGAAAAAAAACACTTAAACCTAGCTTCAATAAATAAGCTACTAGATAAGTAAAAAGCCCAAGGAAAGCTAGGTTAATATAAAAAGCTGTTAAGCGATCTTTAGCAGTAGCAATTTTCCTAAGCATTTCTCTTATCTAATTCTATTACTAATTCATTAATCTGTTCTAAAGTGAGTGTTTCCCCACGTAATTTAGGATCTAAATCTAGAAAATCTATTTCTTCTTTACTATAACCAGCAGCTTTTAAAGAATTACTCAAAACTTTTCTTCGGTTTGCAAAAATAGCTTTAATAAACCTTCTTAACTGCTTCGGTTTAGGAGCTTCAACTCGAGGCTTATCTCTAAGAGCAAGCTTTATAAAAGCTGATGTCACCTTAGGTGGTGGTTGAAAACACTCTGCTTCAACGGTAAACAAATACTCAGGAACTGTATAGTAATTAGCAAAAAGAGTTACTGCTGAATAATCTTTCACACCAGGTTCAGCGCTTAATCTTTCAGCGTATTCTTTCTGAACTAAAACATAAATATCTGAAATATATTCTTTATTTTCACTAGGAAAACCTATTTCACCTAAAAGATGAATCAAAATCTTAGTCGTGATTTGATATGGAATATTAGCAACAACTTTAATCTTGCCAGGCTGCAAGTGCTCTTCAGGAATGAGATCCTTTAGATTAGTTTGAAGAACATCAGCATTTTTATAAGTAAAATTAGAATTTAATTTCGATAAAATTTCTAAATGAGTGCAAGCATTACTATCTAGCTCAACAGCATATAAATGCTTCACCCTAGGGATTAGCTGCTCAGTCAAGAACCCTATTCCAGCACCAATTTCTAAAATAATATCATCTTTAGATAAATCACTAACTTCAAGAATATAATCGTGAATCGACTCGTCTACCAAGAAGTTTTGACCTAAAGATTTTTGTTTAGAATAGCGCCTAGCTCTTTCCGCTAAAGATAAATTAGAAGCTTCGCTTGTCATGTTAAGAAACTAGTTCGTCTAGTTTACCTGCATCATTTAATGCATAAAGGTCATCACAACCTCCGATAGACTCACCAGCTACAAAAACTTGTGGTACTGATCTACGGTTACCTTTAGTTTTCTTAGCCATCTCATCACGAGCAGCCTCGTCACCATCTACTTTTATTTGTTCATATCTTAAGCCCTTCTCATTTAAGAGTGCAAGCGCTCTTTGACAAAATGGACAAGTGTCCCAAGTGTAAATAGTAATTTCCTTGTTCTGTACTACCATAAATATTAATGATAAAACATAAGAGTGGGTAAATATAGATTATGGAAGAATTAATTTCACATTTTTTCGGCTTTTTTAAACATACACTTAAATTTTTAAATCACTATTCAGGGCTTCTAATGATGGGAACACCTGTTTTACTGATAATCGCGGCTTTTTTCTATGATGTAAACCAAAAAAAACACACCATCAGAAGAAATTTCCCTGTTATCGGAATTGCAAGATACTTTTTAGAGTTAATTGGACCAGAATTAAGACAATATCTCTTCCATGATGAGAGGTCAGACCGCCCGATACCAAGATATATCAGGTCATGGGTTTACGCTCACTCTAAAAAACAATTAGCCACTGTAGCTTTCGGTACTAAAAAAGATGTCGATAAACCAGGAACATTATTAATTCGCCACAGTGCTTTTCCAAAAAGTGTCGATGAAAAATCATACCCAACAGATCACAGGCTAGTAATAGGTCCAAAAAGAAGAAAGCCTTACCTAGCGTCAAGATTCAATATCGCAGGAATGTCCTATGGTGCGCTTGGGAAAAATGCAATTCAAGCACTTTCAAATGGAGCAAAGCTAGCAGAATGCTATCACAATACAGGTGAGGGTGGGGTTTCTTCATATCACTTAGATAGTGGTGCTGACTTAGTAGTACAGATAGGGACTGCAAAATTCGGTGTAAGGGATAAAGAAGGTAACTTTTCAGAAGAAAAATTTTTAGAGCTTGCTAATCAAGACAATGTAAAAATGTTTGAGATAAAAATCTCTCAAGGAGCGAAACCTGGAAAAGGTGGCGTTCTTCCTAAAGAAAAAATCAGCGCAGAAATCGCTGAGATTCGTGGAATCGAGATGGGAGAAGATGTTATATCCCCACCAGCCCACAAAGAATGGGAAGACGAGTATGGTCTTCTAAAATGGATAGATTATTTACAAGAGCTATCTGGAAAACCAGTGGGTATCAAGCTTTGCTTAGGTAGAAAAAGATTTATCGACCACTTAATAAAAGCGATGAAAGAAACTAAAATCATGCCTGATTTTATTTCTGTAGATGGCGCCGAAGGCGCTACTGGTGCTGCACCACTTGCTCACACTGATTACTTAGGCTATCCACTAAAAGATGCCATTATGTTTATCGATAATAAATTAAGGGATAGTGGTCTTAGAGAGGAAATTAGACTCAATGCTTCTGGGAAAATTATCACTGGTGCAGACCTTGCAATTATCATCGCCCTAGGAGCAGATATGGCTTCAGGTGCTAGAGGTTTTATGCTCAGTATCGGTTGTATTCACGCACTTAAGTGTAATACTAACCACTGCCCAGCTGGGATTGCAACACACGATCCATGGCTTCAAAGAGGACTTGTAGTGGAAACTAAGATTCCACGTGTACCTAATTACCATCATGCGGTTTTACATGAATTTACGAGCCTTCTGCACGCCTGTGGATATGAAAAACCTGAAGATTTAAAACGTGAGGATGTAATGAAAGTAGTGGATTTCCATAAGATAATTCCAATGAATGAAATAGTGGCACAGCCGCCGCTTAAGGCTTGTGAGTAATTCTTAATAACAAATACTTAGAAAAAATAAGATTAACTCGATGCCTATGTTAAGATAATAAGCATGACTAAGGTACTAACATTTAGAGGTAACGATTATACTCCTCAAAATACTTTAAAAAAACTAGTAGAGGATACAGTAGGTAAAGGTATTGAGGCAATGGTTAATAGTAAATTTACGGAAAAAACAATTGATAAAAAAATCAATAACAAAGTTGAAGAGGCATTTAAGAGGCTTCAAATAGAAAAATTAAATGAAAACCCTTATCTTGAACTAGGTGATAGGAGAACATCCTCATTATTAAAAATACTAAATACCTATACATTTGGTTCTAACCACTCAGTGAGTGATGTCTATGCATCTGTAGCAGATACTTTGCCTAAAACTATTCACTCGATAACAGAAGACGAAATAGATTCTATTTTATCCAGCAACGATCGCATGATCAGTCTCACACGTGACTTTTTATATAATCTTACTAATCAATATGTTACCGAAAATGATATTAAAAATACCAAATTTATGACTGATGTTCTAAATACTTTAAAAGCAGCATAGGTAAATCTAAGTTTACTAGACAAAGAATAATGGTATGATATTTCATAGTTAGACTTTAATATTACATACCATGATAAATCGCAATCAAATAAAAAAAATCAAAGATTTATTAGTAAATTTCCCATGTGTAGTCCTACTTGGAGCTAGGCAAGTAGGTAAATCTACTATATTAAAACAAGTTTTCCCTAAAGCTAAAATCTATGATCTTGAAAAAGAAAGTGATTTTAATCGAATAGACAGAAACCCAGAACTATTTTTTGATGAAATAGAGACTAAACCTATAATCATAGATGAAGCTCAATTGAGTAGCAATCTTTTCAAATCATTAAGAGTAGCTATTGATCAAAACCGAGATCAGGCAGGACAATTTCTATTAACGGGTTCAAGTTCACCAGAATTACTAAAAAATATAAGTGAATCACTCGCTGGAAGAGTAGCTATCATAGAAATTCCCTCACTTGCAATTAATGAAGCCTACCAAAGCAAAGAATCAAAGTTTGCAGAAAGTATCGAAGATCTCAACAAGTTAAAAAAGCTAAAAGAAAATCATAATAGAAAAACCATAGATGAATTCAACTTCTACGGATCATACCCAGAACCTTTTTTAAAAAGAAAAAACTCACTATTTTATGATGAATGGTATGAGAACTACGTAAAAACCTATATCGAAAGAGATATAAGGTCATTATTCCCAACCCTTAATTTACAGGTTTTCAAAAGATTCTTCACTATGCTTGCCTACTCTTCTGGTGAACTAATAAATGCTTCGAACTTTGCTAGATCACTTGATGTTTCTCAACCAACCATCAAAAAATACTTAGCAATAGTCGAAGGAACCTTTACTTGGCGAAGTTTGAATTGTTATAACAAAAACACGAAAAAGCGCCTTGTTAAAACTCCAAAAGGTCATTTACGAGATATAGGATTAATTAACTATTTTCTAAACATAGGCTCAATGGAAAATCTCAAATCTCACCCACAATACGGTAGAATCTGGGAAAGCTTCATCATCGAAGAAATCATTAAAATTGTTTCCCTTAAACACAGTAGAGTTAAATTCTATTTCTATAGAACTAGCAATCAGTCTGAAATAGATCTGATCATAGAAACTAAAAACAGCCTCATACCAGTTGAAATTAAATCAGGCTCAAATACTGATATTAGAAAACTTCAAAGCCTGACTAACTTTATTAGTGAACATAAATGCCTTTTCGGTATTTTAATAAATAAAGGAGAAGAAATTTTTATGTTAAGTGAAAATATTATCCAGATTCCAGCGACATTTATATAATATATTATCTTTTATATTAAAGACCTCAGAAGAAATTTGTTCAGAACTTGCAAATAGATTAAAATCTATTCGCTTAGTAAGTGATTTAAGCCAAGAAGGCTTAGCTAGTAGATCTGGAGTAAGCTTACACCAACCCCAATAATTAATATGGCATAAAATTGGGAACAAATATTTAGATAAATGAATCTACGTATATATGAAGAAAACAGAAATACGTAGTGATATCAGCATAGAAGAAATTAGAGTAAGAGAGTCAAAAGAAAAGAGAAAAGCAATATCTGATAGGATTCGTGTGATTCGACTAGCATTGGAAGGTTATGAGTATACAGCAATAGCAGAAATATTAGGTAAAAAAGACTATTCATATACAAGTAATTGGATAAAGCGTTTTAATGAAGCTGGTTTTACCGGATTAGAAACAAAGAAAGGTCAAGGAAGACCTAGAATATTAAATGATAAAGAAAACAAATTAATAGAGGAATGGTTAAAAGATCCAAATGCTCATGGATACAATGTCTGGACAGCTCCAAGATTACAAGAAAAAATCAAGGAAGAATTTCAAAAAGAACCAAGTGAACAGTGTGTATATGATACCCTGGAATATTTAGATTTCAAGCATCGCAAAGCACGTCCTACTCCATCAAAAGCAGATCCAAAGGAGCTTGAAGATTTTAAAAAAGCAGCTTAAGTTTGAAAAACAATATACAGAAGCTTCTGGACAAAAAGTTGCTCTATATTTTCATGATGAGGCTGGATTCAGTTTAACTACTGACATTGGCTATACCTGGTATCAAGCGGGTGAAAGACCTGAAAACTAAAAGCTTCTACTTCAAGGTCATATTGGCATCTTTCAGCAGCAGCAAACCCAGAGACTGGAGATATATCTTCAATGTTACTGCCATGGCTAAATACTGATAGTTTTCAAATTTATTTAGAGCATTTTGCAGAAGAAGTTGAATCTTTAATTGATGAAGGTTATGAAATATGGCTTGCTGTTGACAGAGCTGGCTGGCATATATCTAAAGATTTGAAAGTTCCAAGAGGTATTAAGCTCATTTTCATGCCAACAGGAGCTGCAACTATTAATCCTATTGAAACACTCTGGGAATTTATTAGAAAGAATTTTACTAGAAACAAAATACACAAAAACCTACAAGAGCTGGAAAATACTCTTGTGGAAGCTTGTACTTACCTTACAAAATCAGCTTAGAAAGTAGCTTCGATTTGCTATACCTCGATTATTGGTAAAGCCCACATGCTAGGTTAATTATTGGGGTTGGTATTAGGCAGCCTAAAGCGCTTTGAAAAACAGGGAAAATTTCCTTAGGATCTCTTGTTAAGATCATTATTAGCTTAAATTTACTAGAAGAAATCAAAAGTCTTTTTACTCAAAATCTTGAAAACATAAGAAATGTTGATGAATTAATCACTAAACCTAAAATACCTAAAAGAGGTAAAAGAAAATGAGTTTTGAGAACACTAAATCACTGTATGTGACTCTTAAGCACTATGATAAAAACTACGAAGTAGGTAGACTCGCTTTAAAAGATCTAGATATCTATTTTGAATACAACCCAGATTTTCTTAAAACAAAAATTGAAATCTCACCTTTGAAATTAGCTCTAAAAACAGGAATTAATAAAGGGGATAGAAAAATAATTTGCTGGTTGGTTTGGTGTTTTCAATGATAGCTTACCAGACTCATGGGGGGGGCAGCTACTCTTATCAATCCAATGAGAAAAACTTTAAAAGTAGTTTAGAAAGCCTGGTGAAACTTGGTTTCTCCTCAGGGGGAGCAAGACCTAAAGCAATGCTAAAAGTCTAAAAAGATAAAAGTAAAATTCTTTTCTCCAAAAAAATACTTAAAGATTATGAAGATTGGATTATCAAATTCCCCTCTAAATTTGACAATAAGGAAATAGCACTTATCGAATACGCATACAATCTCATGGCAATAGAATCAGGTATAACAGTTTCAGATTGTCATCTTTTCAAAAAAGAGAAAAAATTATTCTTTGGCACTAAAAGATTTGACAGAAAAAATAATCAAGCGATTCATGTTCATAGTGCATCAGGATTACTACACAGTGACTATAAATACCCAAGCTTAGACTACGATACTCTTCTAAGACTTACCCTCGCTTTAACAAAAGATATTAATGAAGTTTCTAAAATCTTTCACTTATGCGTATTTAATGTATTTAGCCACAATAGAGATAATCACGCTAAGAATTTTTCTTTTTATATGGATGAATTCAATGAATGGAAGCTTTCTCCAGCCTATGATTTAACCTATTCAGAAGGTCCTGGAGGTGAGCACAGCACGACAGTTAACGGTGAAAGGAAAAACCCTAAAAAGTCTCACTTGGTAGATTTAGCTAAAAAGCATAATATAAAAAAGGCTGAAAATATATTTGATGAAGTTTATCTAGGCGTTAGCAAATGGTCAGAAATAGCTAGAAATTTACAAGTTTCAACTAAAGTTCAAAAAATGATCCAAACCAAAATAAGCTAAAATATTCCTGTGGCTCTTATAAACAAAAGTTTAATAAGCCAAATCAAAAAAATTCTCCTCAAAAGTGACAGGCTTGCAAGCCAGATACTAGCAGGAGAGTATAAATCTGCTTTTAAAGGTACAGGACTTAATTTTGATTCGATTAGAGAGTATCAATATGGTGATGAAATAAAAAATATAGACTGGAAGGTTACTGCAAGAATGCAGGAACCATTCATAAGAACCTATAAAGAAGAAAGACAAATCACCATGATGCTAATCATTGATTTAAGTGCATCAAATAATTTTGGAACAGCAAAAAAATCAAAAAAAGAACTAATCATAGAACTCGCTTCAGTACTAGCTTTCTTAGCTATAAAAAACAATGACAAAGTCGGACTTATTATAGTTACCAATGAAATAGAATATTTAGTTCCACCTAAGCAAGGCAAAGCTCACATCTTTAAGTTAATTAAAGACTTACTAACTTTTAAACCTAAATCTAAAAAAACTAATATTAAAAAAGTTTTACAAGACGCAATTAAAGTTATTCCTAGAAATTCGATAGTATTTTTTATTTCAGATTTCATAGATGAAACTCCTTCAGAGTCAGAAGAAAAAAACAAAAAAACAAATTTATCCTATGAACAAGAATTAAAAATTTTAAGAAAAACCCAAGACCTAATCCTGATCTCAATTAGAGATAAGAGAGAGTTCAAATTACCAAACATCGGTTTTATTGAAATAGGAGATCCAGAAACTGGGGAAAAACAGCTTTTGAATTTAAATAGAAGTTCAGTAAGAACTAGTTTTTTCAACTCACAAAAGTCTTACCAACAAAACATCAAAAACTCACTCAAGCATTTAGGAGTAGATTTCTTAGAAATTATTAATGGTAATGCGTACATAAATGATTTACTAAAGTTATTTTTAAGAAGAGAGAAAAGAAATCATTAAATGGCACTAGAAACACTAATACACATCGGTTATCACAAAACTGCTTCAACCTGGTTGCAGACACACATACTAGACAATCCTGAAACTTTACTAAAAAGATTCTTTTCAAAAAAAGATATCAGAGACTTCATAGTCCTCCCTCACCCACTTGATTTCAACTCTAAGGCTGTTAGAACTCATCATTTAAAATTAATGAAGCAAGCTGTAGAAGCTGAAAAATTAAGTGAAGACACTATTTCAGTTGTAAGTAGTGAAAGACTCTCTGGACACCCTCATTCGGGAGGCTATGACAGTAAAGAAATAGCTGATAGACTTAAAGCCTGCTTTCCAGACGGAAAAGTACTAATAGTAATTCGTGAACAAAAAAGTGCAATCTCTTCTTGCTATTTACAATACGTAAAATACGGTGGAACCTGTTCTATAAAAGACTATATAAAACCTCCTAAAAGAGGCTTGCCAGTTATTCCTCTTTTTAAATTTGAACACTTTGATTACGTGAAATTAATTCAATACTATCAAAGCCTTTTTGGAGAGGAAAAAGTTTTAGTTTTACCTTATGAATTATTTAAAAATGACCCACAAAAATTTTACTCACAGATCGTAGAATTCTCAAAGGCAAAGCGTTTAAAAGAAATTCCATTTGGAAATGTAACAAATAAAAGACTTTCATATTTGATGTCTAAGTTTGCAAGACAAGCAAATAAATTATTTGTAAAAACTACGCTAAATCCATCAGCACCTAGTTCTGAATATTTTAGTGATAACACCATAGGCTTCTTTATGATTCTTGATAGATTAATTCCTAAATTCATAAAGAAAATATGCGACAAAAGTTTGGATAAATATATCGAATCACAAGTCGGTAACAGATTCCAAGAAGGTAATAAAAAATTACAAAAAATTGTTAACTATGATTTATCAGAATATGGCTACGATCTATGAACTCTGAATTAATACATATCGGCTATCATAAAACTGCTTCAACTTGGCTTCAGGGAAACCTCTTTGATAATGAAGCAAGTGGCTTCAAAAGATTTATCTCTCAAAGAGATATAAGAGATAAACTAATCCTAGTTAATGGTTTAGATTTTAATGCTGAAGAATTTAAAGACTATTACAAGACTTTAGTTAACGAAGATAATTTTTGCTCAGTCATAAGTAATGAAAGACTTTCAGGAAATCCACACTCTGGTGGTTATGATTCAAAAGAAATCGCAGACAGGCTTAAAGCCTGCTTCCCTAATGGCAAAGTATTAATAGTAATTCGTGAACAAAAAGACATGATTCTTTCTACATACATACAGTATGTGCGTGCAGGCGGAGCCTGCGCTCTTCATGATTATTTAGAACCAAGTAAACGTAATCAAGCAATAATGCCACTGTTCAACTACCAGTATTTTAACTACTATAGATTAGTTAGCTATTATCAAAAGCTCTTTGGTAAAGAAAGTGTTCTAATTTTACCTTTTGAACTTTTCAAAAATGAACCTGAAGTCTTTGCTCAAAAAGTTAGTGACTTCTCATCAGTAAAGGGCTTAGAAGAATTACCTTTCACAAAAAAAACTAATAAAAGAATCTCTACACTCAGCTCTATTTTCCTAAGGCAATCTAATAAACTCTTTGCTAAAAGTACACTCAATCCCTTTGCTACAGATTTGAACTCATGGAAAGAAATTTTGGTTAATCCTTGCCATGAAAAGCAAGATGTTCACAAAAGTGAACAAGGTAATGAAAATGAGCACTCCAGGGGTAATAACTATAAAAATATTTTATTAGTTGATTCAATTATCCCTAAAAAAATTCATAAGTTTTTTGATATTAGAATTAAAGAAATTATTGCTGAAAAGCTTACTGATAAATATAGTGAAGCAAATAGAAAGCTTGCTGAGATTATTGACACAGACCTCAGTGAGTATGGATATTACTAATTATTCAAAGATGCTATTCTACCAAGGATACTAGCTCTTTCTCTTTGTAAATCATCGATTTGACCATTTATTAAATTAGAATCACTATTTCCAGCTGGATTATTCACTTGGTTATTTGAAGGATTTTGAGTTTGAGTACCATCTTCATTCACAAGACTAGTATTTAAAGCAGCTAACCCCATGTCTATTTCAGCCAAATCATTCTCTAGAACTAATCTTTGAACATCATTATTGGCTTCATCACTAGAAAGTCTTATTTCTACATTAGAACTATTAGTTGCTGGAATACTACCTAAAGTTTTAATATGCTCACCATTAATATCAGTAAAATCATTTACCTTCTTTTCTAAATAAGCAGAGATATCATCTAAACTCTGAACTTCATCTTTTCTAATATCTCTATTTACGAAAAGCACGTCTGTCATAGTACCTTCGATAGTCTCACCATTTACTTCACGAGTAAAGCCACCAGTCATACTTAAATCATTACCAAACTCATCTGTTACATCACCTTCTTCACCAGTATGAGTAACGTCTATAGATGTAAGTCCAAGCTCTGCTAAACTTTTCATCTCACCTTCTCCAACTTTACCGTCAGCATCCATATCTGCCCAAAGCTTCAACTCATCCATAACAACATCAAGCTCGCCATCACCATTCATGTCAAATCTATCGTCAGCATTAATGACACCATCATTATTAGAATCTAACTTTGCAAGTTCATCAAAACCATCGGCTTCACCGTGTTGATCACCGAATAATTCTTTTCCAGAGTTAACCTCGCCGTCACCATTTCTATCCCAAACTAAAAATGCATCATCGAAAGAATCTTGTTCTTTTGTCCAAGCTGTTTTATCTGCTAGACCATCACCAGTTAAATCAAAGTGTGCGCCATCTTCATGAGAACTTAAATCCAAACCATCATCATTAAGATCTAAAATTAAAGGAGTACTTTTTCTATTTATAGATATAGCATCAGCTGTAATCGAGGTATCACCAATATTTACAGTCATAGTACCTTTAAATTCTTGAGCCTTACCTACATTATTAGCTCCATTCCAACCAGCTCTACCAGTACCACGCATACTAGAAACATCAACACTTAAATCATCATTATGGGCAACATCAGTATTTTGACCATGATAGCCAAAATAAGGATCTGTCCTATCAGTTTGAATATTCTGACCTATTTTACCTAACTGACCATTATCTCCTTTTGCTAAGAGAATTATAGAACCATCTTCTTTTTCACCAAAGATATAAGCCTCTACCTCTGTGACCTTTATTTGCACTATGTAGAGATTCTTGCCCACTAAAATCATGAATCATTTCTTCGACAGTTAGAGTATCACTTGTTTGCCAGAAAGAAGTTGCATAGGCAGAAATAGTATACAGTTGAACAATCTCTTGATCTTGTTCAATATCATCAAGGTTGAATACGGTATTTAAAGCATCCGTATCAAAGTTTGAAACAGATCTATTCTCTTCACTGTCAAAATCAGAATCAAGCAGTAATATATCGACCATATCAGCTCTCATTTTTTCTGAACTGTCTTCTCCATCTAATTCAAAAGCATCAACTATCTCAATAGCCTGAGAGCTAATTTCACCAAGAACATCTTCATCTAAACCAGCTAAACCCATTCTTGCAAGATTATCTTCAAATAACTCCTGTCTAGAGTCTTCATCATTAAACTGAATTTTAATAAACTCAGCAGCTGCCATGATCGCTCGAGGATCAAAATCGTCCATATCTCCAGAAGCAAAGCTATTAACAAAATCAGCTTCCATTTCAAGGATTAAATCCTCATCTGTAATTTGTATATCACTAGAATTAGTTAGAGGAGCATCAGGTCTGATTTCAGTTATGCTTCCAGCAAGATCTGAAATTCTTTCATTAATACCGACTAAATCACCTTGATCTCTTAAATGATCAATAGGATTATTACGGTTAAGGTTATTATTTCTGAGAGCAAAATTCTCATCAAAATTAAAATTATTGCTGATCCCCATACTCTAACTTTCTCTTACTTAGACTTAAAACTAACAAAAATAGGTTAAGGATTAATTATGAAGATACATGCGATTGGGTAGGCTACATGCGATAATAAGCATAATATGTCAGCAGATTTAATAAAAAATCCAGTCATAATAATTGGTTGTCCACGCTCAGGAACAACTATGCTTTTTAATATACTTACTCAAAGCAAAGAATTGTATTCACTATACAGAGAAAGCTGGAATGTAATCCGTGGAGCATATTTTAATGGAATGTTAGACCCAGATGCTAAAGATGATACATTAACAGCTGATGATCTAAGTGATGAACTAAAAGATTATATTAGAAAAGGTTTTCATGAATATACAGTTAATAAAGAAAATTTAGCTTTTTGGACTGCTCAAAAGTTTAGACTAAAAGCAATCTCTTCACATTTACCTATTCCAAATCCATTTGCTGGACTAGTTACTAAGGCTAATGCTTTAATCAAAGACAATCGCGACCAAGAATACCGAATTTTAGAAAAAACGCCTAGAAACTGTTTTAGGGTTGATTTTATGAATAAACTTTTCCCCGATGCTAAGTTTGTTTTCATTTCTCGTGAAGGGAAGTCTAATATTAGTTCACTAATAGAAGGCTGGAAACGCCAAGCAAAGCACATGAAACACAAACGCTTCCCGAGATTAAATACTGAGTTTACATTTAATAACTTTGATTTCCAGAAGTGGGAATACGTTTTACCACCAGGATGGGAAGAATTTAATGGTAAAAGTTTAGAGGAAACGTGTGCTCACCAATGGATCCAATCAAACAGATCTGCGCTTGATAGCTTGGCGAAACTTGATCAAAACAGAAGCATAAAAGTTCGCTACGAAGATATGTGTGAAAAGCCAGGTGAAGTAGTGAAAAGTATCTGTGACTTTGTAGATATTAAATACGAAGATAAGCTTCAAGAATACGCTGAAAAGCCACCTGTAGTTAGTACCGCTCTCTTTGAGAAGCCTAAGAATGATAAATGGAAAAAGAATCAGGCAGCTATTGAAAAAGTTTTACCTATGATTGAGCCGATGATGAATGAGCTTGGTTATGGAGAAGAGATGAAGGTTTAATTTAAATCTTTTATATCTATCACTATAAATTTTTGATCTCTATCTTTTAAATACTTTCTAAGGAAAAATCCTTTTTGCTGACCAGCTTTAATAAACTCTTTAAGCAAATCATTATAAGGTTCCAGATACTTAGCATTTTTCAAATACTGCTTAGTATAAAATCTTCTGTGAGCTATCACGTGAGTAATTTCTTCTCTATGAGCCATTTCCAGAAACTCTTCTTTAGAACTAGCATAAATCATTTTCAAATTTTCAATATTACGACGACGAATCTCTTCTAAACTCTCTTTCGTATACGCCATGCTCCATTCATGATTAATAAAAACCTTACGTTTAGCTGTAGCAGATAAAGCATTAATAGCATCTAATTTAGGGTGAGCAGCAAATAAAGAATCTTTAGGAGTTTGTTTTGCGATCAATAAAATCTCTTTATTCATTTGTACGAAACGTGGCTGAAAGAAATTCAAATAAACTAAAAAGAAAACCAAAGCATAAATCACATACGGTGTTTTATTTAAAAACTTATACTTTTCAAAAAACACTGAAACCTTGTCATAAACTTTAATTTTATTGATAAAAGAATGAATCAACAGAAACAAACCTGTCACAGCAAGAACTAGACTACTATTAGCAATATATCTACTAGGTAAAAATATTAAAGGAAATGTTATCATCGCCGCAAAATATAAACTCATTGAAGAGTAAAAAAGCATAGCAAGTGGATGACAAAGCCAAGAACTGTTTTCTGTAAAATTTAAAATTATTTCTTTGAAAAATCTTTTTCTAACAAACAAATAAACTATTAAAGTAGCTATAGCTACAGGAACCATAACACTTACTTCATAAGTCCCTATACTAAATCCCCAGTGAGCGTCTGACCAAAAAGCATAATCAAAGACACCAACCCCAAATATTGGATGTCTCCCACCTGGATTAAACTCTGGTAGTAATTCCATTTCAGCTCGAGTAAATTCTTCTCCTACACCTTGGGTAGCGATATCAGCAAAAATTACTTTGTATAAAAACAAAACAGAAGCTACGTTTATAGCTAAAGAATAAAAGTTAATATCAGGCTTTAACAGCTTTTCTTTTACTGAAGAAAATAACCAAGAAAAGAATTGCATACCTAAACATAAAAGGAAAGCAAAAGGGCTTAAAAGTAATAAAACAAAAATCCAAATAGATTTTAGTAGATCCTTTTTCTGGTTATCTAAGAAGAGATAAATAAATAAACCAAGCCAAATAAATGATCTTGAGTGTGCTACAGAAACATGATCAGTGCACCAAAGCATCACTGCAACTATAAATGAAAACATTAATGCCATAAACCTAGAGTTAGTTTCAGAGCGTGATTTCAAAAAAGAATTCATCATAAAATATGATGAAATAGAAGTAATCACTGAAATAATAACGGCTAGGATTTTTGAATACAGTATGGGACTTGCTACAAGTGAAGGACCTAGCTTATAAATCAAATTCAAAATAGGCATACGCTCAAGATGAGAACGATACATATCTATAAAAAAACAGTTTTCAAATAAACTAGAATCCCATAGTTTCCATATCCAGTAAAAACTCTGCCTGAAATCATCTTGGACTACTGAATCATCGAAGAAAATGCCATTTAGATTCAAATAGCAAATGAATAGTGAAAAAGAAACAACATATAGAATCATAAGTTTATGTTTGTCAGACATAAATAATATCTTATAGTAAAGATCAAATTATATTTATAACTATGCTAAGATTACCACAATGCAAGATAATACTCGGTAGTGATCATGAAACTTTTACCACAGTCACCTTATATAGAGCCAAAAAAATTTAGTATACCAAAATTCCCATATCCTATTCTAGCACCCGGAAATTTTGGTCAAGAAATACAAGAAGACTATAAAAATTATCAACTTCAAAGTATTCATTCACCAAATTCAAACATCAATTTAACAAAATTTCCTGAAAATGGAATTAGTTTTCATGATTTTAAAAAAGTTTATGATAACTTCTTCAAATTACACATATCTATTCACCTAAAACAAGGAGAAGGTGGTCCAAAAAATGCACTTAGTGATTACATAGCAGCTGTAGCAACACTAAATAACTATAAAAAAGATGCAAATATAGACAAAAATTCAATTGAAAATTACCAAAATGAAATTACAAATCAAATGCTAACAGCTATAAAAGAAAGTATTGAAAGCCTCTTAGCTATTAAAGACAAACCAGATCTAGAAAAGATATATGGAGAAAAATTTACTAATTTAGGCAAAGAAAATCAAGATATCGTTACAAAAAATGAACCAGAAAAAATCAATAAATTTATTCTATCTTTAATCTCATTAGCTGACATATTAATAGCACTAAATCCTCAAGATACTCTCAATACCAAGATTTTTGAGAATGAAAGTATAAATAACTTAAGAGGTGAAAATAAAGATGAATTGAGAAAAATCACGCAGAATAATATCATATACCTATTAAATGAAATTCGTCCTAGAGTTTTTGATTACGACAACACAGATAGCATGAGGAGCTATCTCGATGATCACCTTAATTTAAATCAGCATTTCAATGATGTTGAATATGAAAAATTAACTGAAATGAGTAATAGTAATTATATTTACTTACCTAGGCAGCAAAACTTCTATTAACCTCACGGAAAAAAATCAAATGAAACTTTTACCTTTACCAAAATACACGTTACCTGAAAAACATGATTAGCCTTTATTAGACTATCCTCATTTAGGATCAGCTAAATCTTCGATACAAAAATTATCAACTGAAAGCAAATACAAAGTATGGACGTAATATAAATCTCACACAATTTCCACAAAATCGTATTTCTTTAAATGATTTCAAAAAAGTATACGATAATTTTTTCAAGTTACATATTTATGAAAGTCATTTCACAAAAGAAAAAGATGCTAAAGATATACTAGTAGATTTTATTGCTGCAACAGCAACATTGGAAGATTATAAAGAATTTACAGAGACTGACCAAGTAAATTATTATCAACATAAAATAACTACGGATCTATTTGCTACAGTTGATCAACACTTAGAAGCTCTATTAAGCATTAAAGACAATCCCGACTCTTCGAAAATTGATGGTGATTTTTATAAATCACAAAGTAGGGAAAGTCAAAAAATAATTGAGAGCACAGCAAAAGATAAAATTGAAAATCATATCTTATCGCTTATTGCATTTACAGATATACTTTCAGATTTAAACCCAGACAATCCTTATGGAAAAGAGATTTTAGATAATGAAAAGATAAAAGAAATTAAAAAAAATAATGGAAACAAAATACTAGAAATAAAACAAAATATTTTAAAATCACTGTTGCATATAGTTGTTAGTGATGATCCAGATTTTGATTATAAGGAATCTATGAAAAATTATATTGATCAAAAGCTTGATCTAAACTTATATTTTAATAATAAAGAACTAAAGAAATTAAATAGCGCAAATAAAAACAATTTTGTTTTCTTCCACATTCCCGAAAAATTTCAAACAGCTGATTGAAAACTCTTTAACTTATCCCTTAACTTCCAGTAAACTGGATAAGCAAAATCATAAAACTTCTGTTTTTTCTGCAAAGCCTCATAAATCTTCTCAGCTTCAGGTGTCCACAGATTAATAGACTTATCTCTTTTTACCTTAGTTTTAGTATCTTTATTAAAACAAGTATCTAAGATTTCTTCAGCTCTAGCTGAATCAAGTTCCATATCTATATACTTACTGATTTCGATGACTTTATCTCGAGCATAATCTCTTTCATTTCTAAACTTATTAAAATCAATAGACAAAACATCAGCTTCACGGCGCCACATATCTAAAAACCTAAACAATCTGACACGCGTAGGACCGAAGATCTCTAAATACTTAATGAAATGCTCTTCTACAGAAAGATGTTTAAATTTATTAAACTCTTCTTCCATATCCTTTCTGATCTCTCTAAACCAGTAAAACTCAGCTTGCATAGCTTCTTTATGGTCACGGTAAGAATAAATAATTTTAAACCTATTGAGGAAAACCTCTTCTAACATAGGTTTTGCAATATGCCCGAAAACGAACTCTCCTGGTAAAACCGTATAAAGTGCTTGAGAAATAGTTAAAGGTACTTTAGCTTTTTTAGGAGTAAATCTATTAACCTCTTCTGGAGCGTAGTATAAAGTTTCAGCATGGCTCTTAGCCACATGTAGATGTCTATTAGTAGCACCTATCTCACTTAGTATCTCGGCAAAGAAATAGGTACCAGCTTTAGGGATTGTCGTTAATAGTATGGGGCTAGACACTTTAGCTAATTATAGCTAATTTATATAGAAACCAGTTAAAAAGTATCTCCTTGTATCAATCCATCCTCAGAAGAACAGTAGAAACCTACATCCTCTAAGATATGTTCAATCTCAGAATCTGAAGATTTCTCTTCCTCAACAAACAAAGTTAAAGAAGTCTGAGTAGTACTCTTAAATCTTAAAGCAGATGTATCAACTCCAGAATAGCTTTGAATTTGAGCAAAACATTTAGGTACAGAGTTTAAGGCATTATAGTTAATATCAAAAAGATTATGGTTAACTATAACTCCAGTATTCCCAAATCTAGTATTGGAATCTTCTACAAACCATAAAGGATTTTTGTAAATCGCTAAATATCCAACTTTTTCAGCTGCGTGAATACCATCATTCGCTTCTTGTTCAGAGAGAAGAATTTTGAAAGATTTATCAGTAATATTACAAATCCTAGTAGTTACAGCACTTTCTTCATTAACGGAAGAAACTTGGCTAAGAATTATAGGATCTGCATTAATAGCTAAATTATAATTTGGATAATTTAAAACTTGAGTATGAGCTTCATGAGAAACAGTTAAATCTCCAGCCTCGAAAACAGTACCATCATTTAACTCATGTATTCCTTTCTCAATGACTAAATAATTCACAGTCTCTCTGGTATGTCTACCATCTTTGTAATCCCACTCATCAACTTGAAACTCAAAGCTATTAGAATTGATATTCCTAACTCTTACTACAGAAGGATCACGCCCTCTAAATGTAACAGGACTAATAATCACAACAGGGTCAACAAAGGTTTTTGAGAGGTTTACAGTAGTCCAAGTATCCTTACTATTCTGCTTTAATTGAATTGAAGCAATCTCAGCGATATCATCAAGATTTTCTGCCTGAGTTCCTATACTAAGCTTAGCTTCAGATTTAGATGCGCTTGCTATATCCTCTATTTCATAACTTATTAGATCACCAGTCAAATTACTGTCTTTAAGACTTATTGCATTAAGTTCAATCTTCTTATCAGGCGTAACACTTGCAAACTCATTACCAGAAAGCATGGTCAAATTAAAATTATTGGTAATAAAATCTTTCAATGGATCAACTAGATAAACACTAAAGTTATTGGCTAACTGTACTGCAATGTTGGTAGTTGCAGCTTCACTACTTAGGTAAGTCTGGTTACTAGTGTCAGATTGAATCTTAATCACATGATTTCTAGGCAGCTTAGTATAAGTAACAAATTCAAAAGTATGTCTCATCTCTGAATCACGGGATTGTTCCTCTTGAACGAACACATCTATTGAAGATTGATTGAGACGGTATGCTCTTAGGTTAGCAGTATCTGGACCAAAATAACTTTGCATTCTAGATATGAAAACCTCATTCTCTGTAATAGCAACTTTCTGTGGAACGTGCTTCAATTGTAAATTTGCAAGATTAAAGAAATTACTATTAGAATCTTCTATCGCCACATAGCCAATTTGATTGCTTTGACTGCTTAAAGATTGTTTTTCTTCGGCTTCAATTAAAACTGAGAAACTTGTATTAGAATTATCATCTCTTAATCTTTCCACAACAGATTTTTCTGAGTTATCATCAGCAACAACCTGAGTAAACATCGTAGGAACTATAGTAAATGAAGTATTGAAATTATGAGTACTAAAGTCCTTAGTAGCATTTACAAAACCAGCTTCAATCTTGGTACCATCATCCAATTCATATTCACCAGCCTCAAAGACCATATATTCAATCACAGCTGGATTAGAGCCATTATAGGACCTTACACCATCTTGGTATAACCATTCTTGTAATTCAAGATCAAAAGCATTCTCTCTAAGATTTCTAACTACAGCTATAGCTGGATCAGAATCACTATTTGAATTATGATTCAGAATTACTACCGGATTCTCATAAGAGTCTTTGAAGTACACAGTCTTAATATTCTTAGCAGCTTTACTTGAACCAAGGAAAGGCACCTCTAATGAACCAGTTTCACCAATAGTGATTGGTTCAAATTCAGGTTGATCATCAAGATCTAAGATTTGGATACTTAAATCTTTAAGATATTCATTACCTACACTATCAGTAGCTTTTACCGTAATAGTTTCACTAGTCTCAGCTCCAACATATTCTTCAAAATCAAAACTAGTATTTGCTAAGAGTAAATTACCATCAATTAAGAACTTGGAGGAATTTTCACTAGGAACTAGTTCAAAAACTATCTGATCAAAAATGTCCTTATCCTCAGGAGCATATAATCTAGAAATAAAATCACCTACTTGATTATTTTCTTCTATATAATTTCCATCGAGTAATAAAATATCTTGTGGAGATCCCTGGCTACCACCTCTTTCTACATATGCTCTAGTGAATTCATCTTTAAGGGTAGCTCTATCAAACTTGATTTTAAATCTACCTTTTGCGATATCAGCTGTCTCAGAATTATTCAGACGAATTTTATCCTCATAAGGAAAATCAATCTCAATCTCTGAAGCTGTTTGATTTATATAAGTAGGCTCACCAGTAAATCTCACACTACTAAAAGCGCGTGAAACTGATGATACAGAAGATACTGAAGGAGACTCACCAGTACTATATTTCACAAGACTATTATAGGTATAACCAACACTATTAACCTCGAAGTTATACTGTGGATTAAGGTCATAGAAAACTATATCTTTCAATTCAGAAAGTAAAGCATTTGACATTCTAGTTACTATCTCAAAATCAAAGTTCTCATAAGCTGGACTTCCAGGATCTTCAGCATTCTTCTTAGAAACAATTTTAAAGATACTCAAATCTTTTTTACTAGAAAGATTTGTAACTAAATTCTCAAAACTTATAGCTTCAGGAATAGTATTCAGATCTTTACCTTCTTGAGTATAAGCATAGAGTTCAGATACACTTCTTATATTTCCTGAACTAATTAAATCTTTGTCTATATCTACGTTAAAGAAAGAACTTGCTTCATTAATATCAAACTCATCGTCTTGATCATCATCAATTAAATATACAAAAGCAAAGCTAGATGCTGTATTACCACTAGAATCTTCAACTTCATATCTCAAATATATAGATCCTCTAACTTCACTTAGTCTAGGTAAAGTCTTCGCTACTAGAAGTTGACTATTCTCTATCTTAAAGTAAGTAGATATTGGAGTTCCATCTGGACCAAGATCAGAAGGCATTTCCTCTAGAGTAATAGTATGAGTATCATTTGGTAAATCAGCATCTTCAATAATAAAAGTACCGATAAGCGTACCTACTGGGCTTCCTTCTGGAACATTTGGTGATCTATCATCTAACCTCACCGTAGGATTAGAACTCGCTTGCTGAATACTAATAGAAACTTCAGCTATAGCTGTTCCTCCCTTACCGTCACTTACGGTGTAAGTGAAAATATCATTACCTGCAATCAATGATGAATAAGTAAAAGTCTTATTATCAGGATTTAAATTTAAACTATTTAAACCAAAATACTCATAACTAGTTATAGTTAAGTCATCACCGTCATCATCGAAATCATTAAACAATGGCTCGAGCAAAGTAAAATCTTCTGGTGAACTACTTACATTAATACTAAAAGTATCATCATTAGCTTGAGGCACTTGATTTGCTACGGTAATACTAATAGAAACTTCAGCAGTCGCAGTTCCTCCCTTACCATCGCTTACTGTGTAAGTAAGAATATCATTACCTGCAATCAATGATGAATAAGTGAAAGTCTTATTATCAGGATTTAAAACTAAATTATTTAATCCAAAATATTCATAACTAGTTATAGTTAAGTCATCACCATCTGGATCAGAATCATTTATTAACGGTTCAATAGTAGCTATCTCTCCCGTAGAAACAGTCACAGTATCAGCAACTGCTATTGGGTTATTATTCACAGCAATAGGTAACAGATTAATAGTACCGAAATCGGTTCCACCTTTCCCATCACTAACTATGTAATTAACAACATCGATATTGCTACTAAAAGCAGTAAAATTAAGTGTTTTCTTGTCCTCACTTAAGCTCACTTCATTAAAGCCAGAATAGAAAAACTCTTGGATTATAAGATCATCACCATCAGGATCGAAATCATTATCTAAAGGTCTTAGAACTGTTGGCTGGCCAATTACAGGATTATAATTATCATCAACAGCTACAGGAGATGCATTCGGCAAAGCAGCTATTTCTATACTTGCTTCAGCAGTCGCTGTTCCTCCCTTACCATCACTTATAGTATAAGTAAAAACATCAGTTCCTGGAAGTAAAGAAACATAGTTAAAAGTCTTATTATCAGGATTTAAAGTTAAACCATTTAATCCAAAATATTCATAACTGATAATTGTTAAGTCATCACCGTCATCATCGAAATCATTAAACAATGGCTCGAGCAAAGTAAAATCTTCTGGTGAGCTACTAACATTTATACTAAAAGTATCATTATTAGCTTGAGGCACTTGATTTGCTGCGGTAATATTAATCTGCACTTCAGCTGTAGCTGATCTTCCAGTAGTGTCAGTGACTGTATAAGTGAAAACATCTGTTCCTGGAACTAAAGATGCATAAGTAAAAGTTTTATTATCAGGATTTAAAACCAAACTATTTAAACCAAAATATTCATAGTTAGTTATAGTGAATTCATCACCGTCAGGATCAGAATCATTCGCTAAAGGTTCAATAGTAATAGACTGAGCTGTAAGAACATTTACAGTGTCATCAACAGCAATTGGAGGATTAAACAATGGTCTAATTTCTACATTAATAGTAGCTTCATTACTTTCAAGACCTCTAGAGTCAATGGTTTTATACTTCAACTGAGTATTTCCATAAAAACCAATATCAACATGATAATAAATATATCTAGGTTCAAAAGTAATTTCCTTAGCTTGACCACTTGGATCTGTAACCGATAATATTTCAAAACTATCACCATTTGGATCTGAATCATTCTCTAATGGAGCTATAATTCCAATTACATTTTCGGCATCTGGATTTACATAAATTACTTTTTGGTCATCTACTGCTACTGGAGCTTGATTAACAAAGCTTTCTGCTGGAATAGTTCCAGATATTTCATAGAAACCTAAACTTGAATAATCAGAATAACCAGTATTAGGATCACCTGTACCAACACCGTCAACAGCAACATAATATAAACCTGGGTCTAAATTAGCACTTATAGAGGCCGATAAAGAATTAGGGTTAAAAGTTTGAATTAGCTGCTCAGCAGCGTCATAGAGACTAAGTTCAATATCTAAATTAGGATATAAATCCACATTTAAGAAATCAAGCTCAACAAGACCACCACCAGTAGTAAATTTAAAAATATCAATATCCGTAGGTGAACTGATAACACCCTTATCTGCTACACTCCCTAGATCATTAATCAAAAGATCTGTAGCTGAATTAAAGTCATTTGCGTGATCATCTGCTCTTTCAAATAAACCATTTGATGCCATAAGTTGATAATCGTCTTGAGTATTATTCGCGCTGGAATACTCACCCTTACTCCAGTGAGTAATATTTTTGTAATAGGAGTTACCCATAATTGGAGCCCAAGATCCATGACCTCTATAGTAAGTGCCACCAGGATTACCTCCATCATGTGATAAACCTAAATTATGACCAGCTTCATGGGAACAAGCTTCTGCTATATATTTCACTCTTTTAGCAAGTTTTTCTGGAAACACTAATGCAGGTTTATATCTATCTCCCCAAGTACCTGTTCTATCAAAAACACCTAAATAAGCAAGACCACCATAATTACCAAAGTAACTACTAATAGGACTTATAAGAACAGTAGTTCCATAAACCTCATCTAAAGTATTTTCTCTATTTATAGCTTCATAACCAGGATCTTCAGTTGTAACATCAACATCAAAAGCAGCAAAATCTTCAGCTACTATTTGCCAGATTTTTTGAATATCTCTTAGTTCACCATTGGAAAAAGAATTAGGATCACCGTTTTTATCAAATGCTGGGGCATCTATTGCTTCTCCATTACGAGCCCAAGCACTAGTTTCTGGAATAATATAACCATCAAAATCTAAATAGATTACACGGTTAGAACCAGGTAAACTATGTAATTTAAAAGTATCTTCTAGGGCAATATTTAAATCAGATAAAACTAGATCTTCACCATCGGCTACAGCTGTATATTCATGGGTGTGTTCATGGTTAATAGGGTCTATAGATTCTTTTACAAAAACATGACCTTCTTTATCCAACCACATGGAAGGATCATCTCTTAATATTTCACAAAATCTCTCTTCACTATACCTAAAATGCTTAGCCAATTCTAAAATTTTAGAATGGTCTAAAAGCCCCAAAGCTTCCTTACCTTTGCATGGGTGGTCAAGATGAATTTCTGGATACTCTGTATGCAACTTATTTACAGGATTAGCATTAACCGTTATTGCATCTGCTTTTAGGCTTGGAAAACTTAAAATTACTACTAAAAGTAAGAGTAAGATTTTCTTCATTGAAACATACACAGTGAAGATAATACACCAGTTTTATTAATATAAGCTTATTGAAATATTAAATCTGTTTAACATTTGTAAATACCAAACAAAAAAATATAAACTAGAACTTACTTACTTAAATCAAGCATAGATCCATAAAAAGGATAAACCACCAATTTATCTACTGGAGAAGGAAACATAAATTTATACTCTAGATCACCATCAAAAATAACTTTTTTATTTTTAAACATTGCAGAGAGACTAGTCATATCCTGAGAATATCCCACTCCCCATAGTGAAAAGAAGTTTTTCTTTTCTGGGTAAACTAAAATCTTAGTAGTATCAGTAACTTGAAAGCCACTAACTTCAATAAACTTATTCAAATTATCTCTAGAATTAAAAATCAAAATAGAATTGGCTGAATTTTCATTAGAGTATTCTTCCCAATTAAAGTCAGTAAGTTTCTGATAATTTTCCAAAGGAAAATCTTGTTTTTCTTTTTTCCCTCTAAGAAAATCCCAAAGTGCCTTAAAAACTAATCCAGAATTCTTTTTTAATCCATGAATAAAAAAGTAAAAAGCTCCTAAAAAGAACTTTAAAAATACGAAAGGCAATCTTAGTGGTTTAAACTTAGCGTAAGTATAAAGTAAGTTACGAATATTATAGTAACGAATCCAAGTCGGTTGTTTTTGGTTCATAGACTCATGGAAAGTTATAGACTTTGGATTACAGATGATTTGGTAACCTTTTTTAATCGCTCTTAAGCACCAATCAACATCATCAAAATGAATAAAATACTCTTCCCAGAAACCTATATCTTCAAGTGCTGACCTTCTTTTCAAAAGAGAACAAGCTGGACAGTAATCCAAAACCCTCTCCGATTTATCAAGAATAGTTTGATACTTATCACCAGTATTCTGCATAACAATTCTGCCCTTAGACCAATCCATCATCGCCCCAATCTCACTCACATACTCAGGGTTATCCAATTGAAGAATCATAGACCCAACAGCAGCAGCTTTGGGATTAGCTTTCATAGATTCTAGAAGATAGTTAAGAGCATCAACATGAACTACAGCATCATTATCTACAAGCCAAATATATTCATTATTATGGTACTCCATAGCAAATTTCATACCAGTATTAAAACCACCAGAACCACCTAAGTTGGCTCCTGTCTGGATTAGAGTAATTGTTTCACCGAACTCATCTCTAAGTTTCTCTTCAGTACCATCATTAGAAGCATTATCGACAACAATAATATCTAAAAAATCTTTATCATAATTAATATGCTGAAAAGAAATTAAAAGATCACGCACATAGTTATATTTATTAAAAGTAACTATAACTACTGAAACCCTGTCAGTATGAGTAAAGGTTTTATTCTCTTCTCTATAAAGAAAAGCTAGTTCAGAATTGTTAGTGGTTTGCATAGTCTTTACAAGCCTTTACGATAGTCTCTAAATATTCTTTTTTCTTCTTATACTTCAATGAATCTAAAAGCCATTTAGCAAGCTTAGTAACTAAAATCAATGGAAAGAAAGCACCTGAAGCTCTTTTATAAAAAGTAAGTGAGTTTCTATAAGCATAATACTTCTTCCAAATCTGCTTATCATAATCATCTATAAAAGTATTAGAGTCATGATAAAAAACTAAATCAGAGTAATAAAGGTTCTTATAACCTAACTTAGAAAGCTCTAAAGTATATAACCAGTCATCACAGTAAATAAAGAATTCTTTACGTGGATAACCTAAACCATTTTCAATCACCTTACGCTTGACAAAGCAGCCTACAAAAGAAGAATAATCTACGGGGACAGCATTTGCGTATCTTAACTGTGCGTAACTAAGGTAAGGACCAGAATTAGAAAGAAAATATCTCATTAAATCAAATCTAGATTTAAAAGGATTAATTCCTGGTCTATTAAAATCAGCATAGTCACCATTAGGCATATAAACAGCTGTGCTTACAGCACCTACATCCTCTCTGTCTAGTTCTTTAATATTTCTAAAAGTATCAACTAAATCCTCACGTGGATAAGCATCGTCATCATAGAGTAAAAGCCAGTCTGCATCTGTGTTTTCAATAGCGTATTTAGAACCATGATAAAAACCACCAGCGCCACCAGTATTCTCTTCAGAATGAACTGGAATTAACCTAGAATCTTTTTTTGCTTCTTCATCTAACCATTCAGCTGTATTATCAGTGGATTTATTATTTAAAACCACAACATAATCAATTTTTTGCGCAAGAACAGATGAAATAGCTTTTTTAAGCTTATCTAGTCGATTAAATGTAACTATAACTGCTGCTAATTTCATACTTTCAAGCAATTTTAGCATTAATATAAGGAAATCTTTAAGAACAAAATAAGACAAGGGTAATACTGTTATTATCTTGACCATGTTGGTTAATTCAACTATTTTGAATACTATAAAGAAGCAAGAGCAAGTTTTAAAAAAAGAACAAAAACTACTTGGACTTAACAATAAAGAATTTAGTGTAACCGAAAAATTACTTGAAGAAACTTATGCATTAACGACCTCATCTGTCACCAAGCCATATGGACAGTATATTCAAGAAAAAGAAACAAGCTCTGAGATTACAAAAAATATTTTTGAAGCAATGCAGAAAATTAAAAACACAAACAACTTAATACAGAATAATGGTTTAAAAAAACTATCCAAGTTTTTAGATAATTTAATTAAAGACAATATTAATGAACTAGAATTAACAACAGCATACTTTAGAGATAATTATGCAGCACAAGATCTTCTTGAAAAACTTGGCTTAGCAAGAGAATATGGTTATATATACAAAAATTTTGATTTTGATAATGATATGCCAGAATTTATGGATTCAATTCTTAGTAACTATTTTAAAGACGAGTCAGACTATGAATGGATAATCAATGAATTATCAGATAAATTAAAACTTAATGATGATGAAAAAAATAATTTAAAAACCAAAGTTTTAAAAGACTATACTCCTCTCATTCTTTTTAAAGATATTAAAAATATGCAAGATTTTATAGATTATATTGGTTACGTAGATTTAAAAAATGATTCTAACTTCAATGCTATAGCTGATAATGAAAAAAATACAGCAATAGATTGTCAAAATTTAGAAACAAGAAAATTAATTAATGCTTTTTTATTTATTGCAAGTAAAGACCAATCTTTCAACAACTTAACTCCTTTAGAGCAACAGCTATTTATGATGGGAAACATGGGTCATAGTAATAATGAAACTAGAGATAGAGCAGCAGTTATTTATAACTATTTAGTAAAGTATAGTAATTAACAAATTTTATTCAGAAAACCTCATAACTTAATTATATGTATTCAAGTTTTTCAAATTACATTTAAAATATAAGTCAGGAAGCTATGACAGAAAGTAAGAGAAAAAAAAATAGTTACGATATAGTTATTATCGGTGGTGGAGCGATGGGGCTCGCTACAGCAGCAGAGTTAGCAAGCTCAAAGAAAAAAGTATTAGTTTTAGAACAATTCGGTTTCTTTAACCAGAAAGGCAGCTCTGCTGGCATGTCTCGCCAGTTTAGAATTCAGTATGCCCAGAAATATATGGCGCAATTAGTTTTAGATTCTATTCCTTACTGGGATAAATTACAGAAACAGAGTAAAGAAGAACTTATAGAAAAAGTCGGCTCACTTTGGTTTGGAGATCCTAATATAGATTCACAAGAAGGTGGCATAGAAGCTGCTATGCAGGTGATGAAGGAATTAAATGTTCCTTTTGAGCCACTTACAGCAAAAGAAATCGAAAAGAAGTTCCCTTTTAAAGATATACCTAAAGACTACTATGGCTTTTTTCAAAAAGATGGTGGGATCATTAATTTAGAAGCTACTTTAAAGAGTTTGTTTAATATAGCGAATGCGGCGAAAAATATTGATTTAAAAGAATTCACCCCAGTTACAGATATAGTTTCGAAGAAAAATGGTGAAATTTTAATCAGCACGGATAAAGAGACTTTCACTACAGAGAAACTGGTTATCACTCCAGGAGCTTACATCAATGACATTCTTCAACACCTTGGTTTACATGTAAACGTCGATATCTGGGAAATGTCTTCTGCTTACTATAAAAAGACTAAGGATATTAAATTACCGACATGGTTTGTTTTTCAAGAACCACAAGACACAAGTCTTTTCTACGGCTTCCCTGAAGTTGACTGGGCAAACCCAGGCTATATCAGAGTCGCTCCTGATATTCCAGATCGTATACTTTTAGATCCAGCTGATAGAAAAGGAATACCTAGTGAAAAAAGTTTAAAGCTAAATTCTGACTGGGTTAAAGACCATATGGTTGGTTTAAAACCTGAGGCTGAGTTTACTTCTACCTGTTTAATTACTTTAAACAACAACAATAAAGAACTAATGATAGATACTGTTCCTGAATGGATTCACAATCATGAAAATATTATTGTTTACACAGGTGGCTGGGCTGGAAAATTCATTCCACTACTTGGAAAAATACTCTCAGACTTAGCTACAAAAGGTAAAACTAAATATGATATTTCTCACTTTAAGATAAAGTGGCCTACTGTCAGAGGAGAAATTAGTAACCGTTTTAAAACAGAAGTCGTTGAAAATCTAAAACTAGATGTAGCGATAGTTGGTGCAGGAGCTTCAGGCTTGTACTCTGGGTACCGCTTACTAAACGGTACTGATAAAAAGGGGGGAAAGTTAAATTTAGATGTCGGAATCTTTGATATGAGTGATCGTATCGGTGGACGTTTAGAATCAGTAAAACTTCCAGGAATGAATGTTGTCGGTGAATTAGGTGGTATGCGCTATATGACTGAACAACAGATTGTTACTGCATTAATTGAAGATGTTTTCTCTACTCAATACGGTTTAAAACCTATAGAGTTCCCAATGGGTGATGCTAACCACCATCTTTACTATCTTAGAAAGCAACGCTTCTTTGCAAGTAGATTTCAGCAAGCAAAAATTACTGGTGAAGACTTTGAAACTAGATACTTTGTAGAAGAAAAGTTTAAAGGTAAAAGTTCAGATGATATTTTCACAGAGATTATTAGTGAGGTTCTCAATGCTGATGGCTATTCTTTAGAAAAAATTCAAAACTCTAAAGACCCTAGAAAAGAATGGAATAAAGTAAAGCAGAAACTAAAATACCGTTTTAAAGGACCTTATGAGAATAAATTTGTTTATCAAATTGGTTTCTGGAATTTATTAAAAGACCGCTCCTCACAGGAATGCTATGAATTTTTAGCACAAGCAGGCGGTTACTACTCCAATACCATTAACTGGAATGCTGCAGAAGCTTTCCCTTACATGGTTGGTGACTTTGCTAGCGATCAAGTTCAATACAAAACTATTCAAGGCGGTTATGATCAAGTACTTACTTGTCTTGCTGATAGTTTCATCCAAAACCGAGGTAATATCTACACTAAAAATAGATTAGTGACTTTTAAGAAAAACACTGCTAAGAAAAGTGAATATAAGTATATTCTGACTTTCTTTAATATTGATAGTAAGAAATATTGGGATGTAGAAGCAAAAGACATAATTTTAGGTATGCCTAAACGTTCTCTAGAACTACTTGATCAAGAAAACTTCTTCTTCAACCAAGACACTGAGAAAAAATTACAAAAAAATCTAGACTCAGTTATCGCTGAACCATCTGTAAAAATACTTTTAGGTTTTGAAGAACCATGGTGGGAAAATACTTTAGGAGCGAAAGCTGGTGAATCAATCACGGACCTACCTATGAGACAATGTTATTACTTCGGAGTTGACCCGAAAAACTCTCATTCATTATTCCTAGCAAGTTATAACGATATGAGAACAGTTAGTTTCTGGCAGGCACTTGAACAAGGTGAAAAATTCAAAACTAAAGAAACTAAATTAGTGAAAGCAGGTAATACTCTGTATCCTGATTATGATCATGCAAGTAAAGTTATGGTAGCAGAAGTACTTAGTCAAGTTCGTGAATTACATGGACCGACCATAGACATCCCTGAGCCTTATACTTCAGCGTTTAAAAACTGGACTAATGATCCTTATGGTGGTGGGTATCATGCTTGGAGAGATGATTATAAAGTTTGGGATGTAATGCCTTACATTAGGCAACCACATGAAGAGGAAAGCATATATATAGTAGGTGAGGCTTATTCTGACCAACAAGGTTGGGTAGAAGGTGCTTTCTGTGTAACAGAGCATATCATGCGTGAGAAATATGGTTTAGAATGTCCTAGCTGGTTAAGTAAAGATTATTATTTGGGTTGGTAATCTAGCTAAAATTAAATTTACTTAATTAGTTTAGAGGCTCAAACTCTGTTGCTTGGATCATTTTCAATTCTTTCAATTTCTGCTTCCTTAACTGTTTATCCTGAACAGTAGCTTTAATATGCTTCTTACGATCTGGAATAAACCCAGCTTCAAAAAAGCTTCTCCAAGTACCTAAAGCATATTTCTTAACAATAGCTTGAGAGTTTTCTTTATTGTTCGCATTAAAAGTAGGTTTCCTCACAGCTCTTTGCAACATATAAACACCATCTTTACCTTTAAGAAAACTATACTGAGTAATTTCAGCTTTTCCTGTAAGAGGGTTCTTTCCACAAATAGAAAAAGCATCAGACTTTAAATACCCACCTACATTTTTAAACTCAGGCTGTGGTACAAATGCATTATCCTTACATACTCTAGCTATTCCTATCAGATTCCCTAAAACAAACAATTTAAAAGTCATAGGATTAGTAGCTTTACTTGTAAAGCCATAAGTGATCATTTCACTCCAATTATCTATCTTTTCATTTTTAGGAATAAATTCTCTTAATTTTAGACTGTCATTAGCTTCTATAGCTGCTAAATGAAAATTACTTGGTAGATCAAAAACAAATTCACCTTTTACTTTCTTTGCAGAAGCAGGTGTTGCAGACATAAAAATAGAAACTATCAATAATAAGGATAAAAAGGCTTGATTCATATGTGAATTATATTAGAGAAAGCTAATTAACTCAATGCTACAACTTGCTTTACGGCTAAAAACTCGCGCACAGTCTTTAAAGCCTCAGCTATGGTAACATCCATATCCATATAGCGATAAGAACCTAAACGCCCAACAAAGCTTACTTTATCTTCAGCTTCAGCCACTTCTAAATACTTTTCAAGCATAGCTTTTTCTTTAACCTGACGCACTGGATAATAAGGAATATCTCCTTTTTTATATGCACGGCTATATTCTTTAAAACAAATCGTTTTCTCATGAGTTTCCCATGGACTAAAGAATTTATGCTCAGTAATTCTCGTATAAGGAACCTCTGCATCACAGTAATTCATAACAGCTGTTCCCTGAAAATCTCCTTCTGAACGAATTTCTTCAAAATCTAAAGTTCTATAATCTAAAGTCCCAAATTTTGAATCATAATATTCATCAATAGGACCACTATAAAAAACATGGTCAAACTGAGAGTTTACAGACTGATCATAATCACTATTCAATTCCACAGTAATATTTTCATGATCTAAAATCTTTTCAACGATTTTCTTGTAACCATTTAAAGGCATTCCCTGATACTTATGATTAAAGTAATTATCATCATAAGTAAAACGCACTGGTAATCTTTTCAGGATACTTGATGGAAGCTCTTTAGGTTCAAGTCCCCACTGCTTTTTCGTGTAACCATAGAAAAATGCATAATAAAGATCTTTACCTATAAACTTCATAGCCTGCTCTTCAAAGGTTTGAGGGTCAGTAATAGATTTATCAGCAATTTCTTCAATAAAATTACGAGCTTCTTGTGGATTTAAAGTTTTTCCATAAAACTGATTAATAGTGAATAAATTAATCGGAAGACTATAAACCTTTCCACCAGAAGTAGCTTTAACCCTATTTACATAAGGCATAAAAGTATCAAAGCTATTTACATAGCTCCAAACTTCTTCATTATCAGTATGAAATATATGAGGTCCATATTTATGAACCATAATATTAGTATCTGAATCTCTTTCAGTGTAACAGTTACCAGCTATATGTGAGCGTTTATCGATTACTCTAACTTCATAGTTTTCTTTTGCAAGCTCTCTTGCTATTACAGCACCTGTAAAACCCGCTCCTACTATAAGTATCTTCTTTTTTTCTTGCATTTAACCAATACTTAACCTTAGCATGGAATTATCTAGTATATACAAAAAGGATAACAGGTGAAATATTATGGTAGAAAATGTAAATTCGATTAGAACAGAAAGTACTAGCGGGCAATCTGGAGTTGATCTAAATAAGCTTGCAATGACAGGGTTAAGTGGTTTTATTCAAAACGGTGGGATTAGTAATACAATTAGTCAACCTGCTCGACAAAGAATGCAAGAAGCATTAGATGCATCGAGTGCTGCAGAACCAGATAATTCAAAACTTGAAGCTTTGCAAGATGAATTTAATAGGCAACAAACAAACGAAGCAGACAAAATTACAGATACAAACTCATTTAAAAAATTATTAGAAAAGTTCATGAGATCATTAAATATTCAAGCTGAGGAGCCATCGAGTAAACCAGGTGAAGAATATAGCTCTAATACTGGTACAGGAGAAACCGTGGTAACACAAGATCCTATCGCTCAATCAAGAGAAACAAATACTACTTGGGAAAATAACTCTTAAATATTGAATATAATATATTCAGTATGAATTGCCCAAGGTCAAACAAGTACTTCTGCATATTATTTTTTTCATTAATAATAAGCTTTATCCCTGCACAGGCAAGAAAGCTCTCCCAAGCATATTACGTACACAATGAAGCTAAAAATGGCGTAGTAAGCATACTCACTGCTGGACACGGTTCAGGGTTCCTCGTTAGTGATGATGGTTTGATAATCACAAATAGCCATGTCGTTAGAAACTCTAGTAAGTTTAAAGTTAGATTTGCAGATAACAAACAATTCGATGCTAAATTACTTTACCAAGACAGAGACTATGATATCGCAATCCTATGGATAAACCTTCATGGACTTAATAACTATAAAGTTTTAAAACTAGCAAAAAATAAACCTTTAGTAGAAATAGGAGAAGAGGTGTATGCTATCGGAACCCCTATAGATGAAAGCCTGAGTAGTACTATCACTAAAGGAATTATAAGTAAGCTAAGAGAAGGAGTCATAACTCATGATGCTTCTTTAAATGGAGGGAACTCTGGTGGACCACTTTTAAATGCAAACTCTGTCGTAGTCGGTATAAACACCTTTGTTATGAGTGACAGAGGAGCAGCTCTAAGTAACTCAGTATCGATAGATAAAGCTTTTCACGCACTTGAAGAAGCAAGAAAAAAAATGAGTACTGAAGCAAAGCCGCAAGTATTTACTACAAGTAAACAAATAAGACAAAGTCCATATCCTATTAAAGAAATTGAATTTCCAAATCTAAAAAAGGACCCAAAAGTAAAAGACTATGTCATGAAATCAGACTTTTTTAGATTTATATTTTTTAGCCCACTTACTGAATATCGAGAATTAAAAAGATACGAAGAAAAACTTCTTAGAAGAAGAAAAAAGAAAGCAGAAAAACATGATTTTGAAATTTCTGACGATGAATATTTGACTAAAAACTTACCTAATTACGTTACTCAAGACTTCACAAAACCTGTAGTCACAGTTTATACAATACCTATCCCCAAAGCAACAAAAACTTCAGTATTTAAAAAGGTACTAGCAACCGCAGCTGGTATAGCTGCTGTACCATTTGATAATGGAGTAACTCTTGCACTTAGTGGTAGAATCGGCAACACTAAAGAGATTAAAAGATACTTTGAAGATGTAAAGATAGTAGATGAGAACCAAAAACAACTCTGCAAACCAATTAGAGAAGGAAGAGTAGATCTTACTGAACAGTTAAGACAAGCATTTAGTCGAGTAGGAGGTGAATTTGAAGATATAGCTTTTGCGGGGATTTATGAATTTGATCCGTATTGTTTTGAAAAAGCAAATCAACTTTTCCTCTCTATAGAGTCTGAAGGAAGGGAAGAAGTAAAAATAAAAGAAATTGATGAAGAAATTCTAGAAATTTTAAAAAGTGACTTCAAACCTTACTGGGAGCTAACAAACGAAAAAAGAATTTAACAATGAATAAAAACAACTTTTTTATAGCATTAATATCCTGCTTCATATTCAGTCCATTACTTGCTTTTGAAAAAACAAGCGATGTCTATAGAGTAGCTAAAAACGCTATAGTAAAAATCTCTTCTATACACTTCGGTTCAGGAGTACTTCTAAACACTGAAGGAATGATACTTACAAACAATAGACTTGTAAGTGGAGCTGATAATTTAAATGTGAAATTCAGCTCAGGACAAGAAGTTCCCGCAAAAACACTTAGCCAAGACTTTGAAAAAGATTTAGCAATAATTTGGGTAAATTTGTCAGGAATAAAAAATTATAGTACTTTAACTAACTCTAAAAATAAGCCTTTAGTGCTTGTTGGAGAAGAGGTTTTAGCCTTAGGCTCACCTATAAACTATGAAAGTAAGGAAACCACACTTACAGCAGGAATAGTCGGAAAATACCAAGGTGATCTAATCATCCACGATGCTTCTTTAAATGCAGGAAACATTGGTGGACCTTTACTAAACTACGATGCAGAGATTGTCGGAATAAACTCCATAACTAAAAAAAGCAAAGGTAAAGCTATGGGCACAGCTATAGCTGTAAAAGATTTAAGCTCCTTAATCCAAAAAGCAAGCATCAAAAAATCTCAAATCTCAAAACCAGCTAAAGCCTCAAATCTATCTTTAAGACCTGATTACCCTATAGAGAAAGTCAAATTTTATAACTTAAAAAAAGAACCTCGTAAAAGTGATTATAAAATAGGTTATGAACATCAGTACACTATTAACGCTGAAACCCCGCTTACAAACTACAGAGAATTTTTAAGACTAGAAGAACGAAAGCATAAACGCAGAGAGAAAAAGGCAAGAAAAAGAGATATAGAAATTTCAGACGATGAATATCTTTCCAAGAATTTAGCTAAACATAACTTTGAAGGGATGAGATCAGCTCTAGTAAATATAACTGCAGAGCCAAATATTATTAGAACCAGGCTTGCTGATGGTAGCATCAGCACAAATGTACCTAGTCATTATGTAAAAGCGATAGATATTACAGATAAAGAAGGAAGGCTACTCTGTAAGCCTGTTACAAGAGCAAGACAAGATATAACATATAGTCTACTAGAGCACGAAATCAGTAACCGTGTGTTTTCTCTGAAGAATAAATATTTGCCTGAATGCTTTTCTAATAAGCAAAAAATATATGTGAAAATTACTTTCGAGGATAGGGAAGATATTGAGTATGAGAGGATAGATGAGGATTTAAAAGAGATTATTATTAATGATTTTAAGCCTTATTGGGGGTTTTTGAGGGATGGAGTTACTCGATAATTTGTGCAAAAAGATATGGATATATATCCCAAACGTGAATCAAAATTAATGAAAACCTATAAACATCGCAAGAGAAGAGAAACTTAAGCTATGGTTATCATAACCACAACTACCAAAAATATTGTGATCTTCAATAACCAGTATGCAAAATGTACTAAGTCGCCTGTATCATAAAGGCAACTCAATCCGAATATTCTGCAATATGCAAAAAACTAAAACCTATATTTAACCTTTTCTAATAAACCTATTGCCTTAAGTATTTGCTAAAGAATATGTTGATTTTGAATTTGTGCAAGAGCTACTTGCATAAATTCCATGGGGCCATAAGAGCTGTGTAACAATTAAATCAAAATATTATGGAAACTAATATATCCTCTTCCATCTTTTAAAAGCCTTAATATCTTCAGAAGATTGATTAAACCACGCACCATTTAATCTTTTCTTCTCAAATCTTTTATGCCAATATTTTTCAATACCAAATGGATCGTCAGTTTTAATTTCATGAATTAACTCTAAATCCTGTGGCATTATTGTTCTAAGTTCTTGTCCTCTTCTTACAGTATCTAGTGATTTACCAATTTTATATTCATTACGATCACCGTGTTTAAACAAATAAACTAAACCAGGTTTACGAGATTTACCCTCTGTTAATTCAGAATCTAAGCCTTCCTTCTCTTGAGATTTACTTTTAGGATTATCAATAATTTCTTGGCACACGTCTAAAACCAAAGAATTATTATCAGCTAGCCCTGATTCCAATGTCTTTTTTGCTGTATTGAATTTAGAACCAAACTTTTTTTGCATAGTACTCATACTTGGAAAGTTAGTGTCATTTTTAGCCTTGAATCTTAAAATACTTTCTGTTGGATACTTATTAAATTCATTAATTAATTCAATAAATTTTATAATTATATGTTCATCTGAATATGCCTTCGTAAACTCATTTGGCTCATATCCAGACTCTTTAACCAGATCACTATAATTCACCCAATAAGAATTTATTTGATGCTGACTTATTCCAGTCTCTTTACGGAAAACCTGTAAACCAGGAGCCTTCCCTCCATTCGCTTCAGCAAGTCTCTTCAACTCAGAAATTATGAATTCTTTACTCAACTCAACCATAAACTAAAAAACCCCACAAAGAAACTCAATAATATTCAAGCGCTTAATACCTAAATAATTATCATCCCACAATTCATCCATACTTAAAACATACTTAGGGAATGCGTCTTCTATCTTAAGAAGCGGTCTAAACTCTCTTTCCACGACAGTTTCATCACTAAGTAAATAACAAACCTGGTAGTAAATTATCTCATCTCGTTTTTTAGCCACAAAATCAATTTCATAATCTCCCATTTTCCCTATATAAACTTCATGACCCGCCATCTTCAGATGGAGATACACGATATTTTCAAGTAAAGCATTTATATCCTTTAAGTTGAAACCTAAAAGAGCATTTCTAAAACCAATATCATTAACGAAATACTTTTCCTGAACCTCTAAAAGTCTCTTCCCTTTTAAGTCATAGCGAGGAACTTTATTACACAGTATAGCTGCCTCTAAGTGAGAGATATAACTAAGAACTGTATCTACACTAACTTTTATGTTTTGAGATTTATAGTAATCAGCTATTTTTTTAGCTGAAAAAATGTTCGCGATATTATCAAAGATAAAGCTATAGATATTTTCAAGTATTCTTACATTTCTAATTTCATATCTTGCCACTAAATCTTTTAAAACTATGGTACTAAAAATTGCATTAATTAATTTATAGATATTCTCTCTATCTAAGTCAAACTCATGTATACCCGGTAAGCCACCAAATTCTAAATAATTTAAAAATTCTTTTTTGATATTTAGTTTTCGAGTATTTTTACGCTTGAGCTTTTTAATGGATCTTCCCCTAAACTCAAGAAACTCATTAAAAGATAATGTATAAAGGTAAAATTCAACATAGCGCCCTGAAATTAAAGTCGATAATTCAGAAGATAGTAATTCAGAATTAGAACCAGTAATGTAAATATCAAAATTACCAGAACCTTGATAGGAAGCTATAGCTTTCTCCCAGCCTGAGATATCTTGAATTTCATCTATAAATAAATATGTCTTTTTTCTTTTATCTATCTTTGAAGTAACATATTCATCCAAATCATTAAAATCTTTAATATCCTTAAAGTCTAAATTTTCTTTATCTATATAAACTACTTGCTTATCTTTCCCTATAAGCTTTTCAATAATTTGTCTGAGAAAATAACTTTTCCCACTGCGGCGCATACCGATAATAACCTTAATCACAGACTTATCTATAAAAGGTTTTATTGCTTTAAGATAATTCTTACGTAGTAAGGTTTTAGTCACTATTTCGATTATACCCGAAATAAATCAAATTTAAACATTCTCTTCGACTATAATCTAAACAAAGGTGTAAATACAACCCACCTCGACTATAATCGAAACAAATTATCAATGCTCAAAAACTTCCTCTGGAAGCGCCTTATGATTATCCTCAGGCAAAAAACCTCTTAATCTCTTCTTCACACGCTTTAAAGACTTATATTCAGCTAAATTAAAGAACTCATTAGGATCAAACTTTTTATCATAAAGTTCTTCAGAACCATCTTTGTATTTAGTATAGCGCCAACAAATTCCTCTCACTGAGTGATTTTTATAATCCATAGTAGTTAAAGCATGATTATCCCAAATCGCATTTTCTGTAAACATTATCTGCAATAAAGACTGCCCTTCCAAATGATCAAGCTTTGGCAAATTCAAAGCATCAATAATAGTCGGAAAAACATCAAGTAAACTAACTACACACTGATTCTCAACTGCTTTCTGACCAGGAAAAGAAAACATCAGTGGCACGTGGGTAGTCTTTTCCCATAGCGCATGTTTATTCCAATGATGCTTTTCACCTAAATGATAACCATGATCACTCCATAAAATAACGATAGTATTTTCAGCATTAGGGCTAGCATAAAAGGCTTCTAAAAGCACTCCAAGCTTTTCATCCATATAGCTAACACCGACTAAATAAGCTTGAATAGCTTTCTTCCATTCACCCTGATTTATTACTTTTTCATGATAATTAGACTGATCAAAAGCATTGTACTGAATCGCAAAAGTCTTAGCTGAATCTGGTAAGTCAGAAAGAATATAATCAGGCTCCTCTGGTCTCTCTATCTTTGATAGTGGAATCGCATACTTATCATAAATTTCTTTAGTATAAAACCAAGGTAAGTGAGGGTTATGAAAACCTATAGCAAGGAAAGTAGGCTGATCAAATTCTTCAGAGACATATTCTAAAGCCTTGTCTGTAACAAGTCTATCTCTTAAATCTAAAAACTTTTCTTTTACTACTCCCCAGTTTCGAGGCCAGATATTATGAGATTTTTTCGTAGCTAGACGATTCTTTTCATAACCATGATAAATATCCCAAGCTGACTCTTGGTTCTGAGTACCATGAAAAATCTTTCCAACTCCGATGGTCTTATAACCAAATTTTTTAAGGTAAGTCATGATATTTAAGTATTCATTTTCAACCAAAAGTGAATTGGTAGTGTTTAAATAAACTCCTGTAGAACTAGGATTTAAACCAGTTAATAGAGAAAACCTCGAAGGGTTACATAAAGTAGAACTAGTAAAAGCATTTTTAAAAACAGTCGATCTTTTAGCAAGTTTAGATAAATTTGGCGTAGTAACTACAGCTTTCTCATCTAAGATCGGAACCATGTCATTCAAATCATCAATTGCTATAAATAAAATATTAGGTTTTTGTGATTGCTTAGCAAATGCTTCCAAACCCGTTAAAAACACTGATACAGTGCAAATTAAAACTAAAAAAAGTTTTATCCTACTGAACATTAATACTTGTATTCTATCATTGATATAATTTCATACTGAATGGACGAAGCTACTAAAGAAAAGCTAATAAACAGCTTAAAAGATATACATGGTTTTGTAGAAATTCAGATCCCCCTATGGTGGATTATTACTTTTGTAGTCATTATTTTAATTCCGATAATCTACTTTATTTGGAAAAAATTCAAAAAAGATAAAATCACAGATACTAGAACTAAAACTGAAATTATTCTTGATGAAATAAAATCTCTTGAACAAGAAAATAATACTAAGAATTTTTACGTCAATTACTCTGAGCTTACTAGAGAATATTTTGATTATAGATTTGAACTTAACTTTGTAGATAAAACCACTAAAGAAATTGAAAAAGAAATTTATAAATTTCAAGAAATTGCTACCAATCAAGCAAAGCTATTTGTAAAAAGTTTAGAAAGAGCTGATCTTGCAAAATTTGCAAAGAAAGAATTTAAAGAAGAAGAAAAACTTCAAGATCTGTATGATGCTATAGATCTTATTTACAAAATAGAAGAGAAGCTTAATAAAAAAAATGAAGAAGAGGAGTTAGAAATATCATGAGTTTTGCAAATCCACTATATTTTATTCTCTTTATAGTTTTGTTAATTGCAGTATTCCTATACTTCAAACAATCAAAACTCAGTAGTATTCAAATCAGCTACTCCAATCCTAATGAAAGTTTCAATAATATTGGCGATAAAATTCTTTATCACCTCCCATTCATATTAAGAATACTAAGTATCAGCCTAATCATAGTTTGTTTAGCTAGACCCCAGTTAGGACAAAGCTTTTCGACAAATAAAAATCTTGGTTTAGATATCATCCTCGCCATAGACACCTCTCAAAGTATGTCAGCACTTGATTTAAAGCTTAATAATCAAACAGTAGATCGACTTACCGTAGTAAAAAAAATCCTCAAAGATTTCATTTTCAAAAGACCAGACGATAGATTAGGTTTAATAGTCTTTGGTGATGAAGCATACACACAATGCCCTATAACTAGAGATCATAGTGCAATTATCAATTTAATCGATTATATAGATATAGGTATCGCCGGTAAATCTACAGCCATAGGCTCAGCTATAGCTTTAGGAGTAAAACGCTTAAAAGATTTAGAAGCTAAATCTAAAATTCTAATATTGATGACTGACGGTCAAAACACCTCAGGTTCAATCTCTCCAAATATGGCAAGTAAACTTGCTGAAGAATTTAAAATCAAAATCTATACTATTGGAATTGGTCAAGAAGGCGAAGTGCCATTTGTAGTCGATACTCCATTCGGTAAAAAAACAACAAAACACAATGTAACTATCGACGAAGAAACGCTAATAGAAATAGCAGAAAAAACTGGCGCTAAATACTATCGAGCGCAAAGCACTGAAGAACTTACTGCTATCTACAACGAAATAAATAAATTAGAAAAAACGGAAATTGAGATAAAAGAATACACTAACTATAAAGATATCTATGAATACTTTTTGTGGGCAGCTTTTGCTTTATTTATTTTAGAACTAGTTTTATCTAATACTATATTAAAGAGGTTATAAATGAATATAAAAAACCCTGAATTTCTTATACTTTATACATTAATACCAGTCCTAATATTCTTTTTATATTACTCATATAAAACTTCTAAAAAAAACCTTCTAAAGTTTTGTTCGTTAGAAAAACTAAAAGAAATAATTCCTTCTTTTAACAAAAAGTTTTTAATTACTAAGTTTACAATTCTTAGTCTTTCACTTCTGTTCATCATCACAGCAATAATTTCACCTAGATGGGGCTATGACTGGAAAGAAGTTGAAAGAAAAGGTGCAAATATTTTTATCGCTTTAGACCTTTCTAAAAGTATGCTTGCTGATGATATAAGTCCATCTAGACTTTTTAGGGCGAAACTTGAAATAGAAAAACTAATCAATATACTTGATGGTGATAGAGTGGGTTTTATTATATTTGCTGGAAGTAGTTATCTACAATCCCCTCTCACACACGATTATATAATGGTTAAAAATTGGATTCAAGAAATTGACACTGAAGCAATTCAAAATCCAGGAACATCAATTAAATCAGCCATAGAAACTGCTATAAAGGGTTTTTCTCATGTAGACATAGGTTCAAAGATACTCATATTAATCAGTGATGGTGAAGAACAGGATGAAAAGACTAAAGAAATGGCTCAGGAAGCTAAAAAGCAAGGCATAAAAATTGTTAGCATTGGAGTCGGTTCTTCAAAAGGTGCACCTATTAAATATAATGGCTCACTAATAAAAGATGAAAAAGGAAAAATTGTAATCTCTAGGTTAAATGATTCGATGTTAAAAGAAATAGCATCTTTAACTGATGGCAAATATATTAGATCAAGATCAGGAGACTTTCATCTAGAACAGCTTTATAGGAACTTCATTAGAGGTGAAAATGAATCTGTAAAATTAAAATCTGGAAAAATACAGAAATGGAAAGAAAGCTTTCAAATATTTCTAGGAGTAGCTTTCATCCTAATGGTCATAGAAATCTTTTTAGGAATCAACTTTAAAAACTTTTTCTCATCTTTGATTCTAATATCACTTTTAGTAAATTCTAGTCCTTCACATGCTTTTTTTAATATCAACAAACTCAAAGCAAATAATGAACTAAAGAATAATGAATTCAGTAAAGCAAAAGAAAACTATATAAAAGAACTTGCTAAAAATCCTAAAGATAGTAGATTAAATTACCATTTAGGAGTTTGTTTGTATAAAGAAAATAATCTAGATCAAGCACAAAACTTTTTTAATCAAAGTATTAGTAATAATCCTAAAGACAATTTTCTAAAAGAAAAATCTTTCTATAACTTAGGTAATACCCTCTTTAAAAAACAAGAATACAAAAACGCTATTTTCAACTATGAACAAGCCTTAAAAATAGATCCAGAAGATAAAAAAGCAGAGTTTAATTTAAAGCTTGCAAAAAAACTTCTTGAAGAGCAGAACGAAAAGCAAGAAAATAACGAAGATAAAGAAAATCAGGATCAAAATAAAGAGAACAAGGACAAGAAAGATAAAGACCAGAAACAGAAACAAGATCAAAAAAATAAAGATAAAGAAGAACAAGAAAAAAACAAAGATAAACTTTCAAAACAAGAACTTGAAAACCTTTTAATGCAGATTAAAGAAAATAAACTTCCTAAAAACCCAGAACAGCAAGCTCAGCAAGAAAATAATAATTCAAAGAAATTAAAGCCTTGGTGAAACAGCGATATCTATAAGAGTTTCAAGAATAGGTACTTTCTTTTCTGTTAACTGTAAACTAAGAATTTTATACATCCTATTAAATTTTTCATCGTGAGTAGATTCAAATATATTCTCTTTATGATGAACCCCTTCGTGTAAAGTAGTTTTTAAGATCTCTATTAAATCATTCAATTCATCTAAACTTAAGAGTTTTAAAATTTGCTCTTTATTCTTTTTAAAATCACTCAAATTCTCACCTGAATTATTGAAAGCTTCTTGAATTTTTCCCAAAATAGACCCAAAAGATTTTATATACTCTCCTGAACACTCTAGATTCCAGGTAACCATATTTTTAAAAAAACTTGCTGTAGCATTAAAAGGTTTAAGATTCCACTCAACACAAAATTTGGTATCCTTAAAACTATTTATTATTATTGGATCTAAATTTTCGTCAATATTAACTTGCTTATATATCTCTTTTGTAAATTTTAAAAACCTTGCAATATCATCAATATTAAAATCAGAATCTAGTAATTCTAATTCATTTTTAATATTCCCCAAGTTATCAACTCCTGTAGCAGGTAATATCTGGGAACTATCTGATTTAAGATCTAATTCATCAACACATCGTTTCTGATTTATTAGTTCTAACCTTTTTTTCATGTGAGACTCAGTATTAATATCATTATTTTTTGCCTCTTCAAGCTTATTTACAATCGAGTCTGGAATATTTTCTAAATTCAAATCTTCAGAGGATAATACGAACTGAGAAATTAAATTCTTTAAAGAAATATGTGTATTATTAACTTTAAACATAGGTACATTTACCATAAATTTCATAAAATCTCTTTGATGATCTGGAGCTAAACCTTGATCTTTATAATATTCCAAATACCAATCCTTAAGTGAATTTAAATCGTGTATGGGAACATCATAATCCTTTAAATTATTTTTTAAAAAACTAGTCTGCTTGACTCTATCAAAATCAAAAGTATCATATGGAAGTAGCTTCCAATCAAAATCTGGACTACCTGTGCGAAGTTTTTCTAAAAAACTAATATCACTATAAATTGGAATCAATTCTTTAATCTGTGACATTACTTTTTCTCTATTCTCTGGACTTAAGTCAGCACGAGACTTTAACAAAGATTCATTTTCTTTTGGTATCTCTCTTGCATATGCTTCAAAACCTATTCGTTTAAATTCAGGAATATCTTTCAATAAATCTTTCATTTCAAGCTCATCAAAATCTTTTACTAGTAAACCTGCTTGATAAATTGTATTTTCAATTTCAGGAATAATTTTAATTTCATTTCCTATAGTGGTAAAATCTAATTTATTTTCTTTACCAATATTATTGATTTTTTTAGAATCAAGTTCAATATCTACTAAATCTCTATCTACAAGTCTAATGGATTTTTCTAAATTATTTTTTGCAATTTTAACATCTAAAGGAGGAAAATTAGACTGAGTTTGAGATTCAATAATAGTTCCGGAAAAATCATTCTCATCATCTAAGAGTTCCAAACGAGGAATAATAGATATTTGAATATCAACATCTCTAATTAATTTTTTATTTATACAATATTTACCAGATTCATCTAAAGGAGTCATAGTCCAATATATGACACTATTACTACCTTCTTTGGCAGTTTTACCATAAACTTTATCCTTCAAATTTAAATAAAATCCTTGTCCATTTTCACCTATAAACTCTGTTATTCCTTCTTTAGTAGATCTTTTTATTCTAAACAAATATTGAAATAAATCTTCAGGAGTCATCCCAACAGAATCCTTTACGGAAGTGATTTGTACTTCTTTACTATTTTGATTTTTTTTACTTAAAGTAGGGTCGATAAAGTTTTTAATAATAATCTTCTTTAGAGATTTTAATTTATCCCCTGAAATAATAGTTTTGTTCAATAAGCTCTTTATAGCATCGATAGAATTTTGAGCTAACTCTCTAACTCCTTCAGAAGGATCATTAGTACTCGCAGAAAAAACAACATTTTTCACCATTTCTTTCTGTTCATTTTTATTATCAGCTGCATTCACAGATAATGCTTCGGTTAAATCTTTTATAGAATTAGGATTTTGGTCAAGATTATTAATCCAACTATCAATCTTTATAAAATTGTTTTCACCAGCAACTTTCAAAGCACTCATCAAATCAGTAATAGAAAAAGAAGAAACATTTTTAGAACTCAAATCATGATCTCTAATCATCTTATTAGGGTTATCAAGAGTTTCTAAAAATTCACCTCCATTAACGATATAATCAATTACAGAGTAAGCTTGAGGACTAATCTTGTTTTTGTTAATATCGTTTAAATTATATTGTTCACCTAAAACCATATCTAGTGAGTCTGCAAGCTCATTTTGGATAGACCTGTAATTCTGATCACTTAACCTAGAAAAATATTTCTCATAAACATTGAGCAAATTATCAATCCTAAATTTATACTGATCATCAACTACTGCATCACCTTTATTGGTAAATACTCTAAAAAGATCTATATAGCATTGTTTTTTCTGCTCTTCACTAATATCCATGATTTCCATTCTATGGAAAATATCTAAAACAAAACTTTGATTTTGCTTACAAAAAGACGGTAAATTCTTAGGAGAATAAGATTTCGGAAAATCAGGTACATACTCTATCTTTGAAAATAAAGTTTCAGCTATGAAATTATCTAAAGCCAAAGATCTTAAACAAAATTCTGCTTCAGAGTCTGAGTAAGGCAAATCTGAAATAGGTTCTTTTATCTTATTCAAAAACAATTTTATAAGCTCAGTATTATTCCCCTTAATTTCAGGTATAAAATCTTGCCACTTGTCGCTATACACAATCTCCTCAATAAAAGAACCTCCTACTAAAGATTTAAAAATACGAGAATCAGAAACTAAATTTTCTTTCGCTAAAACTGAAAATTGATTAAGAAGATCAAATGTTTTCAAGAATAGTTCTTTTTTTTCATTAACAAGTTTAACTGTTTCTAAACTACTCTCATTTATTTCAATTGAATCTTTAAAATAGTCTAATAACTTTTCTAATGGTATATAGAATAGTTCAGTAACTTCATTTAAATTTGGATATTTATCTGTAACTTCTTTCCACAAGCCTATATACTCACAAATATCATCTTCAAATTCATCTGAAACTTGCTCAAATAAATAATAATAGTTTTTTAAATCATACTTAGCTCTATCAAAACCATGATTTGCTATAAACTCTAAATTTTCATTTCTTTTTGACGTGTCGTCTGAGTAAAATCTCTCTAAGTATGCTTCATTATTATTAAACAAATCTCTAAAAGATTTAACAGAATCAGTTAGAGGTAAAGCTTCAAATGATTTTACTAGTTCCTTTAAGCTCAAATGAATTGCTTTTTGGTTTTTATTAGGCTGATTCAATGAATAAAGAAAAGATTGAAAAAAGTTTCTAGAGTTTTTCAATCTTTCTTTTTGCTCTAAATCAATACTGCTAAAAACTTTTTGAATAACAGATTTTTCTGCTTCACTGAGTAGTTTTTTCTGATGTGGACATCCTACAACTCTGTGTTGATCAAGTAAATCACAAATTTGATTAGTAAGCTTATCACTTGTGATTTCATCATTTAAAAATTTATTTAAACAATTTAAGAAGCTTCCTCTGCTTTGATTATCATCTAAAAGTTTTTCAAATGCAGTATGAATTTCTTCGATTTTTTGAAAATCCTTATCCAAGCCCATAAAATTCAATAAGTCTCCATAAATTAATGTTGAATTAGTAATCTCTACATCATCAAAATAATGAAAAATTTCAGAATCACAATTATTAGCTGCTATTACATCTAGGCACAAATCAAAACAAGCTAAATTAAATAAATCTTTTTTATGAGATTCACCTAATTTGGATTTTAATTGAGAGTCTGAAACAAATTCCTTTTCTAAGACTTCTTCATCCTCTTTAATCTTATTTATTAATCTATGATTATCAGAAGGATTATTAAGAGACTCTGCACTCACTAAAGCATTAAAATTATTAGCTTGATAAATCTCTTTATTTATAACTAAATATTTTGCTTGATTTCCTACAGGATCTTTAAATTCAGTCTCAAAAGCAAAAGATCCGTAATTTATAGCATCATCACTAATAGAACTTCCTTGACCTTGATGATTAAAATTCGCCAAATAAATTCCTTTGTAATCTTTTAAATTAATAGATTTTATAGGCTCAAAAATTTGTTCTTGTCTAAAAGGGTTAAATGAATCACCATTAAGTTCTCTAATAAGCTTAGGGTCTAAAAAAACAGTATTAGCATCTCTCGACAAAGATTTAAATTCCTGATTATTGGGAACAACATTTAAATCAGTAAAATCCATGTGCTTTTTGAGAGTCTCTGATAAAAACTTGGAAATTTGTATTTGTTCCTTTTCACCATAATTAATTAACTTCTTTTGCCATTCTCCAAATAAGCTAGATTCTTTATTACTAGCCTTAGCTATCAAATCCAAAATATCACCTTTAGTGACACCTGCTATATACTTATCAATCTTTTGCTCAAGCAGTAATGACATTGAGTTTGCAAATTTAATTTTATTAGCATCAAGAACAGTCGAATCTTCTAAATAACTGTCTATAACTGTCATTATTTCTAAAATACTATTTTTGTCTATATCTATCTCATCACGATTCTCACCAGTACTAGAATTACTACTAAAATTGAAAGCAAATTCATCAAATAAATTAATTCTATTCTGACTATTAACTTCATTAAGCATATAGAAGTTTTGCAAAATAGATATTTCTGGATCTTTATCTTTAATAGATTGCCGAGAATCAAAATTATTTTCCTTTGAACAAATTAAATTCGTAGAAAAATCCTTATTAGTTATAGTTGGGAAAGAATTTAAATTAACTCTATCTTCATAATCATTAATTTTTATAGTTTCATCTTGTTTACTTGACTCACTTTGATAAACCAAATAAATAGGACTATGATGAACATACTTACAAGTTTTCTTTAGATATTCAATCTGTTCATTTCTAAATTTAGGATCTTTAAATAAACTTGATTTGACCTTAATCCCTGTCCCACTCAAACTCGGACTAACTTGATTCTGTTCATCCACCTTCTCTAAGCTTACAAAAATTTCACCATCATCACTAAACTTCTCTGCTTTATAGATAAGTGTCTCATTAGCAGCAGAGGTCTTTAATTCCAGTGAGTCACCAGCTTTTTGAAGTAATCCATAAAGAGAAAAAGCCCCCTCTCCATGTGTTCCAGTGTCACCCAACTCTTTGTTGTTTAAAAAAGGAATCATAAAATCGACAAAAAAGGTTTCTGGGCGCATACCTTGAGCAAAGTCTTGGACAATAAACCCTTCTTCATCAACTCTAGTAAAAATTCCAGGATTTTCCATTTCGCTATTTGCATAACGTTTACGACTATTGTCATCTGAATTAGCTATCGCTTCAATCATTGCTCTAGTAAAGTTTGTGAATTGTTTTTTTATTTCACCATTCAGGTTATACGGCTTTTCTCGAGAAAGTTGCTCTGTAAAACGATTTGCTACTTTATTTATAATTGCAGGCATTGCCTTGTTGTAAAAATTTGGCTCATCATTTTTTAAATTAGAGGCGTTTATTAGAGAAAGTAAATTGATCAAATCAGGCATAGGATAAGTCCTAACTGAAACTTCTAAAACTTCACGAAGTTTTGGTGAAGTGGCTTCTAATATTTCTACATCATCTATATCATCAATGGTTCTTATTACACCTCTAAGCTCTTGCTTATTTGAAATCAAATAATTTATAAAATCTTTTGCCTCTTTATATATACTATTTACAGACTCATTTTCTAAATCCTTTATCTGCAACATAGCCCAAAATTCTTTTTCCTTAATGTCTACTGTATTTTTGATCATAAAATCTTTAACTATCTGCATAGATTCAGGAGTAAAACTAACTGAACCTCTTTCACTAAAATTTTTAGAAAAATTTTCCAAATCTTGATTTAAATCTTCAGATATTTTATTTAAATTAGAAAATAATTGAGGATTTTGATCTATAAGTAAAACTAAAGCTGAGGAAATATTTTGGCTGGAAGACTCTAAAACTTCATTACCCGTATTTTTGCTTACTATTACTTGATTATTACTTTCCTGGTCTGTATTCCCCTTCTCGCTTTTAGTCGGAATAGGATTATCTATTTTTTTCTCGTTATTTAACAGATCAAAGAACCTACGTATTAACATATTTAAGATAATACACTAGAGTGATTAACAAATGCCAATTAATTAATCAAAATATTTGCTAAAATCATCTAAATGACACCAGCACGCTTTAGTTTACTTTTAGCAGGAATAATTTGGTTAAGTGTAGGATTTAGAATTGGTTCTAGAGCCATGGGTTGGCTTGAACCTTACTTCGTAGAACCTAACTGGATGTTATCACTACTTTTCGTGTCTCTATTGATTGGAGTTATAAAATCATCTACTGTTCTTAAAAAGGCATGTCTAAGAAATATTGAAAACGTAGATAAAATCGATTCAAATCCTCTTAACTACTTAAAAGGTTTCTTAATTTTATTCGGAGCAAGAGGAATTATTACTATTCTACTTATGATTGCACTAGGGTTTCTCCTAAGATTCTTAAAAGAAATAGGATACGATCCATATAATATTTTCGGATTTATATACATGGGAATTGCACTAGCTCTAGCTTTTGCATCAAGATTTTATTTTTCTGAATTTACAAAGCAAAAATAAGTTAGAATATAATATTACGTATTGATTTATGTCAAACAAATTCATTAAATTAGTAGAGCAGATTCTGCTAGATAGACAAGATAAAGAACCTAAAGTCGGAGAGATAATCACTGGGTCAGTACTTTCTATCAACTCAAACGGCATCTATTTAGATATAAATAAATGTTACGAAGCATTTGTAAGTGCAAATGAAATGGGTGATAAAAAAGACTATAAAGCTGGTGATAGAGTAGAAATTTTAATCACAGATAAAGAGAAAAAGACTAAAGGTGTTTTCCGCGGATCTTTAAAGAAAATAGAAGAAAAGGCTAAGTGGAAAAAACTTGAAGAGATTAGAGACACTAACTTAGAAGTTGAAATCACAAAAGTGGTTAAAAGTGGAGTTGAAGTTTTAATAGACTTAACTAAGCAAACAGCTTTCATTCCTTTCAAATTAATTGACTATAAATTCATTACTCTTAAAAACTTGAATCAATCAGACTGGGTTGGTAAAAAGATTCCAGCTAAGATTCATGAAATAGATGAAACAAAAAACAAAATTATTCTAGACCATAAAACCATTAGTGAAGAACAGATGAAAGCTAAATCTAATGAAGTAATGAGCAAGCTTGCTATTGGTCAAGAGATTACAGGTAAAGTTGTAAGAACAACTAAATTCGGTGTTTTCATAGAATACGAAGGAATAGATATTTTAATTCCTTCATCTGAGTTATCATGGGCTAGATTTAGTGAACCTTCTGATTTAGTTGCTGTCGGTGACGAAATATCTGGAAAAGTATTTAAGATTGACCAAGACAATCACCAAGTAGCTATCAGTAGAAAACAGATTGTACCTGATCCTTGGACTGTAATAGACGAAGCAAAGTATGCTGTGAAAACGAAACACAAAGTAAAAGTAATCAGCCACGCTGAATTTGGTTTCTTTGTAGAAGTAGAACCTGGTATAGAAGCTTTACTTCATAAATCTAATTACTCAGAAAAAGAATTTCCTGAACTAAATACTAAGTTAGAAGTTGAAATCATCAACTTAGAAAAATCAAAAAAACGCATGGGTGTTAAATTAGTTGAAACAAAAATAGAAATACAAGGTGATGATGATAAAGAACAAGAATCAGGAAGAACTTCTGAAGATCCTAAGGAGCTTGAACATGCAAAATAATGAATCAAGACTAAAAGAAATATCAGATTTTATTAGATCTGCTAAAGACAATGTACTAAGCGAAATTAACAAAAGAAATTCTAAAAACTTTTTTGAAATTCTTTTTAGAGGTTTTGGAAAAGCAGCAAGTTTAGAAAAAAGTCAATCATCTTTAGATAAAGCACTTAATGAAGTTAAAAGACTAAGCGAAGAAGAAAGAAAAAGTGTAGCTAAACTTCAAAGTACTTTAAATGAAAAGAATGAAGAGATAAATAAACTTCAAGAAGAAATTGAAACTTACAATGATAAGCTTTCTGATTTAGAAACTAAGATATTAAATCTTTCAAAAGAAGAAAAATCTGAAACTCAGTCAGAGAATAATGTAGAAGCTGCAACAGAATTATCAGAAGATAGTAAAAAACTATATACTGAAAATGAATCTTTAAAGAAAGATGTTTCTAAAAAAGATTCAAGAATAGAGAACTTAGAAAAAGATCTAAAACTCTTTAAAGAAAAAACTAAAAACCTTGAAGAACAATTAAACTCTACAAGCGAACTTACAGTTGAATTCTATGAAAGAGTTAAAAGACTAAAAACAGAAGTAACAGCGAGCTAATATGCTAACAGAAATTCATTTAGAACAAGTACAAGCTTTTTGTAGATTAGGTATCTATGAAAATGAAAGACAGAGAGGTCAAGCTGTAATAGTTGACTTAAAAATCTCTCTTGACCTAAGCGATGCTTGCAACGGCGATAAAATGGAAGATAGCATTAGTTATGTTGCTCTTTGTCACGCTATCCAAGACGTAGCAAAGTCTAAAGAATTTAATCTAATTGAACATTTATGTAAGTCTATCATAGACAAGCTTTTCGCTGATCATGAGAAGATTAATACAGTAGATATTAAAATTCATAAGCCTGTAATTAATGCTGAAGGGTTTACTGGTAATGCCTCAGTCAGAGTTAAAGCTGATAGACCATAAGTTTCTACTTGAAACCTGTGATCTAGACCAAAACTCAAATGATTCTTATAAACAAAAGAATATAATTTCAGCACACAAAGCTTTGAAAAAATTCTATAGCTTTAAGCAGTTACAAGATTTTTTAATTAATAATCCAAAAATTTTAAAATTGAAAAATGCTGGTTTTGCTTCATATATAAGCTATGACAAGGATGTAGAAATAGTTCTCTATGAAGAAATTCATAAAATTAATTTAGATGAAACTTGTAAACAAGAAAACTTTTTAATTAATAGAAATTATCAAAATGAAATTTTTAATAAAGAAAGATTTATAGCAAGTGTAAATAAATGCAAAAGCTATATTGAAGAAGGAGAAATATACCAAGCTAATATTTCTGAAAAGATTACAATTTCTAAAAATCTCTTATCTAGTAAAGATTTAAAAACTATTTATAGAAATCTAAAATCAACAAATCCTTCCCCTTATATGACATTTATAGATTTTGAAAATTATGCCATTATAAGTAGCTCACCAGAATCCTTTTTAAAAATAAAAAAAGAGAATGAAGAATTTACAGTAGAAAGTAGTCCTATAAAAGGAACAGCAAAGCTTAATGAAGAAGATATTCTGGAATGTTCTGAAAAAGAAAAAGCTGAACATTTAATGATAGTTGATTTAATTAGAAATGATATTGGAAAAATTTCTAAAACCTCATCAGTCAAAGTAACAGAACTGATGAAAAAATATAAGTTTAAAGATTTGTTTCATTTAATTTCTACTATTCAAGGAAAAATAAATAACGAGCATCTGTTAAAAATCAAAGATTTTGAAATTCCTAACTTTGAAAGAATTTTTTCTTACTGCTTTCCAGGAGGCTCTATAACAGGTACACCTAAAAAAAGAGCAATGGAAATCATAGATGAGATAGAAAGTGTTTCTCGTGGAATTTACACAGGCTCTGCTGGCTACTATAAATTTAATGAGGGTGGAGAGTTTAATATTCTGATAAGAACTTTAGTTTATGACAAGTTAACACACGAATTAAGTTTACACAGTGGAGCAGGTATAACTTCAGGCTCAGATCCAGAAAAAGAATTTAAAGAGATTCAGCTTAAAGCTAAAAATATTTTGTCTGCATTAAACTTTGGTTTGGAGAGGGTTTAATGAACCTTCCTATTAATGATTCTAATACCCCTTCATGGATAAAGATTAATCCAAATAATAATAATCCAAAAGAAGAAAGAAAAATCAAGTTACAAAAAGATAAAGTAATAAGCATTGAACAATTACTTTTAAATCTTGACCTTAATAAACTTGAAGATAAAGCATATTATGAAAAAGTATTAAATAGTGATGAAATGAATTTAGGTACATTTGATCAAAAAAAACTTTTTTCAATCTATTTAAATAATGCAGAAATTGAAGATGATAATGATTTTTTTCTCAACTATGCTATCAGAAAAAACTTTTTTGAATCACCTATGAAATTTTCAGACGAATTAGATTTAGAACCTATAACTCTGTTAAAAAATCTAATAAGAAAATATTTCCATAAACCAGAAATAATAGAAAAGGTTATTTCTGATATAGATACAAAAAAACTTGATCTGTTAATCAATGATAATGAAGAAAATATATTTCATTGTATTGCAGATTCTGGATTAGCATTATTGAACAATATAACGAATGATGAATTAATACGTGAAAGAATACCTGAAATAGAAGAAATTTCAAAAAAGAAAGAAATTAATTACGAAGAACAAAGTACTCTAGAGTCTAAATTTGAATTACAAAAAACAAAACAAAGACTTGAAGACTTAGGTAAAACTAAATTAGAAATATTTGAAGATATAAAAAAATCAATTCAATATATTCTAAAAAAACAATCTTTTTTATTACTAGACCAAGAAGATAAAAATGGATATAAACCATATGAAATAGCGTTAGCTAATAATAATTTTTTCTTAAGTCAAGAACTCAAAAAACCAGAAAAATCAAATCAAGAAATTGATGTAACTAAAGTGAGTATCAATGATGTAGAAAATATATACTTAAAATCCTTTCTACATAAATGGTTAAAATCTTTAATCATTAAACCAAAAGAATTATATTTTTACCGTAAAGATGGATCAATCAAACAATTTGTAGAAAAATTATCATCAATTCAAGTTAATAAAGAATTAGAAAAGAAGTATATTAAAAATCAAAAGAATCTCCTAGAACTTTATATAAATTCATTACCAATAAAATTAATAAACAAACTATTGATAAACAAAACAAATAATCAAAGTTCTAATAAAAAATCTGAAACAAACAATACACCTAAAAAATTACCATTATCTAGAAACATAATGAAGAAAAATATAAAAACCCTCTTTAAATTCTATGAAAATGAAAAGAATAAGTTTTTAGAATTATTCAATTCCCTTGTTAAAAGAGAACTTAAAGATAAGGAAATTCATGATGATGCTCAAAATTTAATTTACGAAATAAATAAAATACTAACTACACAGACTTCAGCGGCATAATTACATAAATATATTCATTCCCTGTCTCTGGCTTAATTAAAGCTGGGCTTTCATTTGCATTCATGTAAATAACAACATTATCAGAATCTATAACTTTTAGAAAATCCATAATGAATCTAACATTGAAATTAATTTCAAGTTCTGAACCTTCGTATTCATTGATTTCTAGAGTTTCTGTAGCGTTACCGAAATCAAGATTTGAACACTCTAAAGTCATTTGATTTTCTTTAAAAGAAAGTTTAACCATGTTGGTAACTTCATTTGCCATAACTGCAACTCTATCTAAAGCTGCTTGAAAATCTTTTCTACTAACTACTGCTTTTTTATCATGCCCACCAGGAACGAGTTCCATGTAGTTAGGATATTCACCTTCTAAAATTCTAGAAACTACATATCTATCTTCTGTTTTGAACACTACTTGAGAAGATAAAAATGCGATTTGAACATTATCGTCAACACTAGTATCTAAAATTTTCTGAACATCTAGAATAATTTTAATCGGAACGATTACTGCTTTATTAGCAAAACTAGGGTTTTCACCTAAATTATCTAATTTAAGTGAATAAGCTGAAAGCCTGCCACCATCAGAACTTGCAAATTCTAGAAAGTATTCTTTTTCTTCTGTTTCTTTTATCCCAATATAAATTCCACCTAAAATATTATTAAGATCAAATCTAGAAGCTGAGATTTGGACAACATTTATTAAACTAAGAAATTCTTGTCTATTAATAGTTATAAAATCTTGACCTGTTAAATCAGGTTTTTCAAAAGCTGGGAAATCATCTCCAGGTAAGCCAATTAAATCAAATTTGATTTTCTCTGAACCAATTTCTAAAACTTTTTTTTCATCTTCCATATGAAGATTTAATTCTTCATCAGAAAACTTACTTGAAATTTCTTCAATTTTTTTTGCAGAAATAGCTACTGCACCTTCTGCTTGATTTTGAGAAGGAATTGTCGCTTCAATCCAAAAATCTAAATCAGTCGCATTTAATAGAAGTTTTTCTTGAAGTGTTTTTAAATAAATATTATTCAAAATTGGCTGAATCCCTTTAGCTGGGACAGCTTTTGCAACAGACTTGATAGCCTTATCTAATAATTTCTGAGAAACCTTTAGCTGCATGATTTAAAAATATACCAAGTTTTTAAAAGGTTTTGCTTTTATTTTTTTATATATTTCTTTTTTTTAATTTCTTATTCTTTAGTAGTTATATAGGCTGTTTTAATTGTTCAAAACTTTGTATTTTACTTTTAAATCTAAGAATTAAATATGTAGAAAACTAATTTAAACTTTGTTGATTTAGATCTTGACTTTTTTGAATCTTAGAAAAAAACTGATTCACTCGTGTCAGAAATTTTTTTTAAAAGTTTTCTACATATCCCTCTTCTATTAACTTGTTTAAAATTTTTTCAACTGATTCAGCAATTGACTCTTTATCTGTGATAAGCTCTATATCAGGATTTGAGGAGGCCTCATACGGATCCGATATGCCGGTGAAATTTTTAATTTCTCCAGAACGTGCTCTAGCATAGAGTCCTTTAACATCTCTTTCTTCTACTTTTTTGAGGCTTGCGTTAACAAAAACTTCCATAAAATTTTTACTATAAGATCTAGCCATTTGCCTTGCTTCTTCATAAGGAGCTATAACTGGCACTACGACTAGCACTCCATGTTTTGAAATTTTTCCGGCTAAAAATGCTATTCTTTTTATGTTAGTAAATCTGTCTTCCTTACTAAAGGTTAGACCTTGATTTAAGTTATCTCTTATTTCATCCCCATCTAGTAGTTCTAGAGGGAATTCCTTATTGTTTTTAGTAAGCTTTCCTATTAAAGCCTCTGATACAGTAGATTTCCCAGCTCCAGACAAGCCAGTTAACCAAAGTGTAAGTCCTTTCTTTAATTTATATTTCATCTTATTCTTTTTCAGCTTAGCATTATGTGCTTTATCATTGGGGTTTTGAATCTTTTCTACAGGTTGACTTAACCACTGATCATATATGAATAAAGAGTCTTCAAAAACTTTATTTCTTTTTTCTTGCTCTTCTTTTGTAAATTTACTTAAAACAAACTTCGCTCTTTTATCACCACCAGGGTCTGGTCCGACACCGATTCTTATCCTACTGAAGTTTTTACCACCTATTTTTCTAGTGATATCTTCTATTCCATGCTGCCCGCCAGCACCACGGTTAAAAGCAAATTTAACTATTTCGTAGTTTAAACTTACTTCGTCTTGAATAACTAAAATATCTTCTCTTTTTATTTTATAGAAGCAAGCTATTTTATTAACAGCATCCCCAGATAAATTCATATAAGTAGTAGGCTTTGCAAAAATAATATTATTTGCTTTCGCGACTTCTGCTTTTAACTTTTTTTCTTTATTGAAAGTTAAATTTAATTTATTTGCAAGAAAATCGATAAACTCAAAGCCGATATTATGCCTAGTGTTATCGTATTCTTTCCCTATATTTCCTAGTCCAACAACTAACTTCACATAAGAAAATATACACTATATCTTATAGATACTGTAGAATGTGTTTAAAATGGATGGTGAAGATAGAGAGCAAATATCAGAAGTTCTAATTAAAATGTTAGGAAATTCTGTTAGTGAAGAAACTCTCAATCTTGTTTATAGTTTAGTTATAAAGAATACAGAAAACAGTTAATATGGCGCTCAGTGAACTTGAAATAAAACAACAGATCATACTCGCTGTCCTTGACTTTTCTACGCATATAGATAGATACACTGCTGAAGAGGTTTCTGATAAAGAAAAAAGGGAACTAATGTCTCTTGCTTTATCTATAAATAATCTAATAAATAACCTTTCGCAACCTTTACAGGATATTGCTAAATATAATAATGGCAAATATGTAGCTCCTAAGCATAATAATTACTTAAGAGTAAAACGTTCAGCTGAACTTGTTTTCTATTATCGTTCTGATTTAAATACCATCTCTATGGACCTAGGAGTAAGTCTAGCAGAAGCAAATCAACTCATAGAAGTTGCTACTAATTATATTTGTGACAATATTCCCCTTAAAGATTATAAAAAAGTACCTGTAAAGAAAAAGAAAGTAGCTGATGCACCTCAGCAACAAGCTCCTGTTCCTGAACAATCAAAGTCTATTGGTTGTATGGCACCACTTTTATTTTTAATAATGTTAGGTGCCATTAGTTATTTAATGTATGATCGCTTCTTTAATAATCATGCTACGCAGTTAACTTCTTTAATGAATGAATATCGAACAGATAAGGATTTAAGTTCATTATCTGTAGCTAGTAAAACTAAGAGAATTTCGATTAATGGTTCATCTTCTTTAGTAAGAATTTTTGATGATTATAAATCTGGTTTTAAGATTGATAACCCTGAGCTTGATTTAACTTTAGAAAAATCAGACAGTAGTCTTGCTATTAGTGAACTTATCGAAGGGAAAATAGATTTAGCTTCATGTTCTAGAATACCTAGTATCGCTGAAAGAAAAAGAGCTGTAAAAGTTTCAGGTAAAGAGCTTGTTGATCATAAGATGGCTTTAGATGTAGTCGTAGTAATCGTAAACGAAGCTAATCCTGTAGAAGTAATTTCTGTTGAAGATTTACAGAAAATATTTTCTACTGAAAATGTTTCATGGAAGTATTTCGGCGGTAAAGATACTCCAGTTAAGAAATACTCTAAAACATTCCACCATGGAACTGTGAGCTTCTTTAGAGAGAGAGTTCTTTATGGAGATAAATTTGCTCCTGATGTTACTCAGATATATGATGTGAAACAAGTTATGGATTTTGTTGAAGATGATCCTACAGCTATTTCTTATGCAAGTCTTAGTGATGTTAAAGATCGAAATGTAAAGATTCTTAAGATAGCGACTATCTTTGAAGAGAAAGGAGTTTCTCCAGTGGCTTACACTACAATCAATGGTGAAAAGAGAATGACTATTGATAAAGAAAAAGTAAGAAAAGGGCAGTACCCACTTTCTAGATATCTTTATTTAGTTAGTGCAGGAAAGATTACTAGTAATGTCGCTAAATTTATTGATTATATGAGAAGCGGTAGTGTTCAGTCACAGCTTCATAAGTATAATATTGTTAGTATTTATGATTAGTGGCAATTAATTGTTGGTTTTACTAGTCTGACAATAATTTTTTTGAAATTTCTGAAATATTATAGTTTTGTTTTGAAAGAATTTCACCAGTATACCTTGTTACATCAACACTTGGTCTTTTAGTAATTGTTTGTATATCATTTTTATCTAATTTTAGATTTACATCAATAGGTGATTTTACTTCTATTAAATCAGGTTCTCCTATTACGCTTTTAACTGGGGTGCCTATAAAATCATCTAAATATCTAAGCATTCCAGAAACTATCTTTATTTGTTGAGTATAATTTTGTTCTAATTTAGATGAGATATTTTTTTCTATTTCTTCAAGTGATTGGTTCCTCATTATTTCTAATTTATGAGCTATATCAGTATTCTTTTCCGATTTGAAGAACTGAATATCTTCATCTAATTTATTTCTAAAAGCAACTTCTCCTTTAGTTTTTAGTAATTGATAATATGTTAAATCTCTATAGAAGTCTGTGAAATTATTTTCTAGATTAATATCGGTATCCATTTCAATTTGAAATGGATAATCTCCTATACCTGTGTAATCTGTCCCAAATAAGCTTATTTTATGTGATTTAGAAGTATGTTGACTGCTTGGTATATCATATCTGTTAAGTTCATTGTCAGTAAATCTTTTTTCTAAATTTTCTGGAGTATATGGGTCTATTTCTGATAGATTCATACAGTAAGCCATTGCTGCTGCTGGTTCCCATTGAAGTTTATTAATTGTTGTTGCGTTCCATGTTTGGAAATTCTGCGAGGAGAGTGGTTTATGTAATTTTTCAATCTCATCTTCAACTGTAAAGAATTTACCACTATCTATTTTTTTTTGATTTGGTTCCAAATGTTCTTTTAAAGCATCTGTTATTTCTTGTCTTGTTTCATTTGATTTGAAATTATTATTCCATGATAATTTTAGTCTCATCGTCATAAATCTAGATAATATGATAAAATTGGGTATTATCTAGATTTATTTATTATTTTTTAATATTCCATTAAAGCCCAGCAGCCAAATCTTTAATAGATTTCTCGGTATTTTCCCAGTCTAAACACTTATCAGTGATCGAAACACCATATTTTAACTGTGTTAAATCATCAGGGATAGATTGGTTACCACCATGGATATTACTTTCAATCATAAATCCACAGATTGATTCATTACCATTTTGTTTTTGATCAAGAATAGACTTTAAAACATCAGGTTGTTTATAAGGATCTTTACCTGAGTTTTCATGGTTACAGTCAATAATAATTTTACTATCAATTTTTGCTGATTTTAATTCTTCTTCATATTTAGAAACATTTTCAGCACAGTAGTTAGGTCCACCTTTACCGCCACGTAAAACTATGTGACAGTTTGGGTTTCCTTTCGTATGATAAATCGCAACTTTACCTTCATCTTGGTGAATACCTAGAAAAGAGTGTGGTGCTCTTGATGATTTAATTGCGTTGATTGCAACGTTTACATCACCATTAGTAGCATTTTTAAAACCTACAGGCATAGATAGTCCACTCGACATTTCTCTATGGGTCTGTGATTCAGTAGTTCTCGCTCCGATAGCTACCCAAGAAACTAGATCAGCTATATATTGTGGCACTAGAGGATCTAACATCTCAGTTGCACACGGCACTCCAAGCATGTTTATAGTTTTTAAAATTCTTCTAGCTGTTCTTAAACCTTCTTCCATATGGAATGAACCATTTAAATGTGGGTCATTTATCATTCCTTTCCAACCAGTAGAAGTTCTTGGTTTTTCAAAATAAACTCTCATTATAAGTTCGATTTTGTCACCTACTTCCTTTCTAATTTTTGCTAATTTTTCAGCGTAATGAAAAGCAAGTTCTTGATCGTGGATAGAACAAGGTCCGACGATAGCAACTAGTCTATTATCTTTACCTTGGATGATGTTTGAGACTTTTTCTCTACTTTGATAAACAAATTCTGATAACTCATCAGTAATAGGAATTTCCTCTCCAATGCTTTTAGGAGTGGCAAGTTCATCAACCTTATCTATGTTGACATTGAATACTTTAGTTTTTTCTAAATTTTTCATATTCTTGGACTGATAATCATACCATGTTGGTGTATAATCAAACTTGTTATTGTGGCTTGGTCTAAGGATATCAAGCTTTAAGAAGGCTTTATATTTTAAATTTAAAGTCTGCCGATAATAACAAGAAAAAGGAGATAAACATGGGAGTATTAGTAGGAAAAGAAGCACCAGATTTTACAGCTGATGCAGTAGTAAATGGAACTGAGTTCAAGCAAATCAAATTAAGTGATTTTAAAGGTAAGAAGTATGTTGTATTATTCTTCTACCCATTAGATTTCACATTCGTTTGCCCAACTGAATTACACGCGTTCCAAGCAAAATTAGAAGAATTTAACAGTTTAGATACAGAAGTTATCGGTGTATCTGTTGACTCTAAGTTCTCTCACTTCGCTTGGTTAAACACTGATAAGAAAGAAGGCGGAATTAAAGGTGTTAAGTATGCTTTAGTTTCTGACCTTAAAAAAGAAATCGCTGAAGCTTATGATGTTGTTGAAGAAAACATGGGAGTAGCTTTCAGAGGTTTATTCTTAATCGACAAAGAACAAACAGTTCAACACCAAGTTGTTAACAACTTACCTTTAGGAAGAAACATCGATGAAGCTATCCGTATGGTTAAAGCTCTTCAGTTCTTCGAGAAGAATGGTGAAGTATGCCCAGCAAACTGGAACGAAGGTGATAAAGCTATGAAGCCTAACGAAGATGGTCTTAAAGATTACTTCAATGAAGCTGTAACTGCTTAGTTAATAACTTTATAATTGTTAATATTGTCTTAAGCCTTCCTTCGGGGAGGCTTTTTTGTGTGCTAAAAATAAGATATGTCAGTCAGTCGTCCTAATATTATTAATTTACCGGAATCTTTTCCTATAAGAAAGGCGCAAGATTTTACTAAATGGATTGATCTGCTTCTAAAACTTGATCTTGGTAAAGAAGAAGTCTCTAAGGAAAGTAGTAATCCAAGAAATTCTTCAAGAAATATCTCTATTGAAGCTTTATCAAAAGCTGCCCCTGTATTATCAGGTCAATTGCAGCAGGCTGTAGATTCTCTTCAAGGAATAGGAATTGGGCGTAAAGTTTCTAGACTTGGAGAGAATAATTTTTCACTTAATATTGTTAGTAACTCTGAGATTCAGATGCAACAGTTCAGCCCTGATATTGAAAAATTGACTTTGGGAATTCATGATGGAAAGTTAACAAGTGTAAAAGTTTCGAGAGAAGCAATAACTAGCTATCGCTATAATTAATTTTTGTTTTTTTATAAGGTATCTGTTAGAATTTCTCCAAACTTAGTTAATTAAATATTTGGAGTAAATCGTGGAAGTTAAACCTGTAGGTAACTTTTTTGGGATTGCAAGTCAGAGCAAATCTCAACTTGAAGGAAGGAATACTATAACAAATTATAGTCGTCGGGATATTTCTGATTTATCACTCGGCGATTCTACTATTACTGATAAATTAGATATTTCATATTCTCAAGGTAAGTTATTACAGGAAGCATCTGAAATATCTAATTTTATTCTAGTAGCGTCTGATGATAAATATGCTTCAAGTGATTCTTATAACAATAATTATTTTCGTGAAACTTTGGAAAATATAACTAATAGCTTTCTTAACAGGTTTGAGAAAGTTATTAATTCACCATATATAGATACTGAAAAGGTTTTTAACTCTATTAATGAAAATATTTTAGGCAAACAATATCGAATTGATACTCCTAATGATATATATACTTATAATGAATTTAGTAGAGCTGTTCAATATCTGAATTCTTCTCCAGAAGAAGGTTCTGATATGGTTTTTAGTGATGCTCAAAAAAAACTCTTAGACCCATTGAGAAATTTTTACAATCAATTTAAAAAATTAAAGCCATCAGAAAATTAATTCAAATAATAAATCACTATCTAGAATATAATTTCTATTAATAATAATTATTAGGAGATGAGATGATGAAGAAATTTAATGGTTTATTGTTAGCTTTAAGTGTTTTATTACTTTGTTCACCGGTTTTTGCAAAGGATAAGGCTAAAGTTAAGTTTGGTTTCGTAGGTTTTAAGAGCGTAGCTTCTGGAGATGGTAACTCTGTAGCTGCTGTTGAGCAAGCAGATAGAATTAATATCACTTTAGGTGGTGCTAAAGGTACCACTTCTGGTACTTTAACTGTAATTATTCCTTCAAGTATCGTTGATACTTTAGCTAAAGGTACTAAACTTGATGTAACAGCTACTGGAAATGAAGATACTAGCCAAGCTGTTATCGTTTTCCAAGGTCAGAAAACAAAAGTTAATGGTTTAAATACTAAAACTACAGGAATTACTTCTACTAATGATACTACTGCAAATGGTAAGTTAACTGTAGTTAAGTATGATTCAGCTACTAAAGAACTTAAGTTTAAGCTTAATGCTAAAGCTGGTCCATGGGCTAAATCTACATCTAAAGGTAATAAAGATGTTTCTAAGCCAGTTCCAGTTAGAGCTGCTGCTGTAGTAACTCTTCCATAATTTCTTTTTGATTAATTTAAAAAAGGCAAAAGCCCGCTCAACACAGAAAGCGGGCTTTTTTTCGGCGTATATTTGTTTTATTTAACAGAATCCTTTAGATCTTGAATACATTATTTTTTCAATTTGCTCGATATCCCTAAATGCTTCAAGTGTTTCATCATCAGCCTGTTCTATATCATTACCCAATAGCTCAAGCTTAAGACGATCTGCTCTCCTTAAAGATTCTGATTCACACACACCACAGTCATCTTGACCGTTTTTTGTGTAACTCATTAACGTCCCTCCAGGTTATTTAGTTCTTAATATTTGAATAAATTTGACTTTTATTCACACACCAAGATTTATATAACTTATTAAAGTTAAGTTCTCTTTATCTAATTCCAAATTTACTGCATATGTACAAAATTTTATTGAGAACGATTTGCGATTTCTTCACTAAGTCTTATGATTTGCAATAATAATAGGTGGAATAAAATTTTAGTAATTACTAAAGATTAATAAGGAGACACTGAAATATGCCACATACTTTACCTGAACTTCCATGGGAAAAAACTGCTCTTGAGCCTAACTATCAAGCTAGCACATTAGAATTTCACTATGGAAAACACCATAACGCTTATGTAACTAAATTAAACGCTGCTCTTGAAGGAACAGGTTTTGAAAACACTGCGATTGAAGAATTATTAACTGGTCTTAAGACTAAAGATTTTCCAGTTGACAAAAGACAAGCTGTTATCAATAACGGTGGTGGTCACTATAATCACACACTTTTCTGGAATATTTTAGGACCTAAGGCTCCTGAAGCACCTACTGGTGAATTAGCTGAGCAAATCAACAAAGACTTTGGTAGTTTTGAAGCATTTAAAGAGAAGTTTTCTAACAGCGCTGCTACTTTATTTGGTAGTGGTTGGACTTGGTTAACTGTAAACCCAGATGGTTCTTTAAATATTGAAAACACTGTAAATCAGGATAACTGTTTAATGGATTCTGATAAAAAACCAGTAATGGTTCTTGATGTTTGGGAACATGCTTACTATTTAGAAGTTCAAAACAGAAGACCTGATTTCATCGCTACTTTCTGGAAAATGATTAACTGGAATAAAGTTGCTGAATATTACTCAGCTGCTAAATCTGGTAAAAAGATCATTGATCTTGAAGCAGTAGCTGCTTAGTCTTAATTTAAATTAGTAATTTATATTTAATAACGGGAAATTCTTTGAGGGTTTTCCGTTATTTTTTTATTTAAACCCCTTACTATTTAAGGATATCCCGTGAATATTATTTTGATAGTAAATTTTTTCATTTTTTATGCTTGTATATTGTGGATATCTTATTTTGACATAATGGGTTTCAAAATAATATAATTTTTAGATGTAAATACTGTTCCAATGAATTAAAATAATTAATTCGTTGACAAGTATTTAAGAAAATATGAGGAAAAATATGAAATTACTTAGAAAAACCTTAACATTAGCATTGCTTATAGCCTTTATTACTCAAGGTTATGTAGCACCTATTAAAGTTGAAGCTGCTTTCGTTCCATTGGAATGTATCTCTGGTGAATGTGACATTAATGTCTTCGGCCAGGATAATGATTTTAATAAGGTTTTTCCTGAAAGTAGCCCGAGCATAAGATTAAGAGTTCGCCCAAGCCTATTTAGAGCTCCAGGATCTGCCGAAGATTCTTTTTCATATAGAGCATATGAGATCAATGGCTTAGGTCAAAAAGAAGTAATTTCAAAAACATACGTGAAATTCCCTAAAGCTAAGAAAAATTTAAAAGATTATCAGTTAGATTTACCATTATCACCGTTTACAGGTTCTAAGACTGTTTACATCGAGTGGTATTCCTCAAATGACAAGCTTTTACTCACTAATAGTGTTGATTTGAATGCAGAAGGTGTTGTTACAAGTAATTTAGCTCAAAGTGTTAACCCTAACTATGATTCTGTTAAAGAAACAGTAATGGATTTCTTAGTTAACAATGTTAGATGGAATGCTAAGACGAAAGGTGATTCTAAGGTTATTTCTGTAGTTCCTGATAATGCTAATAATGTTTTAGAAGTTAATATTCCTGTATCTCGTCCTAATGTAAATAGAACTAATGTTAAACGTAAAAAATTAAGATACGGTTCTAGTAATGGTGTTGACTATGATTCTGAGTCAGTAAATGCTAATCCAGGTAGTGATAATGGTTTAATTTCAACTGATTCTCAAATCATTGTTAATGATGGTAATGTAATGGCTGTTACTTCAAGTGTTAACCCAGCAGTTCCTCTTTTAGTTATTGGTTCTGATAGAAGACTTGGTATTAATGAAGATACGCCACTCGCGACTTTAGATATAGCTCCTGGTAACAATACTGAAGAGTTACCTATTATGAGATTTAGACCAAGTCCTCTTCCAAGTTCGCTTACAGAAGGTGCTTTTGAATTTGATAATTCAGGTGATTTATATTTCACGTCAAATGGTACTAGAAGAAACTTTGTTTTTAATCCAGATGGTGATGACTCAGTTAAAAAATTACAGAGTTCAACTGATACAACTAATTTCACTACTTATACTGGTAACTTCAATACAGTTTTAAATTCTCAAGCAGAATTAACTAATTTAAACTTACCTGTAGCAAATGGTACTATCGCAAGATTAGAAGATTTAGTAGGTTTAACTCCTGGAACAGGAACTGTTGGTACTGCTCAGTTAGCAAATGGAAGTGTAACAAATCCTAAGCTAGCTACAGATGCAGTAACAACAGATAAAATTTTAGATGGAACAATTACTGCAAGTGACTTAGATTCATCAGTTTTAAATTCTTTAGATGAAGCATTAAGATTGAAAAGTAGCAATGTGGGTTCTACAACAGAAGCTATTACATTTGATGGTTTAAACAATGCAGTATTCATTTCAAATGGTGCAGATGTAAATTTAACTCTTCCAGATGGTGATGGAACTTTGGCAAGACTTTCAGATATTTCATCTCCAGGACCTGGAACTATTGGAACTGCTGAACTTGCAGATGGTAGTGTAACAAATATAAAGTTAGCTGCAAATGCAGTAACCACAGACAAGATTTTAGATGGTGAAGTAGGAACAGCAGATTTAGCAAATGACGCAGTAACTACAAGTAAGATTACAGATGGTCATGTAACCGTATTAAAGTTAGCAACAGATTCTGTTAATTCAGATAAAGTAATCGATGGTAGTTTAACTGGTGTTGATATTCAAGATGGTTCTTTAACTGATTCTGATTTAGCTACTGGTTCAGTGACTACAGATGAAATTTTAGATGGAACTATTTTAGGAATTGATGTTGCGCCTAATACTTTAACTGGTGCAAATATTTTTGATGGCAGTATTACTGACCTAGATTTAGCTCCTAATAGTGTGACTACAAGTAAGATTACAGATGGTCATGTAACCGTATTAAAGCTAGCAACTGATTCTGTTAACTCAGATAAGGTAATTGATAATTCATTAACTGCTGATGATTTAGATACAGGTTCAGTTACATCTGATGAAATTTTAGATGGAACAATCACAGCAAGTGATTTAGATTCATCAGTTTTAAATTCTTTAGATGAAGCATTAAGATTGAAAAGTAGCAATGTGGGTTCTACAACAGAAGCTATTACATTTGATGGTTTAAACAATGCAGTATTCATTTCAAATGGTGCAGATGTAAATTTAACTCTTCCAGATGGTGATGGAACTTTGGCAAGACTTTCAGATATTTCATCTCCAGGACCTGGAACTATTGGAACTGCTGAACTTGCAGATGGTAGTGTAACAAGTATTAAGATTCAAGACGAAACAATTCAAACAATAGATTATGCTGATTTTTCTGTAACCAAAATTAAATTAGCTTCTAATTCAGTAGGCTCTGGGAAAATTATGAATGGATCTGTGCAATCTGTAGACTTAGCAGATGAAAGTGTAACAACTCCCAAGTTAGCTCCTGATGCAGTAGATACAAGTAAAGTAGCAGATGAAAGTTTAACTGGTGCAGATATTCAAGATGGTTCAATTACAATAGACGACTTAGCTCCAGGAACGATAAGCGGAGGTTCTCTAGCAGATGGCAGTGTAACAAATATAAAGTTAGCTGCAAATGCAGTAACCACAGACAAGATTTTAGATGGAACGATAACTGGTGCAGATTTAGCTCCAGGAACGATAAATGCATCAAATATCACAAACAATTCTATTACGAATGTTCAGATAGATAACGATACAATCTTATCTACCAATATTCAAGATAGTACAATTCAGACAGTAGATCTAGCAGATGGTAGTGTAACAACTCTAAAACTAGCTTCAGATGCAGTAGATACAAGTAAAGTAGCAGATGAAAGTTTAACTGGCGCAGATATTCAAGATGGTTCAATTACAATAGACGACTTAGCTCCAGGAACGATAAGCGGAGGTTCTCTAGCAGATGGCAGTGTAACTAATCCTAAGTTAGCTCCAGATTCTGTAACGAGTAACAAGATCGAAGATGGTACTATTCAGGTAGCAGATTTAGCTCCTAATGTTCTTACTTTAGCGACCGTAGCTGATGGTTCTATAACTACACCTAAGTTAGCTAATTTTGCTGTTACAACATTAAAGCTTGCTAATGATTCAGTTGTTTCTGCAAAGATTGTTGACAACTCTATCCAATCAGTTGATTTTGCTCCAAATTCTATAATTACTGATAAAATAGCAAATTCAGCTGTTACAACTAATAAATTAAATAATTTTTCTGTTACAGCAGTTAAACTTGCAAATAACGTAATAACGACAGGTAAAATAATGAATGGTTCTATTCTTTCTGAAGATATGGCTGTTGAAGCTGTGGATTCTGTTAATATTAAAACTTCATCAGTTACTACGCCTAAATATGCTAATTTTTCAATTACCGAAGCTAAGTTAGCAGCAAATTCTGTAACCACTTCTAAAATTCAGAACTTTACAATTTTACCTGAAGATCTTCACCCTAGTACTTTAAGTGCTATTACCACGACTCCAGGTTCTGGTTCTGTAACAACTTCTATATTAGCTGATAATTCAGTAACAAGTACGAAGATCGTCAATGGTTCAGTAGATACCGTTGATCTAGCAGACGGTAGTGTGACAAACTCTAAGTTAGCTTCTGATGCTGTTACTACAGATAAAGTTTTAGATGAAACATTAACTGGTGCTGATATTCAAGATGGTAGTATAACTGCTGCAGATTTAGCTCCTGGTGCTATACCTTCTCTTACTACTGATAAAGGTGTTTTAGTTGGTACGGTAATTGACTTTACTGCTCAGCATAATTACTTTACAAAAGTTATGACTGCTAATACTACTTTTACGGCTATTAACTTACAACAAGGTCATAAATATTTCCTAAGATTATCAGGTTTCTTTGTTCCTACATTCCCAGGTTATTTTATTAAGGTTGATAACAGTACTTATATTGCTGGATCTGATAATCTTCTGGAAATGGAAGTTCTGGATGATAGTATTTCAAACCCAGTTGTGAAACTTAGGTATAAACAAGTTAATTAAAATAATTTTCTCATTGATCACGAAAAGCCGCTTGTTATGAGCGGCTTTTTTGTTGTGTAAATTGAATTTTAAAGTTATTTAAAATCTAGAATTTTCTAAAACTTTATCAGCTCCCCAGTATTCATTAACTGGAATTTTTTCAATTAACGTGAATAACATTTTTCTTAATTTATCAATATTGTTATTAAATACTTCGAAAACAGCTGCGTGACTAACTGGTTCACAATCAGCTACTAAACCACAATCATAGTCAGTAACTAAAGAAATGTTTACACAAGCCATACCAGCTTCTCTTACTAGATGTGCTTCAGGGTATTGAGTCATATTGATAATATCCCAGCCCATTTTTGTAAACCATTCAGATTCTGCTCTTGAACTGAATCTAGGACCATTAATAACTACTACAGTACCTTTTTCATGTACAGTAATAGAGTTTTCTTTTGCAGAGTCTATGGCTAGTTTTCTTAATTCTTCTATATATGGATAAGCAGCACTGACATGAGTTGCGATAGGTCCATCAAAGAAAGTATCAGCTCTACCATTAGTTCTATCTACCCATTGATCAGCTATTACAAAGTGCCCTGGTTCTATTTCTTTTTTTAAACTTCCTACAGCACACGGGCAGAGTACCGTGCTTACACCTAGCTTTTTCATGGCGTTTACATTTGCTCTGTAGTTGATTTTATGAGGTGGTATAGTATGTTTGCGTCCATGACGCGGTAAGAAAGATATTTTTTTACCGGCGTATTCTCCTATGAACACTGAATCTGAACAGGGTCCATATTCACTTTCTACTTGAACTTCTTCTACATTTTCTAAGAAAGAGTAGAGCCCACTGCCACCAAAAATTCCAATATCTGCTTTTTTATCCATCAGATTTATTATAAATCATTAACAGGATACTCACCTGAACCAGTCTTTTGAGCTTCATCTCTAATTCTTTGAACAGCTGCTGCACTTGTAAAAAAGTCTTTGACAGTCTTTTTCGATCTATTATTTACTTTTGTAAAGGTTCCTTTATCTACTTTAAAATCAAATAAACCCATCTCACTATTTTTTACCTTGATATTAATAGTTCTATCAAAGGTACTAGCAGCATTATCTATATATGCTTCACCGGTTCCCATAAGCCCTAGGCTAAGTGGATAGATTTTGAAAAAATCAAAAACAGTTTCTATTTCACTTCTTTCATCCTGTCTTAATCTAAGAGCAAGTGTTTTAGTATGAGTTCCAGCTATTTGATCAAATGCAGCAACAGGAGCGTTATTGAGTAAACCTCCATCGACCCAAACTCCTTTTAAGAAATGGTTTCTTGGGTTTTCTCCACTTTTTATTACTTGTCTTAGATCATTATCATCTCTTAGGATTAAAGGCTGAAATGCCATAGGAATACTCATTGAGATTCTTACGGCATCAGCGATGGGGAAATTAGGAGTAGTAAGAGAACTGAACTGGACACTTTTCATAGTTTCTAAATTAGTTCCTGTAACTATCAACTTTACGCCGAAGATTTTTTCGTGGTCAGAGAAGTTAATGTCTTGAATTTTTTTCTTAACCCCACCTATTGTGATTTCATCACCACTTATACCAGAGGCTCCGACTCTATTTACAGCAAGTTTAATGTATTTGTTTAAAAAGTGTCTAAAAGTAAAACCAGGAAAAATCCCGTAGTGGAAAAGTAAGGAGAATTGTACTTTGTTATTTTTTAGGTTATCTTTTATTTTTTTAAGCATTTTCTGTGGCATTTTGCCCATCATAACTATGCTTATGGCTGAAAGAGCTGCTCCAAAAAAGTAACTAAGCATCGTATAACCTGCAGCTATGGTTCCCCAGGCAAGACTACTCATTGTTTTATTCGATAAAATCCATCCAAAACAATATTTAAATATACTCCCAAAAACACCTTGCTCAAGTTCTTTTGCAAGCTTAGCTAAGTCATCTTTTACTTTAGTACTTTTCTTGGCAGTAAAAGTATATGGTCTATGGGTGATATTCGGTGTGTCAAAGAAATCCTCAAAGTTGTTTTGATCAAGTATGGTTTGCATTTCACTGGGACTATATCCTAAAGAGAGGAATAAAGCATTAATCGCTCCAGCTGAAGCTCCACCAAAGCCTTTTATTTTTCCTGCTACTTTATTATTATTGAATTGAAGTATTTTTAATTCTTCTAAAGCATTTAGGGCACCAGGAAAGGCATTGCCTGCCCCTCCGCCACCTTCAAAGACTAAATACTCTACATCTTCTTTCTTGATATAGTCCACAGTTTATGCACCTTTTATTTTTTGGTTTGGATTAATTTGGAATTGTTAATTAGCTGAAGCTAGGTAGTTTAGATTCCTTATTAATCATCACTAAGTTAGTAGCTACTTTAGTTTCCCATTCTTCACCTACCTGCTCACCTTCAGGCTCAGAAAGCTCTTCAGCAATTGATACATACATAGGATCATTGATTACTGGTGCTTCACCACCTTTCCAGATTTCACCACCTGAGTTGATGAAGTACATAATTGCATCTTCATAGCCTGGTCTTACTGGAATGTTCACTTTAGCATAACCAGCTTTCAAGAAGGCTTCGAATTTAGGATCTGTATCAGATAGAGACTGAGTTTCTAACCAATTAGTCTTTCTTCCCCAGAAGTAAGGATAGTTAATGTAAGTCATTTGTTCCCATTCAAAAGCTTGCTCCATGAATTGAACATACTTTCCTTCCTGCTCAGCATCATCTAAATCAAATTCAGGGTAACCAAATGATACAGCATCTTTCATAGCATCGAAATTCTCGAAACTATCCCTAGAAAGAACTCTGATACATGATTTTTTAAGTTCAGTCTGCTCGATGATTCTGTTTTTATCTGGGTTGTTACCACGGATTTGAACACCTGTATCGATTTCAGCTTGACGCATCGCATCTTCGTATTCATTTTGCATCTTATCGTATGCAGCTTTGATAGCTTCATAAGTAGCTATTTGCCAGTTTTGATAAGTTTCTTCTCTAAGTTTGCATTCTACATCGATGTTAATAGCTATGGCTTTTAAATCACACATAAGTGAAATAGGAAGTGTACCTACTTCATTTTTAAGATTTAAAATATGGTTTCCTTCAGAGTATTTGAATTTCTCATCTCCTACAAGTAAGTAGATAGCTGGTGAATCATTAGAACTCCATACAGCACTGTAGTCAATTTCAGCATTATCAGCTTGATAACCATCAGGGATTTTTAATTCCTTATTCATCATTACTGAGTACTCTTGCTTTTTAGAGTAATCCTTAGTGATACTAGTACCTATACAGATCTTGCTTGATGGTGGTGCTTGAATGCCGACAGCATTATATTTAGCTGCAAAGACACTAAAGTTAGATCTATTGATATCTCCATAGTTTAAGTCTCCGATCGGGTCTGGCTTGGCTGGGATATAAGTAGTGTCGATATCATTTACAGGATTTTCTTGAGCGTACTTATAGAATGCAGCTGGTTCTGGAACCATAAATTCAAGCATTAATCTTTTACCGTAGTTAACAACTCTGTTTTTGTATCTTTTGTTTAACCACTGATAGATTCCTACTACATGCTCTGAACCATTTGAGTTATCAAAACCGTGTGAACTAAGTTCTTCAACTTCTGTTTGAGTTTTAGTAGTTCTTTCTTCTTGAACTTTACTGCTGATAGTATTAGCTGACTTTTCAGTAACCTCTTTAGCGAAGTCAGAAGCAGTTTTAGCACTTTGTTCTTTTGATTGTCTTGAGTTGAAGTTAGCATCTGTACTAAGTTTTACAGGACCATATTTAGCTGAAAGACTAACACCTAAATTCATTTCACTTTCATTTCTAATTTGTGATTGAACTTCATTGTACATTTGACTTCTTTTAGTACTTTGAAGATCATATGAATTTTCTTCTTCTACAGTTTCTGAAGTGAATAAAGTCTCTTCTTGACTAGTTTTTCTTCTAAATGATCTATTCTTGTTTTCAGACTGCATAACGTTTTCAACGTGTGAAACTTCTGAAGCTTGGTAGTCTACTAATTCTTGTTCTACTTTTAATAGATCTCCAATTCCGATAACCTTAAATGAACCAGTAATTTTATTAGGGTTTAAGCTTGAAAGATCTACTCTAGGTCTGAAAAGTTTATAGATATCTGGGTCGAAGTTGAATCTAGAAGACTGTGCTTTAGAAGCTTCTCTTAATCTAGTTAATTTGATTATCGATTTAGTTGGTAAGTCTTGCATCATTAATTTGTTTGCAAGATTTAACCTTTTATCGATTTCATTTTCAGTTTTTCTAATTTCTAATTCTTCATCAGCACCTTTTTCAAAGTCTCTCAGTACAGTCTGTGACTTTGCTGTAAGTTTTCTTTGGATGTTATTTGAAAGAATAGTAGCTTTAGTTTTATTAGATGAAAGTAAGAATAGTTCTTCATTTTCATTTTCTAAATCCTCTGCTAAAGCAGTGTTTGCTGTCCCTCTGTTTAAAACAGCTGTATTTGCTTTACTAGAAGCTGCTAGCGAATTGAATGTTTTAACATTTAATCTATTAACGATTGTTCTATTAACATTAATGCTGCTAGCATTGTTTCTTACAGTTGTCGGCTTTGTTTTTTTTAGAGTTTCTAAAATTTCTTTTGATTGTTGTATATCGTTTTTAGAAGCACTTTTACTTGATTCTTTAATGTTTACTTTGTAGATTTTCTTTAGGTCTTTATCGGTGTTCTCAAGCTCTTTGATTCTATTATAAAGAGCAACTCTTCTACTAAAGTCTTGAGTTTCATTTTTAGTTCTTTGTGCTCTTCCTCTCTTCTCAAAAGCTCTTGCTTGAAGATTATTGATTTCATCTACACTTGCAAGTGTCGGTCTTGCTTTAAGTAATCTTAAAACTTCAGTGTCATCTTCTAAGACATTAGAACCATTGTTTAATGCTTGAAGAAAATTTTGAGTTCTTAGGCTCTGGATTAATTCTTCTCTTTTCTCTGGAGACTCTTGTGAGATGGTAGTTGCTGTAAGTGAATCCCACATTTGGTTAATTTCTACTTCACTGGTGTTCGCTTGAGTGAACTTATTAGAGTCAGGACCAATAATAGTTTTTAATTCTACTCTAAGTTTTGCTAAGTCAGGATTTGTTCTTTGACTTTCTAGTAGTTTAGAGATAGCATTTAGTTTCTCAGAACCGAATGAAGATTTAAAGTCAGGAGATTTAACGAATTCTTTAGTGATTTTTTTAACTTGATTATAGTTGTTTCTAGTTTTTTGTAATTCTAGACTTAGTTTTGAGTTTCTAAGATCTTTAGTAAAAATATATTTTAGGTTTTGAGTTTTTTCTTGTACAGGACGAATCTGTAGCATCCTAAAAAGTTCTTCTGTCTGTGTATCAGTTTCCATTTTCTCTTCCTTTTTGTTTTTAATTGCACACAAATAGATCACTAAAAATTCTCTAGTGATTCATTTATACACACATGTGGATTTTAACCAGCTATATCCACAAAAGCTAACTTACCACGTTTTATTATGTTTGTAATCATGAATAGGGGTAGTTTTTGGTGAATAAAGCTAGTTCTTTAGAATGAAAAAAAGCCCCAGTAAATTTTACTAGGGCTTTTTATGTTTATTGTTTGATTATTAACTAAAGTTACTTTCTGTTAATAGCTCTTAAAGCATATTCTTTGTTGAAGGATTGATTACCTACAAGTTTAGAGTAGTACTTAAAAGTAAGTTTAGTTTTAGTGAAGTTTTTAGGGAATGTGGCGATTATCTGTTCAGTTTCACCAGGTTTAACTTTGAGATTTCTTGGTTTTAATTCAGAAAACTTAGCTAATTCTTTTCTAGTTTTACCTCTTGTTGTCGATCTTCTGATTAATATGATTGGTGTTGCAATTATTGCATAGGCAACAGGCGCAAGGAATACCCACCAGAATAATGCAGCTGTAGCCCATGTTGAGGCTAGAGCTGATTTACCTGAGTTTTCTTCAGCGTCACGAGAAGCGATATCAACATCTCTATCAGAACTAAAATCAAGATCAGATATAGAAATTTCAGAATTACTTGGGTTGTGGAAATTAAACTCCATTACTCGATATTTTTTCTTTAAGTAACCCTTTGCTTTAACAGTCTGATTTGTTATTTCTATATTATTGCTAGCTGCAGATGCATTTATAGGAAAAATACATACAAGTAAAGCTACTAATATTAGTTTTGTTAATTTATTAATCATAGTTTTTACCTTTCTATATTTTCCTTATACTTTTGTGAACTTAATTTTCTTGTGTGCTTGTACTACACCGGATTCTTTATCAGAATCTTTTCCTTCAATTCTAATGTTGATTTTTGCAACTATATCTTTTTTGTTAGAGTTAGATTCTGATTTTAGTCTTTCAAGTTCATTTGTGTCTATATAAACGTATTTTAATTTGTGCTCCCAAGCGTTACCTGTAGCAATGTCTATAATCCAAGGGATTGGAGAAATTAAGTTTATAAACGCTAGACCTCGAAGTTTTTTACCAATATATATGTCCTCTGATTCATAGGTGTCAGAGACAAGTTTTAGTCTATAAGTATTTTTTCTATTTAATGTCGTAGTGAAAGGAGTTGTAAATTTTCTTTTAAAACCTTCATGAGAAATTAATTCAATTTTAAGTGGGGTATTAGATTCGACGGTGATCTCACTTTCTCTTGCACCACCGAATATCGTTGCACATGAACTTAGTGAAACAGCAAGTGCAACTATTAGTAAATTCTTCATCGTAAATAATTTCATAACATTTGTATTTTACCAAGGTTTACATATTTAATAACAGTTTTGAATTTTGATTTTATTTGTTAAACTAATTCATGGATTAATATCATGAATATTTTAAAAAAACAATTTGTAATTATTGTGCTCAGTTTATCTATAGGACTTTTTAGTCCATTAAATCTAATGGCTAAAGAGAAACAAGTTAAGCCTAAAAAGCCTCAGCATTTATGGTATGGGTTTAATATTCCACCTGCAGGTAAGGGGACTATCGTTTATGGTGTTGAATTAACTACGCCAAAAAATAACAAAGACCAGGCTTTGTATCAGAATTACAAGTATCAAAAGAAAAGAGCTAAATTGAAGGAAAAGGGTAAAGAAATTCCTTTAAAGTATTCTGAGATATCGATAAATGAACCTCTGTTAAAAAAAGATACTGTTTCTTTTTGGATTTTGCCTAGCTCCTCTGAAGTTCTACCTGAAGTTTATGAAAAAGCTAAGGTATATGATAAAGCCACAGGTGAAGAGATTGATAATAATCTTGGAAGAGATATGGCTTTAGATTTTGCAATGGGGGCAGCTTTTGGGCTCTTAGCTTTACCTGCTGCAATTGCAATTGATGCTAATAGAAATAGAAACCAGGTTCGGAAGAATTTCACTGGTCATGAAAATCAGACTTTACAGAAAGCAATAATAGTTACAAAAAATGATGATGGTGATTATGTAAAAGTTTGTGATCAATTGTCTAAACTCGATGTTAAGCCTTCAAGAGAATCATATTCAAAATTTACTACTTTCAAAAGAGATAAGTACGATGATTATGATAAGGAAAATAGATTAGCTTCAATTGTTGAGTTTAAACCTGAGTGTTTAACGACTGAAGAAAAGAGAATTATCGTTTTATACACATACGCTAAATCTCGACATGGTGGTTATAGGTTTTCAAAAACTACGATTCCTGAAGATACTAAGAGATTTATTGCTAAAGATTTTGGTATTGATTTTATAGAAAACTAATACTATCTTCTCTGTTCTATAATTTCTTTATGAACGCTATTTCAATCAAACAAGTAGACGCTTTTACCAGCGAACCTTTTAATGGTAATCCTGCTGCAATAGTAGTTGGTGATGATAATTTATCAGATAAGCAAATGCTCAAAATAGCAAATGAGATGAATTTGTCGGAGACAGCTTATGTACTTAAAAGTGATAAGGCTGATTTAAGGATTCGTTGGTTTGCTCCTGAGTCTGAAATTTTATTCTGTGGTCACGCTACCGTTGCTACCATGCACGTTTTAGCTGAAGAGAAGCTTTTCGGTATGAGTTCATTTGGTGAATATGACTTTAAAGTTGAGACAATGGTTGGGATTTTAGATATCAGAGTTTCTGTCACTGAAAATGGTACTAAGGTTTTCTTAGAATCACCTCAAATTAATTTGCAGGAACTTACTCTGGATATGAATGAACTTGCTTCTCTTTTTGGTATTAGTAAAAGTGAGCTTAACTCTGAATTACCAGTGATGAAAGATGAGACCATGGATTATTTATTAATTCCTTTTAAAGATTTGAACTCTCTAAGGTTAGCTAAATATAATGATTCTGTTTTACAGGCGTTTTCTGATAAACATAAAATAGTAGGATATTCTCTTTTTACAACTGAAACTTACGATAAAGAATCACACTATTCTTCAAGATTCTTTATTCCTGGTTGTGGCGTTGGTGAAGACCCTGTAACTGGATCAGCTAACGGGCCTCTTGCTGCTTACTTAGTTAAAAATGAAGTCTATAAACTAGGTGAAGGCAATAAAGTGATTTTAAAAGCTGAACAGGGTGATATTTTAGGGCGCAAAGGGCGATTAGATGTCGAAGTTAGTTTAGCTGAAAATGCTGAATTGAAGACGAAATTAATCGGAGAAGCAGTTACTGTACTTGAAGGAAAGCTATATTTAGAAGGACTAAATAAGGAAATTTCGGAAAAACTTGAAATTGTTTGACAAAGATAATATAATGATAGATCTGCTATGAAAACTTACGAACTTTTCTTAATGTTAGCCCCTAATTTTGACGAATCGTCAGCTAACAGATTTTTGAAAGATTTAGAGTCTACTCTTTCTAAGTTTGACGTTAAATTTGATGATATTAACCTTAAAGGTAAGCAAAACATTGGTTATGAGATCGGTGCTAAGAAGTCTGCTTTCCAAATCATCTTAAAGTTAACTGCAAAGCCTGAAGATATTTCTGCTATTAAAGAAAGAATGAAATTAGTAGAAGATTTACTAAGATTTGAAATTTATAATCTTCAAGTGGTAGCATCATAGTATGACTTTCGCTTCGATCACTGTTTCTGGAACACTAAATAATAAAGCTGAACAGAGGTTTACTCCTAATAACACTTCTGTTATCGGTTTTTACATGAATATTGATAAATATGATTCTCGTTCTAAAGAGATGAAGCAACATTCTATAAAAGTTAATTTATGGGGTGATAACCACGCTCAGTACTTAGATACTTTAGTTCCTGGAGCTGAGGTTTTAGTTATTGGTAGACCTCAAATCGAGCAATATACTGATAGAGAAGGTAATAATGTTAGAGCTTTTGTTGTTGAAGCTAATAAAATTAATATCTTAGGTTCTTCTGGTGGTGGGTCAGCTTCAGCTGATTTTAATGCTGATTACTCATCATCTTCTTTAAGTTCAGGTCCTGAAACTTCTGACTTTAGTGAAGAAGATATGGAAATTCCATTTTAAATATATTTTTTATATGAATCAGATATAACTTTGTCTTATTTAACTTTAAGATAATTTTTTTCGATATAATAGGTTCTATGTTATTACGCATTTTGATCCTATTACTGTTTATAGTTCTTCCAGTTAAGGCTGAGCAAATTGAGATAAAACTCTCCCCAGAGGCTGATATCGAGACTATCAACTCTATAATTGAAGCAAATCAAGATTTAAAATCACAAGATAAAATCAAATCTCTTCAGTTATATAAGAAAAATCTAAATGGATTAAAGTTTTCATCGCTTAATAAAGAATTTGATGAGAAATCTTTAGATAGAGTCTATAGATTCGAGTGTGAATCCTGTGATTTAGACTCTGTATTAAAAGCTCTTAAAAAGTCTGAACTTTGTGAATATATCGAAGAGGATAGAAAAGTTGCGGCTAAGCTATTTTCTGATCCATTATTTACCTCTAATGGTTCGATTTGGAATAGATCTTACTCTGAGCTTTGGGGTTTAGAAACAGTTAATGCAAGCCAAGCTTGGTCAATTAGTGAAGGAACGAATACTTTAGTAGCCATCATTGATGATGGTATTTTCTGGAATCATCCTGATCTTATTGAGAATATTTGGGTTGATACTGCTATTGTTTCTGATACTAATGGTGACGGTAAGGTTAATTTAAGGGATTTAGATGAAGATGACGATGGTTTTATAACTTCAGATGATATTCCGAATAATGCTTTCGGTAGGGACTTCTATAAAGAGAACAACCCATCTTCCCCTTATATGCTTGATATTTCAGGTCACGGGACTTTTATTGCTGGGATAATTGCTGCTACTAGTAATAATGGTATCGGTATGAAAGGTCTTGCGCACCAAGCAAATATTCTTCCAGTAAAAATTATTGATGCTTTGGACAATACTTTTAGTACTTTTGATATGGCAAGCGCAATTAGATATGCAGCCAATCAGGGAGCAGATGCAATCAATATTTCACTAGGTTGGGCTGGTGACTCCCCAGTTATCGAAAGTGCTATCGATTATGCAAACTCAAGAGGTGCGTTTGTATTTGTTGCTGCTGGTAACGACGATTCTACTATTGCAAGCACATCTAATAAATATCCCATGAGTTACCCTAACGTTATAGTAGTTTCATCGATTGATCCTAATACTAGTGTGGATACTTTTGCAAACTTTGGTCCTGAAGTCGATATCCTGGCTCCAGGTTCTTCTATCGTTTCTACGAACACAGATTTGCAGTTAGTAGGTTTATCTTCTGAAGAAGAAGTGGACGACGGTTTAACTGATAACGATGTTAGTATCGTGAAGGAATCGTATTTTGTTTCTCAAGGAACTTCATATGCTACTCCTTATGTAGCTGCTACAGCAGCTTTGCTTAATTCACAAAAAAGTGATTTAACATTTTTAGAGTTAAGAGCGATACTTCAAGAAACTTCAAATAAAAGTTTTAATAGTACTGGAAAGTCTTTCGGGTCAAATGTGGGAGTCTTAGATACTTTTGTTGCTTTAAGAGATTATCAATCAATTTTGGATAATAGTTCTGGTGGCTTTGCAAGCGGGACATTGACTTTATCAGGGAATGAAGTTTCTGAAAATAGGGACTTTGATTCTATTATTGGTCTTATAGGGGTTGAAGATGGAGATTTTTCTAGGTTTGAGTATGACTATTCTATAGTTTCTGATAACACAAATCTCTTTAAAATTCAAAATGATCGTTCTCTTTATACAAATGCAGCCCTTGATTATGAGGCACAAAGCTCATATACTGTAAGGATTAGAGCAACTGCTCCTAGTGGTGACTTTCTTGAGCAGGATTTTGTAATTGTGGTAATTAATGACGAGTCAGATGATCCTAAAGCGATAACAATTGATAATAATGAAATCTATGAAAATAGTTCTGCTTCAAGTGCTATAGGTGAGTTTTCAATAGAAGGTGGTTTAGAATTTTTCTATGACTTTTCTTTATCAGGAGTGGATGCTGATAAATTTGAAGTGAGAAATGATGTTCTTTACACTAAAGAATCATTAGATTATGAAACAAAAAGTTCGTATAGTCTTACTGTTAAAGCGGTAAGAGCTTCTACTGGTGAGGAGCATAGTAGCAACATCACTGTAAATGTTTTAGACGAGGATGTTGATTTTGGAGAAAGGAATCCTAGGTTTAGTTTTGGGAGCTTAATTAATGAGATCGAACTTGATAATGAGTCAGGTAGAAGACAGCAAACTCTTTCTAGAAGAAACAATATTGAAGGTAATGTAGTTGCTAGTTTTAAGCCTAAATATGAAATCGATTCGGACTATACAATTTCTTTAGAAGGTAATAGAGGAGCATTAAAGTTCCTTGAGATTAACGCTCAGAATCAGCTTGTGATAAAGCAAAGATTTAAAGGAAAACAATTTAGAAAAGGTAGAAGGTTGAAAGTTACTGTAAATGCTGTCAGTGAAAGATCTGGATCAAGTACTTATACATTTACTTTAAGGTTAAGTAGAAGGTAGTTTAAAAACCATATAGAAAAGTCTTACGCTGTTTTTGATACTCATTAAATCTATCACTGATAGTTTTCTGATTCAGTTTATTACTGTATTCATAAGCTGAATCAGAGATAATAAAACTATTTTGATCATTAATGTGAACCATCTTTAGACGGTTGGCTGTACCACTAAGGTTATTAATAGAACTGTGTTGCAGGTACGAAACTTTTAATTTACTTTTTTCATTATTGATAGTGCTTATCTCTTTATTTAAGGCACGGTTTACTGATTCAAAGCCGATGTTTACAAACATTAGAATGCTACTGATAATGAAAATCAATACTAGTAGAATTAGGATTTTGTTTGATGGGATGCTGTGCATTCTTCTTCCTTATATTTTACCTGATTAAAAAATTCAAGGATTCTTCTTTCATGGTAGTAAATATTCTCTTTGTTAAAATCCATAAAACCTACATGCCCACCATGTTTTGTAATTTCTAAAAATAGATTTTTGTTATCCATCGCTTCATTTGTGGGGTAACAGTTTTTCCCTAGGAAAGTATCATCTTCTGAGCTAAGCATTAAAGTAGGAGTTTTAATTGAGCTTAGGTAAGGTTTTGAACTTGCTTTAGCCCAGTAATCTTCAGCTGACTTGAAACCATTTAATGGAGCAGTATACTTTTCATCAAAGTCATGGAAGTTTTTTATTCTATGAAAGTCTTGGACTGAAACTTTTTCAGGAAATTTCTGAGCTTTAATTTTCATTTTTCTATATAGATTTAATAGAAAGCGTTTCATGTAGATATAGTTTTTTTCTTTTGCCATCTGCTCAGCACTGCAAGCTAAGTCTATGGGTGATGAAAGAGCTACAGCTCTTTTTATTTTAGGGTTTACCAGTGAAGATTCTTCTCCTAGGTATTTAAGGACTATGTTTCCACCGATACTAATTCCTATTAAATAAATATTTTCATATTTATAGTTGTTTGAAACATAGTCTATGACTTCTTTCAGATCTTCACTTTTTCCACTGTGGTAGGTTTTTATTAATTTATTGGTTTTACCACTACAGCCTCTGTAGTTCATTGCTAAAATATCATAGCTATGATCAAAGAGTATCTTTGCTATGCTTGCTTCTGTTCCTGTTTCTGAGTTGCTTTCAAGTCCATGGCAAATAATTGCTAAGCTATTATTTTTTTCTTTGTGCTTTAAAAAATCTAAATCTAGAAAATCATTATCTTTTGTATTTATTCTAGTTCTAGAGTATTTGATTTTAGGACGAGCACGAAGTAAATAAGGAATAATCGTGTGTAAGTGTGGGTTCTTGAATAATAGTGGAGCCTGATACTTAGAATAAATTACTGGCATTGATTTTCCTTGCTTCTAAATATTCCCGCTCTAAGCTTTGCACAGCGTGATCTGGAGTTCTCTTTATATTCTTCTCTAGTAGCTTCTAATGGTTTTTTAAAAGGTAACTCAAATTTATAATTATCATCTTTTTTCTTGAAGAATAGCTTTGCTATTCTATCCTCTAGAGAATGGAATGAGATGATTACCACTCTAGCTTCTTTTTCAAGTATTTCAGGGATTGAATCTAAGAGGCTTTTTAATACTTCCAGTTCTCTATTCACGTATATTCTTAAAGCTTGAAAACATTTAGTTGCTGGATGGGTTTTAGATTTTTTATGATACCTTCTCCAATAAATATCTTTAATTAAATCAGCAAGCTCTTGACTAGTTTCTATTGGTCTACTTTCTATAATTTTAGAAGCGATTTGTCTTGAAAGTCTTTCCTCTGCATAGTTGTAGAACATGTCAGCAATTTCTTTTTCTTTATAGTGATTTATTACTTCATAAGCAGAAATCTCTAAGTCTGTATCCATGCGCATATCAAGTTTAGTGTCATGCTGGTAACTAAAACCTCTTTCTGGGTCATCAAGCTGGATAGAACTTAGTCCTAGATCCATTAGTAAGCCACCTGTGATTTTTATATTATTTTCTTTACAGTAGTTGGGAATATTCTCAAAGTTACTATGAACTAAAGTCCAGTTCTCATATTTATCAGCTTCAGCTTGATGTTGCTTGATGACATTTATATCTTGATCAAAGGAATATAGATGTCCAGTGGTATTTAGCTTTTCTAGAATCATTTTTGAATGACCAGCAGCCCCTAAAGTACAATCAAAATAAACTAAACCTTCTTGAACATTAAGCTCGGAGAGGGTTTCTGTAGGCATGACGGCTATGTGGCTATAGCTAGATGACACTTACACTATCCTGTGATTTTTTAAATAAAAATAGTAGTAGTTTTTTTACAGCTTTAAATCTGTGGCTATATGAGTTTTTCTCTCTAGATTCCATTTGAGCAACTGTTTTAGTTTTATCGATAAATGCGCTATCTGGAAAATTGAATTCTTGTTCAATATGAATTTGGTCATCATAATTAGTTTCTAGAACTGGGTAAACCACAGGATCAAAACCAAAGCCTTGTTCACCGTGTTTTTCTGTAGCAAGTTCACCGTACCAATAAGCAGCTGTTTGGAAAATGATTTCTCCTTCAGGGTTTGCTAAAACAAGTGCACAAACATAACGTACTTCTCTTTCATCTTTAGCTTCCATTTCTTTGAGAAGTCCAGGAACTCCTTTTGCAGGATCACGAAGATATCTACCAGAATAAATGCCAGGTTCACCATTTAAAGTCTTAACTTCTATGCCACTATCGTCTGCTAAAGCAATCTGACCGGTTCTTTTAGCTCCAGCTATGGCTTTTATCTTTGCGTTTTCTAAGTAAGTACTTCCTGTTTCTTCAGGGTCAAAGTCAGTAATTCCTAAGTCTCTTAGGTTTCTGAAGAAATATTTTTCAGCATCTAATTCTAAAGAAGATCTTTCGTAGAGAATATCTAAGATTTCAGCGAATTCTCTTAGTTTTCCTTGATTACTAGTGCAAATAATAATTTCTTGGGGCATGTTTATATTTTAGCTTTAATTCTATTTATAGAGTCTAAGATAATTTTTTCAAAATATGCAGGATCTCTTTTGATGAGTTCATACCAAGTAGTTTCTTCACCATTAACTATTATTTTTGTAGGTGCACTTTCAAGTCTAGCTAGTTCCTTTATATTGAGTAAGTTATTCTGAATTTGATTGAATTTCTTCTCTTCAACTTTATCTATATTATGTCGAAATGTATTAAGTGCCGTAAATATTCCGTATATTATTGAGGCTCTTTTTTCCTTTTTGGATAGCTCTTTATATTGGAGCTGATCTTTCTGGTATTCATTGACTTGATTTTTGTAGAAGTATCTTGTATCTTTATCTGATCTAGCTATTCGCCAAAAAGATGAGGTTTTTCCTAGCAGCATATTCATCATCCCTTCAGCTAATGCTACTCTTAATTCTTTGTCTTTTGCATCAGCATCAAAGTTTGGATCATTTAGTAAATAATGAGAATTGTCGTGATAAATTGTTTTTAATGCACCATTTTCTTTATTTTTTTCCGTAGTTGCATTTTCACCTATATTATTTATGTCGAAGTTTTTTTGCAGAAACTCTTCTAAGATTGGTCCTAAATAATGTACCGCAGTTTCTAGCGTGGGGTTAAATAGAACAGCATTTAGATAATCTTCTTCAAATCTGTCTCGGTCTTTATGGTAAAAGCTTTTTAGGTTCTTAAGTATTTTTTCAAGTAATTCTCTTTCTTCATAGAATTTGACTTCGTAACCTCTAGCGTATTCATCTAATTTATATGTTAATGTAAATCTCATTAATTTATGAGTATTTGAACTTAAGGCTTGGTTCCAATTTATTTTTTCATTTAAAACTGTGTAATAATCTTTCTTTCGAAAGCTATTATGATCATTTAATCTCCTCAAGTTCATGTAGATATCACAAAAGTCATAGAAATCATCTGAGTCTTTTTCTTCTTTGGAAAAAAGATTTTGGTTGTTTGCTAATTGGTCTTTTAAAAAGATTATAGATAAATTTCCAAGATTCTCCCTGAGTTTGTTGTTAGATACTTTATTTAGCTCTTGGTGTGCTTGAAAAAAAATATTTAAAAATAGAACTTGTTTTTTAAAATCTGCTTGGAAAAATTTATCTTTTGATTCTATAATTTCTTCAATTAATTTATTTGGATTTAGTCTTATAAGGAGCTTTCTAATATTTTTTTTATTATTGTTATTTTTTGCATCTTGAGGTTTGAGATTTAATAACGAGTCAATTAAGTCTTTCTCATTCATTTTTAAATTAATGAGATCTAAGTTGAATTTTTGATCATGGAGTTTTTGAGAAGTTTCTTTTGTATTAGTTTTACTTTTTATTAAGTAATTTTCTGGGAGTATAAGTGGGTTATTAATTTTGTCAGTATGATACTTTTCTTGAGTTTTTTGGATTTTCATTTTGACTCACCAAACCTTATTATTTTTAGAACAAAAAATCAACCTATTGTATTTAAGATAATAGCACGCCTAGGCTTGCAAAATATCTCTTAAATATAAATGAGCATTTTCAATATTTATTAAATAAAGAGTCCTACCACGAAGATTAATTTCCTGATAATCATCAAAATTATTTGATTTGTTAAACAAAATAATAGCTTTTTCGGTAAGAGGGTAATATCTCATAAAAGTTTCCATACCCTTAGTAAGATTACTCACTTCATATTTATTTTTTACTTCAATAGGAATAAGTTTCTGATTTCTTTTCCAAACAAAATCAACTTCACTACCTTTACTAGTGCGCCAAAAGAAAATATCAGTATTCGCTTTATTTGCTATGAATAGCAGATAGTGATAAACATAGCTTTCCATGATGCAGCTAAGGTCGTTACGCTCATTTAATTTACTAAAGTCTTTAATTAGTGCATTTCTAATCCCTAAATCATAGAGATAGTACTTACGCGATTTTTTCAATTCATTGCTAAGCTTATTTGAAAAGGATTTCAAAGGATAAAGAGTATAAGTTTGTTCTAAAGTGTCTAGGTAGGATTGAACTGTTTGTGCTGATACGCTTAAGTCATTTGCAAGATTGCTCACGGAGACTACTTGTCCTTGGTTAGCTGCAAGCATATAGATTAATTTATTAAAACTTGAAATATTTTCTTCTTTTACTAGAGATTTAATGTCTTTCTGAATGTAGGTTTCCAGAATACCATTTAGGTAGCTTTCTCTTTCTTCTCCTTCGTATTGATAAGTTTCTGGCAAGCCACCATAGATAAAGTAATCTTCTTTAGTTAAATTAATAGAAGAATATTCTTCTAAACTTAAAGGCATAAGTTGGTATTTATGAACCCTGCCAGCCATACTTTCTTTTATATGCTTGTGCATTTCAATAGCAGAGGAGCCAGAAGCAAAGATTTTGATTTGTTTTTTAGGGTTACGTTTACCTAAGTCATAGATTCCTTTAAAAATCTTTCCGGCATTTTTCAGATAATGAAATTCATCTATAAATACTGTTTTACCTGAATTTAGAAGTAGTTCTTGTACATCTTCATCGTTGCCTGTAAATTTTCTTAGATCTGTAGGTTGTTCAAGATCGTAGTAAGTAAATTTACCTTTTACTTGATTTGCTATTTGGTTCATCAAAAAGCTTTTACCACTCTGTCTCGGTCCAAAGATTAGGGTGACTTTAGAGTTAGTAAGTTCTTTTAGCAGAGTTTCTATTAATTGTCTTTGAAATTCCTGCATTACTTAATTTTACCACTTTGGGTGGAATTTCTAACCATTACTTAAGAATCTTGCCAAAGGTGTAATTCTTAAGTTATGTTAAGTTTACTCAATTTTCAAGCATAGTATAATCACAAATATGTTCAGGACTTTTCGAGAGGAGATAAAAAATATCTACAGGAAAGACCCTGCCTGTAACTCTATTTTTGAGATTTTATTTTGCTATCCAGGTTTTCACGCTATTTTAGCTCATAGAATCTTTCATTTTTTCTGGACTAAAAAGTGGGGATTCTTAAATGGTTTAATTAGATTTTTTGTGCGCGTTGCAGCTCATGTAATTAAAATCTCGACAGGGATAGAGATTCACCCAGCAGCACAGATAGGAAAAGATTTCTTTATAGATCACGGCACTGGAGTGGTTATAGGGGAAACTACTATCATCGGTGATAATGTAACTCTTTATCAGGGAGTGACTCTAGGGGGAGTGTCTACAAAAAAAGAGAAGCGTCACCCGACTTTAGCGTCTAACATCGTTATCGGTGCTGGAGCGAAGGTTTTAGGAAATATAGAAATAGGTGATTATGTCCAAGTCGGTGCTAATTCTGTAGTTTTAAAAGATATTCCGTCTTGCTCTACGGTCGTAGGAATCCCTGGAAGAATAGTGAAGATGAATGGTGAGCTTAAAGAATGTATCGATAATTTGGAGCATAACAAGACGCCCGACTTTGTCGGTGCGACACTTCAAGCTATGCAGGAAAAGATAGAATCTTTAGAGGCTGAACTTAAGGAATTAAAGTCTGAGAAACTTGTTTAATTTCTGTTTTTATTTAGCTAATTCTAAATCATCTATGATTTCAGAGTTAGATATCGATTCTGGTCTATGTTTTTAAGAATTTAATAGAGTTTCGTAGAAGTTTATGTTAGAGCTATGAAAATCAATAAGACTTTCTGTTATGGATATTTGGATTCTAGTATCAGCTGCTGAAGCTCTTCCAAGGTCTGTATCTAGTGTCAGGAATTCTGTCATTTGATTTTCAAGATCAGCTAATAATGACTCATTAAAACTTAGAAAACCCTCACTTGCTACTTTTTGAGTAATTAAATTAGGTCTATCTATATCATCTAATGAATTAGATTGAAGAATTTCATCCATCAATATCGCTCTATCTATCTGTAAGTCTGCCTCTGAAGCTCTTGCAAGGTCTGTATCCATAGACATAAACTCAGATATTTGATTATTTATATTATTTAGTGTATTAATATCGGCATTGATATCTGTGGATCCATTAGTTTCATTATTCTCGGTAACATTTAAATCTCTGTTAGGTATTTCAGGATTGTTATCAAAATCCATATTTTCTTCGAAGATTACATTCTCAACAGTGTTGGTGTCTTGATAAATTTCTGCACGGGTTTCTTTGCTTCTATACATGACAATTCCATCTTCGAGAACTTCAACTTCATAATCATTAAGTGATCCTTCAAGAACTAATGTATCATTCCCTTCACCACCATTAACGTGGATCTGACTTCTAAGGTTAGCTGTTCCTATCCTGATTGTATCGTCTCCCTCTCCTGCATTTAAGTTCGTGGCTACTTGGCTATATACTCCACTAGCACTATTACGTCCCATAGTATTAATAACGTGATCTTCGTCTCTTAAGTTAAGTATAAGATTACGGTGGTAGTCATCATCAGACTCTGGGTCGTTAAAGTTAATACCATTTAACTTCTGATTCATATCATTTATATTTATAATATCGTCTCCTGAACCAGTTGCTATGTTTGTTTCAGTCATACGGCTAATAGCTCCAGAAGCATTGTACAGGCTGTCACCTTGGAATAAATTTACTACATCATTATCAGCTCCTGTATCGACTGTAGATCCATATAGAGATAAGTTTACAGTGTCATCACCTTCTCCAGTATCTATGATGTTGTTACTAAATGCACCAAGCAATGACCCACCAACAGTGGACGAACCACCATTATCCCAGGTTACAATTGACCCATCTCGAACTTCAGTGTTCACATCTACAGTATCATTACCTTCACCTGTAATTATTGTATTATTCTGTTGATCTGTAATGATAACTCTATCATTTCCTTCTCCTGTGTTAACTATATTATTGCCTGTTAAATTTGGTACACGTGGATTATTCTCGAGATAATGATAATCTTCATTTATTATATGATTATAATCTTCATAAACGTCGCTGTTACCACGTGATGTTTTGTTCATATCGAGGTGCACAAGATCATCACCACCACCAGTTGATACCTCATTTTGATTTCCTAGTACTTCGATTTCATCTGAACCATTTCCACTTGTGATTTGGTTAAAGTCACTGGTAGCGTACACGTAATTATCACCATCACCTGTATTGACGATATTTTGATCGACAATCATAGAAATATGATCATCACCATTACCTGCTCTCACTTCATGTTCACCTAAATTTGACATATTGAAATCTTGATTATAGGTAAGTGAGATTCTATTGTTACCGTTACCTGTAGTGATGTTCGCATTGTCTGAATAGGCTAGTATAAGGTTTTCACCGTCACCGACATTAATATTTGCTTCTGAGGCGTAACTTCTAATATTGTTATCGCCATTTCCACCTTGAATATTAGTAGAGAAGTTCATTGCTCCTGGAGCGTCGTTTATAAGAGGTAATTCAGGATCTTCCGGAAGCTCTGGTTCTACAGGAGGCTCTTCTGGTTCTTGTGGGGGTGGAGCTAGTGAGATTTCACCATTAATATATTCTAATAACTGATTTGCAGTCATAGTACTAACTTCTGTACCGTTATTAAACCTAAATATTTCAGCATTATTGATAACTTTAGTACCATTTGCTCCAGCTAAAACAAAAGAACCATTACCATTATCAATAGCAGTGTAATCTTCTATGTTGCCCATTAATTCAACTGTATCTGTACCATTCCCAGCATTTACAGTTTTATTCCCTGCGCCTAAGTAAATAGAATCATTACCAGCACCAGCATCTACAGTGTCATTACCACCATTGGTATAGATGGTGTCATTAGCATCACTGCCTACTAGGTGATCGTGACCATCTGTTCCAATGATTTCCTCACCACCTGATTCTAGCTCTATTAAAGCTTCAATTTCTTCTAGTGTAAAAACTTCTTCAAATTCCTCTGTTAGGAATATGAAATTTTCGACATCGCTAACAGTTGTAATATTTGTAGGATCATTAATATCAGTAATTCTGATATTGTTCTCTTCATCGTATTCAAAAATAAAATTATCGGGGTCTGCTTCGATGATTAAAGTATCATTTCCTTCCCCACCACGGACGATATCATTTCCAGTACCAGCTACTAAGAAGTCATCACCAGTGCCACCATCTAAAACATCATTACCAGCTCCACCATTTAGATAATCAGCATGGGCTCCACCGCTAATAATATCATTACCATCTTCTCCATATAAGACATCAAATCCAGCTCCACCTTCAATGGTGTCATTACCGTTACCACCAAATACATGATCATCACCATAGCCAGCTTCGATAGTATCTTGTCCGTCACCACCGTCTACCTTATCGTTATTATTGCCACTGTCAATAACATCGTTACCAGCACCACTAATTATGATATCGCCAAAATTACCAGTAGTGATAGTATCATTTCCACCGAAACTCGTTATAGTAGCGCTCTCCATATCTAATATGGTGTTGTCATCATTTGTGCCATACTCTACATTTTGTCCATAACCTGCATCAGTTAATCCTTCTCTAAGAGCTGTTAATTTTCTATCATAGGCACTATGATCTATATTAAGATGTCGAAGCTTATCATTATCTTCTATAGCTCTATCTAGCGCTGCATCAGAAGTTGTACCATCGACACTTACACCTTTACGAGTTTGACCACTTTCTCTTAAGTTTACAAAACTATTCTGATTAAAATTATTATTTATTGTCATAAACCTAGCTCCGAATCTCAGCTTTATGTATAACACATTGGGGGTTATGTTTTGATTATGAATGGATATTGCGTAAATATTTTGCAATTTGTTGATGGTTTATTGAAATTGCAAATTTAAGGATTTGTTATTTTCTGTAGAAACCTCTTTTAATCTATTTACAAGCCTTTGAATTTGATCAGAGCCTTTACCATCCAAAGAGTAATCAGCTACGGCTATCTTTATATGCGATTTATTATCTTTTTGTACCTGAGTGTCACTCTTTGTTATATTTTCTTTAATGTGACTTGGATTTATGGTTTCTGTGTGGCTAAGGTAAACTATAGCCTTTTCAATTACCTCTTTAAATTTATTTAATTCATCTTGATTCACTTCCGTATTAAAGTTGAAGTTTAATTCTTTAACATATTGGTTACTTGTATTAGTCAATTCTAAAGTGTAATCATTTCTTGGAAGCAAGTCTGTTAGCTTTGCCAAAGTTATTTCTTCTGTGACTTGATCAATGTCTTCTCTAAACTTATTAAAGTTAGTATTCTTATTTCTATTCAATAAACCAAAAAGCTTCGTATGATCATGTGAATTTATATCTAATGGTAGCTCGAATCTAATATTCATTTTTACTTCAGATGGATTTGTTTCATTTTCTGGATCTGTAAAATGTATACTTGCTTGAGTATCAATGAGTGATGCAAGCTTGTATACTTTTTTAGCAAGTTTATAATCGTCCCTTTTGTTATAGTTGCTGTCTGGTTTTAGATTAATATCAAAGTTATAAAACTGTATCTGACTTACAGGTTCAGATACTTTTTGCAAAGTTTTTAGCTTTTTTGCGTCTGGTTGAACACGTTTTGATTTTAAGTTTCCAAGTTCTTTTCTTACACGTATACTTTGCAAATATTTATTTACGATATTCTGCTTTTGAAGATTTGAATTTATACTTAAAGACATTAGGTATATATATTACCCAATTCATATAGCGTTAATCTAGGGTTGCGGTTGAATTATTATCTTACGCCACGCAAGCACTTTCTAAAGCTTTCTTAATCTCATCAACTTTATCAAGTCTTTCCCATGGAAGATCTAAATCATCTCTACCGAAATGCCCGTATTTAGCAGTTTCCTGATAGAATCTACCATTTCTTTTAGCTGGCATCCATAGTAAATCAAAGTTCTCAATTATCTTTTTAGGTCTAAAATCAAAGACTTGTTCGATAATTTGAACAAGTTTCTCGTCAGAATGTTCACTTGTTGTGAACGTGTTTACGTAAATGCTTGTAGGCTTAGCTACACCGATAGCATAAGAAAGTTGAATTTCGCATTGCTCAGCTAAACCAGCAGCTACGATATTTTTCGCTGCGTGACGTGCTGCGTAAGCAGCTGATCTATCTACTTTAGTAGGGTCTTTTCCAGAGAAAGCGCCACCACCATGACGGGCATAACCACCATAAGTGTCTACGATAATCTTTCTTCCAGTAAGTCCAGCGTCTCCTTGAGGACCACCGATAACAAATCTACCTGATGGATTGAAGTAAAGTTTAGTATTCTCATCAATCTTAACTGGCGCATCTTTTAAAACTTCATCGATAACTAATTCTCTAATATCTTTAGCGATGATTGCTTGAGCTTTATCGTTATCTGTTTCACCTTTAACTTCAGGATCGTGTTGCGTAGAAACTACGATAGCCTCGATTCTAGCAGCAACTCCATCTCTATACTCTATAGTTACTTGTGACTTAGAGTCTGGTCTTAAATAGTTAATTTTAGGGTGATTTTTTCTAACATCAGCTAATTTTTTAACGATAGCGTGTGAAAGATTTATAGCAAGCGGCATGTATTCTTTGGTTTCATCACAAGCAAAACCAAACATAATACCTTGGTCACCTGCACCTGTGTCTTCTTCGTTACTATCTCTAGTTTCAAGAGAGCTGTCTACACCAGCACAGATATCAGCTGATTGTTGGTCTAAAGTTACCATAACTGCACAGTTATCAGCGTCAAAACCGCCACCCATCTTTCCTGAGTAACCGATTTCACGGATTTTATCTCTAGCAATTTCATTTACTGGAGCATAACAATTCGTCGTGATTTCACCACCTACGACGACTAAACCAGTGGTACAAAAAGTTTCACAAGCAACCCTTGCTGTTTGATCTTTAGATAAGATTGCGTCTAAGACTGCATCTGAAATCTGATCACAAATTTTATCTGGGTGACCTTCACTTACTGATTCTGATGTGAAGAAGAAATTTCCTTTTTTTTCTGCCATATAGGGATTATACCCTAATCTCTGCCATAATCATCAGATACTCTAACGATATCGTCCTCACCGAAGTAAGAACCTCTCTGAATTTCAATAAATATGAGATCAACGGTATTATCTATGTTTTCAATACGGTGAAGAGCCTCAAAAGGAATATGAATAAATTCCCCTTCTTTAAGCATGTGTTCTACATCGTCTAAAGTTACTTTAGCTTTTCCTTGAACTACAAACCAATTCTCTTCTCTTTTGAAATGCTTCTGATAGCTTAGTCTGTGACCAGGTTTTATGGTTACTTTTTTTACTTTGTGTGAGTCAGCATCGTCTAAAACTTCCCAAGCTCCCCATGGTGTCTGATGCTGTACTTTAGTTTCCATCTTAGTTATATTAGCAAATTTAGCTTATCCCCAATAGTCCTTTTGATAATCATGGTATGAAAGAATGATTTTTTGAAAATATAAAAATAAATTTAGTACCTTCCCTGTAGTTTGTAAAAGCACATTTTTGCCGATATTTAAACTATATGAACGGCAAGAAATTAAAAGAATATTGCTTAGAAATTTTAGCGCTTAAGGATTTATACATTCGCGGGAGAATTAATCAATTAATCGCTGCTTCTATCGATTCAAGAGTAAGGTTTAATAATTTATCTTGTGAAGATTATGCAAGATTAAGTAAAGAGTATATCCAAAACTCAGTAGCTGAATTCTTTAAATTCAGAAAGAAATTATTAGATTTTGATCCAGAGGCTTATGAAGACACTTTAGATATCATCCTAAACACTGAATATAGTGATTTTAACGATGGTTATTTCTGTGAATCTATGGAAGAATTCTTTGGAAGTAAGCACACTATTGGTTTTGTTAGTGCGTATAATAACTACGCAGAAGACTTTAATGCACTAATCTCTGAATTTTTAGTGGTTAGAGGTTAATAAGTACTAAATTCTCATTCTAGGTTGATCGTTGAATATATTGCCTGATTGATTCTTCATTTGTTGAGGTTGAGCAACACCAGATACTACACCTACACTTTGGTGGATATCAGTTACAATCCTGTATATACTATTTAAGTTTATTCTTTGTGTTGTATCAAATAGATCCTGTCCTGGAGGGTTATCACGAATTATATTATTTTGAAGCTCTATAGCTTTATTTAATAAAAGACCATTTTCGTTAATATCATTTAAAACATTATTCACATCTTCAGGTGCTTTCTTTGCAACAGTCAATATAGCTTCTTTTCTTAATGCTAATACTTGTGATGAATAAGATAATATCTTCCCAAAGTCTTTGTTATATTCCATTTGGCTGTTGTTAGCTAATGTACTTAGCTTGTTTAGTCTATCAGCTAGCATATCAACTTTTTTGTCAACTGAAAGATTGTTGAATGCAGTGTCTGGCTTGATCTCTTGAGCATTTTGCTGAATATTTTGAGTATTTTCTGGGATATTAAATCTATCACTAGGTACTTCTAGTGTGGTACCTTGAGGAGGAATTTTCATGCTAAGGATCGAAGGAATATCTGTCTTATTATTTCTAGCGGCTTCCTTTTGCATCGCTTGAGCTGCTGGTGAACCTTTTATTAAATCTTTTAAATCTTGGTTATTACCTATTGATGATGTTGTTTGAGCAGCTTCTTTATAAAGAGCCATTGCTTGTGGTGGAGGAGGTGTAGTTATTGCCATGTGCAAGATAATAGCATTTGCTTCTTTGAAATTGATCTAATTTTTTTATTTTCTTAATACTTATTATTTAGATTCTATTCTTTGTTCAGCTGCTGAATTCCAGTGGATGGCAAATATTAAATTTCCATTCGAGGTTGCTTTTCAATAACTTCTGACTCATTTCGCCTTTCGGGAGATTGATTAACACCTGATACTACCAATACAGCATGGTATATATTTCTTGAAATAAGTCTTATATTATCTTGGTTGATTTCTTGTGATATATCATAGATATCCAACCCTGGAGGATTATCTCGAATGATCTTGTCTTGAAGATCTATAGTTTCTTTTAAAAGTATGCTGTTCTCATTAATATTATTTAAAACAGCATTTACCTCTTTTGGTGATTGATTTGCAATTGCTAATATTTTAGCTTTGCTAAGTTCTAAGATTTTTGAAGAATTAGATAGAATTATTCCAAAATTTCCGTTATGTGTCATTGAACTTTCTTCTGCTAATTTACCTAGAGTATTTAATTTATTAATTAGAGAATCAACTTTCTTTTCAACTGAAAGACTGTTGAATGCAGTATCTACTTCACTATTTTTAGGATCTAGTAACTTGTTTATTATATTTTCTGTTACAGCTAAACGACTTTTAATATTAGTATTTTTATTCTGATTTTGTATAGCTATAAGCCAATTTTTTTCTTCTACATTTTGAGTTGTCTCTATCGATGAACTCATTTCATTATGAAGACTTACAGCTTCTTTAAGTCCAACTGTTACCTTATTTAGATCACTTAGGTATTCGCTTGCAAGATTAGGGTTTTGTTTAATAGTTTGCAAAATAGCTCCTTTGTTATCATCCAATTTCTCAGACAACTCAAGGAGCTTCTCATCAACTTTAATTAAATTATCATCATAGTCTGTTAACTCTATACCTTTTGCTTCAATTCTTAGCTCTTCTAATTTTTGGACTAATGTATTAATTTTTTGTTCAGGTTTAAGAGTTTGAAAAGGATCTACTTTAATAACTGGTTTACCTTTATTTAAGAGTGTTGCAGCAGTATCTCTATCCATTTTTTGCATTGCTTGTGAAGCTACTGAACCTTTTATATTTAAAGTTCTTTTTTCTGGTTGCTCACCTGTTCTTTCAATCGTTGTTTGAGGATTGAAATTATTTAAACTTGGTGGGATGTAATTAGGAGTCATAGCTTAAGATAATAAGGCACTTGGCGAAGTCTCTGAACAAAGTTTATATTATCTAAATCTTTTATTGAGATTAATAGACTTTAAAAAGTTTTTTAAAGCACTAACTGCTAAACTTAATATACATGGGATTAGTTGCTATCCGAGGAGCTACTACTGTTAATGTTGACAGTGCTGAAGAGATTAAATCTGCTTCAGTTGAAATGGTGAAGCAAATTATTGAAAAAAATAATATCAAGCCTGAAAGTGATATTGTTATGTTGTTTTTAACGATGACTTCTGATTTACGCTCGCTGAATGCTTCTTCGGCTATTAGAACAGGTATGGGCTGGCAACATATACCATTTTTTACTTCTCAAGAACCTGAAATAGATGGCATGCTTTCTAAGTGCATTCGTATCTTAGTCCAGTGTAATTTACCTGTGGAGCAAGAAGAAGTTAAGCATATTTATTTAGGGGAAGCTGCTAATTTGCGCCCTGATCTACAGACGAAGGGGTAATAACTGTGCGCATTGTTTCTTTATAAAATTTTGAATAAAGTTCTGTGACTTGTTCTTTGTAATCTTTGATTAGTTCTGCTATTTTATCTGTATTTTTGTTTTCTATAGCTACTGTTAATTGCTCATTTGTTTTATGTAGTACTTTTAAATTTTGTATGATGGTATGTGATATTTGTGGAATTAATCCACCATCCGATGGTGGACCTGGTAATATATGACCTAAAGATTCTGAGGCTTTAGCAAAATCTTGTAATAGTATTTTATTTTCATCGCTAGAGTTTTGGTTAGTGAATTGTTCTAAGTTATATAAGTTTGCGTTATTTAACTCTGCAAGTTGAGAAGCGGCTTTTACATATACGTTTAAGCTATTATATGGTTGATTTTCTGGAGGGTGAGCATAGGCTAATAGCTCTTGGGCTTTTGTTCGAGGAGATGCCGATGGAGGTTTTTGTTCTTTATTTTCGGTGATTTGAACTAGGGGTGCTTTGGTGAAGATTTCTTGAGGTGATTCTTTTAAGATTTCTGGATTAATTGGTTGTAGAGTTAGTAAGCTGAGCATAGGTTTATCAATACTATCAAAACTAAACTTTAAACTGTGAAGGTTTTTATATTGTTTTTGTGTATTTCGATTTGGGGTTGAGGGTTTACCCCTGTGTCTATGATCTTAATTCACTACTAGTGTTTGTTATTCTAGCGCTTTAATAATTTTTTAGTTCTTTAGCTCTCTGTTGTAAAATTTTCTAGTGTTTAAATATTTAAATATCCCTAATATCATTTGTATTTTTAGAGTTTTATTTGCTTTAGCTTTTTCTTTTTTCTGTTACCTAGGGCTTAACGTCTCTGATGATTCATTACATTTAAGTCCAGCGACAGTAAAACTATTTTTCTCAATTTCTATTATTTTTGTAATTTTACTAGATGGTTTAGATGGAATTGTAGCTCGAGCATTAAAGCAAGAAACAGAATTTGGTGCGAAGTTAGATATTTTCTGTGATCGTTTAGTTGAGAATATTTATTTGATTTTCTATGTTTTCTTTTTTAAAACTTTAGTGTGGTGGGTGTTTTTGTTTTTTATAGTTCGCGGGCTTGCTGTTGATTTAATCAGTTTTAGATCCTCAAAGCCACTTGGGGAAAGTTTTTTAAGATCAAGTCGCTTCATGAGAGCCTTTTATGGTTTTTTAAAAGTTCTCATGTTTATATTTCTGATTTGGCAGCCAGCACTTTTTAACTCGTTATCTTTTAACTTAACTGAGTATCTGATTTTAGTTACTGTTTTAGTTTCTATTTTAAGGGCACTGCCGAGCTTTTTTAAGAAAATATAATAATACAAGTTGCTTGCTTAAGATATTATTCATAGAATGGTCTTAGGAGTAAAGCTGAAAAATTTTTTTGAAAGAGGTGTAAACTCTCTTCCTAGAGTTGCTAATTTTCAATCAGAATCCGACTCCAAACTTAAAAATAATCCTCTTTTAAAAGACTTTAATTCATCTACAGATGACTTCCCGAATCTAAGTGATCCTAGAAATAATTTGGCTAGGGAGTATTTAGAAGCTTATCGATTTTATAATTTACCTCCTTTGCAGGATCTTGAAGGGAATTCAAGAAATTATAGAGCTTACTCTGCTGGTAATAATGATAAATATCAAATTGATGAAAATAAGAATAATGATTTTAAATGTCCTATTTCTTATTTTTCTGTACCTATTTCTCCAAGAGCTTTTTATCGTGAGAGTGAAAAGTTGCATAATATTGATAATCGTTTTGCTACTAAGCAAATTATTCAATCTGAAAGAAATTTACATGAGGCTGTAGCGGATTTAAAAAATAAATTTTTTGATGATATGTTTAATAGAATTTTACAAGGTAATTTTGAAGAAGTTCCTTATGGTAATGAAATTGAAAATTCATTGAAGGAAATGGATTTTGATTCTTTTGATGAAAAAAAAGAATTTATATCAATGGCTATAGAGGAAGTTTTAATGCCTAATTTGTTTGATAATAACCCTAAAATCACTACAAAATCAAAGTTTATGAAACTATGGGAGAATGCTCCTAAAAATTCACCTGTGGCTAACTTTAGAATAGCTTTAAATCGATATATGAACAAAGTTTATGAAGAACATAGAGATGATATGTTAAAGCCAGAATTAAGAGAGCTTGTTCATAAATATTTTCCTTTTGAAAGATTTAAACTTAAGCCTGAGCTGTTGCCACGAAATAATGGCTTGAAACATTCTCTGAGATTATATTTGAATAATTTAAAAAATTTTGAACCGAGTATTTATGAATTTACAAAAAATGCGATGGAGAATCTTAATCAGCAAAAGCCTCTAGCGCCTGACACTGATTCTTATATAAGTATCGCTGCACATCAAAGTGAAGTTGATTTATCTAATCTTTTAACCAAATTATCAGAACAAGATTTTGATAAGGAAAAAACTCCTATTTATATTTTTGTGAATGGAGATGATCAGAAGCAAATCGATAAAAGACTATCTGAGATAAATGAATTTTCGGATAAGCTTAATTTGAGAATAATATCCTCAACGTTTAATTCAGCATATCGTAATGGTCTTAAGAAAATACCTGCAACTGTAGCTGCTATGGATTTAGCGTATAATCATGATTTTAAGAAAAGTGATGCTGATATTGTTGGAATTTTCCTCGATGCTGATCTTACTTGTTTCCCTGATAAGTCTCATATAAGGAAAGGAATTGAAGGGATCAAGTCAGGTAAATTTAGAATTTCGAAAGGATTTTCATTTGATGAGAAAGAACTAGCAAATCAAAATGCAAATTTATCTGTACTTCATTTAATATACAAAACAAAATATAAATTGCTGCCATATATAAATTATGTAAGGTCTACATATAACAAAAGTGACTATAAAGAGCCTCATGAAAATGGTTTAGTGAATTCAGGTGGACATAATTTTTATTCGAGTATATTAAAAAATCTAACTGGTGGGATAAAAGCTCATATTAATAATGAAGATTCTGATTGGACAAAGAGAGCTAGTTTAATGTTTATGAAAAATAATTTTCCGTCATTTTACAGCCCAAGACATTTATTCAAGGCTATATCTCATGATGTTGAAGAAGTTGTATTTGATAATGGTGCTATAGAAAGAACTCTAATGAATAACTTGCCTGTTATCAAAATTTGGGATTCGCACGATGAAATTATTGGTGCAGGGGAAGAACCTTTAACATCTGTTGATATGTCAGAAAAAGATAAAGTTGATATAAGGCGTATCGATGAAGAATTTCGTAGTTTGCTTAGTTATGTTTATTCTGAGTTTTCTGAGATTGAAAGTAAGCTTCTGCCTAGTAAATCAAATGGTGTTGAAAAACTTGAGTCCGAGCTTTTAGCTGGTTATTTGGGTGGTATATTTGAGAATTCTTTTAAATATTTTTATCAAGGGATAGATGACTTATCAATTTTAGAAGAAGATAAATCTGTTATTAAAGAATATATTGAAAATACAATGCGCCTATTTTTCCCTAGTAAGTCATTTGATGAATTAAATGATATTTTAAATAAAGAAATCTGTGATTGATTTTATAGTTGTTTATTGTTTATCAAAACTTACAGCAACTCCACCACCAGCTGCTAGATTTAATTCTAGGGAATCAGAACTTGTAACATCTTTTTCTATAATCTCATAAAGTTCTGGATTCTTCTCGAAGTCAGCATCTTTTCCATCTTTATAGATAGTGGCTTTATAAGCTTTGCCTTCATCTAAGAAATCTAGCTTAATACTTAAATCACGCGCCTCTTCATTTGTAAGTGCTCCTAAAAACCAGTTCTCAGAGTTTTTATCCTTTCTAGCTGTAACTAAGTAATCACCGATTTCAGCATCAACTATTTCTGTCTCAGACCAATCCACTGGCACATCTTCAATGAATTTAAAAGCTGGATGATTCTCATAGTTACTAAGCAAGTCAGCAGCCATTTGCAGTGGACTGTAGAGGGTTACATAAAGTGCAAGCTGTCTTGCAAGTGTGCTATGCATCCCACCAGGGTTATCTAAGCCACCGATTTTGTTCCAGAGTTTTCTTTCTTTAAAAGGTGTTTCACTAAAATCTAAATCAAAGATTCCTGGAGTATAGTCTATTGGTCCTGCTAAGCCACGAGTGAATGGTAAAACACAAGTATGGAAAGGTGAGTTTCCATCACTCCATGAATTCCATTCCATACCTCTAACACCTTCATGGCTCATTAAATTAGGATAAGTTCTCTGTAAGCCTGTAGGCTTAATAGGTTCATGAACATCTAAAGTAATTTTATGCTTTGCAGCAGCTTTAAGAACATCATTGTAGTGTTTAACCATTCTTTGACCGTGATGGAAATATGGTTTTTTATTCTCTCCATAAGGGGTTCCAGCGTAACCAGTTTTTACTGCATTTACTTTATTTCTTTCATAGAGCTTGAATGCATCATCTAATCTTTTTTCAAAGCTTTCAAACTGTCCGCCTGTTTCACAGTGTCCTATAAGCTCTACTTCATTATCATCAGCAAATTTTGCAACTTCTTCTAAATTAAAGTCATTATATGGTGTGACATAGTCAAAGTTATCGTCTTTATACCACTCTTCCCAGCCTTTATTCCAGCCTTCAACTAAGACTCCATCAAAACCATGCTCTTTAGCAAACTCTATATATTTTTTACTGTTTTCTGTATTGGCGTCGTGGCGACCATTTTGTCCCCATGTCGCGACACCTAAGTGCATAGACCACCAGATCCCAATATATTTAAGAGGTTTAATAAAGCTAGTGTCTTTAATCTTATTAGCTTCATTAAGGTTTAAAATCATTCTTGATGTTAAAAGCTCTTCTGGAGTTTTAGTGATGATAAGCATTCTCCAAGGGCTTTGCATTGGCGCAGAAGTTCTTACTTTATCGCCGTTATCCCAAGGAACTAAGTCAGCTTCAAAAGCATAGTCTGAATACGGTGAATCTTTTACTGGGATTACTGTCATTCCAGCATAGTCTTGTAAGTTAGCTTCATGAAGAGCTAAGTAATAGTCTTTGTTAGGGCTTTCCATGGTGATAGGAGTATTTGTTCCTTTCCAATTCTTCTGCCTAGAGTGTCCGTGTTGTTCATTTGTAGCAGCTTCTGGAATTTGAGAGATAGTGCTTTCATTATGAATAAATTCATATGTATCATAGTCACTAGGAATCCACCACGCTGTGTGATCTTCTGTAAAGTGGAAAAAAGTTTTTTCATCGAGGATAGTAAAGTCTTTTAAATTTCTCTGTTCAGGGATTTCATACCTAAAAGCAATTCCATCATTAAAGGCTTTGAACCTTAGATTCATTTTACGCTTAAGACTTGTAGTTTCTTGAAGCTCAACAAAAAGTTCTTGATATTCATTTTTTATCTCAGATTCTTCTCCCCAGATAGGTTTCCAAGTTTCTTTGAAGTTAGAGATTTTAGAGTTAACAATTTCAAAGTTTTCTAATAGATCATTATTAGTTTTCAAATCTAAACCTAAGGAAGACTTACTGATAACTTCAGTTTCACCTAGTTTTACACTATAAAGTGGTGACCTTGCGTCACAGAGTTTAAAATCCAGGCTGATTTCTTTGTCTGGTGATTTAATAGATAAAGTTCCATCAGTCTTTTTAGTACAAGAGAAACTGATAAAGATTAAACTAAGAACAAATAAGATGCGTCTTTGCATTCTTTATATTTTACAGCTATTACCCCAGGTTTTTGTAAGAAAATCTTCTCTTCCTGAACCTTTACGATACATTTCATAGTGCATAGCGTTCTTTTTATAGTATTCACGATGATATTCTTCTGCTACATAAAAATCTTGAGCTTCTAAAATTTCTGTTGCTATTGGTTTATCAAATTTTTTTGACTCTTCTAGAGCTTTTTTTGATTTTTCTGCAATTTCTTTTTGTTCTTCATCTAAATAGAAAATTCCTGTTTTATACTGTGGACCTTTATCTGCAAATTGTCCATATGGATCAGTAGGATCTATTTCACGCCAAAATGCTTCAACTAATTCTTTATAGCTCACTTTTTCATCATCAAAACTAACTTCAATCGCTTCATAGTGCTTAGTAGTTCCTAGAGATACTGCCTCATAGTTAGCATTGTATGCTTCATCACCGATGTAGCCTGGTAAAACTTCTGTAACTCCTGGGATTTTAGCGAATGTGCTCTCTGTACACCAGAAACAGCCACCTGCGAAGATTGCTTTTTTTATGGACATGTATATAATTTTACACGACAGATTGTGTTATTATCTTAAGAGTGCTTAATTGATGTAACTACTCAGGTAAGTTGAAAATTAGCGAGGAATATGTTTTGGCAAGCTAGAATAGCAGATTGTCCTAATCTT
>JABSOS010000010.1 GCA_013216135.1 Candidatus Caenarcanales bacterium
AGGCTCAATTACAAAACACCGATTGAGGTTTTTCAAGAAGAAATTGAGCGCTGTTGCATTTGATAGTAGAATCTATCCAAGTTAAAAGACTATAAATAATACCATCGTATTTACGTTGTACATATGTATGATACAAAGAACCGAGATCTTAAAATACGCTGGTGCTGGCGCAAAAATTCGTTCAAATCTAACTCCAGTAAAGCCTACAAATGTTAGAGCCTTCAATCAATTTGTTAACAACCTAAAAGAAGTCAAGGGTGTAAGAGCCATGCCAATCCCTGGCTTGGATGCAGTAGCATTAATAAACGACGAACAAGCAGAGCAATTAAGCTCACTAAAGCCTAATAACTTTGCCAGGATAGGGCAGGGTTTAGTAAATTTTTCACAGAAAGGTGATTCCGACAAAATAGCTTTAAAAATAGTTTATACAGATGGTAATAAACCACCTAAGTTATCAGAGAATACTGAAGTCGTTGAAGTTAGTATGAAAGAACTAATTAGGTCATATGCAATGAATACATCTTTATCAAATGGTTTAACAAAGAACCCTTACTTAGGGGTTCATCGCATGTTAGAGACTTTAAGTAATGCAAATAATTCAAAACCAAGCACGCCTGACCTAATGAGAAATGCTGTTAACAATATGACAGACACTGACATAATGCCAACTCCTCCTCAACCTCAAACTCCGACACCAATTCCACCCCCAAGCACTCCAGGAAAAATCACCCATTACAATCTTGCAGATTTAGGGTCAACAACGGATATGTCAGTTGACTCCTTATCAGGAGTACCAGAACTCTGTGACAAAATAGAAGTCAACAGCTCAGGTGATCCAGTCATTTATGGTTTCAACTCAGGAACGAATCAAGATAGTCGCGATGAAATGAATGCACTTAATTTACTTGCAGGTGGTCGAGTCATAGATGCATCAGAGGTAAAACAACTTAGTGGTTTAGATATCGGTGGTGTAGCTTTCAGTTCTGTTAGAGGCTCGATAGAGAAGAAACAGGAGGATGGAGTATATTTAGCATTTGCAAAGAATGGAGCAATCTCAATAACAGTTGTAGATGGTATGGGGGGATACCAGGGTGGCGACAGAGCAAAAGATCATATTATTAATGAATTTAGGATAAATCCCTTTGATAGGAAGAAGGCAGCAGAAGCAGCTTCAAAAGCAATAAAACAAGATAAAGCAATAACAAACCATAAAGCCGGAGCAGTTCTATCTGCAAATATAATTTGGCAAGACCCTAATACTAATAAGCTTTACCTAGAGGAAGCTCACATGGGAGATACCCATACATATATTTTCAATGAAGATGGCAGTCTTGCTTTTAGTTCCAGAGAGGATTCCTTTGTTCAAACCCAATTAGATGCAGGTTTTTCAGCAGATGATCCAACTGTCTATAACCATAAAGATAGAAGTGGCGTCAGCAATCCTATAAATAGGAATAATGGTGCTAATTTCCACGGCGAGAAAGATCCAATAGAGTTAAAAAAAGGGCAGTTCGTTATAACTATCTCCGATGGTGTTGGTGACAATGTTCACTATCGTGAGCTTACTGAAATGGTTAAAGAATCTAAAGGGGATCTAAATCTACTTAATGAGAAAATTGCAAATGCAACTTCAATACAAATGAGAAATTATGAAAGAATACGTGGAGGAAGACAGTTAAATGCTTGGGTAAGATCTGAGACTCACGATGGAGATATAGATAAAGCTGGGAGGGTAAGTACCAGAAATCCTGGCTTAGTAGCTTCAGCTATTGAATATCTACGCTATGACCCTAGTGATGATACTCAAAAAGAATTTTTTGATGAATTTATTAAAAATATAGATGATGCTATCGATAATAATAGAGGAGAGAATTTCATCTTAAATCTAATATTAGCCTATGCTACTGATCAGATCGAATTAGTTAGCGGACATACTGCTCAAGAATTAAATAATGCTCAGTTCATGAAAGAATACAAGCCTGATAACTGCGGCATGATCATTACAAAAATCTAATTAATAATTAGCTAACTCTAAGTAAGTTTGTGCTTTATTCTTATTGATACCTTCTTTTTTACCAACACCGCTATCTTGAAGACCCGCTCTTATAATTTCCATATCAGGGTTAGGAGGTTCTCCCGTGGTTAGTTCCTCTGGATCTTTTTCTGGCTTAGTGGGCTTCTTAACAAGCGATTCATCTATAAATTGTTGATAAACAGCCTCTGCTTTATCTAAATTAGATTCTTGACCAGCCTTTGGTTTCTCTTTCAAGAAAGATTCTAGCTTATCATAACTGGTACCTAAAGTAGTTACAACATGGTTACGAGGTCCTGGCTCATTTTCCATTTTAGCCATAAAAGCATTTACCCGAGTATCATTTTCACCATTAGCCTTATCAAGCTCCGCTTGTTTCACTTTCAATAAAGCAACGGCATCTTCAAGCTTACGCTTCATTTCAGCTCTTTCTTCTGCTAGCCTTGCATTATCACCCTTCAAATTTTCAATTTCCTGATCCTTGTCGTTATCATCAACAGGATTAGGATTCAGAGCTGGATCTTCATTATCAACCTCATCATTATCCACACTGTCATCTGAGTTATTGACTTGAGAAGCTTCATAAGCTGCAACTTTACCCTTCACAAAGTCTTTAAACATAGACGATCTCGAAGGTAGTTTATTACCACTCATTGCTTCTAAAAGATTCTCTGGACTATAAGCTTTTTGTCTTATAGTTCTTAAAATATTATCGTTGGTGTTAATATTACCGAACATTGAGAGTAAATCTTTAACTTGAATATCTTGAACCTTATAACCTTTTTGAATTTCCCCAGTTCTAGAATCAACTTTACTTACTTTTAAGCCAATATAATCACCAGGGTCTTTTTTCAACCTAGCTTGAGCACCATGGACAAGCCTACCAAACTTAGCATCTGGCAGTGCCATTATCTGCTGGAACTGTTCATCATTCAAAGAAGCCAAACCTTGAATTGTATCACCATTAACTATTGGCAAGGCTCTAATATCCTTACCAACAGGCAATGTTCTAATAAAAGACTTAGAAGTTTTCACATTCGGCTCTAAAAGCTGACCTTTAGGAGCCTTTACTATGGGTACAGAGTTTGTGCTTGAGATTGACATGAATTCAAAGAATACGATTAAGTATTTTTAGTTCCTTTATGTATTATTATCAGGCTTGATTGTAGTACGTGTTCTTTTTCTCCTTCTTCTTCCGTCGCTAGCTGGTGTCTTAGCTTCTGTTGAATCAGGGTTCTTAGTTACATCATTCCCCTTGACAGATGGAGGTGGCTTTAAAGTTGTTTTATTATCTGTATTCCCAGGGTCTGGCGTAACTACAGTAGTCGGAGTCGGGGGCACCTTAGGAGGAGTAAGTTCTTCAGGCTTAGGAGGAGGTGGTAACGTAGCCTCAGCTGTTGAAGATTCAACCACAACTGCTTCAGGCTTAAATTTAGCCAAACTTGCGATTGCCTTATCCATATTTGACTCTTCACCATCAGCTGGCTCTTCACTTAAGAAATCAGACAAACCATCCGATGAAACTCCTAATTCAGTTAAAACGTCATTCATAACATCAGAATGCTTACCCACTAAGTCCATAACAAAACGTGTAGCTTCCATTACAAAATCTCGCTTAGGTGGTGGTGGTGGGTCATCAGAAGAAACAGAAGCAGGACTTGAAGTTTCAGTCTCAGTAACCCCACCGATAACTGATGTCAAAGTAAGGATTTGTGTTTTAGGATCATTAACATTTTTATCAAAGATATAATCAAATATCTCCTTTGGTGTTTTTCCGACCTGGTCACCAATATGAGCGTAGGCATCTTGTGTGACTACATTCTCAGCAACATAACTTGACATAGATGCAGCAGTGAGTAGTATTTCAACTTGTTCTCTAGCGTTTACCTTGTCTGAGCTTTCATTCTCTTCAGCTTCAGGCATGGCTGCTACAGCGAGAAGGGTCAATAACTGGTCTTGAGAATCAAAGCCTTCAGCTGTCACTAACTTATCAACAAGCCCTGGAACTTTATCTAAAGCTTGTGCAATTTGAGCAATATTTTTATTTATAGTTTCTGATTCTTGAATACCATCTTCTATAGCCGAGAAACCACCTGTGTCTGCAAGAAAACTATTCAAATCATCCCGGCTAATTTCCATTTCCTGCAGCAAAGCTGGACCTATAAGCTTTATAACTTGCTGTTCATAGGTTTGCTTTTGCGTTGCTGGAGGAGTATCTGGCACACCTAAAGCTCTTTTAGCTTTTTGTAAATTAGATTCTTGACCAGGCTCTGAAGGCATAGTGATAAACGCTGCAACTTCTTTTGAAGAGCTAAGCCCAAGTTCATTCATAATCGTATTAAACCTAGCCTTATCTCGTGATTCAATTGCAGCTATCGTAACAGATACATCCTGCATCTCTTTATGCACCTGTTGACCAAGTTCGTCAATTCTACTACCAATTTCATTATTTCTAGCTTCCACATCACCAGAAATTATATAGTCAAAGATTTCTTGAGCATTATTACCAAACTCTGCTTTTAAGACTGCAAAATTAGAATCATTCAATCTCTCAGCAATATTTTTAGCACTGCCTGCAGCCAGCATTAACAAATCTATCTCTGTAGCTTGAGTAGGGTCAGCTTGAGCTTGAACTTGAGCAGAATAAAAATTAGTTAATTCTTCTTGAGTGCCAACACCTTTTTGAGTTTGCAACTTAGCTAAAGTTCCAGGGTAATCATTTTCCACATTATCTAAAATCAATTTCACTGGGACAAACGAACCAGCATCAATTTCCCAAACCCTCTCTGTAATACGGTTCATTTCACTTCGTCCATGTTCTTCTAAACCAAACCTCGTAATATGTTTATATACACTAAGAGTATCCTCACCAAATTCAGTTTTTAGCGCATCAAATTTTGCATCTGGTAAAACATCAGCAACAAAATCTTCTGCAAAATCAACAGCATCTGATACTTTCGAGAAATAGCTATCTGTAGGGTCATTCATTGACTTTAATATAACGATATTAATTAATTGCTCTGTATTTTCTAACCCCATATCTTTCACAAGTTCAGCAGTTAAACCTGGAGTTTCAGCCTCCATTTGGGCTAAAGCAGTATTTGCGCCACTAATACTAGCATCATCAATCAATGTTTCTCTAAACCCGTCGACACCATCTATTGCAATTAAATCTTCAAACTCTTCTCTTGAAGAACCAATGCCACTCAACATATCTTCTGTTACTAGATTCTTAAACTGTTCCTCATAGGAAGGTTTTGTAGTTGTCACCCATGATTGAGCTTCTGGACGAGCTTCTTCTTGCTTCATATTAATAAGTGCCATTTTCACAGCAGATATCCCTGACGAAACACCAGCTTCATTTTTAGTAGGTTGAGTAGTATCAGCCATTGCTGTTACTAAGCTAGAAACATTGAAACCTCTAGCAGCACTAATAAACGGATCTGCCTTTGCTAGATCTCTATAAAAAGCGTGTTGTTGCTTTAGATTAATTTTTTGTGCAGTAACTTTTCCATCTGCAGGCACTTGTCCAGACTCTATATTTACAACATTCAACTCTACAGAAGGGTCTTTCTGAAAGAACTTTTTCAAGGCAAGCCCAGCTCTTCCAGCTCTAGTATCTGGTAATAATATTCGCTCAAGATCTTCTTTTTTCACTAAAGCTGCATGCTTTGGTTCAGTGTTATTACCGACAAGGACAGGCAAGATAACAGGCTCATCTGTCATAGCTTTTAAAACAGTCTCAGCTTTTATAGTTCCATCTACATTAGGTATATCTAATTGTTGTGCGACTATATTTAATATAGAAGAATTACTTTGAGATAGGTTACCTAGCCCTACGACTTTCTCAAAATTAGTACCGAATGAACTTATGATGTTTTGCATATATTTTTCTCTTTAGTCATAAAAGGAGTAAAAAAAGGTTAAGTTGACATTAAAATAACTGTCAAAAAAATTTTTTTCTTATCTTGTAACTATATGACTACAGTATCACCTAGCAACACCACACCTAATCTTATTAAAGTAGGTAAAAAACAGATAGAATTTCCTCAGTCAAATGCGAACCTTGATAAATTGCAAGCCGAGGTGTTTGATGAAGCAAAAATTGCAGAATGGGAAGCTAATCCAGATAATGCTAATACAAATCCTCCTATTGTTCAAACTATTAAAGAAGAGTTAACGAAACTTAGTCCTAATGGTGTTACCGATGATGAAACAGCAAATCAGCAAATCGCAGAAAATATAGTTACAAACTTACTTCCAGCGATGATTCAGGATTCACCTGGAACAGTAAAAGGTTTACTAGATTTTACTAAAGGAGCTAAGAAAAGACCAGATTTTATTCTTGATAACAGTAATAACTTAAAAACTGGTGGTCAGTTTTGGGTAGATTTAGCACAAGACAAGAAAAAACATCATATTTTAAGAAATATTTTAATTGCTACTGAAAAAGCTATACCTCAAGTTACTGATGATAATACACCAGTTATGAAACCAATAACTGATAATTTAAGTTCTAATAATCCTAAGAAAGGTCTTAACATAAGAAACACAATTGGTGGTACATTGGGTGCGATTAGCTTAGTAACATTTACTGTGCTTGAACCAATTGGAGTGACTAACTTTGTCCCAGACATAGGTGGAGGTGATAAACAAGAACAAGTTCAAGGAGGACCAAAAGAAGTTGTTTCATTTATTGATAACTTCAACAGAGATCCTGACAGCCCTCCTCCAGAAACATCTGAAGTTGCAAATACTGCAACAGAATTATTCTTAACGAATACAAACACTAATAAATTAAGTATAGTCGGTAAAGATTCTAATGGTGTTCGAATAGCAGGAGCTGACAAACTAAGTGTTCTTTCAGTTAGAATACAGAACAATGAAACACAAAAGAAAACAGTAGCAGATATCATCTACCTTGCTAATTCAGAGTTTGAAAAAGCAGTAGTAGTTATACCAAAAGAAAAAGTTAATGATAATTTCCAATATAACTTAACAAAAGATCAACCAGGGTTTTTAATTTCTAATGATGGTCAATATATACCATTCAATAATCTATCAGATGACCTTCTGGGTAAAATAACTACCCCCTAAGACCAGAACTCAAAGTCGCATAAACAGTGAATTTATGGAACTATACAGTCCATTATTCACAGAGAATCAGGTAAAAAATACCGAAAGAATCGCTCAAATCCTTTCACCCTATACTGATTTAGAACAAAAAATCATTCATGAGCTAATTTCACACCATCGAGAACTATTCACAAATGATACTAAGGGCGATAGAGAGTTTTTAAACAACTTAGAATACATAGTTAACGCAACTAAAAATTTTGAATTTAGCACGGAGAACTCTAATGCTATTTCTATAGTCCCTACAGACTCTAGGGCTTTTACACTTAGTGATAAACCTGAAAAAATTGCTGAAGAGAAACCGATACATATACTCTTTCATTACTTAGTTTTAGCAAATAACTTAATTGACACCAATATAATTAGTGACCCTGTAATAAAAGCCGAGAAAGACGAATATAATTTCTATAACGAATACTTCCCTATCAAGACTAGCTCAAAAGATGTTTTAACTCAGTACTTAAAAGACCGTAACCCAGAGCTTTTAAGACTTTCAAAATTAATGTTCTTTGCTGACAGGTGGACCTTTGCACGGGCACCAAAAGACTTTTTTAGATTTAAAGAGAATGAAATTAAAGGAATAGACAATGGCTACGATGAGGCTTTTGATGATTACTTCATTAGCTCTTTAGAGGAAATAGTCATGCCTAGCAGTTGCAACGCTCAAGAAAAGCGCATCATTACCATAGATTCTAACCAACCAGAAGTAATATATGGCACAGGAGTCGTAAACTCTACTTTTATTCAAGGCACTGCTGAAAATCAGGATATCAAATCGCCATCTTCGAGTAATTTGATTGGGAAGAAATTACCAAATAGAATAGATGTAGGGCTATCTGGACCTGTTCCTGTGAGTGAAAGTAGTAGACCTGGTGAGTTTAAAATTCATGCTTCACATATAAACCGAGGACCAGCTTCTAACTTTGCAATAGTTATAACAAATCCAGACCCTAACCGTGAACTAAAAATCAACATTATAGAGGGTGGTATATTCAATGAATATTATCGAAGTCCGAATGGTGTCATTTCCACTCCATATAATCACCTTGGTATTTCTAGCAGTGGAAGAAGTTCAGTTAAAGAATTTAATAAATTAAACCCTTATAGTAATCCTAAGCCAACATCTGGCTCAGAAGGCTTTAGCGCAGCTTATATAATAGAGAACCCAGGAAAGAGATTTGGAGAAATTCCAGATAAACTCATCGTTCCTCCAGGAGGATCACGTGTCCTGGATTCTAGAGACTTTATAGTAGGTGACCAAGGCATAGTAGATATTAGAGGGAAAGCAGATGGTGACTTCCATGCAAGTTTTTTAAACATGCCAAGAAGTGTACAGTCAGAATCTGCAATTTTGAATCAGTTTGATTTATATAAGAAGAATAAGACCATCCTACCAAGATTCGGCAATGTCTTTGAATCTCTCGATGCCACTGGAAATAATTACTGGAGAACTGCTGGCTTTGGACAAATCTTTGCGATAACCCGTGCTGGTGACTGTCACGCTGAAAGAGATATCACCATATACCCTAAAGATATAGTTTCAGGCATAGGCTCCGGACATAGACATGAAAAGCAAGGCACTAATCTTGCAAGCTTTTTAATAGGCTCTGACGCTAGAGATAATCAAGGTGGAATCGAATCTATGGCAGAAGGAATAGCTCCTTTTCCGAAATCTACTCAAGTCGGTGCTAATACGAGATATCTCTGGAAATATGATGAACATGGTAATGAAATGCCTTCCACTACACGTTACCGCCAATTTAATATTGCTGATAGAAATCATGGGGACTATCATGCTAAATATAAATTCAAACTTAATGTGAATAATGAAACAGGTAAAGAAAAGCAACTCGAACTAAGAGTAGGACCTAGTGGTGGCTACTATGACACGATAAAAGAGAACCAGACTATTTTCAATGGAGCAGTGCATATTAAAGTCAACAACAAAGTAAGAAAGTTCAACATTACATTTACTAAAGCTAGTGGGGAAGTGAAGATTCCATTTACGATACCTAATGGTAGATCTACAGTTGAGATTATCACAAGTTCTCCAGCTAATAGTACGCCAGCTCCTAGGGTAGATGTTATAGATCCCGAATAGTTTTAGTAAAAGTCAAAATAACCACACTAATTACTTTATATGTGTAGGGTTATATTATGGTTAGAGTATGGAACGAAAGTCCTGAATATCCAGATCAGGGTTCTAAACTCTTTAAAGACCCTAATGCCATTAAAAATTTCAAAAAATTAAATATAGTAAGACCAGAACCTAGAACACCAGCGGGCTATTTTTTTAAAGATTTCCTAGGGGCTCCATTTAAACTCATAGGTGGAACTTTAAATAATACAAGAAGATGGTTTAAGACTTTTGGCTGGAAATTACACAGTGACTTAGGTATAAAAGCAAAAGATTTAAACTGGGTAATATATAGTGATTTAGGAACAGACCTATATGGTCATTATTATAAAGAAGCGACTCTTCACAAGGCATATCATGACCCAAAGGTTTATGAGGAGAGGCTAAAGCCACCACTAGAAGAATTTTTAAGAAAAATGCCTGATAAAGACCCTACAGGTCAAGACTTAAGTCCTAAAGACAAGTTCTATTTATATAACCTAACCGAAGACATTCATAGACAGATTGGTAGCCATAAAAAAATTGATCGAATCTCAAAACAAGCATCAAATCTAACAGAATTTCTTAAGTCAAAAAGCATTGCCGATATGAAAGAAATTCAGGATGAATTAGTTGAGTTTGCAGAAAGTATTAATGTTAGCTATTTTGGACGCCAAGAAGATGAAACACAAGTGATGAATCAAGCACTCAGAATAATGGGAGAAGAGTTTAAAGATTTAAAGAATGAAGATTACAAAAAAGCCCTAAAACTGATGGCGAAATATCTTGAAAATACTCACACCTATGAAAAAAGGAACGAAAATACTCTTAAAAAGTATGCCATTCTTTCTAAAAATTTAGTCTTAGAAAATCCTAGCCTAAGCACTGACCAGCTATTTGAATCTTACAAGAAAGAAGAAGGCATGAATGATATAAAAGTTTTCCACACAAATGCTCCAGAAAATGTTTATAACTCAGGCATTATATTCTCTACTACAGGTCATGAAGGTTCCTTTACAAACCGAATTACAAAAAAACGAGATACTGTGAAGATGCCTAACTATGAATTAAGAAATGAAAAATTTCAAATCTCAGGACACCATATAGTTAGAACTGGGCAACCTTCATATGTAGTATATCTAGCTCAAAACAACTCAAATACTGAAACAAAGATAGATATAGAAACGGCTGGTATTGCAACGAATAGTGAGTCAAGCTTTGCTAGAGGTAAATATAGAGGGGTACATGACAATCTTACTAAAGGTGAAAAGACAATTGGTCCAGGTGACGGTGCCGGTTTAGAAGTTTTATCTGGGAAAATAGATAGCAGAGTTAAAAAAAATATTACTGTCCCTAAAGACAATAATCCTTCAGATAAAAAAGGATCATTAAAATTAATAACCGCAGCAAGAACGAATGGAAATGAAGCTGTAAATTTAAATATAAATGGTGAGATTAAAGGCTCAACTAAACTTATCGGTGCAGTAGTAACTCAAGCAGAGCTTAATGCTCATAATGGTTCTTTTGAAGCTGCTGTCCAAGCCCAGTTAGATAGCAAGAAGTTTGTTAATAGAAGGCACTACCAAAAATATGAAAAGAATGAGGTTGGAAGAGCAACTGGTTTATATGTTGGATCTGAGTACAATATCAACGACAATATAGTCATAGGAGACTCTACTAAAAAAGGGGATGTACTAGCAGAATCAGAAATAGCAATTTCAGAATTGAATAGTGATAGAAATCAAAATGGAGAAGCTGTTACCTATGAAGAAGGTGGTGAAACTAAGTATGCAGATCTCGCTAGTTATGGATATTCTTCAAATAGACATGAGAATTTCGGTAATTACGGAACTAGGTATAAATTAAACTACAATGTGAGTGATTTTCGCTCTGGAGGAGATGCTGATAAAAATTTCAAAATCAAATTTAGTTCTTTTGCTGGTGGTGGTAGAAGTGACCAAGCGGCTTTCAGAGGAACTATTAATGTTTACCTAAAAGATAAAAATGGTAACCGTATTAAAGACTCACAAGGTAAAGACATTAAACACTCAAAACATGTAAGTATCGGCTTTGGGCAAGAAGTAGATCTTTTACCTAGTTTAAAATTCGGTCCAGAAGTGGCATCAATTGAGGTTGACATGGTCAACACTGGAGACAGTACCCCACCTTATAAAGTCAAGATTGTAGAAAATGGAAGTCCTAAAACGACAAAGAGTCCTACTTCTGACTTAAAACAAGAATTTGTACAAGGTGATACTACAGAGATATCTAATTTTATTGATAACTTCAAAAGAGATTCTGACGGACCCACTCCAGGAACATCTGAAGTTGCAAATACTGCAATAGACTTATTCTTACAGAATTCAAACACTAAGAAATTAAGTATAGTCGGTAAAGATTCTAATGGTGTTCGAAGAGCAGGAACTGACAAACTAAATGTTCTTTCAGTTAGAATACAGAATAATGAAACACAAAAGAAAACAGTAGCAGATGTCATCTACCTTGCTAATTCAGAGTTTGAAAAAGCAGTAGTAGTTATACCAAAAGAAAAAGTTAATGGTAAGTTCCAATATAAAGTAACGAAAGATCAACCAGGTTTTTTAGTTTCTAATGATGGTCAATATATACCGTTCAGTAGTCTATCAGATGACCTTCTGAGTAAAATAGCTACTCCCTAGCACCAGAACTTGAAGCCGCATAAATAGTGAATTTAAGGAACTATACAGTCACTTATTCACAGATAATCAGGTAGAAAACACCAAAAGAATTGCTCAAACCCTTTCACCACATACTGATTTAGAGCAAAAAATCATCAATGAATTAATTTCACACCATCCAGAATTATTCACAAATGATACTAAAAACGCTCAAGAAAAGGACATCATTACCATAGATTCTAACCAACCAGAAATAATTTTATGGCACTGGAGTCATAAACTCCACTTTTACAGGAGTTTCGCGTAACTCCTGTAAGGGTTAGTAACACTACAACAGGAAAAAAATTCAAATCAGAATATATAACAGACCCCGAACAAGCAAAAGAGATATTAAAGCTTTTACCTTAAATCTTTACTTAACTTCCTTTACAAAATATATTCTATAAAACTTAACTATAATAAATTTTATTTAAATGAGTACGAGAATCAAGATTAATCAACTCATCATTTAGCCCTAACTCTATTTCAAATTCCCTTTGAGCTTCTTCTCGTGCTTCTTGATGAACTCTATCAGCATTATCCCAGAAGTCAATTTCTTCAGATATATCTGAAGCATCAATTTTACCGTCATGTAAATCTCTGATCATTTCTTTTAAATAATCAAGCTTAGTCGTTCTATAGATATCTATCAAACCTTCTCTGACAAAGCTTAAATCTAAAATAAAGAAACAATATTTAACTAACCTAGTTAAAAGATACTTATTCGTTTCTTCTGATAATCTTTTTAATACGTATCTAGCTGAACTTTCTCTTTCTAGCGTCCTTGTACCTTCTTCAATATCTTTTTTCTGTCTTAACATTGCAAGCTGTTGATCTGTATTCATATTATTTTACTCCTTATTAACCCTTAGAATCAAAAACATCTGATATTATTTTCAAAAATCTTTTTATAGCCACTAAAAGAGACTGGCTAGATGCCTCTCCAGAACTAAGTACTGAATTACCTGAGATAGTGGCATCAGAATCAGCAGTTTCAAGTCTATTAACTAACTTATCGCCATATTCTTGGACTACATCTACTACTAAATCTGCATTTTGATCAGAAACGAATGAACCTAGTACCTGAGTAAACTTAAGACTTGCTACTGATAAAAATTCATTTCTAATATTTTGACGTAATTCTGTTTGCTGTGACTCAGTATCATAGCTATTCAAATCATCTCTTTGCTTAGAAATTTCTATAATACTTTTATTTAAATCTCTTAATTCTTCTAATTCAGCAAGACTTTGATCTTTTAAGATATAAGGATTTACAGAATCCAGGTTTTCATTATGGATCATAGACTTCACGCCGAGTTCTCTTTGATTTAATAGAAAATCATAGAGAAGTAATTTGAATTCAGAGTCACTGTAATTAGCATTAACATCCTGCACTCGTGTTCTTAATTCCGTTCTTAACGCTTCAGCTCTTTCCCCTTCAGCAAGCTCAATACCATCAAGCAAATCTCTTGCCTTAGCTTGTCTATTAACTCCAACAGGATCATCAATCAAGAATGCCGAGTTAAAACTGGCTTCTTGACTTGCAAGATCAGTATTTAAAGTATTAATTTCTGTTTGCAGCTCAGAACTGATAGTAACGATACTTTGTTCAAGACCACTTGTTCCAGAGTTACCCTTTATCGCTTCGACACTATTTTCTAATTGCTCATCAGAGAGTAAGCTTTTCATTATCGTATTACCATTAGTTTCATTAACCAGTGCCTCTACGAATAGTCTTTCTAAACCAGTAGCATTTGGATTATTTGTGATTAAGGTTGCTTTCGCTAAACTAAAACCTAAATGGTCAACTGCTTCATTAAAATTATTAGTATCTTCCTGCAGACTTTGCTGAAGAATGTTTATTTTATCTTGAATTTTCTTAATGCTTGCCTGAGACTTCAAAGAAGGGCTTAGCCTTTTAATATCTGCTTTTAATTCTTGAAGTTGATTAATTTCCACTTGAGATCTTGTACTTCTCTCGACATGATCTTTAACAGTGTCTTGGAAAGACTGAACACCTGAATTATATTCAGGGTGACCAATAGGATAGCTTAAAGCTTTTTTCAAGCTAGTTTCAAAAATACCATTATATGAATTACTTGGATTGCTGTGAGGACTTTCATTGAAAATTTTATCTGCTGTCTGTGAGTATACTCTAGCTGCTTTTGCAGCTAGCTGTGGATTTGCCTTAAGTAAGCCTTGAACCTCTTCAAATTTGGTTGTAAAACCTTCTCCATCTTCTTTTAATTCCTTACCATCTCCACCAAGAGCATAATTGATTAATTGGTTACCATAAGCAAGGAATGCTTCACCGACAGGACCATTTAACTCTAGCCTTGTTTTAAGCTCAATCCTTGCACTATCAACAGAAAAACTATTTAAGTTTAAACTTTCAATTAAATCAAAAGCTACCGAAAGTTGATTCTCACGAGAATGGTTTTCAACCCCCTTTGCTAAAAGAGCGATTGTTCTATCAAGTGGTTGATTCTGCTTAGCATAAAGTACGTCTTGGATAGCACGCTTAGCTTCATCTCGGTGAGCATCTGTATGTTTAGAAATCGCGACACCTATAAGCCTAAACATAGCGCTAGCATCATTAACGATTCTATCGCCAGATTTCTTTATTAATTCTTCAAAAGTTTCTTCACCTTTATAAACTAATTCATTATCAAGACTTAAACCTAACTGATCCCAAGAATTTTCTGGAGTTCTTTTTCTTCTCTGTGCAGACTCATAAGCCTCTTCACGATCAGAAGTATTAATACCGGCTATATTATTTTTCGGGGTATAGGTCGATATACTTGCTATAAGTCCTTGGAACATATTTTAACCAAATGGTGCATTCACCTGTATATACAATGTTTTAATGAACTTGTTTTTGACAGAAATTTTTAAGATTAATCATATCATTGGCGACATCATTTTCACTTTCCTGACTTTGCAAACGTGATCTAAAGTTATTTTTCATTTCCTTTTGCTTTGCCATTTTCTCTTGTGATTTAATAATGTCATTTACATCTAAAGTTCCATCTAAGAACTGTTCAATATATTTTGATAGATAATCACTTTTAACTTTTTCTTGTAAATTCTTAACAGCTTCGAGAACAAAGTCAAAATCTTTATAAAAATATAATAGCTTTAAGTTCTCTTTAATTAACCATTCTGAGCCTTTATCATGATTTCTTAGAAAATACATAGCCATCTTATATCTTCTTTCTTTTTTCTTTTGCTCATCTACTCTTTTAACAGTATCTTGAATGAAATTCAAATTTGCCATTAATTTCTCCTTAAATTAAGCTTCTTGACTACCACTTCCAAACATATTTAGAATGAATTGGTTAATAAATTTAATAATAACCTCTGAAATATTATCGAGAAAATCTCCTGCTGCGGTGTATTGGTTATCAGCAATAGTTTCTAAGTCAAACTGTAGATTATCAAATTGTTCTTGACTTGGCTCCATCGCGATAACAAACTTCCCAATCTGTAAGTTAAACCCAGTCAATCCTAAATCTGGATCACCATTAAAGTATTTATCAGCATGCTCTTTTAACTTGGATTGAACAAAGTTGTAATCTTCATATTGCTCAAGCTCTGCTTGACTAGTTTCATACGCATCTCTTGCTCGATGTACTTGACTTTGCCCATCTTTTTGTAATTGAAACTCAGCAAGTGCTGCCTGAGAACCTGATATTTGCAAACGCAATCCAGTTATCTCATCCCAATTAGAGTAAGCGACAAGAGTTGACTTTAGCTTTCGATACCTCTCTAAATTATCACCATTAGCTGCTCTACTGTTTTCATCTGGATCATTTTCATATTCACGTATATGTTTTTCAATCTTAACTACCGCTTCATTAATTCCATCTATAGTATTTAAATCTATGCTATTAATGACAGGAGTGTTACCACTTGGACTAGGAGCATGAGTAAATGTTGTAATTTCATTTAACTGAGTCACTTTCTCAGAAACCAATGCATTATAGTTCTGCTCGATGATATTGTTTCCAGCTAAAATCACTGGACTTCCAGCACTTATACTACTATTAATATTTCTCAGATATTCTTGCTGGTTCGCTGAAGATATCAAATTATCATATGTTTGCTTTGCTTCAGTTGCTTTAGTTTTTGCTTTTTGGTAGTCGTTTCTTGCACCAGTTAAAGCAAAACCTTTCATCTGACCGATACCAGTAAGCGGAGTATTAGCTTTCACCTCAGCTGGCTGGATAACTGAAAGTTCAGTATGAATTTTATCAATACCTAGAAATTTAGATAAAGCTTTCTGCCTATCATCTGGGTTATCAGACTCACCGAAGAGTTTTTCATAAAACAGCTCTTTAACGTTAATATCATCACCGAAAGCTACTAAACCTTCATTAAAAGAATTATAAAAACCATTTATTTCTCTTTTTGTAGCTTCTAAATTATCTATAAGCTCTTGAAGCGTATTATAGTTAAGATCTGTTTTATTTTCACGATATGTTTGTCTTGCTTCCAGAACATCTAGTTCAAGTTTCTGGATTGCTTCAGCGTTATCTCTAACTGAATCTATTAAATCTTGCCTAGCAGTATCAAAACTAGGATCACTAGCTGCAGTTTCAAGCAACTTCTGAGCTTTCTTTATAAAAGCTGTATAGTGTATACTTCTTAAGCCTTCTACTGGAACATTCTGCGCTAAACCTGTACCAATTTTTTTGAATATTTTTGATAAAACTTCTTGCCCGCCAGGTTGTGATTCAAGCCCTTTACGGAAACTATGGTCAGTAAAGATTCTTCCTAAAGAAAATCTCATTTCATCTGCAACGACTGTACCTAAACCACCTGCGTGATTAGCTTTAACTCCTTTTCCAAAGAAACCATTTTTAGCATAATAATTAGAGTTCAATTGCTTTTCAACTCTTTTAAACTGCTTCTCAGTATTTTTTGCAAAATCATCGAAATAACGGATATCGTCTCTTACACGTTTATCAACGAATTCATGAATCCTTTCAAAATACTCTACAGAATTAGGATCTGCACCCAAAATCTCATCTGGAGCGTAATCATAAATCTCCTCATTACGCATAGCATTGTTGTTCAAGTCTATAATCCCAAAAAGTCTTTTATTCGCTGGATACAGCTTAGAGTTTTCAACTAATGCTTTAAGAACATCTCTTGCAGCTTCAGCTCGCTCCTTATCTTCATTATCTAAAGAACTAAAATTCTTTGGCGCTGCAAGATGAGCAAGTATAATAATCGCATCTTCTCTATTTTCATGAAGTAAAATTTGTGCTTGATGATTAAAAGAGTTATTATCCTTCCCCCTACTAGGAGTCAAGTCAAATAAAATTGACTCTATATCAATCACTGTTAATTCTTCAGGCTTTGCTGGCAAATCATCTAAAACACCAGCTGCTTCATTAGGCTTCGTAGTATCAGCATCAAGGCTCATGTCTCTTTGATACTGCATATTTCTTTCGTTTACTTTATCTTTAATATTTCTGCCGATATCAGAAAAGACTCGACGACCAGCTTTATTAAGACGACGAAGAGGATGCGGTCTTTCCATATTAAATAGACCTTTTATTCTACTCAACGTAGCTGCAGCTGTAATGGAAGGGCTTATCAATGTATTTACTCCTTACCACATACAAAGTAAATACATTAATTTCTTTGACAAATTAATAATCAATTAATCTGACTTCTATTAGAATTAATACCTTCATAAGCTGAGATAACTAGCTCGTCTAAAGCTGTTTTATTATTACCATCCCTAAGCTTATTTAAGCGATCTGAATTATTTTTATTTATAAATACTTGCGTCTGATTAGTGTGACCATCGAACATAAAACCGGTATTTGAATAGACAGACTCTAAAATTTCACTAAGTGACTGCTTAATTTTATCAAATAAAGTACTATGCTCTTTCCTGAGAGCATCATAATCTTTAGAGCCTTGAGCTTCTTGTAAATCGAGTATAGTTTTCTGTGCAGCATAAATTTCATTTTGTTTACTTAATTGATTCTGCATTCTAACTTGCCTACCAGGATCTGTTTCTACGCTTAATCTAGCTTTTAAATTATCAATAAATTTCTCTAATCTTTCATGCTTTGCCCTGTTAACAGCTCCTATCGTAATTCCTCTGTCATTAGCAACTTTTAGAATCTCACCATTTATAACTTCTCTAAAGATAGGGTCTAAAGTTTGATCAGCGATATTATAAGAATCATGCTCAGGATCTTTAATTATATGCTTGCCGATAGTCGTACCTATAATATTTCTTAAATTATCACCAAGCTGCCCGTATTCATGTGAAAGAGCGTCATTTAAAGCAACTTCCATCATGTCATAAGCTTCATTCATGTTTTTATACTCATCTGTACCTGGATCTAAAGCAGCGATTTTTGCTTTATAAAACTTCACTTCTTCTAAGTAATTTTGCACGAGAGTCTGAGTATCACTACTACTTCCCTCTAAATGCTTAGCTACAAGGCCATCACGGTCGTTAGAAACTATATCTAAAAGACTGTTAAATGTAGTAACGACATCTGCTTGCTGGGTAGTCGATAAATTTAAATTTCGCAAACTAGTTTCTAACTCTAACCTAGTGGTATTTTCACTATATTGTTTATACTGCTTTACTTGCGCTGCTATTAATTTTTTATAAGCTCCAGAGGCACCTGATTTCAGTAAAGATTTTTCTTTATGATTAAGTTCACTACTATTAGAATCACTTTTATCAGCTTTAGAACCTTCAATAAAATTATTAGTTAGCTTCATCAGTTTTTCTTGAAACTGTAAGGCTCTTGCTTCACCTAGCTGATTACCACCGAAAGCTTTCACTAAATCTGCATAAAACTTTTTAGAAGAAACTATATGGAAACCAGTTTTACCTCCTCTACTAGAAGATCTATCTTTCGCTTCTACTAACTTCGTTAAATTATCTAAAGCTTCAGCATCTGATCTTGCATGAACAAAAGCTTCAACGTAAGCCATTTCTGGATCAGATTCTTTTATATACCTTTCATCAGCATCGAAAGCTTTAGAACCATTTAAAGTTCTATTTCTATCTGTAGCTTTATTTAACAGATCTACAGCTTTAGTCTGAACTTCAGAGAAAAGAGTATCAGTCTTCGCAGCACTACCTTCAGTCAGAAGTTCTAAGATTGAAAAAACATCAAAACTCTCTTTCTTTAAATCTCTATTAGTTAACCATAAATCAAGATTCGTCTCATTAAGGTCATCATCCTTAGAATCTAAGTATTTTAAAAATTTCTCCATAGCAACTTTCGTCTTTTTGTCTATGGCAACTGCTCTTTCTAATAAATTACCTTCTTGTTTTGCATTATCATTTTCATAAACTTCTATGCCGAACCCTTTACCGTATTCTTCATTACTTAGTTCAGTTCTAATTGCTTCTATATTATTTTCACTAAGCTCACCGAAGCTTCCATTTAACGCTTCTACTATTCCAGGGAATTGATTTAACTCTGCAAGTAATTCTTTACCTGATTTATCAGGGTTATTAACCACTATATCTTTTGCTCTTAATAAAGAAGCAGCATTTTGAGCTTTTACATAGGATTGCCTAAAATCATTAATTACATCTTTATGTTCTTGAATTTTATTATTGTAAAGTTCTTTTCTAGCTTGAGCATCCTTAGATCGAGGCCCAGGGATTTGATCATTATAGCCACCTGGACTTCTATTTATACGTTGTTTTCTTTTTGCTAATTCTTCATTAGCTGATGTAACGTCATATTTTGTTAAAAATTCTAGTGACATATTTTTCTTACCATCTCTACATATCTAGAAATCTGTAATACTATATAGTTCTTTTTTATTTTTATTTGATAAAAAGTTCCCAATATTCCTATATTTTTATTAACATTTGAAATATTTTTTATTTTTCTTTAATAATATATTGACATATCCGATTTAGTATTGCTATAATTTTTGAAGTAAATTGAGTCAATCTAATTTTTAAGATTCAATTATCAACTTACGAAAGAGTAAATCTTTGTAAAGCTAGAGATAATTAAACTCAATTTAAAAGGAAATGATGAAATGGGTACAGAAATAAACGGTGCAACAGGTAATAGCTTAGCTGAAATCAGAGAAAGACACACCAATGCTGCTAAAGAGAGTCAGCCGACTGGAATTCATACTAGTGGTAATTATTGGGATAATAAACAGAAAAACTATACCGAAGAGCAAACAGAAGCAGTAACTGAAAAGCTCCAAGAAACTGTCGCAAGAATTGAAGATAAGAATATCTTCAAAACAGATGAAAACGAAGATGGTTTCTTATCAACGAATATCCAGGTTCTAGCAGATGACGAAGATGCCATCAGAGATGTTAGAACTTTATTTACAGACAGTATTAATTACGTTGGCGATCAAAAATCTGGTGTAAAAGCCACAATCTTAAACCCTAAAAGTAAAGAAGAGAATGAGTTAGCGACTAAAATTAATACGATAGCTCTTGCTATGTGGGAAGTAAAAAACCCAGAAAAAGATCCATTAATTGATTCTGTAAAAAAACAAGCAACTTCTTACTTAAAAGCAGTTTATCCTGGTTACTTCGATAACCCAGCCCTAGATACAAAAGAAGTAAAAAGTGTAATTGCTATGCTTAATGCTAAAAGCGATGAAGATGAAATGATGGGTGCTCTTAATTTAATGGGCGCTGTTGACTTTAACGACATCGGTGCAAAATCATTAAAAATAAAAGAAGGAGAAGATGGATCAACTTCGATAAAAGCAGCTTCTTCTAATAACTTATGGGGCAGAATGTTTAAAAAATTAGGGAAGAACCCTATCTCTAACGCCCTTATCTCAAGAGCAAATGGTGTTCTTAATAAAATTGCATTCGGTCCTTTAAATAGAGACCAAATGAATCTTTTATCAAAGAATAACGCTCTTAGAAACAATTTAGACAGGTTCCAAAAAGTCTATATTAAAAAAGCAGATCAAGACTCACAGAAAATGGTAGTGAAGGCTACTACTGATGAAATAAACAATACACTTCCTAGTGATTTTGAAACAATAAGTAGTACATACAACCTTGGTCTGAGCAAAACAGGCTTAATCGCTAGTGTCGGAAAAGGAATCCAATCATTAATGAAAATGGTTAGACCAAATGGTATTGAGCAAAACACTAAATTAGCTTTTGAGGGTAATGACTCATACTTCTCTAATATTAGAGACATAAGTAGTAAAAGAGCGAAAGTAAACGCCTTCGTAGATACCTTAAAAGAACTAGATGTTAGATTAAATAGCTTTGATCCTAGTGGAGGAGTCGTTTCTAAGATGATCCCTCTTTCAGTTATCGGTAACACTGGACAAGACGGTAAGCTACTAGCAAGAAAATTCTTAAATAAAGCTGTTAATAATAGGTTAGATGCTATTCAAGGATTACTTGATAAAGACAACAAAATAACAAACGCTAAAGATACTTTATTTTCTGCAACTAATACTAATATAACGACTTCCTTAGCAAGTAGAGCAGAAGGTAGCACTATTTCAGATGCTGATATGCGAAATTTACAAACATTGATTCCTAACAGCAATAATGTTAATGCAATTAGTATTAGTCGTGCAGTTAGTATGGTTGAAAGTTCAGTAAAACAGCAAATCCTAGCAGCTAGCCCTGATCTCAAATTCAACTTCCAAAGTATTGGTTCTGCTAGTTTAACTGGTGTTAGTAGTTACCTAGAACTTAATGGACAAGGTGCACTTTCTCCTACGAATGGCGCGCAACTTGCAAATAACCAACTAGTTGATAAAACGGGTAATCCAATTGAGTTTAATTTCACTTATAAACAACCAAATGGTGACCCTAAGACATTTAAGACAACATACCAAGGAATAATTGCATTAACTCAATTAGACGATATCGTAACTAAGGCTCAGTCAGATCTTAGTAAGAATGCGGACTTCCTTAATGCTGTCGTCGATGGTGCACCTCCTTTCATTGCTGATTTAGAAGGACTTCTTCAGAACAGATCCAATGGTTATACTGACTTCACTGATACGACAACATACAACGATCAAGAGATTGACAGTATTTTACAAGCAGTTCAAAAAGCTGGCTTAGATACACAAGAGATTAGTTTTGATCCTAAAGATTCTACAGATATCTCTGATGTTAAACAGCTAACTGAGAAAATTATTCCAGAAGCTACTAGTGCATTAGAGCAAGTTTCAGAAGCTTTAACTAGCATTAAGAAGAAATTCTTCACAAATATTCAAAAGTTTGCTTCTAAGCATTTGAAAATTGCTAACACGTCTAAAGCTGTAGTAAGCCAATCACTTATTGACCGTGAAAATGGTGACTTGATGATTGATACGAAAATTGCAAATCAGCTACTTAAATCTTCAGCTTTTGATGATTTGGTAAATGAAGCAAATTTAGCTGGCTCTAGATTAAAAGCAAATCAATTTGAAAACCAAGCTAAAATCATCTCTGAAAGTGATAAGTTGGTAAATACTAATAATACAGGTGGTAACTCTATTATTAACCTGACAGGTTCAGCTTTTAGAGGTAAATCAATCGCTGATGTTGACGATATCGTTAAAGATATAACTCAATCATTAGAAAAATATCGTGGTCAGAGTCAATCTATTACGACATTCTTAAATTTAGAAAAAGGTGATAATGGTTTACTTCAAGCAGAAACCTATAAGGACTCAAACAACCAAAACAACTTAAAAGTTAAAGAAGCTAGATTTAACTTATTAAAAGCGAAATTGGTAGAGTTATCACATGGTCTTTCTCTAGAATTCAAGGAAAGAGTTAACGATGCAAATGGTATAACGACAACATTAAATAACGATATCCTCGGTACAAATGCCGTCAATATAACGAAATTTGAAAATGGTGGAACAGCATCAGCAAATGATTATGAGAACTTCACAAAAACTGTTTCCGATGCTGATTTTGCATTTGATATTCCTGAAGCAGATAAAAGTGCTCAATCAAGCATAGACAAGATTAAAAGTGCAGTTAGCATTTCTAGTCTTGATTCATTAAATGATGAATGGAAAGATAAGGCAGTAACAGCATTAGTAGGTGGCTTCCAAGAGCTTATGCAAAGTACTGGATTAACTGCTGATTCTGTTAAAGAAATCTTTGCAAAAAATGAAGAACTAGAAGGTGAGATTCCATCTGGCTTCCAAGGTCTTTTCTTCGATGCTTTAAAAGATTCTTTAGCCTCACGTAAAGGTTTAAAGAACGCTTAAAATCTCTCAACCTAATCATCAAACCTAAAAAGCCTGCTAAATTTAGCAGGCTTTTTATTATCAAATAGTTAAAACAATTTACCTTATATTAGTAGATAAGTATATGCTTGGAGAATTACTACTAGCTGAAAGAAAATTACCTCGAGTCTCTCGAGCACCAGCAAATAGTGCAAATCAGATTATGCCTATAGGTAATAGTCCTAAAATTAAATTACTTAATCAACAAAGAGACTTTATAAGTAACATGCACTCAAAACTCTGCGAAGGCAAAGTGAAATACGAGAGCACGACAGGTCAACCAGAAGATAAAGAAGAAAGGTTTTCTTTTAAAAACCCTAATGAAGCTTCACTAGGACCACATAGTCCGAATAAAATATACCCGAACCCACTAGATGTCCTTTCAAACAAAGATGGAGGGGAGTTAGATCAATTAAATAAATTACTAGACTTTATGATTCTAAATCCAGAAAGTAAACTATTAAACACCAATGCCGGTAATCCTGAGTTTAGAAAATCACAAGAGAAGCTCTGTGAACTAATCGTAACTTTAGGTGAAAGAACTCCGCAAATTCCAGCAATCGATATAGATGATGACAATGAAGTTTTAATTGAGATTCAACAAAAAGCTCAAAAGCTGATAAAAAGAAATTTAGATAAAAATCTAATGGCAAATAGAAGAGGAGTTGCTAGCTTATCACCGAGAGAGCAGTCTAGGAAGCAGGACTTAGAAAGACTTATATTTGATAACAGTCAGTACTCTGAAGTGGGAAAAGACTCTAGGGATTTAGAGAAGTTAAGAACTATCAGCAGCTTAATAGATTCTATAGAAAATACAGGTGATCTAAAAACAATCAAAGCTATCACTAAAGAAGATACTGGTGAATATGAATTCACTGGAGCGTTTTATGTACAAATAAAAAATCTGCTTGGTAACGACAAACTTGCATCTGAACTAACCGAGAAGGTTTCAAAAGACATGAGAACCACTCTCAGATTTGCCGATGCGAAAATCTATGATGACCTTGAATGGACAGATAAAGATCAACAAAAAATAAGATATGAAGTTTTAGATATTCAAAGAAAAATTTTCAAGATGACAGTGTCAAAGGAATTTGACATTATAGATAATCCATCATCAACTGCAGAATTTGACTTTCAAAATGTTTTAACCATAGATCAAATCCTTGCGTTAACTAACCCTAAGGATAGAGAAAGTGAATTAAAGAAATTAAGACTAAGTTTGATAAAAGATGTTCTCTTTCCACTTGGAAACACAAATGGACCTAATAGAGAGCCTTTTGAGCGAGAAATAGGTGATAATCATAAAGTTGCTGTAGAGAAGTATTTAAAACACTTAGATGATTACCAAAAAGAAGTAAAAAAAGATATTAGAGAAAAGAAAAAGATTAAAGCTGTAAGCGATCTTGTAAGTAAACCAATCCCTGCATTAAATGAAGCCATTAGGAAAGGAGAAGATTACATAAATAAAGGAGATAAAATCTCAATCCCACTTAAGTATTTAGTTGACGCAAGTGGCTCACTTAATGGTAACTTACCAGTTAGTAGCATTAATCAAATCGCATCTGTGATAAACATCTCCCTAGGTAATATCGTAACTAATCCTGATGACTTAGAATCTTCAATTACATTTTGCTATGAAGATCTAGGAAATAACGCTACAGAAATCAGAGATAATCTTCTCAAGGTGAAAACTAAAGCAGATACTGCATACGCTGATATTGATACTGAAAGTCAAATTAATCAATTAATAAAAGAATCAGATGACGTTAATAAAAGCTTGTTTCATATTAACTCTAATGGACTTTTAGCAAACCCTGAATTCTCTTTCAGAAATCTATTAGTAAACTCTATCGATGAATATAAATTTTCATACGAAGAAAACGGCATAGACTTCCAAAATGGAATTTTTCTTTTCGCTCAGATAGCACTAGAACATATGTCTGAAGATAATGAACTAGACAGTGTTTTAGTGCAAGAAAAACAAGATATCTTTGAAAAGATGAGGCAAGTAAAATTAACTGAATATAGGGATAATTTATTTACAGTTCCAGTAAATAACATAGCGACTTTCACTAGTCTACTAGCTGATATGCAAAGTAGCATACAATCACTTACAGTAAGTCCACTTACAGCAGGCGTTACCCATGATAATGGGGCGAATATAGATACCACTAAAGAGAGATTAGAAACGATCGAGAAAGACTTTGCAAGACTGGTTAATTCATATACCACGAATCATAACTCTACAAATTGGGCTGCATTGTCACTGAAAGAACAAAGAAAATTACTAACTGAAGAAACAAAAATTTTTAATGAAGCAATTGGATTTTATCAAGAGGTTTTACAAAACTTTAATTTCCAAAATCCAGCCGGTGCAAGAGCTGCAATACCCACTTATATTTTAGATTGCATAGATAATGAAAGAATTTGTGAGAATTCAAATTCTGCAACTACCACAAACTTAAGCTCACAGCAGGAAAATCTTGCTTCCGAATTAAGAAGAAACTGGGATCAACTTAATAAAGAAAATATTCACCAGGGTGGTAGCATGGATGACATTAATGAATTTAAAGCTGACCAACAAGTTGAAAAAACTTTTCAAGAGATTGAGGCTGATGTCGCAAGATATGGCATGAATCCAAGCCTTAGTGCTAAAGATCATTTACAAAGAAAAGTTAGGTTTCAAAAATTCTTTGAAAGGCTTTTAGCTGATCCTAATCAGTATGAGTCCATACTAGAGAAGCTAAAAGAATATATTGAAGACGCTTTGAGAATTTCAGCAATAAGTCTAGGGCTAGATCATGTAAACCCTGAGAGATCTAATTTAGACTATGATTTAATAGTAACTGAGAGTGATGATCAGGATGAACATCAGGGGTTTGAAGATATATTCAAATCGACTCTAGATAAAGTGAAAATTTAATAACTAGATAATAAACCATCTAAAGGTTTCAACTGAACTAGATTTACAAGACTTAAATTTAGCATCTTTCAAAAGATAGTTAAGCATAAAAACAAGTAAGACACCCATTACAAAAATCATAACAGTAGCAAAAATTTCTTCAAAATTCCCCAAACAAACCTATCAACTCCCCTAAAAAACCTACTTTATATAGCCCCAGAGCGAAAATTAAGAAGAATTAAGAGCATTTCTTAACTAGTTCTTAAGTAAAAGAATGAATAATAAAGATCCAATGCTTGTAAACACAGGTAACCAGCTAAAAAAAACAAATAAGCTCTACGCATTAGAGCAATCGAGTTCAGTTTACAAATTACTTGAATCTTTAAGCAGTCCATTTATTAATGAATTCTGGCATCAAAGTACCCGTGTTAATCCTCAGGGCTTAAAAAATATTTACAATGCAATAATTGATAAAAATAAAGACTCACAATGTCCTATATCAAACGCTGCATATAGTGCCGTTGCCGTTTTTGAAGAAGAAGCTAAACAGCCATTTACTTTTAACTCAGATTTCCAACGCGATCCAATGAATTGGTTTATGGCAAATTCTATGTCATTTTTTAGTGATCAGCTAAAAATACAAAAGGAAACACCAAAGAATAAAAAGTACACAATCCATTCAGGGGCAAATATTGATCCACCTAGTAAAGCGTTAATGGGTAGTATCAAGCATAGAAACTGTGCAGAAAAAATAGCTGTTCAGTCAGCCTATAAACACGATAATCAAAATATAAATAATTTAAAGTACTTATTCCTTTATAGAAGAGAAAAGCAGTTTGGAGTATATGCAGCAGAAAAATTATTACCCTGCAGTGATTGTCAAAGTAAGTACTTTGATCAATTAATAAGAAATGATGGTAAGTTGATTATATTCTTAAACAATAACTTCCCACGTAATTTTTTTAGAGAGGATACACCTTTTTACACTAGCTCTTTAATTGATACACTTACCATTAACCCAAGCCAGTCAATTTATTATCGCATATTTTCAGCTACAGATATTCCCTATTTAAAAGTAGAAGAAATATTAGGTAGCAGCCATTTATAGAGAGTTCACTAGACTTGAGAGGTGGAACTACCGCGAAATACCAATGCCTAGCATTTAAATATCACGGTAGTGATAAAATGTAAATGTGAGCATTAAGAATTATATTAAAAGAGAAGCAGAAGATTCATTAACTCAATTGTCAAAAGATTTTCCGTGTATAGCGCTTTTAGGAGCAAGACAAGTAGGAAAATCCACTTTGTTACAGAAAATTGCACCAGATGCTAAGTTTTTTGACTTAGAAAGACGTGATAATCTAGAGCGAATAAAAAATGATCCTGATTTTTTCCTAGAGACATACAAGTCAGAACAAGTAGTTATCGATGAAGCACAACTTTGTCCAGAGTTATTTCCAGCTTTAAGAGTAGCTATAGACCAAGACCGAGAACATATGGGGAAATATATTATAAGTGGTTCAAGTTCTCCACAACTTCTAAAAAATATAAGTGAATCACTCGCTGGCAGAATTGCAATTTATGAAATCCCCCCACTTAGCTGGAATGAAGCATTAGAAAAACCCAAATCAAAATTTTATGAGTTCCTATTTAAACCAAAGGAGTTTACAAACTTAACTAATAATTATGAAAATGATGATCTTTTTAAGCTAGCTTTAACTGGACTTTACCCAGAACCTTTTTTAAAGAGTGGAAATTTAAAAGCTTATGATGTTTGGATAGAATCATATTTTGAAACCTATATCGAAAGAGATATCAGATCACTGTTTCCAGAATTGAAATTAGACGCATACCGAAGATTCATAAAAATGCTGGCGTTTAGTTCAGGGGAATTAATTAATGCATCAAATTTCGCACGATCACTTGATGTATCTCAGCCTACAGTCAAAAGATACATGGAAATAGCAGAGGGGACATTTTTATGGCGAAAATTATTATGCTACACAGAAAACTCAACAAAACGTTTAGTCAAAACACCTAAAGGACACTTAAGAGATACTATTATTAGTAACTATCTTTTAAATATCAACACGAAAGATGACCTACTCTCACACCCACAGTTTGGGAGAATTTGGGAGAGTTTTGTTACAGAACAAATTATCAAAAATCTTGATATTGAACTCTTTAAACACAAAGAGTATTTTTATCGAACTCATCATCAAGCAGAGGTTGATCTAATTCTAGAAGGAAGATTCGGGCTTATTCCAATCGAAATTAAATCAGGTACATATACTAAGAAAGACCAAATAAGGTCACTAAAGAATTTTGTGGAAGAACAAGAATCTAAATTCGGGATACTAATCAACAATGGAGATGAAGTAATAAAACTAACGGAAAATATTTACCAGATCCCAGCAAAATATATTTAATATAGATTTACTAATAATCTAATCTTCGATTGAATTACGCCAGTCTTTCAGAAAATCAATATCACTATCTTTGACGTAACCATTCTCTAAAGCTACTTCTACAAGCTCATCATAACCACTTAAACTATAGTAAGGTAAACCAATAGCTGCAAAATTCTTCACAGACTTTAAAAGCTGATAATCAAAGATAGCGAGTAAACCTAAAACATCAGCACCAGCATCTTGGAGAGTGTGCATAGCATTAATAGCGCTTGAACCTGTAGAGATTAAATCTTCAATTACAACCACTTTAGCACCAGACTCTAGGTGTCCTTCTATCTGATTTGTTCTACCATGATCTTTCGCTCCAGATCTTACATAAATTAAAGGTAAATTCATTTCATCAGCGATTAAGGTTGCTTGAGGTATACCAGCTGTAGCGACCCCAGCAATATACTCAACAGCAGGAAACTTAGATAAAACCATGTTCACAAATGATTTTTTTACCAAATCCCTAATCTTAGGATATGAGAGTGTTATTCTATTATCACAGTAAATCGGAGATTTAATTCCAGATGCCCAAGTGAACATATCATCTGGTCTTAGGAAAACAGCTTTAGTATCAAGTAAACCTTTTGCTATATCTTTAGAAACTTCAAGTGAGGCTTTCATCTTGAGATGTTATTTTATCATTATGTAGTCAATTTTATGAAAAAAATCTTAATTTTGGGAACAAAAAAGTTAATAAACAATAAGGTTAAGAAACGAATAAAGTAATACATGTAAATCCTAGATATATCAAGACTTTTTATAAATATATGTTCTTAAAGGGTAAATAGTATATATGGTGATTTAAATGAATGATATTGCAAAATTATTAAGTGGGATAGGAGATACTTTAGCTGGAAATACAGCTAACCCATTTGAAGCAGAAACATTTACAAATGCTACGAGACACATTGATAATATCAATGAGTTAAAAGATTTAAGCAATGATGATGATTCATTTACGAATGAACAATTGAAAGATGAGTTCAATAATTTATTAACAGAATTTTTAACCGATGAAAATGGTGAAAATCAAAATATAGATATAAAACAAAGAGCTGAAGAATTAAGTGAAAAATTCAATACTTTCCTTGAAGCGAAGGGGATAAAGAAAGGAACTAAAGAATGGCTACAGAATTATAATGCGGCAATAACTAATATAAAAACAAGTGAACTTAATGGAGCTGGTCCTGAATTAGGAAACGCATTAAGGGGAGAGGCAGTAAAACAACTAACAGATCATAAATTTGAAACCCCTAGAGATCAAAGCAGAAATGCTAATGAAGAATGGGGCGAATCAGCTGGTGCAATAACAGAAGCAATGGAATTGAGTTATGAGCATACAGAAGATAAAGTTAGAGAAAATAAAGAAGAGTTAAATACAGGTTTAGAGAAATTAAAAAGTGAAATAGGTGAAGAAGGTACTGATAAAAATAACGAAGCAATAAAATCAATTATTGAAAACTTTGGATCTATAGAGAACTTTAATCAGCTTGTAAAAGGAAATGGAATAAATTACCAAATCGAAGAGAAAGACGGTAAATATTTTGTTACAGAAACAGACAACTATAATTCATCAGAGGTAGAAGATAAAGAAGGTGCTAAGGAAGGACTCAGAGGTAACATAGATAGCTGGAACCAGAGAGCAGGTGAATTAAATAATCTTGATCTAAAAGATTTTGATAAAAAGTCTATAAATAATGAAATTAAAAAATACGCTAACTTAAATTTCTATGATAGTGATAATCCTCCAGAGGAAATAAGTTTAGAAAAAGGCCAAGAACTTTTAGAGAATTTGACTAAGGCAAATATGTATCATTTGAAAAACGCAGACAGTCCATTTAATTCTGCAGATTTAAATAGAGCTAGAAGCAATGTTATTAAACTTATCCATGACGCTGAAGACAAGGCGAGAAAAGAAGATCCTAACTATAAAAGAAGCGAGGGTTTAGAGAATGCCATATCAAGTATTAACACCATTGATAAGTTAAAAACTAAAGATAGACAAAGCAACACTTTAAACAGCTTAAACTACACTGCTCAAGCCTTAGGACATACAGAAGAAGATGGAGATAACTATAAAGAGGCTTTAACTGATGATAACAATGAGTTATCAACACTAGTAAACACTATTAATAACAGACCAACAAAATCAGAGTACGATTTGGTTACAAATACAGTTAATAATCATGATATTGAAAAATTTGAAAGTAATGAAGGAACAGTTACCATCAAGTTAAGTGGTGGAGAAGAAGCTAAGCTTACAACTAATGAATTTATTGAAGCCTTAGATAAAAATTATGCAATTATTTACGGTGATGATCCCGATAGTAATGAAGATGATAAGAAAATTGATAACTTCAGATCACTCTTTGATAATTGGAGATTTAATGAATCAGATAACAGCTTAGCAGCAAGTTTTGGTTCAGGTGAAAATGGTTCCTCTACTTTAGACTTAATACTTAATTTACCTGAAGATCAACAAAAAATCGTTTTAGAAAGATTGGGCTATAAAACTATAGATGATCTTATTGAAGCTATCTCAAGAGATTAACTCCGATGAACTTATTATAAAAATACTATATAAATGAGAAACTCTGCTAAAGCAGAGTCAAGTAAACTTATTAATTTGTTTATAAACTGAAAACTGCATATTATTATAAATTGACTCAGCACTTTAGAAAAAAAATGAAAAAAGCCCTCGTCCTATTAGTATGACTTAGCTGAACACATTACTGTGCTTACACTGGTCACCTATCAACCTTGTGTTCTTCAAGGGGACTTAATCCCGAAGGATGAGATATCTAATCTTGAGGTGGGCTTCGTACTTAGATGCTTTCAGCACTTATCCGCTCTGAACATAGCTACCCAGCGTGTGCCTCGGGCGAGACAACTGGTACACTAGAGGTTCATCCTTTCCGGTCCTCTCGTACTAGGAAAGACTCCTCTCAAATATCTTACGGACATGCCGGATATGGACCGAACTGTCTCACGACGTTCTGAACCCAGCTCGCGTGCCGCTTTAATGGGCGAACAGCCCAACCCTTGGAACGTGCTACCGCTCCAGGATGCGACGAGCCGACATCGAGGTGCCAAACCTCCCCGTCGATGTGAACTCTTGGGGGAGATCAGCCTGTTATCCCTATGGTAACTTTTATCCGATGAGCGATGGCCCTTCCATTCGGAACCACCGGATCACTAAAACCTAGTTTCCTACCTGCTTGACATGTCTGTCTTGCAGTCAAGCTCCCTTTTGCTTTTGCACTCAATGGTTGATTTCCGACCAACCTGAGGGAACCTTTGTACACCTCCGTTACATTTTAGGAGGTGACCGCCCCAGTCAAACTGCCCGACATGCAGTGTCCGATAACCTGATAAAGGTCACCGTTAGAACGAAGAATCAAGAAGATTGGTATTTCACTGACGAATCACTATAAGCCAAAACCTATAGATCAAATTCTCCCAACTATACTACGCATCTCAATCCCGCGTTCACTACAAGCCTACAGTAAAGCTCAATAGGGTCTTTCTGTCCTGGCATGCCTAGGCCGTATCTTCACAGCCACTCCAATTTCGCCGAGTCCCTCTTCGAGACAGTACCCAAATCATTACGCCTTTCGTGCGGGTCAGAACTTACCTGACAAGGAATTTCGCTACCTTAGGACCGTTATAGTTACGGCCGCCGTTCACTGGGGCTTTAGTTCAGAGCTTCGCCGAAGCTAACCCTTCCCCTTAACCTTCCAGCACCGGGCAGGCGTCACCCCGTATACTTCGTCTTACGACTTTGCACGGAGCTATGTTTTTGTTAAACAGTTGCTTGGGTCTGTTTTGTGCCACCATTTCATGCTTCTACCGCAGGGTATACACACTAATATGGTCTTCCTTCTCCCGAAGTTACGGAAGTATTTTGCCGAGTTCCTTAAAGAGGGTTATCTCGCGCACCTTAGCATTCTCTGCCATCCTACCTGTGTCGGTTTCGGGTACTGGTAATTAATAATCTCTCAACGCCGGTTTTCTAGTCAGCGTGGCGTCTGCCGCTTCGGAACCGTAGTTCCTAACCATCGTATCTCACATAAAAGAATGCGGATTTACCTACACTCTCTAGCTACATACTTGGAGGGAAATCCAATAATCCCCGTAACATAGCCTACTGCGTCACGACTTTGATGATAACGATTATTAACTAGTGCAGGAATATCAACCTGCTATCCATCGGCTACGCCTTTCGGCCTCACCTTAGGTCCAGACTAACCCCACGTAGACGAACTTGACGTGGGAACCCTTAGGATTTCGGTGGAGAAGATTCTCACTTCTCTTTTCGCTACTTATGCCGACATTCTCACTTTGGATACCTCCATATGTCCTCACGGTCATACTTCAACGGCCTACCAAACGCTCCCTTACTGCTGAAAATACATTCAACCCGTGTCTTCGGTGTATAGCTTAGCCCCGTAGATTTTCGGCGCAAAACCACTTGATCAGTGAGCTATTACGCACTCTTTCAAGGAATGGCTGCTTCTAAGCCAACCTCCTGATTGTCTCAGTAGTTTCACATCCTTTATCACTTAGCTATAACTTGGGGACCTTAGACGACGGTCTGGGCTGTTTCCCTCTCGACCATGGAACTTATCTCTCACAGTCTCACTGCCTGCAAACATATTACTGGTATTCGGAGTTTAACTCGTTTTGGTACCGGTTATCCCAGCCCGCAACGAAATAGTGCTCTACCCCCAGTAAACTTAAACAGACGCTGTGCCTCAACGCATTTCAGGGAGAACCAGCTAGCTCCTCGTTCGATTGGAATTTCTCCGCTAACCACAGGTCATCCGCTAATTTTTCAACATTAGTCGGTTCGGTCCTCCACGTGATGTTACTCACGCTTCAACCTGCCCATGGTTAGATCACGAGGGTTCGGGTCTAGATCATGTGATAAAACGCCCTATTAAGACTCGATTTCTCTATGGCTTCAGTTGCTAAACCTTAACCTACCACATAAACTAACTCGCCGGCTCATTCTTCAACAGGCATATCATGACACTTTTAATAGTGCTCTGATCGCTTGTACGCATACGGTTTCATGTTCTATTTCACTCCCCGCCAGGGGTTCTTTTCACCTTTCCATCACTGTACTCGTTCACTATCGGTCACCAACAATATTTAGCCTTACCAAGATGGTCCTGGCAGATTCACACCGGGTTTCACGTGTCCGGCGCTACTCAGGTATCACTAGAGCTTTAAAATATTTCGCATACCGGGCTGTCACCGTCTTTGGCCGAGCTTTCCAACTCTGTTCAACTATAAATTAAAGTCTCATATTGCGACCCTACAACCCCACTTAAAGTGGTTTGGGCTAATCCCCGTTCGCTCGCCGCTACTAAGGGAATCACTGATTTGTTTTCTTTTCCACAGGTTACTAAGATGTTTCAGTTCACCTGGTTCCCTCTACCTAGCCTATGTGTTCAGCTAGGAGTAATAAGATATAACTCTTATTGGGTTTCCCCATTCGGACATCTGCGGATCATAAGTCCTTGTCACCTTCCCGCAGCATTTCGCAGACTTGCACGTCCTTCATCGGTTGTTGGCACCTAGGTATCCACCATACGCGCTTAATAGCTTTCTTCGAAAATACTAAAGCACTGGATCTTCTAATTCATATGAATCAGACCTAGTCAATTTATAAATATATGCAGTTTTCAGTTTACATCTCGTTTCGGTGTCGTTTCCTCTCCCGTCGAGATTTAATATCTTAGCAAAGCGATATGAGTTTTGCACGAAAACAAAATAAAAAAATATTAAAGCTTGGGGTGTTCTTCGAAAAAAACTAAAATTCGGCTTTGTGGCTGGGTCTCAGGATGAAAAAAGCATGACTTCAATTTCAAAAAAAGTGAAAAATTAAGGGAATATGATGAAAAATTAGCAAAATCAGCAAAATTATTGAGGAAAAAAAGTAAAAGGCCTGATTAAAAATCTAGAATTAATTGCTTTTCAGCATATTTGTAGTTCTATGCTTTGTGGATTGATTAAGAATTAACCTTACAGCCATTACTGAAAAAGAATGAAGAACAAAACCAATTCCCATAGCTTGAGCATGTTTATTCCTAGCTTCCTCTCTAAGAGAAGAATTGTGCTTTGTTAAGCAGGAATTCCAGGATTTTCTTGATATTTTTTAGCTAATTTCTTATCAAAACGCTTTGCTAAAAGACCATTCATCATTCGATCACCAAACCACCATGAAGGCACAAGTGTAAAAAATTGGACCAGATTTTCTATCCGCTCAGAACTTCCCTGAGTAGTAATAATAGAATTCAAATTCCAGGGTGCAACACACATAGAAGTAAAAGTAGGGTGATAACCATGGGTAAAATCAAGGTGATCAAAGATCTTCATAGCTTTTTCTTTTTCACCATTAGCCTCTAAATTTTGAGCTTTTGTCCATATAAGTCCATTTAGAATGGAAGCGATAAAAGTGGGAATCAATAAAGACTTTTTCTGCCAAGGACATACTTACAAAATAAACGATTAGCTGTCGGAATATTAGCGTTGATGGCTCCCATCACAGCAGTTGAAATCATGAATAAAGCTTTTTTATACTTGTTCAAATTATTTCTTAGCATCATTAGAAGCTAATTGAACATCACTATGAATAGCAAAATTTTTAGTCTGTGGATTAAGTAAAAGCTCAGTCATTCACAGGATCATAACCATATGGCCCGAGTGGGTTGCATTTTAAAATTCTCATAAGCCCGAGAAAAACACCTTTAATTGCACCTTTTTTCTCAATAGCCTCAATCATATAGTTTGAGCAAGTCGGAGTAAAACGACAAGAAGCCGTATTCCAAGGCTTATACCTCTGGTAAAGATGAATCAATTTTATTAAAAGTTTTCTCATAAGCCTTGAACCTCTATATCAATTATAATTTATTAGCGAAGATGACTGTAAAAGAAGAAAATAAGCTAGAAAAATGCCATTTCCTGTTAGAGATCGGTGTCGAAGAAATCCCAAGTGCACTAATCGAAGGCATCGCAGACTATATAGAAGATGAAATCAAAAAAGTTTTACAGGAAAACAAACTTAGCTTTAAAGAAAGTATCAAATTAAATTCCCCAAGAAGACTTTTCTTTGAGATAAAAGAATTGGACTCAGCTTCTGCAGATGAAGAATTAATCTTAAGAGGGCCACCTGAAAAAATAGCAGTGGAAGAAAAAGATGGTGAAAAGAAATTCACTCAAGCCGCATTAGGTTTCGCCAAGAAAAATGATTTAGCTGAAAAAGATTTAGAGATAAAAGATGGTTACGTATATGCAAGTACCATCAAAAAAGGTAAAGCTTCTAAAGAGATATTAGAAGCAGTGATTCCTGAAATTATTAAAAAGACTCCAGGAAAAAGGTTCATGAGATGGGCAGATACTGACGCTAAGTTCACTAGACCTATAGAGTGGATTAATGCAAGCCTAATAAATGCAAAAAGTTTAGAAAAAGAACTAGTAGAGATTAGCTTTGAGGATATTAAGTCTTCAGACCTTAGCTTTGGGCATAGAATCTATGGAAAAAATAGTTTCCAAGTTTCTGACCAAAAAGATTATTTAGCTAAGCTAGCTGAAGAAAGTATAATCCTTGATCCACAGGAAAGAAAGAACTATATCAGAAAAGCTTCAACACAGCTTGCTGAAACAGTTAAAGGTGTGCCACTTATAGATGCTGATCTTTTAGATGAGATCTGCGGTCTAGTAGAAAGTCCAAAAGCTATTCTTTGTGAATTCTCTAAAGATTACTTAGAAGTTCCAGGTTTAGTTTTAAGTACAGTAATGAAAGTTCACCAAAGGTATATTCCTGTAGCTTCTGAAAAGAATCATGAAGAGTTATTACCTTACTTTATAGTAATTAGTAATAATCCAGAAGCTAGTGCTGAAGAGAATATTAAGAAAGGAAATGAAAAAGTAATTATTCCTAGATTTGAGGATGCCATGTTCTTCCTTAAAGAAGACAATAAAATTAAGCTAGATGAAAGATTAAGCAGGCTTGAAAAAATCAATTTCCAAGTAGGGAACATGAAAGAAAAAGCTTTTAGACTTGAAAGATTAGCAGAACTTTTTATTTCTGAACTAAAAAGTAAAGAACAGAAAGTCGAAATCGATCAAGGCTTTGAAGAAAGCTGCAAACAAGCAGCTAAGCTTGCTAAGTGTGATTTAGACACTCAATTAGTATTTGAATTCACTGAACTTCAAGGAGAAATCGGTGGTATCTATGCAGCGAGACAGTCTTACCCTAGTGATGTAGCAAAAGCAATCTCAGAGCATTATAGACCTAGATTTGCAAATGATGAAGAACCTGAAAGTTTAGCTGGAAAAGTTATCGCTATCGTGGATAAACTAGATAATTTAATTGCTAACTTTGCTATAGGTAAAGTACCTAAAGGTTCAGCTGACCCGTTTGCACTAAGAAGACAAGCAAATGGCTTACTCGGAATCATCGTTCACTCACAGTTAAATATCGACTTAGAGAGTCTGATTAAAACTATTATTCATAGTAATCCTATCTATGTCGAAACGAATAATAAAATCGCAGATGAAGCTAAGGAAAAGAAATTCAAGAAATTAACGACTGAAGATTTTTGTGAGACTACTATTAATTTCTTAGAGCAGAGATTAGATTTTGTTTTTGCGATATACCACTCTAAGAACCATATCAATAAAGCTGTTATAGAAACTAATTCTCCTTTAAAGAAACTACAGTTTATGTATAACAGCATTCACTTATTATCAGGCTTTGAAGAGAATAGTGACTATACTAATTTCACTCAAGCTGCTGCTAGGCTTGCAAGTATGACTGCTTCATTTAAAGATTTTAGTGAAGAGGATCTGAGTATCAATGATTCTTTATTGAAAGACGAATCAGAGACTGAGTTGAAGAAATTAACAGATAAGCTTAGTAAGATTTTAGTGAATGATTATAAGCTTGAAATTAGCTTCACTGAGAAGGATTTAACAGGAGCTATAACTACTATTAATAAGTTTTTTGATAATGTTTTAGTTAACGACGAAGATGCTGCTATTAAGAAAAATAGACAGAATCTTGTTTATAACTTGAATAAGTTGTTTGCCGGAATTGCTGATTTTGGGCAGTTGAAGAATATTTAACAATGATTTGAATTATTTTGTGTAACGCAGCCTATGAGTTATCAAAACTTCTCTAGACGATAAGTAGTCCACTCGTCCATAGCCTTAGCACCCATAGAGTTTTTATAAAACTCTATGCTAGGTGTATTCCAATCTAAAACCGCCCACTCAATTCTGCCACAGTTTTTCTCATTTGCTCTTTCTTTAAGTCTTTCAAATAGTTTTTTACCAATACCGTAATTTCTAAATTCAGGTTTTACGTAAAGATCTTCTAGATAAATCCCAGGTTTAGTAAGGAAAGTAGAGAAGTTGTAAAAATAAAGAGCTAAACCAATCGCTTGTCCAGAAGAAGATTTTACTATTAAAGCCTCTGCAACTCTATGCTCTGGATCAAACAAATATTTTTCGAGCTCAGCTTCTGTGCCAGTCACTTCATGACTAAGTTTTTCATACTCAGCAAGGTCTTTAATTAAGGAGAAGAGGTCTTTAACATCTTCTTTTTTAGCAATAGTAATTTCATATTCTAAACCAGCTTTTGTTTCAGTCATGGTGAGGATCTTAGCATAAACTTAAACTATTAACTAAATGGAAATGGATTTTTAGAACCCATGTTTGATTTAGAGGAAGCTTCTTTATTTTCACTAATTCTAGCAACGGCTTGATCTAAATCATTTAAAGTTATACTGGTTTCCCTTTCAGACACTGTCGTCCCAGTGCGTGAAGCTGAGCTAACTCTTTGTGAAACTATCTCTACAGCTTCTTCGATGACATTGTACATATCCCTCGGGGAGAATGTAGTTCCAGCTAAAAGCTTAATAACCCTATCTTGATTTTTTATAAATTCATCAAGATGCTCTTTTTTCATTTCTAACTTAACTAATTGTCTTAACAGAATGCCATAGTTTTGTCCAGGTGTAGCTTCAGGGAAAGCAATGGTCACTTTCATTCTATCTTTAAATGCTTTATCAACATTCCCTGAATTTGTAGCAAACACACAAGGAACGCCACTTTCATCGATTTGTTTAAGAATAGTGTTTACGACATTATTATCATGTTTCGCTGAACCTGAAATTGGGACATCAGATCTCTGGCTGACAAAGGTATCAGCTTCATCAAAGAAAAGTAGCATATTGTTTCTTTTAGCTTCCTGGAAAGCTTTTATAATATTTTTTTCGGTTTCACCAATAAAAGCAGATATCTCTGAAGCGGAAATAAATTTCAATTTCCTACCCATTTTTTTAGCAGTAAACTTCGCCATTTCAGTTTTCCCGACACCTGGTGGACCAGTAAACAGCATAGTCGGTGACTTTTTCTTAAGCTTACTTAAATTGAGAGAGACCCCTGAAGTATTAGTTGCTTCTAAGAATCTAGCAATCCCATTAAATAGAGTTTGCTTAAACTCTTCATTCGGGAAAATCATGTCAGTATCTGGATTAAAGCTAAGATCATTTTTATCTGGGATCATTTTTTCAAGTGCCGGCTCTAAGAATTTATCTAAGCCGAGCGGAGCTAAAGCTATAGCTGATAGACCGATTATGGTCTGCATTTTCTCCCCCATCGATTTTTGTGAATCAAAGAGATCAAACAAACCGATTATAGGTAAAAACCCAACAGCCTTTTTAACAAATTTTGCTGGATCACCTTTTAAAATCCCTAAAACTTTCTCTGCAAAATTTGCATTCTTTTTATCCTCGGGCTTCGTATTACCATTGACCTTAGGCTTTAAAGCAGAAAAGCTCATTTCTTTTTCAGCTGAGCTGATATCTTTCAACTCTTCTTCTCGATTAAAATCCTTGACACCAGATTTAGCTCCAGGTGACTTACTCACAGTCGTTTTTCTCTGTTCAAACTCCTTGTGAAGTTCAGTCTTAGGCGCAGAACTAGTATTAGAAATCGCCATAACAATAAGTATTTACAATATAGCACATTTGGTTAATACTTATCTATTGATAGCTTTATATCTAGGTAAATTATATCGTTCTAAGGCATTTTCAAAAGACCTTGGCTGCCACGACTTAGTCTCAAACAAATATTTAAAGAAAATTTTCTGATAAAACATCTTTTCAGTAGGGCTTAGAGCCAAAATTATTTTAGATGAAATTTCCTTTTTAACTAAGGATTTTGACTTCATATCAAAAAGTACTTCTAAATTATCACCAAAAACTTGAATTTTCTTTGATAAGGGGTAAATTTTCACCTTCTTTCCTTTTTCAAAGATAGTTATGCAAGTATCCATATAAACCCACTAAAGCTTTATGCTTTACACATTAATTGATCATAGCACAATACGTATTACTCAGTATTTAAAAATCTAGATTAAAAGACTTATCCAAATTACATACTAAATAGTTCTTTAGCAAAATAACTCAATATCAAGTCTGCTCCTGCTCGCTTAATACTTAAAAGTGACTCATAGATAGCCTGTTCACGCTTCATTAGTCCAGCTTTTACCGCAGCTAAAATCATGGAATATTCACCACTCACTTGATAAGCTGCGACAGGAATATTAGAGCTCGTTTTAATTCGAGAGATGATATCTAAATACCAGCCTGCAGGCTTGATCATAAGAATATCAGCACCTTCATCGATATCGTGTTGCATTTCTCTTAAAGCTTCATCAGAATTAGCGATATTCATCTGGTAAGTCTTCTTATCACGTGGGATAGATTCATCAATGCCATAATTAGCAGATTTAACTGCATCACGGAAAGGACCATAAAGACTAGAAGCGTACTTTGCTGTGTAGGAAAGGATCATAACGTCATTATGTCCTTCAGCTTCTAAAGTCTGACGAATTGCTTTTACTCTACCGTCCATCATATCTGAAGGACCTAGAATATCAGCTCCAGCTTCAGCTTGAGCAAGTGCCATTTTACACAGTACTTTTACGGTTTCATCATTTGCAATTTTACCGTCGACGATAATCCCATCGTGACCATGATCTGTATAAGGATCTAGAGCGATATCAGTCATAACTAAAAGCTCAGGGAAACGTTTCTTTAAAGCACGAATCGTTCTACAGGTAAGGTTATTAGCGTTATAACTTTCTATAGCTTGAGAATTTTTCAATTCAGAACTCGTGAGTGGAAATAGAACTATTGATTTAATTCCCAGAGCTAACAGCTCTTCTACTTCATAAAGTAAACGCTCACCACCAAAGCGATGAATCCCAGGCATAGACTGAATTTCCTCATAAGCATTTTGTTCATCTTTGATGAACATCGGGTAAATAAAATCATTAACTGAAAGGTTATTTTCCTGCACTAAATCACGAATTGCACGGGCTTGTCTTAATCTTCTCGGGCGAATTAACATCTTTGATTAATTTTAACTTAACTAGGAACAGTTAAAGGCTAAAAACTGTATAATCATTTGCATTCTTCAGGGAAATGTTAGTTCAAAGCTACCGAAATTTAACAAATCTATTTCCAAGACCTGGTAAGAAAGAGAGTGAGCAAAATTCTGACAATGAAGAAGATCTTAGTGAAAAAACAAGCAGAAGATTTCTGAGCGAACTTAGCCATAACCCTGAACTAAATTATATTCCTCCTCCGAATTCACTTAAATCAGATTATTTGCAAACAGGTTTCTTCCCACCTCTTTTAATTCATAAGATACAAGACTTTGATAATACTTATTTATTAAGAGTAGTCGAAGATACTCTTAGAGACCAAACAAATGAAAAGAATTTTGAGAAATTTATGCTAGATGATTCAAAAAGTGAAATCAACTTAGAGTTCAATAAAAATATACAAATGATTCCTCTGGAAAAGGATCAGAGGCGCAAATCTCTAAAGTTCAAGCTTCATAATAACTGTGAAATTGAACTTAAAAACTTTAAATTAAAGAAAAACTCAGACAAAGAATTTTTCACCATCGAAATTCCATATCAAGCCAAATCAAAATATCAAAAAATTGATGATAAGTTTATATTCTATGTAGAACCTGGATTAAACTTTCAAGATACATCTAGTCTGGAAAAATTAATTGAATTATCAATTTCAAAAAGCCAGCTAGAAAAAATCAAACAACGTAATATTAATAAGTCAAAAAGTAATCCTTATTTAATTGAAAGTAATTTTCTCTTAAAACCTAAGAGTTTTACTCTAGCTAGTGAAGAAAGTAATATTGAAATAATAACTAAAGACTTGAAGAGTATTAACTTTGATATAACTAAGGTTAAGCTAAGTAAAGAAGCAGTCCCGAAACTACTAACAGAGGAAAGCGAATACAAACCTGGTTTATTTAAACATCAACTATTCATACCTGTGTTATTTACAATGGCTGGACAGCAGTACTCTACAACAATTTATAAAGATTTAGACTAAGGTAAAAACTTTAGAAAAATTAGCCTATTTATTCAAAATTTGTTTTAGTTCATCGACTCTAGCTTTCACTTGAGTTCTAGCAGTAGCTCCATAAATATCACGAGCATCTACACAATTCTCAATTTTTAAAACAGTAATAATATCTTCAGTGAATAATTCAGAGAATTTTTTCCATTCATCCAGGCTTAAATCATGAAGATACCTACTATTTTCAATAGCATAAGCTACAGCTTGCCCTACAGCAGTATAAGCATCCCTAAAAGGGAGATCTTTTTTCACTAAATATTCAGCAGCATCAGTTGCATTCACAAAGCTATTAGTAAGAGCATGATACATTTTCTCTTTATTAGCTTTAATATTCTTTAAAAAATCTATAGCAATAGTAAGTGACTTTTTCACAGTATCAGAAGCCATAAATAGTTGCTCTTTATCCTCCTGAAGATCCTTATTATAAGTAAGTGACAGTCCTTTTACAGTAATCATTAAAGCATTAAGCACCCCTATCACTCTTCCAGCTTTACCTCTAAGCAATTCTGGGATATCAGGATTTTTCTTCTGTGGCATCATACTACTACCTGTGGCGTAAGCATCACTTATTTCGATAAAAGAAAATTCTTGAGAATTCCAAACTATCATCTCTTCAGCGAATTGGCTTAGGTGAAGCATTATCATCGAAATCACGAATTCGTATTCTATAACAAAGTCCCTATCAGAGACTGCATCTAAAGAATTTTTAGATGTTTTATTAAAGCCAAGTTTCTTAGTAGTAAAATCACGGTCAAGATTAAAGGTAGACCCAGCAAGTGCTCCAGAACCCAAAGGATTAACATCAATTCTTTTAAGTGCATCCTGTAACCTTTCTAAATCTCTTGAGAACCGAGATTCATGAGCTAACCAAAAATGACCTAGGCTAATAGCTTGAGCTTGTTGTAAGTGAGTATAACCTGGAGCCAAAACATCTAAATCTTGCTCAGCCCTGTCAGTGAAAGCCTTTCTCAAATCAAGAAGTAAGTTTTCAAGCTCAGCAACTTCTTTCTTCATCCACAGTCTTAAGTCGGTAACAACTTGATCATTTCGGCTTCTTGCCGTATGTAGCTTCTTCGCGGTCTCACCGATAATTTCTATCAGGCGCCTCTCCACAGCCATGTGAATATCTTCATCAGAAATTCTTTCACTTGCCCACTCTTTAGGATTCTTAGAGATTTCTTCTCGAACCTGAATTAAGGCTTCACTGATAGACTCTGCCTCCCTCTCAGATATTACTGCTTGCTTTGCAAGCATTTTCACATGTGCAAGACTACCTTGAATATCTTCTTGATAAAGCCTGTAATCAAAAGTGATACTGGCGTTATACTCTTCAAGAATTTCAGAAGCACTTTGGGAAAACCTTCCGCCCCAAAGTTTTGCTTTTTCTTTAGTCTGCTTAACCATAGGGTTAATTATATAGCAAATCACGAGAAGGAGCTTTACATATACCTGTTGCTGCGCCCCAGCTTCGCTGGGTCCCTAAGCTCGCAACAGGTATATGTAAACTCCTTCTCTTCATTACTAGATAATTTTGAAGAACTTTGTCTTTTTTATACTATATGTGAAAGTCTTCGCGGTATTGGATTGCTTCAGCTAAATGTTCTTGCTTAATATTTTTTGAGAAATCTAGGTTTGCAATCGTTCTTGCTAACTTAATGAGTTTAGTGTGGGCTCTTGCTGATAGGTCGAAGCTTTCAACTGCTCTTGCAAGCAAGTCGCGAGATTCTTTGTCTAGGCTTGAGTCTAAGTTTGTTTTTTTTGTGAACTCTTTTACTTTTTCTATCTTTTGTAATATATCTGATGACTTTGTTATTCCCGATGAAGCTTTTGATAGAAGTTCTCTTTCTTTAGTATCTAACCTTTTTAAGTGAATTACAATATCGATACGATCGAGTAATGGACCTGAGATCTTTGAGATGTATCTCTGTATTTGTTTCATTGAGCAGATGCAATTCCTCTTTAAATCACCGTAGTAGCCACAGGGACAAGGGTTTGTTGCAGCTATTAAAATAAAGTCGGCTGGGTATTCATATTTATAGATTCCTTTATTTAAAGCAACTTTCTTGTTATCGAGTATCACTCTTAGCTGATCTAAAGTAAATCTATTAAACTCAGCAAGTTCATCTAGGAAAAGAATTCCATTATGTGCAAGTGAAACCTCCCCCGGAGTCACGGGGATACTACCACCAACAAGAGAAACAGGACTACAAGAGTTATGTGGCGCCCTATATGGAATATCTAAAATATCTTGATTGAAATCAGAGAAACTAGCAAGTTCTCTAATTCTTTGAGTTTCAAGAGCCTTTTCAACACTTAATTTAGGAACAATGGACTTTACGGCTTTAGCAAGCAAAGACTTGCCACAACCAGGTGGACCTACCATTAATAGGTTATGTCTTCCAGCTACTGCAATCTCTAATGCTCTTTTAGCTTGGCTTTGTCCGATGATGTCTTCAAAGAGTACTTGATCAGAATTTATATCTTTACTATTATTTTCTTGTTGATTATCAGAACATCGGGAGTTCTTTATTGAAAATCTTTCAAGCACAGCTTGATCATTTAAAGCTGTAACCAGTTCTTTTAAATCTTTCACTAAATATAGATTTGTTTCTTTTAGTAACTCTGGGTGATCCTTTAAAATTTGCAAATCAGCTTCAGCTTCTTTCGCGAGAAAAATATTCTTCACACCTAATTTAACTGAATCTAAAATAAATGACATTAAACCCTTAACTTTTTTCAAATCACCTGTAAGAGTTAACTCAGCAATAAAACAAGAATTAGAGAAAAAATTAGCTGTGGCTTTAACATAGTTAAAATTCTTCAAAAGTAAGGCAGCTATAGCTAAATCAAATTGAGGTCCTTCCTTTTTCATATCAGCAGGACATAAATTCACAAGTATCTTTTTCGGTACAAGTTCAAAACCAGAGCTTTGCATAGCAACAGCAACTCTTTGCTTAGCTTCAGCGATAGCTTTACTAGCAAGACCTATGATTTGGAACTGAGGTAAACCACCACTGATATCAACTTCGACATCGATTAGTTTTACACTGACACCTAAAAGCATGGCTGAAAAAGACTTTGAATACATGAAAATAATCATGTAATTTTTTAGATGAAATTTTTAGGGGTCATTTTTCCGCAAACGAAAAATAATTCTATTTTAGACTTAAATAGAATTATTTACTAGATTAAGGGGGAGTGGTTATTATTGATTTTGCAGTGAATTTGAGTATCGACTAATAATAGCCACTCTCCCGTTCAACGAGTCAAAATGATACTATTTAGCAGCTAATTCTTTAGCTTGTTCATAGAAAGGTAAGTGGGAATCTACTACCACTTTAGGAATATCAATAAGAGCATAGCTCTTAGAATCAACAAACATTAGCTCCTGCTCACCCTTTCCTACTAATTTCATATCTTCATTCAAAATTCTATGTTCAATAGTTACAAACTTTCTGTTGTAACCTTTGATTTTCAGACGAACAGTAACTTTATCAAACTCTCTGATCTCTCTTAAATACTTATGCTTAAACGCTTTCGTCAAAATCAAGAAATCAGAAGTATTCACATCAAAGTCAGGCATGGTATGAGAGAAGAACATTTCTCTAGTTTTACCTACCCATAAACCATACATCGCGAAGTAAACATTACCCACGGAGTTAGTGTCCTGATAAGTAGGGGTTAATTCATGAACAAACTCACCATTTAATACGTAAGAATTGCTCGAAGTTATGAATTCAGCTCCCGCTGGCAAGTTATAAAACCTAGCATCACCGCTAGTGTTAACGTTAGTGAAAAGCTGATGCTCTGGAACTGTAATTAATTTTGATGATTCCTCTTTATTCACAGAGCTTGAATTTGCAGGATTCTGTGGAGAATCTTGCCCTGCTTTAACACCATAAGAACCACTAGTAAGTAAGCCATAAACCAGTGGCACTAATGAAGCAAAGCCCATAATCATCATATTTTCATTAAAGTAACCAATCCCAAAAATAGAGATACTACATAAACTAGTCGAGAATAATTTCAGCGCAGAGAAGCTCTTATCTGTCTCTGGATCAAGTATGCATCTTATAAATGCTACAGCATACATGATAAAGAATGAAGCATAAAATGCTAAGTAATACTCAAGTTCAAACCTAAAGAATCTTACAAGAGAGGCATCAAACATACCGACAAACTTGCCAAATTCAGCGAAGTGCATAGTAATAGTTGCAGTCAAGATACATAAGAAGAACCACGGGATCGGAGATGAAACTAGCTTCGGTGGAAAGAAGCTGAAAATTATACTCTTAGAATCTTTAACTAAAGGTTCTGTATACCATTTAAAAGCTATGTAACCACTGTCAAATGTCGCCAAAGACGCTACACAAACAAAAATCACATAAGCATTTAAAATTCCGTGTAAGTTCACATCAGCGTGAGTTACATTCGTAATAATGCTTTTAAACGACATGATAAAAGAAAACTCTTGACCTAAGAATGCAGAATTAGAGTATGCAGAAAGAGCAAGCATGCCATCAAACACTAAGAAAGCCCAGAAAATAATCGCACCTGTGATATATGATCCAGCAATAGAACCACCTTCTTTTTTGATTTGAATTGCTCTTTGCCAGTGTTGAAGATCTAACCATGGTCCGAAAAGAAAACCAAGTGCTACAGGAATAGCTAAAGCAAAGTAATCCATATTTGATTCGAGAACAGTAGCTGCTGGAAGTGAACTTAATGCTGTCAAATCTTTAATTAAGAAATCAGAGTTAGCAACATAAGCGATTACTCCGATCACAGTTAAACCAAAGAAGGCATGACTATATTTAATACGTTCTATCTTAAATTCTTCACCTAAAAAGATAGTAGCTCCAATGAACATAACCGCTACGAGAAAAGAAAGAATCCCTAAAGGCAATGTCACATACTTTAAGCATGCAAATAGAGTTAAAGTAATAGCTACGAATTGATAAATGAATAAAGGTACTTTAAAATTACTAGCTTTTTCTAAAAATCTCTTCTCAAAGTTTTCACCATCTTTATACTTTTTCGCGATGAATTCATTAAAAACCCCAAATAGTGCAAGACCTAGAGCATTAACAGTTACATAAGCTATTAAAGCTTTAAAACCAAACTGAACTGCCATTTGCACTGAAAAAAATAAGCCTATACCCCATGTCCAGGCAAGTGCAACAGAATTTCCCCATAAAAGATTTTTGAATAGATTTTTAATCATAAGAGTCTAACTATGAATATGATAGCTTATTTGGGTTTTGGGTGCTTTTTATTGAAGAATTCAAAAAAAACATTAAGATAAGTCACTTCTCACTCCAGTGCGAGTAAGATAATAGCGTGGAATTATCTAGCCCTACTTCTTCTATTAAAAACTATAAAGGGTTTCAAAAACTGTCAAATGCTTTCTGGAATGAAAATAAAATCACTCCAGGTAATCCAAACTCAATACCCGTAGTAAGCCATGATGGTCTACACCAAGGTTTAAAAAATGCTTTGACATCTGAGCATGATAGAAAAAGAACACCAATCACATTCAAAGAGAGACCTGAACCAAGTATTCCTGGCGAAAAAATTCTTGATATTGTTGAAACTATATTTAATCAATTCACTATTTCAAAGCCTGCATTGGCAAGGTTAAGATCTATATCAAATTCACAAATAAATCCTGAATTTTTACACCTTGTAAGTTTTTCAAGATCACTTGATTTAATAAGTATTAATATTTTAAAACCTATCATTGATGAATCTAAAAAATTTAATAATCAAGACTTATCAAATCTTTTCAAGAAAGTTAGAAGGGAGTGTAGTCAGCTAGCAAGTGACATTAATATTAAACTCAAAGCTACAAGAGAAGGCACTGACAAGTTAAGTCAAGAAGATTTAAAAATGTTTACATCAAAGAAAGAAAAAATATTTGAAGCAGTTACAGTTAATAAACTAGAATCACTATTTACCTTATTAAAAAAAGCAGGCAAGATAAATAAAGAAAATACCACCTTCTTTAACGCATACAAAAGATTTAATCCTAAAAAAGCACTTCCTGAAAGCAATAAATTTTTAAAAGTATTCGGACTTTATGAATTTTCTCTAAAAGACATTGAAATGTTAACAAAATGGTCTATTTATCTTTCACTCAAGATGATGGTGACCCAAAAGCAGGCACTTGAAAGTAAAAGGAGTATAAAAGATTCAAAGCTAGTAGACATTTCAATACCAAGAGAAAATTTAAATAAAATAAATATAAAGATATTAAGTAATGGAGAACCTGCTATAGACTTTGGATCAAGCTTTCTTACCTTCAGAGAGTTTAGAAAAAAAGAACAAGAAAACCCAGGAATATTCAACAAAACAATAGAGGAATACTTAACTAAATAAACTATCACCTATTCTTCAAAGCCTGAAACAAAGGGGTAGCTTCAATATCAACACTAGCTCCCTGCACAAACTTTTTCTTAGTACTAGGCATAGCATGAGCTTTAACAAGCTCTCTATTAAGTGAATTAGCTTTAGAAATAATCTCAGAAGGTAAACCAGCAAGCTTTGCAACTTCGATACCATAACTCTTCCCAGCAGAGCCTGGAGCTACTTTATGTAAGAATTCTATTTTATGCTTTACAGAATCTGGTTCAGAAACTAACATCTGGTAATTAGCAACTTTCCCAGAATGATACTTTTCGAGCACCGCAAGCTCATGATAATGAGTTGCAAAAATAGTTCTAGGACAATCTTTCTCTACTATATACTCAGCTATCGCCCAGGCTATAGAAACACCGTCATAAGTACTAGTACCACGCCCGATCTCATCTAAAACTAAAAAGCTTCTAGGACTCATACCGTTAACGATATTTGCAACCTCATTCATTTCTACCATGAAGGTTGACTGACCTGAAGCCAGATCATCACTAGCTCCTATTCTAGTAAAGATTCTATCTACTAGACCGATTCTAGCTTTCTTAGCTGGAACAAAAGAACCTACTTGCGCAAGTAAAATTATCAAAGCATTCTGGCGCATGTAAGTACTTTTACCAGCCATGTTAGGACCTGTTAATAAGATTAGAGAAGCCTCACTATCATTATCTGAAAGTTCAGAACCTAAAAAGATATCATTCTCAACAAATTCACCAATCCCTAAATTCTGCTCCACCACAGGGTGTCTTCCAGCCTCTATCTCTAAAACAGTAGAATCATCTATTTCAGGACAAACATAATTATTCTCAATAGCAAGCATTGAAAGCGATAGAATTGCACTTAAATCAGCAATAACATCAGCCAGCATTTTTATAGTCGGAGCTAGAGAAGCATTCGCTGACTTAAAATCCTGGAACATTTTATACTCTAAATTATTACGCTTGGATTCAGCGCTTAAAGCCTTAGTTTCAAATTCTTTTAATTCTTCACTAATGTATCTGAGGTTATTTACTAAAGTCTGTTTACAGATAAAGTTCTCTGGGATAAACTTCTCGTTAAGTTTTGAAACTTCTATGTAGTAACCATGAATCTTATTAAAAGAAACTTTTAAAGTTTTAACACCTAGTTCCTCTCTCAGCTTCGCTTCATAGTCACTGAGCCAAGCCGATGAATCTTCCATCAAGCTAATATATTCATCTAATTCTGATTCAACACCTTTTCTAAAAATATTTCCTTCAGTTAAATTCAATGAAGGGGAATCTAAAATAGTTTCTTCAATTTTACTTATAAAACTATGGATTTCATCTGGGATAGAGTTTAAACGCGCAAGAAGATTTGATTTAAAATCTGGCATTCTTGAACTGATTTTTAAAACTAGTAGTAAAGAGTCTTTTAAAGAAACTAGCTCTTTAGGCATAATACTTTCTAAACTCACTCTGTGTGCAAGTCTATTCAAGTCTGCCATCTCATCTAAAAATTCATAAATATCTCTTTGAAGCCCCCAGTCTTCATTCAATTCTTTAATAGCATGCTGACGATTTTTTATAGCTGGAATATCATAGAGTGGCTGCTCTAACCAAGACTGTAAACGTCTTTTCCCTAAAGGACAATTAGTCCTATCAATAGCAGAAAAAAGAGAACCTGCCCTAGTATTAGTATGCAAACCTTTACTAATTTCAAGGTTTCTTCTAGTACTAGAATCTAGAAGCATGTATGAACCCACATGATAAGTCTTCAATGCATCAAACAATTTTCCAGCATTAGCATCATAAAGAGATTTTTGGTTCTCAGCTATATACTCTAAAAGAGCCCCAGCTGCAGAAATAGCTAAAGGATAATTATCCTCTAAATCCTTAGAAATAGCTTTTAATGAAAATTCTCTACTGATATTAGACTTAGCAGCAGAAAAGTCAAAAAATCTTTTATCGTAGTGAGTATGCGGAAAATCAATTTTAATTAAAGCTTCATAAGTACTTTCTAACTGATGGTCTTCTCTTTTCAGCTTAGAACTAGGTACTAAAAGCTCAGAAGCTGAGATTCTATAAAGCTCTTGATCTAGTTGAGATCTATCGAGCTCAGTAATATAAAATTCACCAGTAGAAACATCAGCGTAAGCTAAGCCGAATTTCTTTGCTCTAGTATTTTCAAAAATAGAAGCAATAAAATTATTCTGATGCCCTTTTAATAGATCTAGCTCAGCAATAGTTCCTGGAGTATATGTCTGACAAATCTCTCGAGGTACTAAACCTTTACAGGTTTTAGGGTCCGCCATCTGCTCAGCGATACAAACTTTGTAACTTTTTTCTAATAATTTTGCGATATATGGCTTAACTGCTCTAGCTGGTACACCAGCCATCGGAATCTTTCCACCAGGGTAATTAGTCTCTGACCTGCCAGTTAAAGTGATTTCCAATTCTTTTGCAAGTAATTTAGCATCATCAAAAAAGGCCTCATAGAAATCACCCATTCTGAAGAACAAAACAGAACCAGCGTCCATTCCAGACCTAGCCCTAAGGTATTGTTGCATTACAGGAGTGTAGTTTTTAAAATCTTCTTCTGGTGGATATGTAGTACCAAAGCCCATAAACAAAAAAATCCTCCGAAGAGGAAGGAAATTTAATATAATCTATATTGTACCAAAAATTCTTGGTCTATTCAACCTAATAGTGGAGTCGAAGATTAAGTTAATCTAATCTTAATGTTGGTAAAATATATATTATGGCAGTCACCAATGTAACTGAAAGTAAAGAACTTAAAAAGCTAATAAACAGCTTCCAGGAGTATCTTGAAAAAAAAGGCCCTGTTAAAGAGTGGACTGATTCATATCTTTTAAAAGCAAGAGATAGGTTTAGGAAAGCAGCGGCAAAAAACCGCGGAAAATGGTGCTTCGAGTTTTACGAATGTCTTCAAGAATTAAATAAAGAATCTATCAAGAGAGGCCTTCAAGCAATGACTGAACACTAAATGTGTTCACTGAGCTTCCATCTCAGTTGAAGTATAAATCTTAATTATTTGCGAAGTGAGCGGTATCTGAATTAAAAGAATTTTCAAAACTATCAGCTAGTTCTAAACTTCTACCAAGCTTCTTCAGCTTATCTTCGTATTTCGTGATTAGAGTATCAAGTTCACGCTTAGTTTTGTAGAGAATCCCTAACTCTTTCGCGTATTTCTTAAACTCTTCAACTACATTTTCCATAGTCATCTCCTAATTATTTTTGAAATCAACCTACCCTAATATATATCGGACACTTACTAACATTCTAAATAGTAAAATCAAAAAAAGCATTATTTTAAGTCAAAAATCAACTATATGACCTAAATCCATCGGACTGACTAAATTAAAAAGACTATAACTACAAGTTATCTACGAGTCATCCTGACCTAAATTTATCTTTTTTAGGTTAAATTAAGCTTAAGAGAGAAAAAGTTAGACTATATAACCTAGATCCTTAAAGACTGAATACAGACTTCTGCTCAGCTTCACCGCCGTCTTCTTTGTTCTTAGCTGGAGAATACTTTTCTTGTTCTTGGATAGTAGCAAGCCTATTAAAACCACATTCTTTAGTATCAGAACAAGCGAGCTTATCACCACGCTTAAGAGTCTTATACATCATGGTTTTACCACACTCTGGACAGTTTTCATTAATAGGTGGGTACCAGAAAACTACTTCACAGCCATTCTCTGACCATTTATTACATCCATAAAAGAATTTACCAAATCGTGATTTCTTCTCTACAATATCACCACCACAGCCTTCACGAGGGCATGCAACACCTGTTTTCTTAACAAGAGGCGTAGTATAACCACAATCCTTAGTCACACAAGCGATGTAATCACCATAACGACCGTAACGTATAACTAACGATGATTTTTCACCACACTTAGGGCAGTCTTCCTCAGTATAAGGTCTATCTGGAGGAGCAGGCTTACCTTCTTTGGTAAGATTAACAATAGTCTGGCAATTAGGATAATCAGAACAACCTAAGAAAGGACCGTATCTACTACTTTTAAGAACCATCTTAGAGCCACAAGTAGGACAGTCATGCTCTGTCATAATCACGACATTCTCAATATCTTTAGCTGCTTTCTTAACAACTTCTTCAAAACCTAAAGGAATATGTTCCTCTGGTTCTTTAAATTCAAGCTTAGTAGCTTCTGCAACTTCAGCATCAGAAGGTTCTTTTTCAGCCTCATCTTTCTTCTTAGACTTTTTAGTAGTCTTTTTCTTCTTCGGTTTAAGATCAGCATTAGGACCTTTATAGAAATCCTTCAGCATCTTACGCCAGTTAATCTCATCGTGAGCGATCATATCTAGATCAGCTTCCATCTGAGATGTGAAGTCGGTATTAATAAACTGTCCAAAGTGATCAACCAGTAATCCATTTACACTCACACCAAGCTTAGTCGGTGCTAAAGCACCACCAGTATTTACTTTCTCAACATAGTTTCTATCTATGATAGTAGAAATAGTCGGAGCGTAAGTAGACGGTCTTCCGATACCTAATTCCTCTAAAGCTTTTACTAAACTAGCTTCATTATACCTAGGTGGACCTTCAGTGAAGTGCTGGCTAGGAGTAGTATCTAAAACAGATAAAATAGTACCTTTACCTACATAATCAGGGAATTTAGTATTTTCTTCCTTCTGAGCCTCGTCTTCAGAAACTTCAGCAGCCTTACCGAAAACTATAGAATAACCTGGGAAAGTCACTTTACTCTGGCTAACTCTGAATTGAAGATCTTTTTCGCTAGAAGCAATTTCCATAGTTTTCACATCTAACTTCATTTCAGTCATTTGTGAACTAACAAACCTTTGCCAAATTAGCCTATAGAGCCTATACTGCTCGTCACTGAGGTACTCTCTAATACTATCTGGATCTTTATCTATGTAAGTAGGTCGAATCGCCTCGTGAGCGTCCTGCTCGTTCCCTTTCTTTTTAGATTTATCGTAAACATTTGGAGTCTCTGGATAATAGTTAGCACCGTATTTCTCAGTAATATATTCTTTAGCAGCTTCCTGAGCCTCTGGAGCGATTCTCAAGCTATCAGTACGCATATAGGTTATGAGACCGACTTGCTCTGCGCTACCCTTACCGAGCTTCACACCTTCATAAAGACCCTGAGCTACCTGCATAGTTCTTTTAACGGTATATCCAAGTGCGTTACTTGCTGCACGCTGAAGAGTAGATGTTTTAAATGGCGCCTTCGGCTTTTTAGTTCCAGGCTTAGTAGTAAGACTGCTAACAGCTAAGTCAGATGCTTTAATCCTCTCAACTATTTTATTCATCTCCTCTTCAGAAGAAATAACCATAGTTTTAGCTGGATCGTGATCTTTATCTTTTAAAGGAGCTACCACTCTTTTATGGTCAACATGAGTTAATCTAATTTCAAAGTTTTCATCTTTAGAATTATTCGGGTTTTTCTCTGGGTCAAAAACATCAGCTACTAAAGTCCAATATTCTTCAGGAGTGAAGTTTTCAATCTCAACTTCACGCTCACAGATAAGTCTTACAGCGATAGACTGAACCCTTCCAGCACTTCTACCACCAATTTTTCTCCATAGGATAGGGCTAATCTTGTATCCCACTAATCTATCTAGAATTCTTCTTGCTTGCTGAGCGTTAACCAGGCTCATATCTATGTCACGTGGACTTTCAACAGCACCTCTTACTGCATCAGGTGTAATCTGGTTAAAAGTTATACGCGTAACATTCGCTTTTTTACACTTTAAGATCTGCCCTAAATGCCAAGCAATAGCTTCCCCTTCACGATCCGGGTCACTTGCCAGATAAACTTTTTCAGCTGTCTTTGCGTAAGTATTTAATTCATCGACGACTTTCTGTTTACCAGACATAATTTCATAGGTCGGTTCAAAGTCATGTTTGATATCGATCCCCATACCTTTAGCCGGTAGATCACGGATGTGACCGACGCTTGATTTAACGAGGTAATCTTTACCTAAAATTTTAGTGAGAGTTTTTGACTTAGCAGGAGACTCAACTATTACTAAGTACTTAAAATCTTCTTCTTTCTTCTTTTTTACGGTTTTTGCTGCCATAGGCCTTCTTTATATGTCAAAACTTTTTGACCCTTACTGCTTATATCACATATTATTTATGAACTTACAGCTTTTTGGTTAAAAAATATATAAAAGAATGTAATTATTTTTAAATTGGTGAATTAGTTTTACTAATAAGGGTAGGTTTAAAAGCTTTAATTACTGGGCTAAAATGAAGTAAGTGCAGGCAGAAGAGCAAGAAAAAATAATTATTCAAAAAGCAGCTCTTCGCGAGATAGCAAAATTCGTATTAGCAGAAAAATTTAAATCCTCTGAGATAAAAGAAAAAATTGAAGCGGAAATAATTTTTAAACTTACTAAACATAAAAAATTTCAAGATTCACAAGTTATTCTTTACTACAAATCTTTAAAAGATGAATTGGATTTAAATGTTTTGAAAGAGAATAACCCAGAAAAGACTTGGTTAGTACCGATTATTACTAAGAACAAATCACTTGTTTTCATCGAAGACAACGAAGATAATGCTGAGTTAATTAAGCTTGCAAATCGTTTGAAACTTAGTGAGGAAGAAGAACTTTTTAAAGATGCTTTACTAGATAAAGCTAGTGACTACATGATTAATGAGTTAGAGCTAATTTTAGTTCCGAGCCTTGCTTTTTTTAAGGATAAAACGCGCCTCGGGCGCGGAGGTGGTTACTACGATAGGTTCTTTGAAAAAGTTTATAAAATACGTGATAAGACGAAAAGTGAAGAGCCTTATATTTTAGGCTTAGGGGTTAAAGAAATGGCTATAGAGAAGTATCCACGTGAAGAGTTTGATCAGTCTGTGGATGAAGTTATTTGGTTTTAAAGCATTGTTCTTCTCAATACTAAAGAGTATTACAAAAAATTAACCGGCAATTGAATAATCTTCTCACTCAAATAATCAAGTTCCTCTGAGTTATTAATTACGATCCCGTAAGGACAGTTATATTCCTCTATAAAATTCTTCAAAGCCACTAGTTTAGAAACTTTAGTACTAGAGCCTGTTTTAATCTCTACTGGAATCAGCGCTCCTGGAGCATCTATGATCAAATCAACTTCAGCACGCGACTTCGTTCTATAGTAGTAATAGTCAGTATTGTATAAAGTTACACTTTGAACTTTTATAATCTGTTCAATAATGAAGCTCTCCCAAATTTGCCCAAAGTTAGGATGAGCGAGTAAAGAGTCTGTATCATTAATTTTAAGAAAATAATTACTTAGCAAGCTGTCTCTAAAGAAACCCTTTGGTGCTTTGATTACAGTTTTAGCTGAGTTTTGATGATAACTGGGAAGCTTGCGCCAGAGGAAAGTTCCTTCTGCTATTTCAAAGTATTTTTTAATGGTTGGTTGAGATACATCTAATGATGAAGCAAATTTTGCGTAATTAATTATATCTCCAGATGAAGAAGCTAACATTTGGATAAAGCGCCTATAACTATCTAATTTAAGCCCAGGGAATAAAGCACGAACATCTCTTTCGATATAAGTTTTAATATATGATTCACACCAGTTAGCATAAAATTCTTTACGATCTCTTTTAAGAAACGGCTCAGGATAAGCACCATATAAACATAAATCAAGGACTTCCTTATAACTGAAGGCTTTTTTGCGAGCTAATATATTTTTTTTATTAGTTAAATCTAAATGTTCATTCACTTCAAGTTTTGAAAAAGCTTCCTCTAAACTAAAAGTACTAAGCTCTATGATAGCCACCCTGCCCGCAAGTGATTCAGATATATTAGTAAGTAATTCTGGAGAACTTGAACCACTTATGATAAAAGAACCCACTTCATTTCTTTTGGCGTCAATTGCAACTCTAAGTGCTGGAAAAAGTTTAGGACAAATTTGTGCTTCATCAATAATTAGTGTTTTATTCTGTTTAGCTAATAAAAAATCTGGATCTGCTTCGACCTTATCAAGATCAGCTTGTTTTTCCAAATCTAAGAAATTTGCTTCACCTAAAAATTCTTTGAGAAGAGTTGATTTCCCTACCTGCCTAGCTCCAAGAATTGCTACACAAGGGAATTCTTTTAATAATGATTTTAATTTAGCAAGGAACGACCTCTTTCTACCTTCCACATTCAAAGTTTAACTTTAGATATGGAAGGTGTCAACAAGTGATTGCAATTTCTTTAGCTTTCCCCTCTTGATTTTACGGAAATGTTCGGCTATTATCTTAACCTCGTATGGTTGATAATATCCCAAAACATAAACAAAGCCAATCTCCGCTTCCTCAAATCAGAAGAATTAAAACTTCTGGAAAAGCTTTATCTGGAGATGGAAGTAAGGTAAAAAATACAAAAAGAATAAATCAAATTTCTTCATCTAATTCAGTAGATACACAAAACCTCTTATTAACTGAAACACGAAAACTTATGTTTAAGTATCTAGCCGAGCACCATAAGGGTAAAATTTCTTCCCCTGAGAAAAAAGATGAAATTAAACAAGTCTCACAATCTATAAATCAAAACCTAAACACTTACTTTGAAAATGCACGGCAAGCTGAAAGTGAAAAACCAGGTGCTTTAACAGCAGCTGTAAGTAAATATGTAGATTCAATAGTAGTAAAAGCCTTTCATGATGCACAAACATTTACCATTAGAGATATACACGCTCTAATGTCTCCTCTGTATTCCTCCGAAGAAAATATTAAATTTGATAAACAACTCTCAAATGGAGAGTATAAGTCATATATGAACTACACTATGGTTGAGCTAGCAAAACTTTCAGCTATAGATAAGGAAAAACTATCAAAATTCTCTGAAGCAGATACAAGTAAGCTACAAACTGTGTTTGAAAACCAAGGTTCAATGTTTAAAGGTTTTTCAAAATTAAGTGACGTTTTCGAAGCTATTCACTTGATAGATAAAGAAAGAAAAGACTTATCAAAACCAGCAGTAATTCCTTTGGTTAAAGAAGGTAAAAGTGACAAAATTAAATACGAATCACAAGAACAAAAAAAGCAAGAAAACAAAAATCAATCTCAAGAATTACTAGAATTAAGAAATAAATTGTCAGACACATTAAATCCTAAGATTGAAAAAGTTATGGCAAATAACATGGGCTTAGCTCTAAAAGCTATGACCGCACCTTTTGCAAAAAATACAATAAATACCATGAACGATTTAACAAATGGGCAAAATGATAACGAAGTATTACATTCAATTGCTTACGAAGGGATCATAGAAGCTTTTAAACAATTTACTAAAAAGAGAGAGGATAGCAGTAAACGAGATTTGGCATTTTCAACCTTGCTATTAAAGCCTTTAGAAGCTAACTACAATCCAGAATATTTAATTGAACCATTAATGAGAGACTATAGTTCATCACGAATAGGGGGAAAACATGCCAAAAGATTACTTGGTGATAAAAGTCAAAATATAGCTCCAAAGAAAATAGAAGAAGCAAAAAATGCAAAAGGGATAAGATTCAATGATGCTGTTGACCAAAATGGTAATTCAGTTTCTCCTTACCCGAACAAAGTTCCGGAAGGCACTTCTCCCAACATGATTGATCCTAATCAAAATCCAATGAGAGACATGATCACAGAAGACTGGATGAACACTTTAGATGAAGTTTTAGCTACCGTCACACATCTTGAAAGAGATGTAACAAATCTAAAATATGGAACTTATGGTCAAGAATCAACACCAAGAGATGAAGTTGTAAAAATTTTCAATTTAGATGAAAAAAGAATTAAAAAGATAGAGAATAGAACTATAAGAAAATTAAGGCATCGATATCGTTTAGACCATATTAGTAACGCATACTTCGGTGAGCCTCGCGAAATAAAAGCAAAGAAAAAAACACCTAAAGCTGATGTGAATTCTGAAAACTAAGCAGCTACAGCTGAATAAAAAGCCTCACGCATCTTAGTGATTAAATCTTCATTCAACTCGGTCCCAGTCCATAAAGAAAAAGACTCAGCACCTTGCAGAACTAACATTTCAGAACCATTAATCGCATGACATTTACGCTTACGTGCTTCTTGAAGCATCAGCGTATCAGAGTAAATCAAATCATAAACAATAGAACCTTCTTCAAGGCAATTAAGCTGCAAGTCTGTTAGCGGCATCTCACCAGCTAGCCTTCCCTGCCCAACAGGAGTAGCATTAATCAAAAGATGAGTGTCAGAAATATCAAATTCTCTATTAAAGAGTTCCACGACAAGTTCACAGTTATCTAAACGAGGTAAGTCATTAACAACTTTATCTACATTACGAACACGAACTTCAATTCTCTCCACCTCTAGATCCTCTAATGCTACTAAAACAGCTTTAGCTGCTCCACCACCACCTAAAATCGTAACTTTCTTACCTTTGAGGTCATGATCTTTTAAACTCTCTTTAAAACCGAAGTAATCGGTGTTATAACCTTCAATCAAACCACCACGATTTACCTTTACGGTATTCACCGCTCCGATTCGCTTAGCAAGCTTATCAACTTTATTTATATACTTAAGAATTTTTTCTTTATATGGAATAGTAATATTCATTCCATTCAGTTTCATAAGTAACTGACGAATTTCAGTTTCAAAATTCTCTTCTGTTATCTCATATTTATCATAATTTGCTTGAATGCCAGCATGCGCAATGGCCGCAGCCTGAATCTCCGGAGATTTAGAGTGCTTTAAAGTCGCACCAACTACGCCATAGTTTAAGATTTCATCTCGCATAAATTGAGGTTCAAATACTCCTGTAGAGATTTTACCTCTAATGAGTGATTTTTTAACGCACCAAGTGCTTTAACCATGATTTGCGTAGCTGTAGCTGTAGTTATAACTGGAATATTATTTGATAAAGCTATCTTTGTAATCACCTGACTATCTTCAAATGCAACTTTACCTGAAGGAACATTAAAGATTAATACGATCTCACCATTTTTAAGTAAATCGGCGATAGTAGGTCTAGCTTCATTAATCTTATAAACTCTCTGGATAGGAATATTCATTTGCTCGAGATAATTAGCAGTACCACTAGTAGCAACAATCTCGTAGCCATATTTAATTAAATCTTGAGCGACTTCAAGTGAGTATTGTTTGTCTTTATCGCTGTAACTCATAAAGACTTTACCTTTTTCAGGTAACTTAAGTAAAGCACCCATCTGCGCTTTAGCAAAAGCCATATAGAAGCTATCACTAACTCCCATAACTTCACCAGTACTCTTCATTTCAGGACCTAAGAAAATTGGCGTACCTTCAAATTTATTGAAAGAGAAAACAGCTTCTTTTACAGAAACTTGATTCTGAGGAATATCTTTTAGCATTTCTTTTACTTTAAGCTCTTCGATAGTTTTCCCAGCCATAATCAAGCTTGCAAGCTTAGCCCAAGGAATACCTGTAGCTTTACTGATAAATGGAACACTACGACTCGCTCTAGGGTTAACTTCTAAAATATAAAGTTCATCGTCTTTAACAGCGAACTGAATATTCATAAGTCCGATTACATTTAAACTCTTCGCAAGTTTATCAGTAGCTTCTCTAATTTGAGCAAGAATATTCTCAGAAAGAGTTTGACTAGGGTAAACAGAAGCCGAGTCACCACTATGAACCCCCGCATACTCAACGTGCTCCATAATACCTGCAATGACAACATCTTTGGTATCTGAAATAGCATCGACATCTACCTCTAATGCTTCATCTAAAAACTTATCTATCAGTATCGGGAACTGGGAATCCTCTAAGATAGTCTGCTCAATCCAGTTATCAAGTTCAAGTTCAGAGTAAGCGATTTCCATACCTCTACCACCTAAAACATAACTAGGTCTAAGTACTACAGGGTAACCTAACTCTTCAGTTATCTTTTTAGTTTCTTCAATGCTGCTAGCTATAGCGTTCCTAGTCTGCCTCAAGCCAAGCTTCTTAACTAAAGCTCCGAATTTATCTCTGTCTTCTGCAAGAGCAATAGATTCTGGCTGAGTACCAATGATTTTAAGACCTCTATTTTTAAGCTCTTCAGCGATATTTAAAGGAGTTTGTCCACCAAATTGAACAATTGCACCATGCATTTTATTACCTAAACTCTCTTCACGCTTCCAGATACTCATTACATCTTCAACTGTAATCGGCTCAAAATATAATTTATCACTGGTATCAAAATCAGTAGAAACTGTTTCTGGATTATTATTTACCATGATAGTTTTATAACCAGCATCAGAAAGAGCTTGGGCTGCATGAACACAACAGTAATCAAATTCAATTCCCTGACCAATTCTATTAGGACCACCACCTAAAATCATCACCTGCTCACCAGCAACTGGAGTAATTTCGTCTTCCATATCGTAACTTGAGTAATGGTATGGAGTATATGACTCAAATTCACCAGCACAAGTGTCAATCGTTTTAAACACAGCACTAATATCATTAAGCTCTCTAAACTTAACTATTTCGTGTTCATGAATTCCTGTGATAGCAGAGATTTGTCTATCAGAGAAACCTAACTCTTTAATCTCTCTCATGAATTCTACTGTAAATTCACCGATAGCAGTATTTTCTTTAATCTCTAAAGTCTTTTCAACAAGCTGCCCTAAGTGCTTCAAGAACCATTTATCAATCTTAGATAAATTATGAATTTCATCTAAGCTAAGCCCTAAGTAAAAAGCATCGAAGAGTTGATAAACACGCTTAGAGCTAGGCGTCGCAATCTCTTTTCTAATCTCCTTAGCGCGAGAAATTTTCTTTCTCTCGCTCATTTCTCTTTGTAAAAGAGAAGGGTTGATAAACCCAAATGAATCTTTAGCTTCAATACTTCTAAGTGCCTTCTGGAAAGACTCTTTAAAAGATCTAGCCACTGACATAGTTTCACCTACAGACTTCATCTGAGTACCTAACTTATCTTTTACTCCAGGGAATTTCTCGAAGGCAAATTTAGGAATCTTCGTTACGACATAGTCTAAAGTCGGCTCGAAACTCGCCATAGTGGTCTTGGTAATATCATTAGGGATTTCATCTAAGCTATAACCGACAGCAAGCTTAGCTGCGATCTTCGCGATCGGGAAGCCAGTCGCTTTAGAAGCTAAAGCACTTGAACGTGAAACACGTGGATTCATCTCAATGACTATAAATTCACCAGTTTCTGGATTTAACGAGAACTGAATATTACTACCACCTGTCTCTACTCCTACACCTCTAATTACCTTAATAGAAGCATCTCTGAGCATCTGAAACTCTTTGTCGGTAAGAGTCTGAGTCGGAGCTACAGTAATACTATCTCCAGTGTGAACTCCCATAGGATCAAAATTCTCAATTGCGCAGATAATTACGACATTATCCTTAAGATCTCTCATCACCTCAAATTCAATCTCTTTCCAACCTAAAAGAGACTTTTCGACTAAAACCTGACGCGTCGGGCTTGCAGCTAAACCTTTTGCGATAGCTTCATCTAACTCATCAAAGTTATAGGCTAAGCCACCACCGTAGCCACCTAAAGTAAAAGCTGGTCTTAAAATTAAAGGAAAACCTATTTCTTGAGCTACTTCACGTGCTTCAGAGATAGTGTTAACGGTCTTCGAGCTAGGTGTATCAAGCTCTAATCTATCCATTAGATCTTTAAATAGTGCTCTATCTTCTGCTAGTTCAATCGCTTCAAGCTTAGCTCCGATTAATTCGACGTTATACTCATCCAGAACTCCAGACTTTGCAAGCTCAACGGCTGCATTTAAACTAGTCTGCCCGCCCATAGTCGGTAAAATGGCATCTGGTTTCTCTTTTTTAATAATTTTAGTTAAACACTCAAGGTTAATAGGCTCGACATAAGTCTTATCTGCAAAATCTGGGTCTGTCATGATAGTAGCTGGATTACTATTCACCAGAACTACTTCAAAACCTTCTTCTTTTAAAGCTTTACAGGCTTGGGTACCAGAATAGTCAAATTCACAGGCTTGACCGATAATAATGGGACCTGCACCGATGATCAGGATTTTTTTAATGTCTTGTCTTTTAGGCATTAAAATTACATTTTACTATTTTCTGATTGATTATTAATGATATCTACTAAAAAAATTAAAGCCTTTATATTTTTTTCAAATAATGGAACTGAATTCATTCTACCCATAAGAGCAGCTTGATCTAAATTTTTATATCTAAGAAAGTATGATTTTAATTTATCAAAAATATGTTTAAAACAATATTGAATATCTGGACCAGACAAATCTATATTACTTTCTGATCCACCATTTTTATCGACAGAGTCATATATCTGATTTATCTTATCTCCTGATTCCGAATAAACATCTCGCTTTGAAAGTATTGATGGAGTTGCTCCTATAAGTTCTTTTATGTCTTTTTTTAAAAGTCCCTCTTTATTTAACGAATTAACTATATTCACCATTCTTTTCGTTGTAATTTGCCTTTGAGTTTTTTTATCTTTACTTGAAGCTATAGCATCTAACACGTTCTTAAAGGTAGAAATTACTTTATAGCTGGGAGAGCTTCTATCAATCGACACATCAAGATCTTTACTAGGTGAATGCATCGTCTTTTTTTCTGCCCTTGTTATAACTTTTGGTATGTTTAGGTCACCTATGTTTGTATCACCGTTCACAAAATTAACTAAGGTATCTATAAAACCTGTTACTTTATCTTCAAGCTGCTCTTTTTTCTCAGCATTTTGCTCAGCTTTATAATTTTCAAAAGATGTTTGAAGTTTTTGAGCAAAAGCCAGTAATTTCATAAATACACATAATACGACACAAGCAAGATAATTGCCTATTTTACACAATAACACCCTCGAATTTTTTAATCAAAATAACCATGAATGACGCCTCAAGATTAAATTTTTGAAATGTTTAAGAAAAAGTAAATACTTTTTAACAAAATAGGGCGAATTTACGCTAAAATGGTATTTACCAAAGCCTTCAATGACATATCGACGAAGATAAAATCTAGTTAGGAGTAACTACCACTTGGTTCAAGCCACTCAAAAAGTGCAAGGTAGCACGCCAGATTTAAATAATAAAGGAACGACAGTCGTTTCAAATACTGCTACGCCTGAACTTACAAGTCAAAGCACTGAGCAAAATAAGAACCCTAAAACTCAAACTAACCCTGAAAATCAGTCTCAACAAATAGATAATTTACACCAAACATCTACTCCAGTTTCACCTGGAATGGAACAAATTAGGCGCCTTCAAGAACTTAGAGAAGTTCTTATGAGTGGAGACACTGTTAAAAATACTAAGAATGACGCTATTGCTCTAGATTTAGTAGGAGTAGTTAAGAGTAATTTAGATCCAAGTAGTGCAAAATTGGGAGAACATGCCCAGCTTTTAAATGAACTTGAAGCATTAATTACTGATCAAAAATTCTCAGACGCTAACAGTAAAATAACTGAAATAGCAAAATCCTTTGAAGATGAAATAAAAGCTAAAAACTTCACCCCACAAAAGAATACAGCTGGTGGTGGTTTCTTTACTTTAATTGATACTGTTATACAAAACTTTTTAGGAAATGTCGCTGGACCTGCAACTGTTAAATTTGTCGAAGAGACTCTTGGTATACCTATTAAAAAGGCTAATTTAGGTGCGGCGGAAGTGCATGCAGAGGTTGCGGCTGGTGTTACTGGTTTCCAAGCAGCAGAAGTGTTAATCGGTGGGCACATGTTGGGCTTACCATTTAAAATACCTGGCTGGCATGGAATCGACCCTATTTTTGAAAATCTCTCGAAGAAATTTACTAACTGGATAGAAACTAAAACTCCTAACTTTAAGATTAACTTCAATAATACAGTAGATAAAGTTGTTAAGAAAGCAGTAAACCTCTTTGTAGGTTTATTTGGTAAAAATAAAAATGCTAAAGCCCCTGAAGGTACTAAAGTTTATGATGATGAGCTTCAAGGCGAAATCGACAATTATATTAAGAAGAGACACGAGATAGAACATCAAGACCCTGAAGCACGAGTAAATATTGTGAAGAAAATGGTTCACGCAGATTTTGAAAATAAAACTGGCAAAAAAATGATGAAACCACTTCATTATGCTATGAACTATGCATTTAAAACCACAGATAATAATCACTTCACAAAAAATAGTCTATTAATGAATGAGCTTGCCCTAGCTATTAAGCCATATCTAGATAAATTAGGACCAGTAGGTGGACTTGCGTATAACTTCCTCTATACTGTTGTACCGAACCTTTATATCTTTGGTTCAAGACCAGTAGGTCAGTATATGCTTCATGATAAAGAGAAGTATTTAATTGATAGAGCTAACGATATTAAGCATATATTAGCGAAGCCACTTGAGCCTGCAGCTGCACATTAAGCTTGAAGCTAATCATTTAAATCATATATTTTAAATATTAAAATATATAAAAGAAGATAATACCCTCACTTCAGCAGGTGTATTATCTTAAGCATGGGCGTTGTCGAGGGTGGTCAGTCTTTAATAGACTCATCTTTCTATCCAGTTAAAACAGATAAACGAAAGGTCAACAAAAATGGTCTTTTAAGTGGCTTGCCTCGCCTAAAAGCTGCTCCATTAGCAGATCCTAAATTTGAACAAGGTGCAGTTGATTTTAACAATTATTCAGTATTTAATATGCACTTAATAAAATTAATCACAAGATTAAGTGAACATATTGAAAATCAAAAGCATGTATTTTTTAATCGACAAAACCAGCCTATCAACCTTGAAAGTGAGAGTAGAATCAGCATTGATGAGCGCTATAATACTTTAGCAGACTTAATTATCAGGGGAATAGGACTTAACCCTCAAGCAGATTTTAATGAGGCTATCAATCTACAAAATTTAGATTCTCCTGAAAGTAAAGAAAAACTAGATAGTCTTCGACACCAAATTAGAAACTGTGCCGAGAACGAATTTTCTACAAATGCAAATTATAGTTTCTTTAATAAAATTCAAGAATATAGTTTTCAAGAAAAAAATGAAGACCTTCTAAAAAGCTTAGTAACTTCATTCTGTGAAACAATTGAATTACATACATCCTCACTATTTTTTGAAGGTTTAATGAAAGATCAAAGCTACGAGGATACTATAAAGAAAAGTACCAAAAGAAATCTTTATTATCACCAAAATATTGTTGAAAATCTTTTACCAGCTTATAATTCTCTCTTAAGCATAAGTAATATTACAGATTCAGAATCAACAAAAAAACTACTATCCGCTCTTAACCTAGATGAAAAAAATATAGAAGAATCTAATCAAGGAGATATGCAAGTTGAAAATGAATATATAAATAAACTATCTACAATAAAAACAAACTTAAAAAAAACTCTAAAAAATATTCAAGAAGATGATTTTCTTAGAACTAATTCACACTTCACAGCATTAGTTCCAAGTATAGTTGAGTGCTTAATGAAAATAGATTCAATCCCTGATCGTTATGTAACTTTATTCGAATCAAACAAAGCCCACTTTCTTGAAACAATGGAACAGCAAAACTCGTCGAAAAAAAGTACAAAAGAAAAAACAACTGAGCCTAAAGCAAATATAGTAGACCCTTTCAGAAAAAAAAGAAAAAATCCAAAACAAAATCACAATCTCAAACACAAAATATCACTATTGATAACTATAAGTTAGGAATTTGCAAAGTGATATTTGAGGAAATTGCAAGAGGTCTAGAATTTTATGCCAATAGCTCCCCTAAGCTCACTAAAATACTAAAAATGCATTTAGGACCTGAAAAAAAAGGTTTCGACAAACTAAAAGAAGAGTTCAGTAAAGATCATAAAACAGAAAAACCTATACTCGAGTTTAAAGATTACAACTTAACTCAACTCATAGAAAATTACTATAATCCAGAACCTAGAATCATAAAAGATCCTTACAGAAGAATAGTTAAAGACTACTATTCTTTAAAAACATTAATCTCATTTAAAGAACGCTACCTTGACTGCAAAGCAGTTGATGATGAAATTGAGAAGTATAAGTCAAAATTAAATAAAGCTTTTACAGACCATCTAAAAAAAAGTAACGCCGACTTCAATGCTAATAGTATTATTAAATCTCAACATATACCTAAAGACATCAATTTTTTCCCTGAGGCTAATAATATTGGAAGATGTTTTGATGTAATTCGTTTCTGGGAAAATGTCTTAGCTCCAGCTGAACTAAAGGATAAATCAGGCTTACTTCATAATAATGATAAAGAATCTACACAAGGACAAATTAATCCTAAAGAAACATTAAAACCTGGAATCAATAATTATTTTTACCAAAGAGACGATTATGAATACTATCCATGCCTAGGTGATTTCTTTGAGACTCGCTTAAAGCTAGGTCTTAAGTGTTTAGCTAGTCAGAATAGTGATATCAAAGTTATAGTACCTAATCAAGTCGGACCAATTAACAATATACTTGGAATCGATTTTATAGTTATAGATTCAAGATCTGGAAACAAAAAAATTCACTTTATTGATTCTAAAGCTAGTCCTAATAAAGATGAAACAGATATAGAAAGTAATTATTGCCCAAGCATAAACCACTTTATCTCTGATAGACCGCATCATTTAATAACGCATGATTTAAAAGAATTTTTAAGTAATCGAGAACCAAAAAAATTTGAAAAAGTAAACCAAGATCTGATTCAAGAAATTCTCAACTCCTTTGAATTAAGTCTTAACAAATATAGTGAAGAGCAGCTCAGCAAAGACAATATTGAAAATTATTTAGAGCTAAGTGATACAGATAAAATTAGAGAACTTGAACATCAATTCGTACAAAAATTAAATGCATTGCGAAATCAATTTAAGAAATCTCAATAACACCTACATAAGGAAGCTCTCTAAACTTCTGAGCAAAATCTAAACCATAACCTACGATAAAGTGATCTTCAATTTCAAAACCAGTGAAATCAGCATGAACAATCTTAAACTCCTCCAATCTTCTACATGGTTTATCAAATAAAGCTGCAATCTTACAAGACTTAACTTCAACTTGTTGCTCGAAGTAATCTTTTAAAAACTTAGCTGTTCTTCCAGAGTCAACAATATCCTCAACAACTAAAACATCTTTACCGTGAAGCGCAGGTAAGGATAAATCAACAGCTTTAATCTTCCCTGAACTTTCAGTGCCATCTTCATAGCTAGATAATTTTATAAACTCTAACTGACATGGAACTTTCAAGTCCCTTACTAAGTCAGCTGTAAAAATAAATGAACCTTTTAAAACACCTACTACTATAAGATTATCTAAGTCCTTATAGTATTCAGAAATCTCCCCAGCAAGTTCTTTCACTCTACTAGCAAGAGTTTCCTCAGAATATAGAACTTTAATTTCTTCTTTTTTCAAAGTCTCAAGCATAAGCGAGCTAAATTATAGCAAGTTTATTTTTTAAAAACTTTAGAGAAAGCTATACTAAAACTCACCTTCTAGTTCAAGGTGGATTTTTTTCTGTTTAATAGTAAAGAATTTCCCTTTACTAAAATTAATTCTATGAAAACCACCTTCAGCAATTGCATCTAAAAATTGATTACAAAAATCCATATTTGAGGTGAAAAATTCAGCAAGTATTTTTCTCTGTAAAACACGGTGAATTTTACGAAATGATTTTAAATCAAAAGGTAATTTACCTAAATAAGCTAAAGAAAGCTGATAGTGTGTCTCGATAAAATCCTGCTCCTCAGCAACTATTTTTGACAAACGGTTTACATTATTTAAAATATTAGGGTTAATTTTTTTGGCTTCAGGTAGAATTTCATGCCTAATACGATTACGAGAATACTCCAAAGAAGAATTACTTGGATCTTCTTTAAATTCAAGTTCATTTTGCTCCGCATAGGCAGCAATGTCCTCACGTTCAATACCTAAAAGAGGTCTATGGATTTTTATTTTTTCATTATGCTCTGAATCAGTGAGGAGTCTTTGCTCGGGTATACCTTGCAAACCATAACTTGAAGTACCACGAAACACTCTAAATAAAACAGTTTCAACTTGATCATCAAGTTGATGTGCTAACAATAAATCTTGAATATCTTTCTCATTACATATTTCTGAGAAATATTGATAGCGTCTTTCTCTTGCAGCATTTTCAGTTTTCTCATCTTCTTTAAAGCTAAAGCGTTGCATATGAAAATTCACACCAAGTTCATGACAATAATCCTTTAGCCACTCAGCAATATCAGCAGAACTACTGTGCCAAGCATGATCACAGTGAAGAACATGAATTTTAGTTTTAGGGTACAAAGCAGCAAAGGCAGTTAATAAAACCATAGAATCCAAGCCACCTGAACACGCTATAGCAAGCTCCGGCAAAACGGAGATATTTACTTTGATAAAGTCCTTTATCGTATTATGAATTTTAGTTTGAACTTCACTCAACTTCTTCTTTAAAATCTGCGTCTGCATACGTCGAACTTACTTTATCTGCCTGAATAATTGCTTTTTGTTTTTCTAGTACATTTACTCTTTTAGATATAAATAAAAGACCATCGAGCTTAGGATCTACAATACCTTTATAGATAAGTGCTGTAGCACTAACAAGCTCATTATAACTACTCGTATTACCTCTAAACAATCTCTCTAGTTTATTACCCGAAATACTTTGGTACTCTTCATCAGGTAAAACTGGATCTTCTTCATATCTGATTAGTTCTTTTTCTATTATCGAAGAAACACTAACATCCTCATCAGCAGCAAAGTATAATGTAGCTGAGTAATCTTGTCCTTCACGCACTTGCTCAGGAGCACTAAAATAAACATAGTGCTTATCTAACATACTTTTAGCAACACCATAAGTGACTGTTGTTAACTCAAAATTAATATCATCAGAATCTATCTTCCAGTCCTTACCATACTTCTTCAAGTACCAGCTTCCCTGCGATAGAGCGTTAATTTTCCCTTTCTCTTTAAAATCTTCGTTCATTTCTTTAGTTGAACCAATGAAATAATCAACTGTAGTAACAGTAGAGTATTGGTCCTGATTACGGAAAGCACGCTTTCTGTTTAAGATCTGAATATCAGGGTAATTTGACCATAACTTCTCTGTAAGCTTTTTATACTCAGCTTTATTAATACCATCGCCACTAATAAAAGTTTTACTATAGTAACCCATAACTTCATCGATATCATGAGCATTCCATGCTTCATAAAACTTATCTAAGACCTTGGCTACTGGATGAGTTTTATCCTTAGCTGAATCTTTAGCAAACACACTAGGTGTAAAAACAGTTATCGAAGCGCAAAAAGTTAACGCAATTAAAAATAAACGAAAGCTATTAAAAAAGTTTATTATCATCTATATGAATATGATAATAGATCTTGCAAAAGTATTCAGGAAGGATAAGCTTGAAAGTATACATTATGGTATCGCTTGCCATATAAAAGAGGGCGAAGTCCTTAATTCATGGGGAGATACGGACTTCAAATGTTTCACGAGGTCTATGATCAAGCCGATTCAAACTAAAGTTTCCTTAAGTATTTTAGAAGAAAATTTAGAGGACGAATTTATAGCGATAGCTTCAGCCTCGCATACCTGTGAACCTATGCAATTAGAATTTATTCACAAATTAGCTGAAAAATTTGGTTTATTTGAAGGTCAAATTCAAGTAGGACTAGAAAAAAATAAGAAAGTAGTCCTTGAAAGTCGCTTTGAGCACAATTGTGCTGGTAAACACCTACTCATGCTTGCAGCCGCAAAAAAACAAGGTTTTCATTTAGACGATTATCTAAAAGCAGATCATCCTATTCAAAAAGCCATAGAAAAAGAACTTATGCACCTACTTGGAAGGAATACAGAATTTGAGAAAGCCATAGATGGCTGTGGCTTACCAACTTATTACTTAAGTATTAAAGAAATGGCCAATTTATTTTTAGGTATGCTTAAAGATTCTCAATACCAAGATATCTTCAGGTCAATGAATGAATATCCAGTAATAGTAGGTGGTGAACATCAAATAGATTCACTTCTTATGTATCATCATCCTGGAAAGTTTGTTGCCAAAGGTGGAGCCGAGGGTTTAATGATTGTAGTTAACTTAGAGAAAAAAGAAAGCTTAGTGATTAAAATCATAGATGGCTCTCACAGAGCAAAGCCTGTAATAACAAAAGCCTTACTAGAAAAAATAGGCTGGATAGAAAAAGATAGCTTTGAAATTGATACTCATATCTACAATAGTCATGGTGATGCAGTCGGAGAAATTAAGGCAAGTATATAGTAAGCTAAAGATATGTTCGATGAGAATTGCTTATTTTGCAAAATAATTAAAGGTGAAATCCCTTCAGAGAAAGTATTTGAAGACGATAAAATTTACGCCTTTAAAGATATAAACCCAGCTGCTCCGCAGCATATTTTAATCATCCCCAAGATTCATATTGAGTCTTTAGATATGATGGAAGATCAGCATAAAGGATTATTTGGAGAGATAATGTTCAGGGCTTCTCAGCTGGCAAAAGAACTTGGTTTTAATAAAGAGGGTTATAGAGTAGTCGCAAATACTAATGATTTCGGTGGTCAAACCGTTCATCATTTCCATCTACATTTGATTGGTGGCAGAAAGCTTACTTGGCCTCCAGGTTGAACTTCAGATATTCACTTATCAAAACTCATCTTTCTAAAACACTAAAGTTCTAAAGATTTGCTATATTAGTTTTTATGCCAATAAACAACGAAGTTACTACTGTAGGAATAGACCTAGGCGGAACTAAAATAGCAGCTGCCCCTGTTCAAGGCACAACTTTAATAAGTTCAGAAATTAGAAAAGAACCTACACCTCAAGCTAATAACTCAGAAGAGATCTTAGATCTTATGGCGAAGATGGTTGATGAAATATCTGAAACTAACGAAGTAGCAGCTGTAGGTATCTCAACAGCAGGAATGGTTAACGATAAAGGTGAGATGATCGGATCTTGCGGTAACATTCCGTCTTGGAAAGGTACTAAAGTAAAAAAAGAACTTGAAGCTAAATTAAAAATTCCTGTTTTCGTAGAGAATGATGCTAATTGTGCTGCCTATGGTGAATACATGGCTGGCTCAGGAAAAGACTATAAAAGTATGATCATGGTTACCTTAGGAACCGGAATCGGTGGTGGAATCATCTTCAACGATCAGATTTGGAGAGGAGCTCACTTCGGTGGTGGTGAAATCGGTCACTTAAAACTTCATAGTAATAAAACTAGAAGATGTACATGCGGAGCATGGGATTGTTGGGAAGCTTATGCTTCAGGTACTGGTTTAAATAATACAGCTAGGACTTTCATGGCAAACCCAAACATTGACAACTATAAATTAATGGAAATGTATAACCATGGTGATACTGATGCTATCGAAGTAATTTCAGTTTGGCACGATCATGTCGCTCAAGGAATCGCAACTTTAACTAATAGCCTTGACCCTGAAGCATTTGTTATCGGTGGTGGTTTAGCTCAGTTCATTAACTACCCTAAGCTTAATAAGAAGGTAAAAGATAAAGTTGTAGATGCTTTAAAACCTTTCGTTAATATCATTGAAGGTAAATTAGAAAATGATTCTGGAATGATTGGTGCTGCTTGTCTTGCGAATGTTGAGCTTGCAAGTCAGCGAGTTGCTGTTTAAACCTTTATTAATCTAGATGAAGTATCAACCAAATCATCTGGAAGATTGTTTCTTAATTCTGTCATTGCTTTATTTCTAAAGCTATTGTCTGATATTTTTCTAAAGATAGAGAAGATTGCCCCTGTTCCAGGGATTGAGAATTTATCTAATTTCCCTTGAACATCATCTACTTTACTCTTCCACCACTGGATATCATTTAAACTCTTAACGACGCCACCGAATTCAACATGCATTTTACCAATGCCTCGCTTCACAGTATTTAAAAGCAATTGCTCAGCTGCAATACCAACAGCTTTCAACTTCAAGCTATCTTCAAGTGATTTCAGATCTTGTTCACTAATATCTTCGTCTTTTCTAACTTTATGGAATAATCCAAGTGATCTAATAGTCACCATACTAATAGCAGGTAAATCTAAGACAATATTCATTGCTCTTTGAGCAAGTCTAACAAAGCCATTTCCGAGATCTCGAACCCCTTCACCTCTGTTATCTCCCAGATATGAAATACTTCTAAATATCTTAGAAATAGCTTGAAGTTTTCTATCATCTTTTTCTTCTCTTTCTTTAGAGTTGAATTTCGTTCCAGATAAAAAGCCAAGGGCTTTATCCATAAAACCATCAACCTTATCTTTCATTTCAGGGCTAAGATCAAGGAAACTAGTGAGTTTATGTAATTTCTCAGTCAGAACAAATTTTTCTTCATAGATTTCATGTTTTTCTTCTTCTAATTCTCTTTCTTCATCTGTCGCAATTGATTCTTTCACAGCAACAGCTACACCGCCAGTATTAAGAGATTCTTCTCGCCTATCTTCACTGATATATTCTCCTGAGTTTGTATTATCAATATTAAGTTCTTCTTCTCGGGTTGCACTAACACCTTTCTCGGTAAGCTTATCAACAAAGCTATTCCAATTATCTTTAAAGCGCATAGCATTAATGACACTACCACCAAGACCATTTACTAACTGAGAAAGATTACCCTTAGTGTTACCAAAGTAACTATTCAAATCAGTAATTGATCGTGCAAAAGGTAAAAACTTAAGCCCAGTTTCAGCAATATCATTTGCCATGTGGCTTAGTTCATGATTAGGATGTGGGTTATGCTCTGGGTCAGCATTCTCAATCATATCTATAGCCAAAGCAATAAACTTAAAGCTGGCAAAAAATTTCATAGTGCTGTCAAGAACTAACCTTAAAGGCTTAGTAACAGCAGTAACTGCTGTACCAATTGGTCCTTTATTTAACCGTTCATAGCGATTGTGTGCAGAATTCAACAGGAATGCTGGAATAGCATCATACATCAACTGCATCTGATTATTACTAATTTTGTTATCGAATTTTTTCGCGGCTTGGTTAGAGGGTAAATTAAATAATTTTTGAAAAGGCTTTTCAAATGCAGAGAGAGACTCTGTTTCTTCTTGAAGCCTTTTATGGTGTGCTCCAAAGAAATTTTTTGCAAGTCCTATAAACAAACCTAAATTCAGAAGAGCTTTGGGAATATTATCAGAGCTCTTATGGTATTTTTTATATTTTTCAATTGCAGCCTTTAATTCTTCGGTATTAACATTACCGTCTTTATCCATGATGTCATCCACAGAAAGGGTGTACCTTCTGTCTTCTTTGACATTATTAACCTTATCTTTTTCATCAGGAATACCATCACCATCAGAGTCAACAGCCTTTGAAAGCTGTTTCAAATCTCCACCTGTAGGAACAACTTTATTTGCAGCTCCTGCTTCTGGTTCTGGGTTTAGGTTTGGTAAAGAGTCTGGTACAGCTTCATCTGGACGTGGCAAATCAGGAGCAGGCTGAGCAGCTTGCTGAGCTGGATTCATAAGATTTACTGGGTTATTTGCCATTGACTAATGTTTTATCGATTTGCTATGATAAAAACATCTCGTATCACACATTATTATAGCAATTGTATTTACTTATTGCAAATCTAAAATAGCCAAGCTAGGTAAGGACTTTGAAGATCCCCCTTAGGAAAATCTTTAATTTAGTGCAGCCGCAGTGAAACCAGACACTAAACCTAGTGTTGCTGCCTGCATAATGAAGCCTAGCCCCTTTAAAACGGTTCTATAGTTGCTTCTTCTGACATAAATAATGTCACCTTCATGAACAATATATTTTTCTTGCCCGACACCAGAGCCCTTAGCGTAAGCATGATAAACATCATTTCTAAAATCGACGATAAAATCTTGTCTAGTCCCGTCTTTTCTTTGACGAATAACCTTAACTTCTGACTGATCACCCAAAAAGCTGAAACCACCAGCTGCTCCGATCATGTCGTAAACAGTAGAATCTTGAACAGGGTAGTAACCTGGGTTACGAACATGACCGATAACAGGTATTTTGATCTCTGGGTGGAAAATAACCGTGTCACACTTGTCGATTTTATCCTTAATAGGCTCAGGTTTTAAGGTGTTAATACTGAAATTAAACTCAGATACTGTCAAACCACGGATCGGAGTTTCCCCCCAGTAAGGAATAGTGATACTCCCATTAGGTAAAACCGGTATTCTGTCAAAACCTAGAACTTTTGCACCATCTTTATGACAAAAAAGAGAGATACTGTCACTTTTTTGAACACGATACTCAAGACCACCATAAAGCTCAAGGGGAACATGAGTAGCAAAAACAGGCTTAACTATCATAATTAAACTTAGAAAAACCAGAAATAAGTTTATGTTAAGCTTGTATTTACTCATACCTACATCCACATTATATTTAGTTTCATGAAATTACTCAAGCAAGAAAGTGCTATACAGTCGTTAAAAGATAATAAATACCACAAATTAATCATAGGGGCATCCCTAAAGGATCTTGAGTCCATCGAATTTTACGCTTACTGCTTCACCCATGCTGGAGCTGATGTTATAGACATCTCAGCCTTTGCACACTCAGTTATTGCAGCAAAAAAAGGAATAGAAAAAGCCCTTACAGAAAATCCTAAGCTTAATAAACCAGAAATTATGCTGAGTGTGAATATTTCACAAGATCCACATTTTCGTATCGTTAAATTAGATAAAGAATCTTGCACCGAGTGTGAAGTTTGCATTCCAGCTTGCCCATCAGAAGCATTCTTTCTTTCTCCTGAGTTCACTTACAATCCAGACCTTTGCTTTGGCTGCTCGAATTGTCTAGATTACTGTCCAGTGGATGCTTTAAGCTTTGAAAACTGGAACCCTTATAACCCTGATGAGTTAAACCGCTTACTAAAAATGGGAGCAAGGTCATTTGAAATTCATTTATCAAAAGACTTTGAAGCTTTTAGGGAATTTTATCGTGCGGTTAATTTAGAGAATGTTTTAATCGAATCATTTTCGATTGGCTCAGAGCTTTTAAGTAAAGAAGAATTAATCCAGGCAAAAGAGATAATTTTAGAAGAAGTCTATCAGCGTCCTGGAGCTGAAGAGAGGATAGTCATAATCCAGACAGACGGCATCCCACAATCTGGAGCAAGGATTAAAAATCAAGAAAAAGATCTAAAAGCCATTGAAAACGCTAAAATATTAATTGATTCTTTTGACGGAGAAATTCCAAATAATTTATTCATTCAAATAGCAGGTGGAATTAACGATGAAAGTTTATCTAAAGCTCATAGATTAAGAGTCCCGGTAAATGGGGTCGCGATAGGTTCATGGATCAGAAATAAAATAATAGACCTTGATCCTGATACCGCAAAAGACTTATCAAAGGAAATACTAAAAAAATCTAAGCATCAAGCTTGTTAAATTTTACAAATCGAGGGTAAAGGAATACAATGGGAATAGCGATTCATGCAAAACCTAAAAAGAAAAATTTATTTATGGTCAATATAATCAAAGATGATGTCAAGAAAGTTCTTGACCTGTTACCAATTGAAGTACAAACAGACGTATTAAAACATGATCTCAGCAAGTTAATAGAAATAGTCCTTGACTTAGGGCGGATTCCAGAAGCAAGATTTGCAAAACAAAAAACTATAATACTTGGTAGTAAGAAAGTTACCCAAGAAGTAATTGATAATATAACTAAGTCAGTAGGCGAGTTTGACGAGTCAAATAGAGCTGGTATCGAGGGAACTTTACATAGAATTTCTGGTATCTACAATAAAAAAGGTGATGTCATTGGTGTCACCATGAGAGTCGGTAGATCCATCTCTGGAACAGTAGATATCATCAGAGACTGCCTTCAAGAATCTAAATCTTTATTACTTTTAGGACCTCCAGGTGTAGGTAAAACTACTATGCTTCGAGAGATTGCTTATAAAATTTCGAATGAGCAAGAAAAAAGAGTTGTAGTAATAGATACCTCAAATGAAATCGGTGGTGATGGTGATATTCCTCACCCTGCTATCGGTAGATCAAGACGTATGCAAGTCCCTAAGCAAAGAGCGCAGCACGATGTTATGATCGAAGCCGTCGAGAACCATACTCCTGAAGTGATTGTAATTGACGAGATAGGGAATGAACCTGAAGCTTACGCTGCAAGAACCATAGCTGAAAGAGGTGTTCGCCTAGTGGGAACGGCTCATGGTATTGATTTAGAAAGCATTATTCAAAACCCTATGCTAAGCGACTTAGTAGGTGGAATCGAATCTGTTACCCTAGGGGACGAAGAAGCTAAAAAGCGTGGTACACGTAAAACAGTTCTAGAAAGAGCTTCAAAGCCTACTTTTGATATCTGTATCGAAATTATCGACAAATACACAGTTAAAGTTCACAAGAATGTAGCTATGAGTGTTGATTCAATACTACGCGGTTGGACTGTTCAACCGGAACTTAGAACACGTAATAAAGAGACTGATGAAATCACGATTCTTGAAAGAGCGCCGAAAAGAGAAGTCGCAGCGCCACCTGCAAATAATTTCCCTTACAGTAAAAATGGTGAAAGTTTAGCGATTTACCCTTATGCGATCTCTAAATCTCTTTTAAAAAGATCAATCGAGTCTTGTGAGATTGAACTAAGCATCGCAAACACAATAGATGAAGCAGACTTAATTTTTGCATTAAAGAGTTATGCTTCACCTGATGCTCAAATCTATGATATTTCGAAAAAGAAAAAGATCCCGATTAAGATCATCGATGAAAACTCTTTACTAAGTATCAAAAGTACTCTAGAGGAAATCGTTAGTGATATTCCTTACACTGAAGATGAACCTTGGGTTAGAGCACAGAACTACTAGACTTGTTAGAAATACTTAACAACAAGCTTTTGAACGAGCGAGTGCGTCTTTTATAGATACGCCATTTATATAATTACCTGTGAAAAGAAAGTTTGGTGCTTGGTTTTTACTAAGTTCTTCGAGCTTTTCAATAATTTCACCATGCCCGATATTTAGCTGAGGAATTGCTTTAACAATTTTCTTCGAAGCTATAAGTTTAAAATCTCCAGTTTCAAGGTCACCATCTGTCCACTCTTGATAAACCTTTAGTTGCTCTAGAACAACCTTCTCCCAAATTAAATCTTCAGATTTCTCTATAACCCCTGGATTCTTCGCGCCACCGATAAAACTCAAACATAAATATTCATCGTCTAGATTTCTTTCAGGAAATAATTCTGATGCCCAAATCGTTCCTAGTGTTTCAAAATTATTATCTGCAGATAAATAACCAAAGCCATCTAAAGCTTTCTTAAATTTAGACTTAGGTAAACTATAAGCAAACAAAGCAATCGGCGCATAGTAAATATCAGAAAGAGTTTGACTTAACTCTGGTGATAGGTCTTCAAGCAGCTCCGCTGCTTCATAAGCTTTATTAGCAAAAATAATTTTTTTAGCTTTAAGCTGTTCATTATTATTAAAATTAAGAACATAGTCACCATTATCTTTTTCAATAGAATCTAGTTCATAATTAAGTTTCAATGAATTCTCGTCAAGCTGCTCAGCCATTTTATTAGTTAAGAACTGTAACCCCTCACGAAAGGAAATAATAGATTTCTTCTTTTTCTTTTCTTTTTTAGACAGCATCTGGGAAAAGAAACCCGAAAAAATTGAACCGTATTTATTTTCCAATTCAACTAAAAATTTAAGAGCAAATTCAGAAGATAATTTTCCAGGATCTCCCGCCCAAACACCTTTCAAAAAAGTTTCTAAAAGTTTATGAGTAGGTTCTTCACCAAATTTCCTTGTCGCAAAATCTCTCACTGATTCCTCTTCATCTGAAATTTTTTTATTAAAAGGTTCAGTAAATATTTTCAAAAATGCTTTAGCACTAATTAACCCTGAAGATATTAAAGCAAAAGGATTTGGCTTAAGTTCTTTTAATTTACCTTCATCAAAGATATAGCGCTTAGACTTTGCTAAAGAAGTTTTTAAAATTCCTTCCTCTAAATTTAGATCAGCAATCAGCTCTTGCAAATCCACAGAAGAGTCAATTATCGTATTCGGACCCAACTCAAAAAGGGAATTTTTATAAGGAATACTTTTCCAAGTACCACCCAATTCTGACTTTGCCTCAATCAGACAAAAGCTTTGCTGAGATTTATTAAGAAGGTGGGCTGCATATAAGCCTGATATTCCGCCACCCACAATTACATAGTCATAAATCATCTATAGGTTATAAGCTTAGCAAGAACAGTTAAAAAATCATTAAATTATACTTAAAAAGTCCTATTAAAACAGGAAAAACCGAGATTATTACATGTTAAAATATTAAATGCAATTTGTAAAAGTTACGGAGGTGAACATGGGTACAACTGCAACAAAGAAAAAACTAAAGCCTTTAGGGAATAAAATCGTAGTTCAGAAGCTAGAAGCTAAAGACCAAACAGAAGGTGGTATTTATCTTCCAACTGGATCACAGGAAAAACCACTTGAGGGTACAGTTATAGCTATCGGTCCTGGAACTTTAAATGATAAAGGCGAAAGACAAGCTATGGATGTTAAAGAGGGAGATATCGTAATCTACTCTAAATATGCTGGAACAGAAGTGAAAGTTAACGGTGAAGACTTACTAGTTATCACTGAAGCTGACATCTTAGCTGTAGTAGAAGAAGCGTAATTATTTAAATAAGGAGATAAAAAATAATGGCTAAACAAATTAAAAGTAAAGAGGAAGCTAGAAAGGCTCTTTATCAAGGAGCAAAAACAGTAGCAGATATCCTTTCAGTAACATTAGGACCAGCTGGTAGAAACGTGGTTCTAGAAAAGAAATTTGGTGCACCTCAATGTATCAGAGATGGTATTAGCATCGCTAAAGAAATCACTGAGTTAGAGTGTCCATTTGAAAGTCTTGGAGCTAAATTAATCCAAGAAGCATCATCTAAAACTAACGACTTAGCTGGTGATGGTACTACTACTGCAACAGTTCTTGCTGGAGCTATTTTAGATGCAGGAATGCGTCATTTAGCTGCTAAAGCAAACCCTGTAATCTTAGTTCAGGGAATGAAAGAAGCTAGTGAAATGGTAATCGAAACTTTAATTGACAAATCGAGAAAAGTTGAGTCTTCTAAAGATATCGAACAAGTAGGTACTATTTCTGCTGCTAACGATAGCCAAGTAGGTCAAATGATCGCTGAAGCTATGGAAAAAGTAGGAAAAGATGGTGTAATCACTATTGAAGAATCTAAGTCTATCGCTACTGAACTTGAAGTAGTGGAAGGTATGCAATTCGATAAAGGCTACATCTCTCCATACTTCACTACTGACTCAGATAGAATGGAAGCTGTTCTTGAAGAACCATTCATCTTAACTGTAGATAAGAAAATCAATATCGCTCACGATTTAGTTCCTGTCTTAGAAGCAGTTGCTAGATCTGGTAAGCCACTTCTTATCGTTGCTGAAGATGTAGAAGGTGAAGCTTTAGCCGCACTAGTAATTAACAACTTAAGACAAGTTCTTAAAGCTTGTGCTGTAAAAGCTCCTGGATTTGGTGATAGAAGAAAAGCTATGCTTGAGGATATTGCTATCCTTACTGGTTCTAAAGTAATTTCAGATGACCTAGATACTAAGCTTTCTGAAGTTTCTGTTGAGCACTTAGGTAAAGCTAGAAGAGTTGTTGTTGACGCTAACAACACTACTGTAGTTGCTTATGAAACTACTAAAGATGAAGTTGCAGCTAGAATTAGCCAAATCGAAAGACAAATCTCTGCTTCTGATTCTGAGTACGATAAAGAAAAATTAAACGAAAGAAAAGCTAAGCTTTCTGGTGGTGTAGCAGTAATTAAAGTTGGTGCTCCTACTGAACCTGAGCTTAAAGACAAAAAACTTCGTTTAGAAGATGCATTAAATGCAACTAGAGCTGCTGTTGAAATGGGAATCATCCCTGGTGGTGGTACTGCACTAGTTAAAGCTTCTAAGAAAGTTGAGTCCCAGCTTTCTAAGTTTGATGGTGAAAAGAGATTAGGTGCTGAAATTATCGTAGCTGCTCTTCGTAAATCTACTCAACAAATCGCTAACAACGCTGGATTCTCTGGTGAAGTTGTTATCGAAAGAGTATATAACGAAGCAGACGATTCAGTAGGTTTCAACGCTGCTGTAGGTGAATACGTTAACATGTTCGACGCTGGTATCGTTGATCCTGTTAAAGTAACTACTTCTGCTTTAAGAAACGCTGTTTCAGTTGCTGGTCAAATCCTTCTAACTGATGCTGCTGTAGTAGAGATTAAAGATGAATCTGCTGCTGCTCCAGCTGGTATGCCTGCAGGAATGCCTGGTGGCATGGGTGGATTTTAGTCAGAATCTAATTAACTAAAACAAAACACTTAAAACTCCCCGCCTAAATAAGCGGGGAGTTTTTTTTGAAATACACTTCTAATATAATCCAAGCAAAGACGCTATACGTCTTAACTAGTTTTTAACACGTATAGTATATATACACTACTGTGAGTGAAAGATAGATCAATAACCTTGAGTAGTCAAGGTAATGTAAAGGAGTGAATTATGTCAATAGTAGATAGCTGGATGGATTCTCATACCGTTAAGAATTATGAAAAAATGGCAGCACAAAGTGAAAAACAGCAAGAAATGCTGGAAATCATGGAAGAGGTTGCAGATGGTTTTGAAAAAAGTGAAGCAAGAAAAAAATTAGAATCATTAACAGAACAATTCTTAAGCGGTGGACTTGACGCTGAGGATTTTAGGGATGCTTACACTGATTATTATACAGACTACGAAACTGAAGAAGAGGACGATGATGATACTAATACCACTGGTACTCAACTAGCTTCTGCTTAACCTATTTTTAACTCATATAGTGTATCACCATTAAAGATAAGTTGATTGCTTATTGCTTGAGTTCAGATGAGTGAATAGGAGTTAAATATGGTCAGTTTTAATGTTGGCAATGCTTGGGAGAGGCTTCAGAGTTCAGTTGCAAAGAATCAAGAACTTTTAGATGCATTAGATGAAGTTGATGAAAGCGTAAACAGTGATTTAGCAACGGAATATAGAAATCACAATAGTAGTGATTTAATTGAAAGTGCTCGAGAAAGGTTTCTTAATGGTGATATTAGCGCCGATGAGCTAACAAATGCTCTTAATACCGAATACAGTGAGTTTACTGTTAGTGGCAGTATTAGCGATGATTCAAGCAACACCACCACTAGTAATGATCAAGAATATACATTAGTAGAAGAAAGAGACGGAACTATCAAAAGAGTTTACTTAGATGGCACAGAGGAAGTCATCGTTAATGCAGATGGTAATAGAGTTGCAGATGGTACTGGAAATACACAAGCGAACAATAATGCAGGGGCTCAAGCAGAGACAAATAATCCCCCTGTTCAAGCAGAAGCACCTGCTGCACAAAACACCCCTGTTCAAGCAGAGAATACTGCACCTCCTCCAGCACAAACAAATAGTATAGTTGATCAAAACAGTGAAACTATCAAAAATATTTATAGAGATGTCTTAGACAGAGAAATGGTTGAAGGTGATGGAACTTACTGGCAAGAAAAATTAGACTCAGGTACTTCAGCCCAAGATATAAAAGAAGCGATGTTTTACAGTGATGAATTTCGTAATAATGCTTTTCAAAGTGGAGATCCAGTCAAACATTTGTATGAAAATGTCTTAGGTAGAGAAATGACTGAGGGTGATGGGACTTATTGGCAAGATAAATTCAATGGTGGGAAACCACTTGAAGAAATTATTGATGCTTTCTTAGAAAGTGATGAGTATAAGGCTAAAAATCCTTAACCTCTATAATTAGCTAGACTTCTTGCTCTTTCTCTATTTGCTTTTTGAATAGATTGCTTTCTTTCAAATTGCTGAATAGAATTCATAGGAGTTTGCTGGGTTGCAACTTGAGATGCAGTACCCGCAAAGCCCTGACTGTTATTAGCTGTTTTAGAATTCTTTATAGGGTTTCTAGCCATTTGCTGCTGCATTGATCTTTCTAAATGAAGCTGATGCATTGCAAACTTATCACGTTGATCAATACCATTAATCGCCTTTGCCCCAACGATCTTATCCTCTGCTGCATCTATTGCAAATGTAGAAGCTGCAGATGTACCAGCTGTAAAAGCTATAGTACCTGGATCGATAGGCATATTATTCAATTCTCCCCGACTCACCTTTGAGTCAACACGCTATTTAAGATACAAATTATAATAGCACAAACATTAAGAAAAGTTAAACACCCTGTAAAATTTCTTAATCAAAAATTTACCCTAAACTGCTAATACTAAAAAAGTTAGAGGGTTTAGAGAGGAGTTAGATATGAGTTTCAGTATAGAAACCCCAGATTTTTATGACAAATTTAAGTCAAACATAGCTGATAATCAAAAAATGATAGAAACCCTTCAAGAACTTGAAGACATAGACATTGATAGCTTAGATGATGATGACAGAACAGGTCAATCCTTTGATGATTTACTTGATTCTTATATGGATGGCACTATAGATAGCATAGATGAACTAAAAGCATCAATTAGTGAATCCTATAATCTAACACCAGAAGACAATTTAGAAAACCCAGATATCGATGCCGGAAGTTCTCAAGTTAAGCAAGCTGTTTCCGGAATGGATAGCGCTTTCTTAGGTTCTAGTGATGCTGATGTTGGCTTAGTACAAGGTTTAGAAGCTAGACACAGAGGTGGGGAAAACCTACAGGCAGACTTTGGTGATGCACTCTTAAAAGATGCTGGAATTGAAGACGCTGAATTAATAGACACAGTAGATTTAGGAAACGGAATGGTTAATAAAACTTACCAGGATGAGAGTGGAAAAATCTATACTCTTCAAGAGAGCTCAACTGAATTTGGTTACACTTCACAACTTTTCTATGAAGATGGTAGCTCAACGGCAATGAATGTCGATAGTAGAAGAGGTGAATATGCAGATGTAACGATGTTCCGTTATAGTTCACCTGATGATGATGGCAACTATGATTACACAGCTGTTAACAATGACTTTTTCTTTGAGGGAATCATGAATGTACAACAAGACCTTAGTACAGGAGAATATTCTGTAACCGCTGACTATGAGCAGACAAGCTTAGAGGATGGAACAGTATATGAAGATATGAACTTCCAAGATAATACCGACAATTCTTGGACAGTTGAAAGAATTGAAGGGGATGAAAGAGTTATAAACACGGTTCTTCCGGACAGTACCGTTAGTGAAGAAAGAGTTCCTATCGAATAATCAATTTTCTTAAAAGTATGAGCATAAAGAAGCAAGCGAAGCCTACAAAGACTTCATTTAGTGAACCATGGAATGATGATTTACTCCAGAATAAAGCAACTGTAAGTGAAACAAAACTTATAAAAATACTACTTATATTAGCTAGTGAGTAATTAAAAACCTTTAAACAAATTAATGGCGCAAAGACCACACCTAAACTCACCCAACCAAACATCGTGAGTGAAAAAACTGACTCATTACTGATTAAAGCAAGTACTGTTACGAAAATTAATATAAGTAAAGTAACGATTTTATTAAACCAATAATTATTTTTAAACTTAGTAAATAAATCCTGAGTGATACTTGCTGTACAAGAAAGGATTTGAGAATCAGCAGTAGAAATGGTTGATGAGAATACCCCAGCTAAGATTAAACCTATTAAATAATTAGGTAATTGTGACTTACTTAGTTCAAGCAAAGCCATTTCAGGATCAGAATTGATTAAATCAGGTAAAATCACCCGAGCAGATAGAGCTACTAAAAACATTGCTGCACAAAAAGCTATATAGTAAATAAAGTAGACCTTCTCAGCGAGCTTAAAAGACTCTAGGTCTTTAATTAACATTGACCTAACTACAATATGCGGTTGACCTAATAAGGCAAAGCCATTTGCAATCCTGCCTAGTAAAAATATTACAAAACCAAATTTCAAATCTTCAGGAATCCACTGAACAAGATCAGTTCCTTGATCTGCCAGGGCAGCTTCCATATTATTAAAGCCCCCTAAACCACTCACTGCTACAAAAGCAAGACAAAGCATAGCTACAAGCATAATAATTGATTGGACAGAGTCAGTCCAAATAGAAGCTCTTATCCCACCAGCAAAACAATATAGTGCAATTAATACTCCAGCAGCAATTACGCTTAAAGAATAATTTATCGATAAAACAGACTCCAAAGCTTTTGCACCAGCACTAAGCTGAGCAGCTGCATAAACTCCCATAAAAATAACTATAACTAGTGATAAAAACCTAAGAAAGTATTTACCACTTTTAGTCTCAGTATCTGTGATACAGAAAGAAGTAATAGTACTAACATTCTCTTTTTCTGATATTTCACGAATAGGTTTATAAAACATTTTCCAAGTAACCCAATCTGAAAAAATCCATGCAATTAAAAACCAAACACTAGAAAAACCCTGAACATAAACGTAACCTAGCATTCCAATAAACATAAAACCACTTACTTTACTAGCAACAGCAGATAATGCCATGGGAAATGCACCGACATTCCTTCCAGCGAGTAAATAATCTTCAGTATTAGCCTCAGATTTGAACGATGCTAAAAGCCCAACCACCATCATTAAAATAAAAAACAGAAAAAAACTAATAAAGATTGCCATAAACTCTTTAATATTTTACTTTTCTTTCAAAAAAATGACTAAATTTCTTTAAAACTCATACAAAATATAAACACAAGGTTAAATTTAAGATAATAAGGGTATAACAAAAAAGTTAGGAGAAGGCAGACTGACGTATATAAACTAAGTAAAGGGGGAAGCACTTAGTGGATTATTTATCATCTGTACAAAATTTAGGATTTCTTGCTAGAGCAGAACAAAGGCAAGTAGAAAGAGCTTTAAAAAGAGAAAGAATTAAAAGTGATGACAATAAAATCAGCTTTGAAAAAAAAGCTGCTGAAGTAGCTTCTTACAATGAAGAAGTAAAAGCTTTTAATGAAATGAAAATTAAAAACAAGATTTCAAGCAAATCCTCATCAGCTCTCAATACCGCTAACGAAAACTTAAATCAAATAGAAAGTAACTTAAGTGAAATCAGAGAAATTATAAAAGGTGCTCTTGAAGGTAATTCAAACACAAGAGCAGACCAATTAAGAGTAAATGAACTTGTTAAAGAAATAGATACTTTGTCTAATTACCGTGTTGAAGGAATGAAAATCTTTAACGGTAAGTTTAAAATGTCATCATTAAGTGAAGGAAATCCCATTGAGCTTGACTTCTCAAACTATGAGACAGGCTACATAGATACACCTGAATCTACAGCCCCACCTGAAATCAATCGAATACAAACCTTAAGTAATACTAGCTTAAATAGTGGTGATTTTACTGGTTTGAACATTGCGATAGAGGGTAACTATGTTATTAGTGCTGACTACATAATGAATGGCAGTGCAGATGGAACCAATTGGCGTAGTGAAATTAATATCTATGACAAACTTTCAGGAAAACTATTAAATACAATAGATGGAAACAATAACAACGAAATCTCTGAAACTCAAAATCTAATCTCAGCTACTGAAAATGAAATTGCAGTTTCAAGTGGCAATAGCCAAAATGGAAGTATTGACATCTACAGAACTTCAGATGCTAAATTATCATATTCATTAGATACTGGATTTACAGCCGTTGGCAGTCTAGATATTTCAGAAGACTATATAGTTGCAGCAAACTCAGAAGGGGATGAATTAAAAGTCTTTAAGAATGATGGCTCTGGAGAGTTAATTAAAAGTCTAGAATCTAACACTTATAACTACTACAACTCTAATACCATGGATATTTCTGGAGATAACCTACTTACACTTGAGCAAGGTTTTACTTATGCAGAAGATGGAGAAACTATTACTGGCTATCAAACAAATTTAAGCATGTTTGATCTTAATACTGGGGAGAAAATTAGTTCTGTAGACATCGGTAATGAGTACTATTATGGCAACTCCGTTGCGCTTGATGGTGATAAAGCTATAGTCGGAACTTATCAAAATTCTTCTACCAGTATTGCATCACTATATGATATGAGTACAGGTACTAAAATTACAGATCTCAACCCAGAACTTGTACCTGGAGACCAAAGCACCTACTCATATTACACATCAGTAGATATTTCTGGTAACTATGCTGTTGTCGGTAACGCTTATGATAGTGAAAGAGGCAATGCTGCAGGTGCTGCATATGTCTTCAACACTAAAACTGGTGAGATGATAGAGGAACTTAACGGATCTCAGAATGAAGCTGATTACTACGGTTACCAAGTTAGTATCGATGAAGAAGGTACTATAGCAGTAGGGTCTATTTATGGAGCAAACTCTGAAGGTAATGACACTGGTAATATTAATTTGTACAAAATAAGTGAACAAGCTCCAGAATACCCAAGTCCACCAGCTAGCAAACTTGAAGGACTAAATAGCATAGAGATAGATGTGTTTAGTAACGAAGCTGGTACTCTTGCAGCAGGTACATTTCAAGCTTTAGCAGATATCTCTTTATCAGAAACATTAGCATCTTTTTCAGGAGAAAGAAATAATGTAAGTGAAGAAGATCTTTATGATTTAGAACAGATGATTATGAACATAAGTACGATGAGAGATACCTTAAGCTCCAGTCTTGAATTGGCAGAGAAGGATAAAATGAAATCTGATTATCAAATAGGTTCTATTGAAAGACGTCTAAAACGCTATAGCTATCATAATTCAGGGGTGCAAACTAATACTGATAAAGAGACAGTGGAAAATTTACTAACTGGACTTTAATTTTTTGCTTTCAAAAGCCATTGCAATATTCTTAATACCAGAAAAAATTGGTTGAAGAACCATAACTGAAAGATCTGTATTGCTGTAAGCAACAAGGTTTGATAACAAGTGCCCGACGTTTGCGACTTGCTCTAGCTTTCCAAACTTTCTCAAGTAATTATCTTTCATATTCTGCACGTTTGCAGCTCCAGCAAATGCAAAAACACTAGGACTCACATTTAATGTAGTAAGTAAAATATTAGAGAGACCTTTACCTGGAAGAAGTTTTGCACCAGCAGTTAAGACTGCTAAAGCAATACTAGCTACAGCTGAAACAGAGTGCACATGAGGAATATTGAATTTACCTGCTCCAGCTAATGATTTAAAAGTTTCTAATAATAATTTAGGTTCTTTAATAGCTTGTTCTGCGAGCTTAAAAGTTAAATTAGTATCCTCTAGTAATTTATCAATTACTCCATTTGAGTTTTTGTAATTAATATCTTCTTTTGCTTGATGAAGAAGTTTTCTAATAGGTTCATGCTCTGCATCTTCAGAGTCTAAAACATGCTCAGCATGTAATTTACTCACACCAACATTTCCCAAATGCGTTAAATAACGTGAAAAGCGACCAAGGAATGAATCACTTTCAAAAAAAGTACTGACTGCACTTAATGCAGTAGGAATCACTAAGCCTGGGTTCATCTTTTTCTCAGGGTCTAAAGTACCCCGCCCAATCCAAGATACGACTTCAGTTAAATATGCAGCTCTTTGAGTTTTATCACCGATAGACTTTAGTTTTTCATCAGGAACGAGAGCAAAACCCGAAGAAATAAAATAAAGTAAAGAAGATAAAGTAAAAGCTTTATCTAAGTTTTTAAACAGCTTGGTTTCAAGTGGATCTTGATGTAAATCATTTATAAGATCATCCTGAACACGTTCTTCATCATTGAGGCTAAGAAGAGACTCATTACTAAAGTTTTTAACATAGTTATCGTATGTTGGACTATAGTTGCATACATGCATAGCAAAACTCGCTATGCATATTATTTTAACTAATTAAGCCAAATCTTTTTTTCGTCATCCGTGAAAAACCCTATAGGTTTGACTTCTGGGAAAAGTTCAATATTCTTCTTCTCACGCGCCAATCCCTGTACTGTAGAGACAAGCTGACAAAATTCAGAAGAACTTGCAGTTCCCGTATTTTCAAAAAAGTTAGCATGAACGTCAGAAACTTGCATTTGTCCTATTATAAGCTCTTTTGCGCCTAAATCTTGGATCAATTTACCAGCAGGGTAGTCAGGCAAAGGGTTTTTAAAAGTACAACCACAAGTCCAAGCCTTTAATGGTTGCGAAGATGTTCTAGAACGATTATAAGAAGCGACCCTTTCTCTAATCTCATCCTTAGCTGCATAGTCAAGTTTTACTGTAGCTGAAAGTAAACAATATTTCTCTGGATCTATACTTGAAGCCCTATATTTAAAATCCATGTCTCCATGCTTAAATTCATGAACCTTAAGAGTATCCAAATCTAAAATCTTAGCTGATATGAAGATATCAGAGAATTCACGTCCATGAGCACCAGCATTCATAACAATTCCACCACCGACACTTCCAGGAATACCTACCATAAATTCTGCTCCAGAAAGAGAGCGATGAATCATCTTGCCACAAAAACGAGGCATTTTAAGACCTGCCCCTAATTCAAAAATAGTCTCAGATTTCTCGTCAATAAAATCAATCTTTAATGTAGAGACTAATAAAGAATCAATTTTACGAGAACTTAATAAAGAATTAGAACCACCACCGAGGAAAGTAACATTCAAACCATTATCTTTAGCAAACTTGACGACTTTAATTAGCTCATCAACAGACTCAGGTTCAGCAAAAAAATCAGCACTAGCCTGAATACGTAAAGTACTCAATGCCGTTACATCTACATTTTTCTTTATCTCCATATGGGATATGATTTGGCAATGCCTCCTATATCAAGAATAGCAGCGATTTACTATTTTATCTTAATTTTTTTTAACATGTTCTTAAGTTATGTAGATTAGAATTTAGTGAATATTGTATTAGTTCCATAATAAATTAGTCCTCCATGAAGTTATTAAGCCGCATAATTCTGATATTTGTTTTTTTATTGTCCAACCTTGGACCTAGTACAGCCGCTCCTAGCTTCCCGGACTCACTTAAAGAACTTTTAAATACCAAAGCTAAAATTATTGCAAACTACTCACCTATGCTTGCATTAAGAGGTCTTGCAAACAGTAAAGTTTACCGCAAAAAAGGACGCGCACACTTAGAAAGATACTATTATGAAGCTGGTTCTAAAAGTCCTTATCAAAAAACTATCGTCAATATCAAAGTCCACTCAGATAAATGGCGTGAAAGAGTGGTAGAAGCTAGCGGAACGATAAATAACCACAAACTTTACTATAAGAACATCATGGAATTTAGCTTTCCTAAAAAAGGAAAAATGCATATTTATTGTAATTTAGATGATACCTATCAGTTCTTATCTCTATATGTTGAAAGCGATGGTGGGAAAATGACAAACAAAGTTCTTGGATATTTTGCAGGAAAAACAGTTCAATATTTCACAGAACATAGACTTTCTGAAGGTATACTTGCAAATAGTAATTATAGAATGTATATAGAAGGTAATACAGACAAAGATTCAGGCTTCTTAGATCTAAAAAGTGATGGTTTCTTAGACGAGATTAAAATTCACGGTACAGGAAAAGAAATCAAAAAAGACGAGTATGAATTCACTGAACAGTTCGGCAGCATTACAGTTAAAAGCTTTTTAAAAGTTGAAATCGATTGATGCTAAAATATCAATTGTGTCCAATTACATTATTAACAAAAGCGCACTAGAACTTAAAGAAAGCTTTTTAAGTGCAGAGATTAGTGCAGAAGAAATAACTAAAGCTTTTCTTGAAAGAATTAATCAACTTGATAAAGGTAATATCAATTCTTTCATTCATATCTGTGACGACCTTGCTATCCAGAAAGCAAAGTTATTAGACTCTAGATTAATTAAAGGTGAAGATAAAGCTAAATTAGGGAAATTAGCTGGAATCCCTATCGGTATAAAAGACTTAATCAACATGATGGGAGCAGAAACCACTGCTGGCTCTAATATTCTAAAAGGTCACAAATCAGTTTATAACGCGACAGTAACTCACAAAGCTATTTCTGAAGGTGCTGTGCCTTTAGGTAAGTTAAATTTAGATGAGTTTGCTATGGGAAGTAGTAACGAAACTAGTGCTTTCGGTTCTTGTAAAAATCCTTGGGATGTAAACAGAGTGCCAGGTGGAAGTTCTGGTGGCTCAGCTGCTGCTGTAGCAGCTAAATTCTGCCCACTCGCTTATGGAACTGATACCGGTGGTTCCATCAGACAGCCAGCAGCTTACTGTGGTTTAGTTGGTATGAAACCTACTTACGGAAAAGTTTCAAGATATGGAATTATTGCTTTTGCTAGTAGCCTTGACCAAGCTGGTCCTATGACGAGAACTGTAAAAGATAACGCTTTACTATTAGAGGCGATGTCAGGTTATGATCCTAAAGACAGTACTTCTATCAATACAGAAACTGAAAACTATTTAGAGTATATTAAAAACAATTTTGAAACAAAAGAAAGCCTAGAAGGCACTAGAATCGGAGTTGCTAAAGATTTCACTCCTGATAGTTTAGATGATGATACCAAAGCCGCTTTTGAGAATGCTATTAAAGTTTACCAAGACCTAGGTGCTGAAATAGTTGAAGTTCAACTACCTAAAATCAAATATAGCTTAGCTTGTTATTATATAATCGCTCCAGCTGAAGCTAGCTCTAATCTTTCTCGCTTTGATGGAATTAGATTTGGTACGAGAGCAGAAGCTGCTAACTTGGATGCTGTTTATAAAGAAAGTCGCCATAATTTTGGTGAAGAAGTTACTCGTAGAATCATGCTTGGAACTTATGCTTTAAGCTCTGGCTATTATGATGCTTACTATAAAAAAGCACAGCAAGCTAGAAGACTTATATTTGAAGATTTCGAGAATGCATTTGAGACATGTGACTTAATCATTTCTCCGACTACACCAAGCCCTGCATTTAGATTTGGTGAAAAGTCTGATCCTTTAGAAATGTACTTATCAGATGTTTTAACCGTTCCAGTGAACTTAGCAGGTTTACCTGGTTTATCCATCAATGCTGGCTATGACTCTGAAGGAATGCCTATCGGACTTCAAATCATAGGTAAAGCATTAGATGAAAAATCTATTTATAATGCTGCTTATGCTTTTGAACAGAAGTCTGGTGTTGAAGTTAGAGAACCAGCTTTAGAAGCGTTAGTTTAAATTAGCTGAGGACTTTATGAAGCCCTTTTCTGAATCTGAATTAAAGAATACTTTCCAGAAGAACTTTCATTTATTAGAGTTTTTGGATGCTTGCTTAAAAAAAAATCAGCTGGCTAATGCCTATATCCTTAATGGTGAGAGCAGCTTAGAAGAAAAACAAGATATTGCTCTTGAGATAAACAAAGTTCTTAACTGTAGACACAATACTCAGAAGCCATTATCTGAGATGCAAGCAGCTTGTAACGAATGTGATTCATGTAGGTGGTTAATAAATAAAGAACACCCGAAAACCCCTCTAATACTAGAAAGAGAAGAAACCAGCAAAACCATTAAAGTGGCTGCAGTTCAAAAACTTCAAGAACAGCTCTCACAAAGCTCACCATACTTTAGAGTAATTATTATTCCAGAAGCAGACTTTCAAGTCTTCAGTAAACACCCCGCGAATGCTTTACTGAAAAGTATTGAAGAGCCTCACCCACGGACACTTTTCCTACTCTTCTCTAGATCCAAATATAATGTACTCGGGACTATAAAAAGTCGCTGCCAGATTTTAAACATAGTGCCTGAACACGAAGAGAACATAAATGAAGCTAGTGAAAAAACTTCTAAGATACTTGAAATCTATGAAAAGTATCATACCCATCACGATGACTTTAGCTTACAGATTAAGAACAAACTCTTTATAGAAGAAATAGCCAAGTTTAGTAAAGAAGAATTAATAGATTACTTTGATTATCAGATTAATAAAATTCAGGTATCAAAAATAAGTATTAGTTTTATAGAGAGCTTAGAAGAAGCTAAGCTAAAGCTTAATTCTTATGTAAATCCAAAAGCAGTATTGAATTCAATAGAATTTTTTAGATAAGTTATTCAATCTCAATTTGCTTAGGTTTAACTTGCTCTGTTTCCTGGGTCGGTTTATTATTCTCGCTAGAAATCCCAACTAAACCTTCAAGATCTCGAGCTAAGCCCCCAAGCACCCCTGGAAGACTTGTACTAACAGCATTATTAACTTCTTGAGCAGCTTTTCCTGCTTCTTTCATAGGCTCCGAATTCACCATATTATCAAGAGATCCCATAGATGCTGCTGCAAATTTCAAATCTTCAAGGCGCTTATTAATATCACGGACTTGCAAAGCTTCGCCTATTTCAGTAGCAGTTTTATCAAAAATAATCCCCAGTGCAGCAAGCTTCTCTTCTAAATTTTCACTTAACTTAGTTACCTGCTCTTTAGACATCCCAAGTGTATCTGTAAGGAAAGGATCAATATCACGAGTAGTATCTTGATATTTCTTATTTAACAGTAATGCATCAAAATCAAAGTAATTTCTCACAAAGTTAATAAGTGGAATAGCCCTCTCTGATGTATTTTCAACATCTTTCAAGATTTTACTGTTATCATCATCTAAATATTTAAGTAGCTTATCTAATTTAGCTTTTGCTTGCTCAATTCTGTTAGATTTAGGATCATTTAGTTTAGACTTTAAAGTCTTTTTATCTAATTCCCCAGTCGATCTTTCTAATTGCTCTCTAGGGGTTAATAAATAGTTCAAAAGTAGTTTCATTTTCGGTGCTGCAACTGGGTGATCTTTAGTATTTTTAGAAGCATCAACGACGGTTTTAACGTCTAAATCATTTAACAAATCCAAGTTATCTTTAGTTGTCTGAATCAAGTTCTTCATTTCACCACTTGTGACCATCGAATTAACCAGGGTTCTTTGGACAAGAGAAAGGTCAGCCTGACTTCTTCTAGCAGGAGTCTTAGCATCAGCACCTGCAAGGAAAGTTAGAGGCCCTAAAGGAAGAAAAAGGTATCCAAATACTTTTACAAAAGTATTATTCTTTGCCATTTGCATATATGAATCGATAAAAGGTATTTTGCTTTTTTTATATTTCTCAGATAGATCATTCATGGTTTTCAACATAGATCTAGTAGTAACCTTTTTACCATCTGGTAAAGGTAAAGAATCTGGACCATTCATAATAAGAGCTAAAGTATTCATTTTCTTGGGAGCAAGAGCAGCTAACTCATCTCGAGTTATGTCAGGATTAGAATCTTTAAGCGCCTGAAATTCAGCAGTTTTCAAAATCTCAGGTAAGCTCTGAGACAAAGCTCTAGCGTGAGTTAATGATCCATCTTCAGTTAATTTATCATTTGCCAAAGCTTTAGCAATATCTTTTGCACTAATAACAGGCGCAGATTTTGTTTCTTCAGGAGCCTTAGCGCTCTGAGGTACTTTTTCAGATTCAGCAGGAACTGACCCAGATTTCTGTTTAACCTGATTAATTAAATTAGCTAATTGAGCATAATTAATTTCTTCAACCATAAGTCGTACCTTTCTTATTATACAAAAAAAGTGAACGAATTATTAAAATTTATTCATATTTAGTGATGGAATTTATAAGTTCACCACAAGATTCCTTAAAATATATCATTATCTTCACTTAAAGAATATAAAGAAAAACTTAGATTTGCTTATAAGTGTTGATAATTTTTATTTGATCTAAGATTTCTTGGCCTTCACCTATGTAAAATAATTTAAAAATATGAGGACTTGCTTTAATAATAATCCCACCAGGCTTATAAGAAACAAAAGAAGTAAGCCTAGCTTTATCTAATTTATTATTCTCCCAAGCAGAACCAGAAGTACCGGCGATCATAAAGATAGTCCCCTCACCTCTTTCATAGCGAGCAGCATTAGCTTCTGAAACCCTGATATTAAAAGATGAGCGGATATCCCCTTTAATCAAAGGAAAAGTTCTTTGATAGCGATGATAATGCCCACTGATCATGAAATCAACTTTATATTTATCAATAATCTTCATCAAACGTGACTTATATTTATTTTCAACATCCTGAAATATATGCTCAAGCTTCTTAGAATTTTTGAAAAACCTTTCAGTGATAGGGTGATGAGACATAATAATAGTCCATTTTTCATCTGGAACAGTAGCTAAATCTTTATCAAGCCAATTCACCATCTCTTCTAAATTACACTGCAAGCCCATAGTATCAAGAACGACAAAGTGAACCGAACGGTAATCAACAGAATAGTAAGCTTCTGTTTTAGAAGCTATTCCACCAGCATCACCTTCCTCTGGCAAATGAAATAAATCAAAGAAAACACCTTTAGGTTCCGGGCAGGACACGGAGTATACTTGCTTTTCATCGACATTTCCAAAATCATGTTTCCCAAAGATAGGGTAGAAAGGAACTTTTTGCATTACCGAACCATAAACATTAAAGAAAGCCCTGTCAAAATCTTGATAGGAACCATTAGGGTAAGCATTATTACCGAGAGTAAAAACCATATCAGGTAAATCGTGCTCAAAGTTCTTCATAGCTGAAAAAACATTCAACTGTGTTTTTTTGAACATTTTTTGAAACTCGACAGCTTTATAAGTCCCTGGGTCACCTAAAATCCAAGCACTAAACTCTCGATTAAAAGGTAGATGGTTAGGCGTAACGAAGGATTTCAAATCTTCGTGTAAAGGAAGCCAGCCACGCTTTTCATCATAGGCTTCAATTCTATAAAAGTATTCAATATCAGGCTTTAAATACTTTAAAACTAAGTCGTGATCTTTTCTAACCATAAGGTCACTTGAGCATAAACTCAAACTAGCCTCGTTATTACCATAATAGGCACGGACTTGCGTCGGATGCTTCACGGTAAACATCAAGTGCATAGCACCTTCATGAGTATAATTTTGAAGGTAGGGTTCTCTTTCAAATCTATTTAAAGAACTAGCAGAGCTAGGCGTGAAACTAATCAACACCATTAAACTTACAAAGATATGTAAGTAAGGACTCATACTTATATAATTCCACCTTGAATAGTATTTCTTAACTCCAACTTCTGCGCTAAAGCCTGAGCTAATCTAAAGTAATTAAGCCTCAACTTGTTTCACTAGCCTAAAACCTGTAATCTCTCCCATGGTTTTAAAGAACTGAGCTTTATAAAAAACTATCCACTGCTCCTGCATAGTCAAATGAACCAGGATCGAAAGGAAATAAACAATAACTAGCTTGAAGTGCATATAAAAAGGTATTTCTAAAAACTCAAAGTTCAAAAAGCTTGGCCAGAGTTTTAATAATGCATTAGGAACCCCTATTAACTCAGCTTGATTTTTTTTAGCAAAGATTTCTGGCTTATGTTTTGCTAATAGTACAAAACTTTTTCCTGAATTAAAGTACCAATTATAAATCCTTTTAGTATCTAACCTATCATCATCCAAAGGATGTTCCACACAAAGCTCAGGTATATACTCAAGAGAAATCTCTTTATTAATAGCTCTTCTAAAGAACTCAGTGTCTTCGTGTAGAGTCTCACCAAACTTTTTGGCTCCAACACCAATATTTTCATTAAACATCGATAAGTTATCAACTGTATTTCTGGACATTAAGAAACAAGCTCCAATTGGATTTTCAACAAACTTAGCTTGTTCTTGAAAAGGATACTTTTTAGCAAAGCTGCCATAGTCATGCTCAGGAAAAACAGACTGTGAGATTAACTTATATTTTTTCAAAAGATCAGAATCTTTAATTTCTTTAGGAAGTTTTACTCTAGCTCCAACTATACCGATTTCAGTCAAAGACCTTTTACTTATTTTCAAAAGATTTGAGATAAAGTTAGGCTGGATTAAGATATCATCGTCTAAAAAACAAATCAAATCTCCTGTAAACTCCCTTAAAGCTTTATTTCTAGCTGCAGACAAACCCGGCTTCATTTCTACCAGATATTTATATTCATTATCCTTAATAGAGAAATGTTTTAAAGACTTGGTTTCATCAATAGAATTATTATCAATTACTATAAGTTCAAAACTTCTTTCTATAGACTTAGCTGCAAAAGCATTCGCTTCAATCTGTTTTTTTAGCGCCCCTAGCAATACTATTAGCTTTTCATAACGGTTATAAGAACAAATAGCTAAACTAATTTTCACTAAAGAAATCATAGCAAAGCACGCTAAAATAAGTATGAATGAAAGTTTTAATTACTGGATGTGCTGGATATATAGGTAGTATCACCTCCCAAACATGCCTCGATAATGGCTATGAAGTTATCGGCTTAGACGCTTTTTATACTGGTTTTAAAAAAAATATTCCTGCTGCAGTTAAAGTTTATGAAGGGGATATTGCTGATACAGACATATTACAGAAAATCCACTTAGAGCATCCCGACTTAGACACAGTGATTCACATGGCTGGTTTCATAGAAGTTGCTGAGTCTGTAAAAGAACCTGAAAAGTATATCGAGAACAATTTCACGAAGGCAAAGCTTATGCTTGATGAGCTGATCAAATTAAAATTCAAAAACATTATTTTCTCAAGCACGGCTGCTGTTTATGGTATGCCTAAAGAATTATCAGCGATTCCAGAGAGCTCTGAATTAAAACCAATCAACCCTTATGGTGAATCTAAGCTTATGTTTGAAGAATATCTTCGTGAAAAAGCTGATGAAATCAATCATATAATTTTCCGATTTTTCAATGTAGCTGGCGCTTATGACAATCTAGGTGAATGCCATGAACCAGAAACACACTTGATCCCTTTAATACTTGACTTTGCTTTAGAGCAAAGAAAGAGCTTTGCATTATTTGGGACAGATTACCCTAGCCATGACGGTACAGCAGTCAGAGATTATATCCATGTAAGAGACTTAGCTAAAGCACATGTAAACGCCTTAAAAGAATTTTCGAATTCTTCAGCCAACTTAAACCAAGCTTACAATCTAGGTTACGGTAAAGGCTTTTCTGTAAAAGAGATCATAGAGAATATCGAAAAAGTTTTAGCTCTAAAACTTGACTATGAAAGGAAAGATAGACGCCCAGGTGATCCAGCTTACCTAGTAGCTTCACCAGAAAAAGCAAAAGTGAAATTAAGCTTTGAGCCAGACTTCAATAATATTGAAAAAATCATTAGTGATGCATACAATCACCGAAAACTTTTCTGGGAGAATAAGTTAAGCTGCAAATCATAAAACCAGTTTTTATAATTGCTTGCCCTCGAAGTGGTTCTTCATATCTACTAAAAATACTTAGTGAAGGTAAAGAACTGTGGTCTAGTTACAGGGAGTCCCATTATCTATGGGAAAGATTTTTAGCAGACCCACGTGATCCTATTTTCTCAGTGCCTTTAAATGAGAAAGATTATAACGAACAAGTGAACAAAGATGGATTCAGCAAAGAATTTTTTGAAGAACTGTATCATTTAAATACTTTCAATAACGGTAAAAGTGGTCAAATATCTCGCATCGTAAGTTTTCGAGAAAGAGCTAAGCCACTATTTAAATGGTTTTTAGATTTGAATAAATTATGGAAGGAAGAGATTTTAAATATAGATGAATATCGAATCATCGATAAAACCCCACCAAATGTTTTCCGAGTGGAATTTATAAATAAGGTTTTTCCTGATGCTCAGTTTATTTATTTAAAACGCTCAGCTGAGGGTAATATAAATTCTTTAATCAAAGCTTGGCAGTCAAAAGGAAAGCTTTTTGATTTTAAATTTCGTGAGTTTTATGAATATAACTCTAAGATTGATTTTGAGGGCTATGATGCTAAAGTTTGGAAATTTATAAACCCACCTGGTTGGGAGAAGTTTTTGGAGCCAAAGTATGACCCAGAAGGTGGAGTCCCTTCCTTGAAAGAAGAGACCGCTTTAGGGCGAACAGATTCTAAGAACGCAGAAGATGGAGCCCCATCCTTGAAAGAAGGGACCACTTTAGGGCGAACAGATTCAAGGCTCTTGAGGATGAAAAAGCACAGTGTAGCAAGGCTACATGAGCATTTTGAAGACGAAAGAAACGCAGAAGGTGGAGTCCTAAAGTGGTCTCTAAAAGAAGTTTGTGAGTTTCAGTATACACAAGCAAATAATTATGCAAGTAAATCTCTCCATAAAATCTGCGAAGGTCTAAGCGCGCAGGAGCGCGCAAAAAAAGTCATAGAAATTAACTATGAAGATATGATTGCTAACAAGGTTACGACTTTTAATGAAATCTGTGATTTCTTAGACATCGATTTTAGTAAGAGAATTCAATCTATGATTGAGAAAGACCCTAAGGTTTCAAGAATTAAAAATTAAAGTATTCTTCAAAAAATACCTTAATTAGCCTCTCCAGGAATTAATTTTGCAGCTTGCTTAACATACTTAGGAACATTCACACCATTTCCCTCTAGTCCACTAATATCTTCCTTAACCTGAGTTTTAATTTTCCCAAAATCATCAGCAACTTCTCCAAAAACTTCAAGCAAATCTTGAGGAGGAGGTGGTGCAGAAAGAAGGCTAAGCTGAGATCTTTGTGAGTTATCTTCAGGAGGATTTATAACTTGGTCAATAATCTCAGAACGATTATCCTCTGCATCTCTTCTCGCTACTGCAATATCTAAAAGAGGAAGTGGTGTGAACCTTGAATCTATGATTTTATTTAAAACTTTAGCTTCTGTGTTTAGAACCTTTTCCCTAGTATCAATAATTTTATCAACAACAGGTAAACTAAAAGATTTGTCCTTCTCTTGCCCAAGTACTTGCTGGGCTATCTGCCTTGCTTCTAAATTCGGAACTTTTACTGGAAGATCTAAAACTTGATTAGCCCTTTTAGCTTCTTTTTTTATAAACGACTCTGAAGTTTTTCTAGCTAACTCGTATAAGTTCTTTGGAGTTGTATTTGTATTTACTGCCTGGTTCATGAATTAAGATAATGAGCGATTTCGCAGGTAAACGACAAAGCTTTAATATTATCTTTATTTTCCACTTAGTGTTTCTCATCCCCGTCCTATACTTAAGCAATTTTCAGGAAATTAATGAAACTAAAAAATTGTATTCAAACCAGCAAAGCTGGAACATAATATATCTTAGTCTGATCTTCAATCTCAACTTTTAAAAGATCTTTCGTTATCACTAGTGCTTCTTTAATTCCTTCTGCTTTCAAAAATTTTTTAAAAAATTTAAGATCTTTTGCTTTGACATTATTTTTATATTTTACTTCAAGCCAAACAAGATCACTTTTCTTCTTAACTAAACCATCCCCAAAACCAAAGTCAATCTCAGACTCCCTTTCTCTAAAGAAACAAACATTTTCAAAATTATAACTAAGTCTTTCAAAGATGTAGTTCTCGACAAGCTTTCCTGAAAGTTCTTGGAATAAAATATTCTGCCTAGGGTCGATATTTAAGATAGCTGCAATTAAATTTGCGCTAGCACTGTAAGCTTTCTTACTTGAGCGAGCGTGCTTTCTAAGTGACTTAGAGTATTTATAGATACGCCCTATGAGACAAGCTTGCTCCAAAATTTCGATATACCTGGCGCAGGTTTCTTGGTCTATGCCGAGATCCTGAGCTAAATTCTTCGCCTCATAAATTGATGAACTATCTTGGATAAGGCATTTTGCCAAAATTGACAATTCATATTTTTTATCAATATTAAAAATTTTAGGTATGTCAGAATCGATAATTTTTTCAAACACAGATGACTTAATATACTCGTAGGAAAGCTGTCTATCATTGTCAAAATTAAGAGTTTCAGGAAAAGCTCCAGTAAGCAGATAATCTTCAAACTCTGACTGGTATTGCTTTTGGAATTTAGACAAACTTGCTTGTCTTCTTCTAACTAAATGCTTTAGAAGTCTTAAATTCAAATTAGATTTTCTCTTCAAATTTTTTTGATACTTTAACCTCAAATATTCATGGAATGAAAGGGGCGTCAAATGATATTCAAACACTCTTCCAGCGAGTGATTCTGTTGATTTCAAAGAAAGGTAACTAGAGAAAGACCCAGAAACGATAAATTTAATTTTTGAAGAAATATCATAGTAACGTTTAATCACATCTTGCCAATAATCTATGTATTGAATTTCATCTAAGAAAATATAGACTTGCTCTTTAAGTTCAGCTGGACTAGTTTTCAAATGCTCATAGATATAAAATTCAATAATTTCTTCTAATAAATTTGGAGTACTTGAAAGTAAAGCTTTATCAAAAGAAAAATAACAAACATTCTTAGTTTTATGCTTAAGAAGATATTTAAGAACTTGCTTCATTAAAGTACTCTTACCTGTTCTTCTTAGACCAATAATCGAAGTGATCATTTTCAAATCAAGTGATTTAATGATTTTAGGAAACAAATCCCGTTTAACTGATTCAATACCCTCAAGTGAACTAAGGTCACCTTCCCACCAAGGGTTTTGCTGAGTAAGCTTATTTAATAAGTCAGCTTTCTGCATATTATTATAATACCACTGTACGGAGATTAAATAACTCATTTAACCATACTCTTACCCATATTAAAAGTACACTTAGGGTCACGGCTCTCCGATTAAATGTAATTTTAATAACAATTGCGACTGAATTTCAAAAATTAATTGAATTATTAATCTAAAAGACTTTATCAAATAACATATTGAGGGCTTCTTCATCAGGGATCAAATCAACTAAATTTTTCACATACTTGGGAACTTTCAAACCAGTTTCCTCAATAACATTTAATTTACCATTCAAAGATTCCTTAATCTCATTAACATCATTAATAATAGATTCTTTGAATTCTTCAAGGTTATTTGAATTGGCAGCCCCAAAATCAATGTCATTTACTTCTGCGTCTAAGCGCGCTTGGGCAATAGCTTTTAAGCCAGGTAAACCTTGAATTTCTCCTGAAGTTTCCACAATATTATTTAAAACCTTTTTTTCAAGTTCTAAAACTTGTCTTCTAAATTCTAAAATTGAGTTTATTTTACTATCAAAAGACAGTGCATAATTTAAAACTTCAGAGCTTTCATCAGTAGCTATAGCACTAGCAATACTTCTAGTTCTGCCATCAACGTCTAATACTTGAATATCACATGCTCTTATTATTTCTTTTTTTGTTATTTCTTGAGATAAAGCACGAGATATTTTATAAAGCTTTCCATCTAAATTTGCTCTGCTATCAATAAGCATGCACTAAATAATAGCTAAAAAATTCAAAAAACGATAACAACTTTAGTATGTTTTTGCTATTAAGGACACGCTGATCCAATGATAGAGCAAAGGTAATTGTTTCAGATGGGGTTGAAATTGCTAAAGCAGTACCTAAGGGTCTGGCTATATTATCTCCAAGAGTTTGAATATCTACTGCCCTGGCTGTCCCATTTTCTAATATTTTTTAGATTCGCACGCGCAGTACCATTATTTTAAACACAGTGCTCATTTAGCCACATTACTATCTGTATTAAAAATACATTTAATAGCAAGAGCTTTCGATTAAATGTATTTTTGCAAATACTAACTACATAGGACAGAGAAGCTCATAAACCCTATTTGCCATGTCATTATTATGCATACTAGTTCCAGATGCTAATATCCAATCTTCTAAATTCATTCCATCCTGAAAATTTTGTTTTAAATCATCTCGATCAATTTTAGAAAACATTTTTTCAAAATTATGAAAATTATTAGCCCCTATTGCTTTTAAAAGTGCTGGTCGTGAAGAACCTTTATCTGGGTATAAGGTACAGTCAAAAAAAGCACTTCGATTAAAATACACTGGATCAAAGCTGAGTTTTTTTATTAATAAATTTAAAGTTTCGTCATCAATTTTTGCCTTAGTACTAAACATATTTGAAAGTTGATGTTGATTAATAAAACCTAACTCAAGAGAATCTACTTCTTTATACTTTAGAAGCCTGTTTAAAATTTTGAAGGAGCTTTTATCAATAGCACTCTGTAAAATTTCTTTAAAATCTATTTCTATTAAATCTTTATCACCTTTTTCTATGATTTCTTCAGAAACCCACCAACGAGAATATTCGACCAGATGTTTAACTCTTACATATGACAGTTCCTTTTGTGTACAAATTGTAAAAAGTGACTAGTAGGGTGTTAAAAATTTCTTCTGCGTACTCTCGGTAACAATGTGTGGTGCTTAGACTAGTCGCGGTCAGTTTTAAATTCGGAGTCAAGCTACCAAAAATAATCGACCTCTAACTTAATACAATTAACAGATAAATTAGATTCTTAGGCAGTCTCTACTTTGTAGCCATATTTCTCAAGCTCAGTTTTGTATCTCAAGAGTTTTTTCTGAGAGACTTTTGTTCTCTGTGCAAGAAATTCAGCGCCTAGCTCCCTGTAAGGTTCTTTGTTTTTGAGTATGTGATAAGCCGCTATTAATATCTTATGTGCAACTGCTATCTGTGCTCTTTTCGCTCCTCTTCGAGGTAATATTCGTTCATACT
>JABSOS010000011.1 GCA_013216135.1 Candidatus Caenarcanales bacterium
ATATCAATTTCTTGCCTCTTTGAAATTACTTCACCTTCGATATTTGTTAGATCTTCACCACAAATAGAGCACTTTTCTACTTCACATCTTTCAATTTTATCTGGGTTTGAAACCTGCTCTCTTCCATGACCTTTATGTCCTTTTTGAGCACCTGGCTTCTTTCCTGATTTAGCTCTGCCGCTTTTATTTTTCTTTTTACCATCATTATCTTTTGATGGTGGATTGGAACTATTTGAGCTATCTTTTTTCTTGTATTTCGCTAATCTTGATTTTAATTCTGCATTCTCTTTCTTTAATTCTTTTACTTCTTGACGGAGTTCTTTAATTTCTGAACGAAGCTCACTTACTAAGTCTATTAATTCATCATATGTTGGCTTCTTTCTCACTTACTCTAGTAACTCATGAATAGCTAGATTTGGCCAGAGTTAAACATGTTAGTTTACATAATCTTTATTTTTTACCTGAGTAGTTACTTAAAAATATGTCTGTCAAAATAATTCCAGAATTTACTTTGTAAACTTGGAAGATTTATAGCTTAAGGAATAGATATTTTTAGAGGAGATATTTATTCAAGCTTATATACATATTGAATAAAAGGAGAGAAAAATGGTTACAGTTAATGATGGAGCACCGTCAGGAAGAAAACCTGGAGATGCAGTATATCAAAATGGTCAATTTGTAGGTAATGTAATTGATCCTAACAAGATCACAACTTTAACAGAGAGCACAGATGCAGCAATGAATATCTTAGATGGTAAAGACCCTAAGCATGTGGCTAAAGCATCTACAACAGGTGATACGCAGCTTAAGGAAGCACTTGATAAGATGTTCTTTGATGGTTTTGCGCCAGGAGCTTCAGGTACTTTAGATTACAATAAAAAAAATCTGGATAACTTAATCACTGCCTTAAAGCCCAAGTTAAAAGGTCTAAGCCCACAAGAACAAAAAGACAAAATTTCTGAAATGTTGAAAGTCTATGGTATTAATGAAATACCTGGTGATGCTGAATTGAATAAAATAACTATCCGTGATGAAGATTCTATTCAGGATGTAACTGGATTAATTGACTATATCCAGAAAGGTGTAAATAAACAAGAACCAGCTTTAGCCGATAATAGCATCGGGAATAAAGAACTAACAGCAGCTTAAAGTAATACCTATAAGCATGAATATATCTTGTAATCCTTGACAGTAACCCATAAATTAAGGGTAAAATTAATATATGGTATCTGATTACATTGAAGAAGAATTGCAAATTATGGACGAAAGCATAAAGTCCACTCTTGATAATATTTCAGCTGCCATAGAGATCAATGATCCTATTAAAATTCTTAATTTAGATTATATTCATACTGTGACCCAAGACACTAGCTTAAATGAAGCTGTAGCTTATATGGCTGATAATAACAAGGGGTGTGTTGGTATCCGTGACAGAGAAGGAAAGATAGTCGGTATCTTTACTGAAAGAGATTTACTTAGAAGGATAGTTTCTAAAAATGTAAATATGAGCAGTTCTAAAATTCAGGACTATATGACTCGTAACCCTCAAATGCTTTCAGAGGAAGATCCTATCGCTTTTGCGCTTAACAGAATGTCAGACGGTTCTTATAGGCATATACCTATTACTAAAAACGGTGAGGTAAGGTATATGCTTTCAGTTAAAGACATTGTTGATCAGATCTCTCTTGCTTACAGAGATAAAGTTTTAAATCTTCCACCACAGTTAAAACAAGACTCTTCTAGTCAGTACGGTGGCTAATTAAGCACTCCGTTCTATACTGCTTTTTTCTTTTGATTCAAAAATTTGTTTATAGAAGCTATTTTTAGGCTTTTTATTTTCTTCAAGCTTTTTTGCTTGTTTATTTAGATGTTCTTCTGCTTGTTTTAACCTAGTATTCAGTTTTTGAATAGTATGCATTACTTTATCGATTTCAAAACTAACATCTTGATGTTTCTTTGAATCTATAATCTTGAGATTTTTATGGATGAACTTAATATCTTGATCTGTATATGGGATTAAATTCATATTCAAATCATTTTTAGGGTCTTCTAGGACCTGCTTCATAGCTTCCTCTAAGATAGCAAATTCCTCAAGTTGTTTATTACTAAAAAACTTGTGAAACTCATTATTAATTTGATCAATAACAAGCTTAAAGTCAATTTTCAGCGATCTCATAATCGACTGCAAAACATGGTTAGTTTGCTTCAAGTGATATTCCCCCCAGTATATACTTTATTAGATTACAAAAACTTAGTTAAAATTGAGTTAACTATTATCTTAATTTTGGCTAATATTTTTATGCACCAGATTTAGGAATTATATGCGTTCTTCACCAGAATTTTTTTCTAAAAATTCGATCTCTTGGATAAATGCTTTCATTTCCAGGGTTTCTTCTTTTGAAGTACCAGGATTCTTCATATTTAGTATTTCCTTTAATAGTTTTTCATCACTAATATAGTTCTTAATCTCTTCTTCTGGAGGGGCAATTCTTGATATTAATTTTTTTGCAGCAAGTAAGATGTTACTTACTTCAAATTTTGCGTTTTCTTTCCCTTTTGATTTAAGTACTGCTAGGTTTTTATTAATAAAATCGATATCCTGTTCTATTCTTTTTTCTAATTCAGGACTAGGTTTTAGTTCATGGTTTGTAAGAACTTGCTCGAGAAGTACTTCCAGTGCTTTTAACTCTTCTTTCTCTGAAGAGTTCAGGGCATCAAAGAATAGCTTATTCTCTTTTAAATCTTGGAGACTTATCTCAATATCATTGCCAATTAATTGCACTGATTTATTAGCTTCCAACTCTAACTCATCTGAATGTTTGACCATACTAAAGTAAGGTATCTCATTTGTTGTTTATCTTGAGGTTAAGGGTGTTGGGTTTTTAAATGAAATGTTTTTAATAATCAACATTATAGTTAATATTTAGACCTGAATCTCTGAGCTTTTGATCAGTAGTTTTTTGAAATGCAAAAAGAAAATCATTCAGTGTAATGTTATCTTCGCCTAGTATTACATTAACATTAGAGGTAAAGCTTTGTTCTTTTACTTTATTAATTAAGGCTAAATTTATAGTATCACTTGATTTATCTTCACCTTGAGATAAAAGTATGTTTATTCCTTGTATTAGTTTGGGAACGGGAACTTCTGGTAAGATTTTGTTTAGTTTTTTTGCTGTTTCAATTGCTATTTTTGATGAATTTGTCTGGTTGTTAGAGACCTCATTTAAAACAACGAGAGCAGGTAGAGTTAAGCTATCAGTATCATTATTACCGAATTCTTGAGCAATAGCTTGGAGTACTTTTGGTGCATATTTTGCAGGTAAGTCTCTTTCACTAACAAGGTTTTGGTAAGCTTTGATTGATAATGGTCCAATATTTCGAGCTATAGTAAAATTAGGATTATTTGTATCCATATATGCTTCAGGGGTTCTCTCTAGCTGACTTCTGAAAATAACCTCTAGATTCTTTGGATTATTTGTTTCATTCATAGCTATTCCTTCTGAGTAAAACCTTTCATTAGCCTCGTGGAGTTTGAAAACACTTGAGAAATCTGCAGACTTGGCGAAGAAGGTGATCAAAGCATCTTCTTCATTTTTGCCAAGTTGATATTTGTCACTAAATTTTCTAATTGCATCTAAGGAGATTTGAGGTTTAGTTGGATTATCTCTGTAGAATAGTCCATCTGGTAGTTCATTATTAATTTCTACATTATTTAGAACAGAAGCATTTTTAGATGACATTGACTGAGCAATCAAGAAATCTTTAGAAAGAGTATTCACGTCTTTGTTATAAACCTGTTCCTGACGAATAGATAAGTGGTCAGATTTGCTGGGGGGAATTTGAGCTTGATTTGGGTGTAATAATAAACTAGCTAAAGATCCTAATGCCATAAATTAAGATCTTAGCATTATTATCTTGAAAGGTGATACTTGTTGAGTAGGTTTAGAGAAGCCTTAATTTAAACTTCAGAATTACTCTCCGACTTTGACTTAATCTTAGAGTTTGCTCTATCAACAAACTTCTTAATTTTAAAAAAGGTAAGAATTATTCCTAAGGTAGCAAAGACCATAATCGATGTAACTTTATAATCTACACCATAGTGCTCAAATACATATTCCCCGAGGAAATAACCTAGGAAAACAGTTGAAGGGATAACGTATGCAATATCAAAGAGTTGCCACATCTATATATATTAAACCAAAAAGCATAAGAATTACTCTCCTGCTTTTTGGTTTATCACAAAATGCCCACTTGCTGCGTTACTCAAATTTTTCAAAGTCATCATTGACATGTAGTCAACTCAGCCTTTTCAGAATTTGAAAGCCTTGCCATTGAACATTTTGTGACAAACCACTTATTTGTATTACTAAAAACTAGATAGTTTTAGCTTTTTCGATAGCTTCATCGATAGAACCTACCATGTAGAAAGCTTGCTCAGGAAGATCATCGTGCTTACCTTCAAGAATTTCTTTAAAGCTTCTAATAGTATCTTCTAGCTTAACGTACTTACCAGACATACCCGTGAATACTTCAGCTACGAAGAATGGTTGTGATAAGAACTTCTGAACTTTTCTAGCTCTGTTAACAGTGTTTCTATCTTCTTCAGAAAGCTCATCCATACCTAAGATCGCGATGATATCTTGTAATTCTTTATATCTTTGAAGGATAGCTTGAACTCCCCTAGCTACTTTGTAGTGCTCTTCACCTACGATAGACTCTTTAAGAGCTGTAGAAGTAGAATCTAGTGGATCAACCGCAGGGTAAATACCAAGCTCAGCAATAGATCTATTAAGTACAGTCGTCGCATCTAAGTGAGAGAATGTAGTCGCTGGAGCTGGGTCAGTTAAGTCATCCGCCGGTACATATACAGCTTGAACTGAAGTGATAGAACCGTTTTCAGTAGATGTAATTCTTTCTTGAAGCTGTCCCATCTCATTTGCTAGTGTCGGTTGGTAACCTACAGCTGAAGGCATACGACCTAATAGGGCAGATACTTCAGAGCCTGCTTGAGTAAATCTAAAGATGTTATCAACGAAAAGAAGAGTGTCTTTTTGTTCTTTATCTCTGAAGTACTCAGCCATAGTTAAACCTGTAAGAGCAACTCTCATTCTCGCTCCAGGAGGCTCGTTCATCTGACCGTATACTAGAGCAACTTTCTCAAGTACACCTGAATCTTTCATCTCATGGTATAAATCGTTTCCTTCACGAGTTCTTTCACCTACACCAGAGAAAACTGAGATACCATCGTGAGCTTTCGCTACGTTATTAATAAGTTCCATGATAAGTACTGTTTTACCAACACCAGCACCACCGAATAAACCGATCTTTCCACCTTTTACATATGGCTCTAAAAGGTCGATTACTTTAATACCAGTTTCGAAAATTTCTACTTGTGTAGCTTGCTCTGAAAGTGCAGGTGGCTCTCTGTGGATAGGAAGACCGCCATTAGCTTCAACTTTAGGACCATTATCAACTGGTTCACCTAAAACGTTAAAGATTCTTCCTAAAGTAGTTTCACCTACAGGAACAACTATCGCGCTACCAGTATCTACTACTTTCATACCTCTAGCTAAACCTTCAGTAGCGTTCATAGAGATAGTTCTAACTCTGTTATCACCTAATAGAAGTTGAACTTCAACTGTTACTTCAACATCATCACCTAGGTTATTTTTACCTGTGATTTTAAGTGCATTAAAAATTTCTGGAAGATGTCCGTTATTAAACTCAACATCAACAACAGGCCCAATTACCTGTATAACTTTACCTTCTTTAAGATCTGTAGCTGTAGTCATATCAATAACGGATTTTAGCATTTTATTCTTAATAGTGAATGTTTAAATCTGAAAGTATTAAATTTTTTAACCTAAGAATTAAGCACCTAGAACTAGGCGACTAGTATTACTATTCTTAGGGAATAGGTGTTTAAAATTAGTACTAGATATTTAGCCTATATATAGAATTCAATAATAAAATCTAATAAGACCTTGGGCGCAGTGTATTTTCAAAGAGCAAGGCTTATGAGGAAGAAAAAGCGCAGTGTACTCAAGTACATGAGCATTTTTATGATGAATGTAACGCAGCTATTAGGAAATTAAACAAGCCCAGATTAGAGTTTTCTGAGAACGCCTTTCACAACCCCCTGAATATCAAAGCCATCAACACTAGGGTCTACATATATAGCTTCCATATAAGGGTTTTCTGGTTGAAGTCGAATCATGCCATTCGCTTCTTTATAGAATCGTTTCAATGTGCTGGATTCACCATTTATCAGTGCAACAATGATTTCACCATTATTAGCAACTTTACGTGATTCAACTAAGATGACATCACCATCATTAATAAGAGCATCAATCATACTTTGACCTTTAACTCTTAGTGCGTAGCAACCTACTGGAAAGAATGAATCTAATTCTAAATATTCTTCAGCTTGATTTGTAATTTCTAAAGGCAGTCCTGCGGTGATTTGACCAAGAACAGGTATTTCTACTTTAGAGCTAACAAATTCAGGTTTTTCTTCTACACGTATAGGGTTTAATTCTGATACAGGACTTGGTTCAGTAGATAAAAATCTTTTCGAAGCTTTCGGTGGAAACTTATGTTGGCAGTGATCATAGGTAGCATCATCAATAATTCTCAGTGACCTAGCGGCTCCCTGAGTCCAAGTAATAATACTTTTCTTTTTAAGGGCTGATATATGATACTGCAATGTACCTTTCGTAATTCCCATCGATGATGCAATTTCATCTAATGTCGGTGGGTAGTGAGCTTCTTGAGTTAATCTGAAAATAGTTTCAGCTGTCTCTTGCTGCTTAGGTGATAGTGTTATAGAACTCATACTGTTATAATACCACACAAATGTAAGTGTGTTTTCCTCTTCTCTTCTTATCTTTATGCCAAGATCGCACTTATTTATAACAGAGTGAATTGTTAATTAACTATAAAGGCGTTGGTCGCCATTAAATAAAAGGCGGATATCATTGATTTTATGCTTGAGCATGGTGAATCTTTCAAGACCTAAGCCTGCAGCGAATCCAGAATATTTCTTAGAGTCAATTCCGGCCATTTCTAGAACGTTAGGGTCAACCATGCCACAACCCATTAATTCAAGCCAGCCTTTTCCGCCACATGTATTACAACCTTTACCATTACAGAAAACACATTCAGCATCTAATTCTGCACTTGGTTCTGTAAATGGAAAGTAATCTGGTCTTAGTCTTGTCGGGATGTTTTTGCCGAAAAACCTGTTCAGAAACTCATTTAAGAACCACTTCATATGTCCAAAGCTGACATTTTTGTCTACCATCATGATTTCTAATTGATGGAAAAATGGCATTTTACGAGCGTTTACTTCTTCATTACGGTAAACACGCCCATGCCCAAAAATTCTAAAAGGTGGCTTTAGTTTTTCCATAGCTCTAATTTGGATGGAAGAAGTATGACTTCTTAAAAGAATCTCAGAACCTAGTTCTGTATAGAAAGTATCTTGCTCATCTCTAGCTGGGTGATCTTCACCAGTATTTAATGCTGTAAAATTATAGTAACTATTCTCAACTTCAGGTCCATCCACTAAAGAAAAACCTAATTCAGTAAAGATTTGTGTCATTTCTTGTGTGACTTCATCAAGAGGGTGGATAAATCCTGATTTTGAATTTTGAGATGGTAGACTAACGTCGATTTTTTCAGAGGCTAGTTTAGCATTTAATTCTTCAGTTTTAAGGGCTTTAATTTTCTCGTTAAAGTTTCCTTCAATTTCAGCTTGGATTTCATTAATTATCTTTCCTAAAGCGGGCTTATCTTCAGGCTTTAGGTCTTTCATGTATTTTTTGAAAGAAGTGATCTGACTTTTAGATCCTAGGTACTTAGCTTTTATTTGGTTAGCATTTTTTATAGTAAGATTTTGGCTAAAGTCTTTCTTAGCTTCATCTTTGATCTCATCTAGCTCTTTTCTTAAATCGTCTATATTAATTGTTTGCATAAGCCCTTCTCTGGGTATAAAATTCTAGCATTTAGCTTATCTACTATGATGGGCCTTCTATTTAAAGTAATTGCATAATATAATGATTTTATGAAAACTGACTTAGCAAATCCATTACTGAATTACGATGAGTTTGCCCCTTATCGTTCAATTAAAGCTGAGCATATAGTTCCAGCTGTGGAAGAAATTACAAGCTGGGCTAGGAATGAATTAGAAGAAGTTTTAAAAACTAAAGAACCTTACACTTTTGAAAATACTTTAGAGAGATTGATTCTCATGGAAGAGTCTATCGATAAGGTTTGGACTCCTGTTGAGAATTTACTTTCAATAAAAGGTGAAGATGATATTCGTGAAGCTGCAGAAACTGCTAGGCCTATCTTAGTTCAGTTCTATAACGACTATTCTTTAGATGAGAGAGTGTATAAATTAATTAAAAAGTACGCTGCATCTAGAGAAGTTAAGAGACTTGATGTGGCTAGATCAAGATATCTAAAAAACACTATCAAAGACTTTAAACTATCTGGTGCTGAATTGGAAGGTGAAGAGAAAGAAGAGTTTAAGGAACTTAACTTAAAACTAGCTGAGCTAACACAAAAGTTCTCAAATAATGTTGTCGACAGTAAGTTCAATTTAGTAGTAAAGGATGAAGCTGATCTCGCTGGTTTACCGGAAGATACTATTCAAGCTGCTAAAAATAAAGCTAAAGAATTAAATACGCCTGATGAATGGGTTTTCACTTTAGATTTCCCTTCTTATGATCCTTTTATGAAGTTTGCTGATAATGGCAAATTGAGACAGATTTTTTATATTGAGTACCTTAATAAAGCTTCAGCTGGAAAGAAGAATAAAAATGGTGATTCAATTGACAATGAGCCATTAATTCATGAAATCTATAAAGCGAAATCTAGAAAAGCAAGGCTACTAGGTTTTAGAAACTATGCTGAATTATCACTTCAAACTAAAATGGCTGAAAAACCTAAAAAGGTAAAAGATTTCCTTTTAAGAATTGCTGAGAAAGCTCGCCCTCTAGCGGAAAAAGAATATAAAGAGTTAGTTGAATTCCAGAAAAAGATAGGCTACGTGAACCTAGAAAAAGATCCTTCAAAAATTTTGCCGTGGGATACTGCTTACTTAGCCGAAAAGCTTAGAAAAGAAAAGTTTGATATCGATACTAATCTCACTAAGCAATACTTTGAATTGAGTGCGACTGTTGATGGAATGTTTACTATCGCTACTAAAATTTTTGGAATTAGCTTCAAAGAAATAAGTGATTATGAAACTTGGGATGATGAAGTTAGAGTTTTTGAAGTTTTAGATAAAGACTCTTCTTTAATCGGAACTTTTTATATGGATTTACACCCACGTGATACTAAGCGTGGTGGTGCATGGGTAATGCCTTTAGTAGATTCTTCAGTGAAAAGTGATGGTACTGTTACTCGTCCACAATGTGCTTTAGTAGGTAATATTACTAGACCACAAACAGAACCAGAACCTAAGCCAGCTTTATTAACGCCATGGGACGTTCGTGTTCTGTTTCATGAATTTGGGCACGCTTTGCATGCCTTATTTAGTAAAGTGGAAGTCTCACCTATAGCAGGAACTAATGTAGAGTGGGATTTTGTTGAATTACCAAGTCAACTTATGGAAAACTTTACTTGGGAAAAAGAATCATTAAGTATTTTCGCTAAGCACTATGAAACTGGTGAATTAATTCCAGATGAGCTTCTTGGGAAAATGGTGAAAGCTAGAAACTTCAATGAAGGAATAGCCTGTCTTAGACAACTTGTTTTCTCGATATTCGATTTAGAGTTCTATATGAATGAACTTGATTTCCTTTTAGAGCCTCCTTCATACGCTTATTTAAAGTTAGCCAAGGAATATGACGTCATAGAACCATGCCATTACATTAATTTCCCCAACTCCTTTTCGCATATTTATGCTGGTGGTTATTCTGCTGGCTACTATAGCTATAAATGGGCTGAAGTTTTAGAGGCAGATGCTTTTAGTAAATTTAAAGAAAATGGGGTTATCTCAGCAGAGATCGGACAAAGCTACCGTGAGTCTATTTTAGAAAAAGGTGACAGTGAAGCACCTATGGAACTATTTAAAGCGTTTATGGGGCGTGAGCCTGATGAAAATGCTCTTTTACGTCGCATGGGTTGTGAAGTATAACTATTAAAAAAAGCAAGCCGATGGCTTGCTTTTTTTACAGATCTTTTTCGTACATTTCTATAATTTCAAATGCTTCATTGTAAATGTAAATTAACAGGACACCATTCTCCATAATTACCTTTCTAGCTGCTCTTCCTTTCTTGTAATTTTTTATGTAGAGGACTTGGTAGCCGTTTACTTCTAGTTCTATTACTGGTGATTTATTAATTGCTTGATAGCAAGCTACTTGGTTACCATTATCTAAGTTAAGGTAGCCTATTTTATTACCTAATTCATCAGTAACATATGAACTAAAACAATCTTCGTCTGATTTATTTTTGAACAAGTATTCAATTATTGGATCTTTATGATTTGTTTGATTATTTTCCATATTCATATCGATAAAATTCTTATACGAAATAAAGATTATGATTTGATAATGAACTTGTAAAGTAAAGCTAAATATTTTTAAAATTCCTGTTAATGATGGAAATTGAGCTGGCTTAGATACACCTCTTGCTGCGCCCCAGCGGAGCTGGGTCCCTAAGCTCGCAAGAAATGTATCTAAGCCAGCTCAATTTCGATTCCTTTATCCTTCAAAAAAATTTCAAAAATTTTTGCTTCCTACCTTCCTCCCATTGAGGAATATTGAACCTTGGGGATTTACTTATACCTGGGTTTTAGATGATCTGAAATTTGTAATTTGTAAAAAATAAAACTTTACTAATATAATGGTTATAGATGAATAACCTTTTAGTTAAAGTATTAAAGCAAGAAAATAATAAGAAAAATCCCTTAGCGACAAGTAAGGATTTTGTTTACTTTCCAGATAAGAAATTGCTTGAGATTTATATAGGAAAGGCTAAGGATATCTCTGAGACTGAGCTAAGAAAGAAGGTTTCTGATGTGAATTGGAAGGATTTTGATGCTGATGAGGTTAGATTAGATACTAAAGGGCTTAGCGCTAGAGAAATAGAGCTGGTTTATGAGATGATTTCCTTGAAATCTAAGGTTTTTGAGGCTTATAAAGTTAAATCTGATAAAAGAAAGGACTTGAAAGCTGTTAAAAGTTCAACTGGTAAGAAAATTGTTTCTGCTGAGCGTGAAAAGTTAGTAAATGCTGTTAGTTATTGCCGTGATGTCGTTAGTTCTAATGCAAGTGAAGTTCATCCAGCTTTTATGGAGGCTGAAGCTAAGGCTCTTGCAGCTAAGTGTCCTGATATTAAGGTGAAAGTTATTAATGTAGCGCAAGCTGAGAAGCTAGGAATGGGCTGTTTGCTTGCCGTCGGTGCTGAAAGTATCGCTAATCATTCTAAAGAGTATCATCCACGTTTAGTTGTGCTTGAATTTAGCTCAGCTGCTTCTAAAAGTACAGCTAAAGCTGAGCATTTAGCGATAGTAGGTAAGGGAATTACTTATGATACTGGTGGTTTATGTATAAAACCTACTAAATATATGCTTGATATGAAGTCGGATATGGCTGGTTCTGCTACTGTTCTATCGCTTTTCAAAATGATTTCTACACTTACAGCTGCTGAAAGAAAGAAAATTAAAAAGAAAATCACAGGTGTTTTAGCTTTATCTGAAAATGCTTTCGGAAATATGAGCTATAAGCCTGGAGATGTTTTAAAAGCTGCTAATGGTAAGACTGTTCAGGTTGTAGATACTGATGCTGAAGGTAGACTTGCTTTAGCTGATGGTTTAGCTTATTTAGGAACTTTAAGATCAAAACCTGACTATGTTGTAGATTTAGCTACTTTAACCGGGTCTATAGTGTCTACTTTAGGAGAAGTTGCAGCTGGAGCGATGACTAATGATGAGGACTTCTTAAAGTCTTTAACAGCTTCTTTTGAAGAAGAAGGTGAAAGATTATGGCATATGCCAATTCTTGAAGCTTGTAAGAAGAAGACGGAGTCTTCAATAGCTGATTTAGCTCACTGTAGTACTAGACCTGATGCGCTTATTGCTGCGCAGTTTTTAAGTAACTTTATACCTGAAAATTCTAAGTGGGTGCATTTAGATATTGCAGGAGTTGGTTTTATTGAAAATGATGGACTTTTTGCTTATAAAGGTGCTACCGGCTTTGGGGTTAAAGGTCTATTTAGATATATTTATTCATAGTTTAGGGCAGTAAACCAAGCGCAACTTGTCCTTGAGAATTTGCTTGAGCAAGCATAGCTACAGCGCTCTGAGATCTGATTTGCTCTTTAATTAAGGCTGAGCTTTCTTCTGCAATATCCGCATCCATTACATGTGACTTATAATCAGTAAAATTGATTTTTTTATCTTCAAGGTAAGACATCTTTGCTTCGATGTGAGATTTGTATGCTCCCATTTCTGAGCGCATTCTGCTGACATTATCGATCATGATATCGAAGTCTTCTAAAGTGAAATTTCTGGTGTTATTGCCACCTCTTATGCTAGCTACACTAGTAGCCCCTAAGCTCATTTCTGTTAGTCTCTCTGGACTAGGAATACCAAAGGTGATAGAACCTGGGACATTAGCAGAACCAGCAACAGATGATTCAACATTAATACCTCTATTTTCAGCGGTGCCATCTCTTAAAAGTAAAGTTAAAGACTCAGAGTCCTTAACCCCTGCTTGAATTACAATATCCATATCAGGATCTGAAATCTTTATATCATTAGTGTATCTAGTTTCTCTATCTGGATCACCAAAGCCGGGCTGTGTATCAAAAGTTCTCACTATTTCATTGAAAGCTCTTTGCAAGGCAGCTAGTTCATCTTCTGAGTTTGTACCATTAAAAGCTTGTACGCTAATTTCACGTAAGTTCTGTAATTTATCCTGAACGTCTCCTAGAAAAGCATCTGTTGTTTCTACATATGAAAGCCCATCATTAAGCTCCATTACCGCTTTATCTATGCCTCTGATTTGAGTATTGAGTTTTGCAGCTACAGAAATTCCTGCTACGTCATCTCCTGCACGGTTAATTCTTTTACCAGTGGAAAGTTTATTGATGCTTTCACTAGCTCTTTGATTAGCTTTATTAAGTGCTCTTACGGAAAGAGAACTATTCGTATGTAAACTTATTTGACTCATCCCCCCCAGAGAATCTAGATTTGATTCATTGATTTAGTTTTACTTTTCTAGTTATCGGTTATTTGTTCTAGATCTTTAATGAATCTAATAGTCAGTTATAAACCATTCACCTTCATCTTTCATTAAACTTACTTCTTGATTAGACCCTAAAAGCCATTTTTTAGAAAAATCTTCAACTGTAACTTCAGCTTCAGAACCTTTAAAAACTTCTAAGTCTTTTTCAAGTGGTGAAATCTTAAAAGTTACCTTATTTGTACTCGGATTATAATTTATAACTTTTGCTTGAAATCTTTGTTCATTTATATTTTCAAGACCATCTAATTTTTGCTGAAATGATTGATTAAGTTTCTGTTTTAAATTTTCTTCTTTCTGTCCTAGTTTTAATTCAAGTTCTACCATCTGCTTATTTAATGTGTGATTTGGATTCGATATCACTGGTAACTCTTTAGAGTTATAATTTCCACTGTCTAGATCAGCTTGTATTTGTTCTAAACACTCTTGGTCATATTTCCCTAAGGGAATTGCGACTGCTAAGTATTTAGTGTCTAATCCACGTTTTTTTATTCTTGCAGCAGTACCCATATCGTCATAATCTGGAGCTATTGCGAGCTCTCCAGTCTCTCTAGCTTCTTTTTCAAGATCAGATTTTAACTCTCTTGAAAAAATATATAAAATACCTTGCTCATACTGATCTTTTACTCTTTTACTTGCAGTGCGTGTAAGTATTTCATAATCACTTAGATTATATGACTTGCCGTTTAGGCTTTTTGCTTTAATTATTCCAGGTGTCTTTTCTGAATTATCTTCTGTGAGCTTTTCACTAAGTTGATTTAATGCTATTAACCCAGAGATATCAACTTTTGTTACTCCACTCTCCCTATAAGCTCGGTATTGACTTCCTGCAGCATAATCAGTGAGTTGATCAACCATCGTATCCATTGACCATTCTCCTGCATTTTGAGTTTGTATAGTTTTAGAGACTTTAGCTTGACCTTCTTTCCCTAATACATCAATATCACTTTCATTTAAGTAGACATATACATCGAGATTAGTTGATTCTGGAAGCTCACCTTCACTTGAAATAGCTCTATATACTGAATCTATTGATGTCCCATGAATTGCAAAGCCTTCATCTTTGAAATATTTTTTTAATTTATCTAGGTTGACTTCACCATTATCAGAAACTATTCCTAACTCTTTAGCTTTATTAAAAGCTTTTACTATATTTTTAGCTGCATCTGGGTAATTAATAGTTGCAGAATCTTTTTTTACCGTTTCACCAAGTGCTGAAAGGTTAGTAACTTGAGTTACTTTTGCTTGTGAATTTTGAAATATATGTCCCTGTCCAGAAATCTCCATATAAATATATGGTAGGCTCGTGTATTATTTTGATGTCAAAGTTCTTAAACTAGTCTTATCATTAATACATTCAAGACTTTTAGCATAATCCAAATCCTCTTCAGTATCTATTTCTGTCCATTCAAGACCTTGAGTGGATACAAGTTTAAGCTTTAACGGCGACCTTAAAGAAGAAATAACCTGATCTAAAGCATATTCATAATGCCTTTTAACATCATTTGCTTCGATTAATTCTGATAATTTAGCAGCATAAGTATCTTTATCTTTAGAGGCAATACGCATAATTCCAATATATTCACCATTAGCAGTATCATTTTCAAGACTTTTACTAACACGATTAATAAAACCACTCTGGTTTAAAGTCACTTTCATATCTTCATCGATAAGCTTTTTATGATCATCTATCACTAAAAAAGAACTATCTGAATTTTTAGCGGAATTGACTGCAAAGTCTAAAATCCTATCTTCAAAGACTATATCTGAATTGAAAATGAAAGTATTATCAGCTAAATAATCTTTAACCAAGTAGACAGAATAAATATTATCCTTAGAATTAAAGTCTTCATTATATATGTAGTTAATTTTCAAATCTGAGAAATTTTTCTGTAGGTCTTTTAATTGATTTTTCATGTCTTCAGCAGCATGTCCGATTACCACTTTAGCCTCATTAAATCCAGCTTTTGCGAGCTGTTTAAGCATTCTTGATAGTAAGCTGTCAATTTTATTAATTTTTAGGCAGGTTTTCGGTAAACCCTTTGTGAGAGAGCTAATGCGTGATGACATCCCGGCTGCAAGAATAATTGCTTTCATGGCAGTCATTATATCAAGTGAAAAATGTGGTATAACTAGATTGTACTTTTAGGGAAATCTATCACTTAAGAATGTCGGATAGCAAAGCTGATATTAAGTCTCTAGAAATAACTTCTGAGACTACTACTAGAGGAGCTGATATAGCGAAGTTTATGCCGCTCGTTGAGATGATCGCGCGTAAAGAATATGGCTCACGTAAGTACCAAAACATTTTTTCTTTTGATGAATTAGTAAACACAGGGCTTATTGCTGTTAATAATTTAATTGAACAAGCTAGGTCAAAGCAAGATACTAAGTATAATTCCAGTTATATTGCTCAATCTGTGAAGTGGGCGATTACAGATGAACTGCGTAAAAGACAGTCTTGGTATGGAGTTAAGCGTACAGCACCTAGTGTTGATGCTGCTAAAGTTAAAAAAGAAGCTGACTCTACTGAAACTACTGTAATTAAGACTGCTGAAGATGCTAGAAAAGCAGTTTTCGAAGTAATCATGTCTGTTGAAGGCATGGAAGATGACCTAGGCTTTGCTCCTGCTGATGATAGTGAAGATCATTTAGATAGACTTGAGCTTCTAGCGATGAAAGAAAGCTTGAAGAAGTCTATTAATAAGCTTCCTGATAATTTGAAGAAAGTTATAATGATGAGATTCTACGAAAATATGTCAGGTAATGAAGTTGCTGAAGCATTAAACGTTACTCCTTCTAGAATTTCGCATATGATAAAAGAAGCCACGAAGAAGCTAAAAGTACTTATGATAGCTGAAGGCTATAATGATTGATCTCCCTTTTTTAGACGTAATTAAAGAATCAGGGGAGATGGGACTTTTTTTAGTAGCTCTAACGGAGTCTATTTTTTTCCCGATACCACCAGACTTTTTATATATTCCTATGATTTTAGGTGGGCATGAACACCCATATTTACTTGCAATGCTTGCAAGTATCGCTAGCGTAATAGGGGCAATTATTGCTTATGGAATTGGATTCTGGGGAGGTCGTCCTTTAGTATATAAACTAAGTAATAAGTCTATAGAGAAGTATCTAGTTCAGGTTGAGGACTTCTTTGCAAAATATGGTTCTGTTTCTATACTTCTTGCTGCATTTACGCCTATTCCTTTTAAAGTTTTTACCCTATCTTCTGGCATGGCAAAAATGCCTTTTAAACGTTTTATTTTATTTTCTATCTTAGGTAGAGCTGGTAGGTTTTATCTTGTTAGCTTTCTTTTGGTGAAATTTGGTGAATCCTTAATGCAGAACTTCTTTAAGTTCTCTTTATTATTAACAATCCCAGTTATTATCTACATTTTTTTGAAGAAAAAAAATAACCAATTATAAAGATTATTTTGAATTAATTTTTTTTCATGAATTAATGAACTCTTAACCAAGTATTAATAATTTTTGTCACTAATTATAATAGAAATGGGAAAAAGAGTAGAAAAACTTAAGTTGGAAAATATTCTGGCTTTAGATGCAGAAGTAGAGAAGAAGTCATTCTTCGAAGAACTGCAAACAGAAACAGCAAATATTGCTTTAGAAAACTCTTTTGATGTAGATTTTACTAGAATCAACCAAGTTAAGCCTAAGTTAGAGACTAACTATGCTGTTCCTTGGAATGAAATTAACAATGAAAAGAAAGTTCGAGCTGTAGCTGAGTACTTTAAAAAGAACCCTTTTGCTCATTTAAAGAACTTTCCTAAAGCAAAGAAAATATTTTTAGATCTTTTTGATAATGTCGAAGATATTGATAAAAATATAGACCTACTTAGAGAGGAATTAGATAAAAATACTTCATCTAGAGATCAATACGGTAAAGTTATTATTAATATTACGAAGGATGAGTTAAATCCAGCAGCTTTTAAAATTCAGTTATTCCGTCCAATGATGGAAGAAATCAAACAGTTCTTTATTTTTGATTTAAACCAAGCAGAAGATAGTGTAAATAGACTTCAAGTTCATACTCAAAATGATAGATCTAAAAAGATGATTATTCTAAGATCTGTTAGTCCTAATAAAAAGAGAAGTCGAATTCCTTTAAAATCTATAGAGTTTGATTCTGAGATTTGGAAAGGATTTATCGGTTCAACTTTAAAATTAGAAAACCAAAGTAAAGCTATGGATTGTCTTGAAAGAAATCATGTGGTTTTTGAGGATTTTGTGAAGCGAGTGAATGGTAGAGAATCTAAATTCTTCCATTTCTTCGCTAAAGACTTTATTCGTAATATTTCTATTAGAACTAATAGTAAAGATACTAGTTTTATTAACTTTAAGACTGAAATAGGTCAGAATATCGAATTTAAAATTAATCGCTTAGCGATATCGATGCAGATTTCTTAAGAGCTTAAGCTATAATTGACTAGATGATCTTCAGCCTAAGAAGATACTTAAGAGTCATTAATTCCTATTTGCAAACTATTGCAAAGGCAGTTTTTTATTTTTTTCGTTCACTTCAATACACTTTAAATTTAAAAATATTCATTCCTAACTTGGTTAGCTATGCAAATAATTTGATTTGTTCAGTAACTTTACCGACTATCGTTATTGCAGCAGCCATAGGCGTGGTTATTGGAGTTCAACTCGGTCCCCAATTTGTTAGTAAGGGTGTAGGAGCTAAGCTTGGAATTTTGACTTTACTTACGATGAGTCGTGAGTTAGTACCTATTTTAGGTGGTTTTATGCTTGCAACTCAGTATGGAACAGCACTTACAGCTGAAATCGCCAATATGAAAATTACTGAACAGTTAGATGCTTTAAAGATTTTTAAAGTCAGTCCTAGTTTTTATATTATTACTCCAGCATTGATTGCTGGATTTTTCTTAACACCTTTAATTTTCTGGCTTGCAGTATTAATGGGTACTTTGAGTACCTATGTGACCGTGGCTTTAAATGAAAATCTAGCCTGGAACGGTTTTTTATCAAGTATTCTTGATTACTTTAAACTTGATGATGCTTTGCTTTGCTTGTCTAAAGCCATGCTCTTCTCTACTTTAATAGTAATTATTGCATCGACTATTGGCTTAAATGTAGGTGGCGGTGGCGCCCGTGAAGTAGGTAAAGCTACTACGGCTACTGTTATCGCCTGCTTTATCGTCGTTATAGTTGTAGATTTAGTTGTTACAATGGCTTATCTGGATCTTTAATAACTATGGATTATTTAGATAAATACGCTGTTGAATTTGAAAAGCTCTTTGAGCTTTATAAAGAGTTTAATGCTCACACTAATATTTCTGCGATAAGAGAGAAAGGCGATGTCTATGAAAAGCATTTTAAAGATGCATTAGAGTTTTTCCCTGATTTAAAGAGGTTAGCTGAGCAAAGTGAAGCTCCATTAAAGATTATTGATATCGGAACTGGTGGTGGTTTTCCGACATTGCCTCTTGCTTTAGTTGCAAAGAAAGAAGGTTTAGATCTCCATTTCACAGCTTTAGACTCTGTGGGAAAGAAACTGAAGTTTATTGATTTAGTAAATGAAGAGATGGGATTAGATAATGTTTCTACACTCCACGCTCGTGCTGAAGAGATCGGAATGCTAGGGCAAGCTTATCGTGAGAGCTTTGATATTGCGCTGTGCCGCTCTGTAGCTTATTTAAATATTGTTATTGAGTTGTCTGTTCCTTTATTGAAAAAAGATGCTTATTTTGTCGCCTTTAAGCAGTTAGGGGAAAGTGAATTAAAAGATGCAACTAAAGCTATTAAGGAATTTAATATTAACTTAGAGTCAGAGAAGAGTTATGGCGTAAATCAGGAAAAACAAATTTTGATTTTTAAAAAGACTCAAAGTACAGCCAAGAAGTATCCACGCAAGTATTCTCAGATTAAAGCTAAGCCTATTTGATATTTAGCTCACTAAATCAAGTCAATCCATAATATAATTAAGAGACGGATGGATAAAAAATTACTATTATCTAATGCAAAAGTAATCAATGAAGGCGAGATTTATGTAGCTGAAGTGATTATCGAGGGAGATACGATAAAAGATATTATCAAGCATGACTCTAAGGATTATCAGGAGTTTAGAAACCATGCGATGAAGGATAATATGGAGATCATTGATCTTAACTTTAAGTATCTAATGCCAGGGATGATCGATGATCAGGTACATTTCCGTGATCCAGGGCTTACTCATAAAGGTGATATGTTCACTGAGTCTAAGGCAGCAGCAGCAGGTGGTATAACTACTTTCTTCGAGATGCCTAATACTCACCCGAGAACTTTAACTATTGATTTACTTGAAGAGAAATTTGATAATGCTAAGAATAAAGCTTTTACTAACTATTCTTTTTACATGGGAACATCGAATGAGAATTTAGATGAGATTATGAAAATCAATCCTCAAAAGGTTTGTGGAGTGAAAATCTTCATGGGAGCTTCTACTGGAAATATGCTTGTAGATGATGAAGAAGCACTTTCTGGCTTCTTTAAAAACTCACCTGTGCTTATTGCTACTCACTGCGAGGATGAAGCTACGATTAACCATAACACCCAAGTCTTTAAAGAAAGACACGGTGAAGACCTTTCGGTGGATTACCACCCACTTATTAGAAGTCATGAGGCTTGTTATAAGTCTAGTGAAAAGGCTGTAGCGCTTGCTCAGAAATATGATGCACGTTTACATGTTCTGCATATCTCTACAGCAGATGAATTGAAGCTTTTTAGAAATGATATTCCTCTTAAGGAAAAGAGAATTACAGCTGAAGCTTGTACGCATCACTTATGGTTCTGTGATGAAGACTATGAGAAGAGAGGCTCTTTGATTAAATGGAATCCAGCGATTAAAACTAAAGGTGATAGAGACGCTATCCAGAAAGCGGTTAGAGAAAATATCATAGATGTTATCGCTACAGATCACGCTCCACACACTTTAGATGAGAAGAATAATACTTACTTCAAGTGTCCAGCGGGAGCGCCTATGGTGCAACACTGTCTAAATGTGCTTTTTGAACTTTATTATCAGGATAAGCTTAGCCTTGAGCAAATCGTAGAGAAGGTTGCGCATGCTCCAGCTACTTTATTCCAGATTGAGAATAGAGGTTTTATCAGAAAAGGTTATAAAGCTGATTTAGCCGTGTTCTCTGTTGATAAGTCTGAAAGAGCTGAGTCATGGACTGTAGATAAGTCTAATGTTCTTTATAAGTGTAAATGGGCTCCAGTAGAAGGGATTAGTTTCCACTCTAAGATCCATAAGACTATCATTAATGGTGAACTTGTTTACGATGAAGGTAAGTTTAAAGAAGACTTCCGTGGTGAGAGAGTTAGCTTTAGTCGTTAGTAAGCTCTTTTAAGTCAAAAAAGTCTTTAAAATATCTGAATTTGACTTCTTTCTGTTCAAAATTTTCTTTTCTAGGTGAAATTAGAAAGATATTTTTCACATTATCTACCAACTCATTGAATTTTAGGAGATTCTTAGCCATGCCGATATGTGGCGTTTCACTTTGCTTAATCTCAATAATATTCTGCTGTAGTTGATTTTCATAGATAAGGTCTATCTCGAGTCCATGCTTTTCTCTAAAATAATAAAAATAACCTGATTGCTGACTCGCTTGTTTTCTTTTATGGATTTCACTAATGACAAGATTTTCAAAAAGTGCTCCAGAGAGTGGTCCATTCTTTATTTGTTCTTCAGTGTGATACCCAAGTCTATGAGCGACAAGTCCACTATCATAAAAATAAATTTTTGATTTCTTTGAAATTTGCTTTTTATCTATTCTTTTTGGATAAGGTGCAAGTAAAAAAATGATTTGTGATCTTTCCAGGAAAGAAACCCAAGTTTTTATAGTTTTTTCATCGACTCCGAGATCTTTACTTATGTCTGCATAGTTAAGCTCCTGGCTGCATCTTGCAATAATTAAATTCAAAAATTGTTCGTAATGTTTTAAGTAATTTTTCTGAAGATTAGATTTAATATCTCTTTCTAAAAATGTTTTTATATAAGACGAGTACCAAAGATTTTTATCAATCTGCTTTTTCTGATGAAGTTCTGGGTAAAAACCCTTCTCCACATAGTAAGCCCAGTCTTTTTTTGCCTTAATATTCAATTCATGAATTGAAAAACAGTGTAAATCTAATATGGCAGCTCTCCCAGCAAGCGTCTCCTGCACTCCTGCCATTAGTGAAAATTGTTGAGAACCTGTAATGATAAAGAGTCCCGTTTCATCTCTTCTCTCATCAATAATTTTTTTTACGTAGTTTAAAAGTTCAGGTACTTCCTGGATTTCATCGATGATAAGTGGGTAACTATAATGATTCAAAAAGCCTCTGGGGTCGTTTATTGCAAAATTTCGAGTGTCAATTTCATCTAAACTTACGTAGTTATATTTTGGAAATATTTTTTGAGTTAAAGTGGATTTTCCAACTTGGCGTGCACCAGTTAGTACTACTGCAGAAAATTGTTCTGAAGCAGTTTTTAAATAGTTTTCAATTTCTCTTTTTATGAAGACCATCTGATTATATTATACCCATTTTGGATAAATCTGGAATGTGATTCCGGATTTATCCAAAATGATTTGCGAACCTTGGATAAATCTTTATTTGATTCTGTTCTGGTTTGTGTTCTTGTTACTGTTACTTCAGCGTTTGGTCAGCTATCTAAATAAACAAAACTTCCAGTCATATAACTCAAATTCAAATATTTAAAATAGTTTTGGTAATGGTTTATATGGCATAGAAGTTCATTTTTCTTTGCAAACTTTTCGAAACGGAGTAAAGCTATTTTCTTGATTAAATTCTGATCCTTTCCAACACTGACTCCATCTTCACCTGAGGTTAGAACCTCATTAAGTTTTCCAAGTGATTTACTTATATACTCATGGACCCTTTTAATATACTCATCTTCCCAGCGTAAGTCTTCTTCATTAACTTGTACTCTTTTCCAAGAATGTTTCACCTCACCATTTCTAATAGCTTGAAAACTTCGACATTCTTCCTTGGATAATTTTCCATTTTGAAAATCAAATCGAGTTTCAAGTTCATTTTTCTCCCAAATTGACTTACAAAATATCAAGTCTCGCAATTTAATTAAGTGCTGATCTTTATTTAAAAGAGGGTGCTCTCTAGTAAAGTATAAAGAAAAAGCTGGATCAGATTTTAAAAATAAATTTTTCTTTTCAAAATAAAGCTCATCAAAAACTCGTGGATAATTTATTTTCATTATCTCTAAAGCAAACTGAATAGAGAATCGTAAAAGGTTAAAATGAATATATTGTTCATTTTGCTTTGAACGAAAACTATCATCATTTCTATACTTCAAACCCATTGAAACAAAAAACTTATTCAAAACCCTCTTTAAATCTCGAATAGTTAAAATATAATGGTTGAAAATATCTTTAAATTCTTTTAATTGGATTTGCTCATAATCATCTTTAGTGTCACTGTCATCCTTCCTGAAAACCTCTCTTAATGTCAGTAAAAGCCATTCATCGAAGTTACTTAAGTTGTAATCTTCTATAATCTGTGCTGAAATTTTATCCCCATCTTTAGAAAAATAATTTTCTAAAAAGTAATCACTCATTAGTCCTTTTGACGGTAAATAGAATTCAAATTGGGTAATTTTATCAATGAAATTTTTATTTGAGTTTTCTTCATTAGACTCTAAAAGCTCTTCTAGTCTTGCTTTGTCATAAACTAGAATAAAACAGAAATTTGGAATAGAAAGTGAGCTTCTAACCAGCTTGAAAATTTCAAGAATTTCAGTTTCATCGAGTCTATCTAAGTCATCTATAAAAATGTAAATTTTCTTATTACCAAAAGTATCTTTAAAAGCTTTTTGAATTTCGTTACTATTTTTAGTGATATTTAACAATGCAAATAAACTTGAAAATATTGGAGGAATTTCTGCTTTATTTAAATAGCTTTCATAGTCTCTAAGCTTATGTATAAGCTCATAATGCTCACACTTTTTCAAGCCTTTAATAATTTCATCTATGAATCTACTTTCTATATTCGCTTTATTATTAAATGCCCACGGCTCAAACCAAATAGGTTTTATTTCTTTAGGATCTTTAATTTTAGTCTGAATGAAGGATTCCAAATTCTTAGCAAAATAGGTTTTGCCAGAGCCCCATGAGCCAACTACTCCCATGGCAAATGCCTGTTTTTCAGATTTTGTTGCTTCTAATTTATTAAATATTTTTTCTAATGCAGTATAGTAGTCACTCTCAGGATCAATTTTAGTAGAATCTTTAGGAACTTCATCTGAGAACAAACCACCTTCTTTGAGACCTTTTGGGGTTACATCAGGTTTTCTATCCTTCCAGTACCAAATCAAATAAACTAAAGCAAGAAAAATAATAAAATTTAAAAACAATCCTGAACTAACTTCAAGAGTCTCAGAGTAAAGTTTTAGATTATCAATTACTACATCTGTGACAACTTCATAGACAAAAGTTTTTTTGTTCAAAATCAAAGAATGTATAAATAAACCAACCTGAATAGCAAGAATTATGAAGGCAAATCTCTTGATTATTCCCACAGGAACATGTTTGGGAAGCACAAACTTTAAAAAGGTAAAAGCTGCAGCAATACTAAACAAAATCACAAAAAAAGCTATCCTATTCCCCTCAGGATAACTAAAAATCTCATAAAAACTTCCAACTATTGAATTTGCAAAAAAATAAGTGAAAAGAACAACAAATACACAAAACCAATGAAACATTAATATAATTATAATCTAAAAAGGTATAATTATATTACTATGGTACAAGATTCTAAATTGCAAATCCCTGTAAACCAAAAATTAAAAACCGCGCTAAAGAAAAAAGCAGATCAGCTAGGGTTTTCTTCTTCTAATGAAGTCGTTAGGGTTTTGATCCAAAATTTTGTTAACGGTAATATTGATATCCAGTTTACTAGCTCTAAGCCAAATACTAATCTTATTGACCTCGAGACAGAGAAAAGTATAGTGAATTCACTTAAAGAAATTAAAGAGGGTCAATTTGATGTTATAAATTTTGATGAAGATGAAATGGCTTTAGAGAAAATTTTAGATAGTTGATGTATAAATTAATTCAAGCAAAATCTTTTACTAGGAAATTAAAGAAGTTAATCGAGAAACGACGTTTAACTATAGATTTATTAAAAAGTAAGTTTCAAGTACTTGCTATAGATCCTTTTCATAAATCTTTAAGAACCCATAAAGTGAATACTAGGAAATTAGGTTACCAATACAGTTCCTCTATAGAAGGGGATTTAAGAATAATTTGGAATTTTGATAGTGATAAAAATCTTGTAATTTTGCTTTTAGATATAGGTGGGCATTCTGGTAGCAGTGGAATTTATTGATTATTTATTACTAATCGAATCACAAGCCTTAAGAACTTCAATCGGCATAGCAAAAACTATAGTATTTGCTATGCTCACCTGAAATATCATTCAGTGTATTTAAAGTCCTTAAATGTAACGCTCCTGGAGTTGATGACATTAATTCAGCTGCTTTAGCTAAATTTTCCGCAGCTATAACTTCACCTTCTGCATGAATAATCGTAGCTTTTCTTTCACGCTCAGCTTCAGCTTGCTTTGCCATCATACGCATCATCGATTCTGGTAATTCTATATCTTTAAGATCGATGTTAAGTACATCTATACCCCAAGCAACAGTAACTTTTTCAATATTTTCAAGGATCTTTTTTGAAAGCTCTTCACGGTTAGAAAGCAATTCATTTAAAGTTACTTCTCCGATGACTTTACGCATAGTCGTTTGAGCGACTTGAGAAACTGCAAAAAATACTCTTTCCACTTCCAGTAGTGCTTTGCGGCTATCTACTACACAAAAAGATAAAACAGCGTTTACTTTACAAGAAATATTATCGCTGGTTATAGTTTCTTGTTTTGGGATATCTATAACTTTAGTTCTAATATCGATTTTCTGTATAAACTGTAAACCTGGCATAACAAATCTCCAACCTGGTTCTAGTAAGCTTGTGTAGCGTCCCATCGTGAGCAAGACCGCTCTTTCATATTCATTGATTTGTTTTAAACTTACTGCAAATAATATGAAAACTACGACAAGAATAAATGATAAAAGTTCGAACATGCCACTTATAATACACTACAGGATTAGACTTGTCTGTATGTTAAATACTATTTCCGTGTTATATATAAAATAGCAATTACTGGTAAAGCTATCGGCGCGAGTAAAATAGCCATAGTACCTAAATAAATATTTTGTAGAATCTTTTTAGATCTTTTTTTAGTTTTGAAATTTCCATCTTTTATGAAAACTCTTTGCTTGGAATTAGTCACAGTTTGGTTTTGCTTAAGAGGTTTGCGCAAATCATACTCAGTATCTCCTCTTCTTTCTATTTCATAAGTTAAACCAAGAAACTGAGAAGAGTCGTCTAGAACTAGTTTTGCATCAAAAAGTTTTTCTAACTCCTCTTTACTTATATAATTTTCTAAAGACAGTTTATGAAGTTGATTCATGTCATAGTAATAAGAATCGTCCTGTCGTAACTTTTTAAAATCGATGCAGTTGTACCTAAGAGAAGAGCAAGAACCTAATCTCTTAGAGGTTTGTAGTAAAAAAGAATTCAGTCGCCAATCCCCGGTAAATGATGCTCTCGCATGAAACCTAAAGTGTAAAAAGTTTTATTCCAAAGATTTAGTAATCTTTGATTATCACCATAATAGCTAGCAATATCAAGTTTAGTTGTAAGTATATTTTTACTGTTTACCATGTGTTTGTAAGTGACAGAATCATCTAGCTTAAATTCTGAATACTTAGCTTGTAAAGATTTTCTAGAGCAGTATCTGGAACATAGAGGTAAGTCATTTGAAAGTGTACACCTATATCTTATACCTGCTGAGCTGGAAGTTTTATTTTTACATTTTTTAGTACTTTGTTTTCGTGTTTAGGGTTGTATTTAACAATGTTAATTTCACTTTCATTAAGAGCAAAAACTGGGAAAGTCATTTGCTGAAATATGAAAGTGATTATTATTAGGATTAGAAAGGTTTTTTTGGTGATAGTAGTTATTTTACTATTACTGGAGTTTTGTATTTTTACTCTTTTCTTTAAGCTGCTTGAGGTTTAGGGCTGCTTTCTGGTTTAAAAGCGGTATCTAAAACAGCTTTGAGTACTCCTAATACATCTTCCATTTTAGCTGGATTTTCGATAACACTTTTTCCTTTAAGCTTATTTACTAGGTTTCCTAATGTTGCTAAAGCCCCATCTTTTATACCTTGTCCAGTAAGGAGAGAATTTAATACTGCAACGCTTTTAGTATCTGTCGCTAGCACCTCTTTAGTTTTTGCTTCTGTCTTTTGATTAGGTTTTATATCTTTTAGTGATTTTGCATTTAAAGTTAAGAGATCAAGTGATCTACCTAAATTTTTATTTTCAGGATTTTCACTATTTGAGGCTATTTCAAGAACCTGTTTTGTTAGGTTAGGATTGTCTTTAATTCTATTTACAGCTTCTTTGATTAATGTAGCATCAGGAATTTGCTGTATATTCACTGATTGTTTTATATCCATGTAATTTATCTTATCACAACCTGTTAATACCCTTGTGGTATTATATTGAACGTGACTGTTGAGAACAATAAACCTTCAGAATATACCAAGCCAATTACTCCAGGTAAAGTAATTAAGTCAGAAACTCGAGAGAGAGTAAGTCATACTCTGGACTTAGAGGATGTTGGGCAATCAATAGCTGTAAAAGATTTACAAAACAACGATATGAATATATTTGCTAAGGAGCTTGAAGAATTAATTAATTCCCCACAAGTAAAAGAGCAGATATTTAAATTCAAAACGCCATATGAAAGAGAGCAGTTTCTCGGTGAATTAATTAACTATACTGCTCTTCACAAAGATTTCTATAAGATTGATGATTTTATGAAACTTTATGCAAATGGTGAGCAGGAAAATTCTATTTATGCAGCAAAATATCAAAAAAATGATTTTATTCTTCAAACGGTAAAGGAAAAGCTTATTAAGAATAATGAACTGAACCCCAATTCTAAACTTAGTTCTAATTCTGAAAAGAATAAAGTTATTAAATATATTTTTGATAATTTAATTGATAATGGAATTGTTTTTCATGGCTTCAATAATAAGTTTAAGGAATCAATTAAAGAAAATGGTTTAAGTTTAAAGCGAAATATGCATGAAAGTGATTCACGGCAGAGAATTCAGGATTTGTTTTTAAAAATTGGAATAGAGATGCCATTTGGGGCTTTGAATTTTCGAGATAATTCTAAACTTTATGTCAGTAATTCAGCGAAGGTGACTCCTCAATACGCAAATGCTTCACCAGAGTGGTTTTCTACTTTTGTTAGCTTACCTAAAAAGTATGAATCTGATGATTTTATGAACTCTGATCCATATGTGTACCAGAAAAATGATTTGACTAATGCAAAAAATGATATGGTAAAGTTTCTTGCAAAATACGATCAAATCACAGATGGCGAAAGATTAGAGATTTTAGATTTTCTTGAGCAAAATTGGAAAGATTTTAGGCACGAGGATTCTAGTAGTCCAATATCTTCTATAGCTCTTATTAATTCAGATGGAATTGTTAATAAAGAGGGTATCAAACAAATTGATTCTATTGAGAAATTTGAAAATCTTTTTGGAGTAAATGATATGGGGAATTATATCAAGCAGTTTCTTAATATTATTTATGATCCGAATGCTTCTGATATTGCACTTGAAAAAGATATTAGTTCAGAGAAGATAGCTATTTTGGATATGCCTAATATGTACTAGGGAAGTGATTCAAAGAATTCAATTTTAGCTTCATTTTTAACGATTTTTTCTTCAGCCATTTCTTTTAAAACAGACACATCTGCACTTAAAAGATTCTTTTCAAACTTAATCTTTTGGTTATTTAAGTATTCTAAAAATGCTTTTTTAATTTCTTTAAATTCATTTTTTGAATAATGGCTGTTATCTATTTCTCTTAGTACCTCGATAAGGTCATCTGCATAGCGACCTACGTCTAATGAGTCCAGTGTGAAGCTAGGAGGGAACTTCGTATTTAAATAGATAGGTGTAATTTCTGATAAGTATTTGAGGGTATTAGAATTAATAACAGTGGTTTTGCTAGCAAAGAGTTTGAAATCTGAAATAATTTCAGCTAGTTGTTCAGAACTTCTTGCTTTATCGGGTATATCGTTAACTTTAGAGCTACCTGTTTCAGTTGAGGCATTTGTTTTAGGTTTCTGTTCTTCAATATTTTTGGACTTTGTTAAATTTGGCTGATAATCACTAATAGAAAATGGTTTTAACTTAGCTTGTAAAATATTCATCAGCTTGAAACTTATGTAATAATTGCGGACGCTATCTTTGCGGAGTTTTTCATAATATGGATTATTTCTCTCTTGAAGAGGTAGTAAAGCTGCTAATTCTTCTTTACATTTACTAGGAATTCTATCTGATTTGAAAAACTCATACATTTTTTCATCAACCTGACTTCCTTTTTTCTTTAATGAATGACCGATAGCATCAATAATCTCATTTGCATAACCTTCATCTTGATATTGAGAGGCAATGAAATTGACTTGCTCAAGATGGCTAGAGTCTAAATCTAGTCTGTCTTTAAAGCTTCTCATAAAACCTCTTACACATTTTCTTAGACATAACTGATGGAAATCATCAGAAAACCTTTTTAGTTCTTGAGCAGATATAATTTCATTCAAGTGTTTTACTGATGGTGGTGACTCTTTCCAAAGTTCAGATAGGAAAAATAATTTTTTCTTTTTACTTGATAAGTTATTGTAGGCTGTTCTTAGATCTTCAATGTTATTTGAGCTTAAGACCTTAACAGCTTTATTTGCTAGTAAACTAGTTTGCCAAATTGCATTATCTGGAAGTTGGTTAATAGCGGTAACACCTTCATGAACATTAATTGGCATAAAGCTTTTTAACCAATATTGTCTTGCGTTACTACATTCTGAGAATTTATCATCTAAAAATAAATCTCGAACAAATTCTGCTTTTTTATGTTGAAACTGATTATATTGTTCTTCATTTAATATTTCTTTCAGAGGTACTCTTGCAATTTTGATTCCAAATTTATCTTGAATAGATTTGAAGTATGTAATCTCATCATTTCTATATAAATTTGTTTCATTGTGCCAATCAAGCAGTGTCGAAGAGAATAGAAAGTGATTTGGATTTCCGGTAACTATTGAAGTTGCAAGTTTTTTAGGTTGTGGAAGATTTGTAAGTATTTCTGAGTTGATTGAATTTTGGTGGGTGAAATCCAATCTGTCAATAGCAAATAATGTTTGAGCGTTAAAAACTTCAGTAAGAGACTCTATTAGAATTTGTCTAAAGTCTTTAGCAGAATTATTTCCTATTTTATCTTCATATATTTCAAGTGCATTGGCTAGAACATTAAGAGCTTCTGGAGTTTCTAAAATCTTTTGCATGCTTGCTGCAAATAATGGATTATTTTTACCAAATTCAATACAGTCATTTATAAGTGATATTTGTTTTTGAGTAAATGGTTTTGATAACTCATCTAAGTTTGAGTTTGATTTGTAAGTTTTTAAATCACAAGAGAGTAATTTAGATGAGAATTGGAGACGCTCGTTTAAAATCTTTCTGTCTTCTTTCTTTAATCCTTTTTGTTCTTTTGAATTTCTTTTAGTTTCTAGGCAAGCATTTGAAAGAGCTTTATTATATTTCAAAAAAGTTTCTTTCAGCTTATTTGTGTTTTCAACCCCATCTCGATAGTCAATAAAATAAGCAGAATTTTGAGTTAAGACTAAACCTAGTCCAAGTCCACTAACTCTCAAATCAACATTAGATGGCATAGTTCCATCAGGATGATTATGAGCAGTTAAGTATTTCTCAGATTTAGGGTCATTATAATAAGAGTAATCTCCAGTGGTAAATGAATTGATTTTAGTTTTGATTTGCTTATCAAAGAAACTTTCTTTCTGTTGAGATCCTAAAAGAGTAAATGTACTTGGTGTTTCTCCGTCACCGGTGCTATAAAATACAGATTCACGCTCACCTATTAGGGTTTTAGTTTCTGCAGGTGTTGCGGCTTTTTTTGTTTTTGATTCTGGTTTATAAATTAATAGATGCTCTTTAATCTCATCAGATTCTATGAATTTTGCCATTAGGCTTATAATTGGGATCTCTTCATTTATTACCTTATGGACCATGGTTGATGTTAAGTCTTTAAGTTTTTTAAGACTAGTTTCATCGATAGAATTTCTTAGTAAAGTTTGACCTTTATAAGTTTTATTAGCAAGATTGCCATGGAAATCACCTCCAGTTGTAAAATCTTCTTGAGATTTATTTTCAGGAGGAATAAAGCTTGGTGGGTTTTTTACTACCGGCATTTGAATATGTTGAAGATTGGTTTTTAATAAGTTGGTTTTCATTCACAATGCTTAAGATAATAGCATGGGCGGTTTATTTTAAATGGGGCACGGCTGGTTAACGATGTTTGCGAGAGTTTGGTTGCTTTGTGAATTAATACATTATCATGGTCGCTTGGTTAGGGGAGTTTACCTTTGTTGCTGATTATAGTTAGTGAGAGTTTTATTAGAACTATTCTTAAGTACTGAAGTTAAAATTTTATAGTATGTAAATGGTTTCTGAATATATACTAAATCGACACAATTAGTTAAAAAAACAGATATATTAAGATTGATAAGATATTCATATGAGGCTAATTAATAAGTTGCTAAACATTATTACTAAAATTTTTAGATATTTATTTAGTTTTATTATTTTTATATTTAAATGGGTTCTTCCACTATCATTACTATTAGCCATATCGGTGCAACTTTCTATATTCTTAGTAGATAAAATCCCTCAAAAGTTTCAAAATAATGACCTTCTTATTGCAGTAATACCTGCCATTATATCTTTTAGTTTTTTGAAATGGATAGAAGCATACCTTCATGTATTAAATAAAAAAGGGAAGCATTTGAAAAAAGTTAATATGAACCTTTCCGAGTTAAATAGTATCTATCAAACCTCGTATCTAAATCTAAATATGATTAATAGTAAGTTAAAGTCATGTAAGCAAGTTTTTAATGATTTTTCAGATGAAAATTTTAGAGCAAATTTGTATTCTGATGATTTTATAGAATTCTCTCCAGTTACCTCAGATATGTTTGAAGATCTATTAAATGTTAGTTTAATAAATAGTATTGAGTCAATTAGATTGCAGTTGGTGACAAATAATTTATCAATTAAAAATATAAATGCAAGGCATCTTCAAGTCCAAAGTAAAATTTTTAGTTTTGTTGAAAAATACCATCACTATCAAAACTATGATGATTTAGAGTATAGATCTTTATTATATGAATTGAAAAATTTAATCGACATTCTATCAAATCTAAGAAAAGAAATAACTAAAACTCAATACTATATATTATTTACACTTGGTAAATTTACTATTGCACATCAGGAAGATCCAATATCATTTGATGTTTTCGTGATAACTAATTACTTGAGTGAATTTAACCGCAGAGATGAATATAACAGTTTTGATAAGTTACTTAAAGGCTCATTTGCAAAACAGTTTAAGCTTAATCCTTCGAAAGTTCGTTTTTTTAGAAAGCTACTAACTATTGAATTAAATAGAATTAAGCAAATAACTTAATCTTATGCAATTTTGATTATATTTGGAAACAGTTTATTGAAGAGTGATTGACGAGATACTTCAGATAGTAAAATATTGATTAAAATATATGACTTTAAAGTATAGAGGTAGCAAAAATCAACTTCAAACTATCATATCAAGTGAATTTACTGATGTTTCAATTGAAGATCAAGTTGGTAAGGTAAAATTTACTTTTCCTGGAGGACAAATTATTAACTGGTGGGAGAGTAAGGGTACATTACAAATCCAAGGTACACCAGATGATAGTTTTAATAAAAAAATTCAAATGCTAATAGATAAACAAGCTAATATCACTAAAACAAATAAGGTTTTTGTAGTTTATGGGCACGATGAAGCAGCCCGAAGAGATTTAGATGGTCTATTAAGAAGATGGAAATTAGATCCAGTTATTTTGGATCAATTACCCTCAGAAGGTCAAACAATAATTGAAAAACTAGAGAAATATTGCTTAGATCAAAATGTGGAATACGGAATAGTCTTGGCTACCCCAGATGATGAAGGGTTTAAAGCAGATCATCCAGATGAAAAAGCATATAGAGTTAGACAAAATGTAGTCCTAGAGCTTGGGATGTTACTAGGTCGCTTAGGCAGAAAAAAAGTTGCAGTATTAATTAAAAATCAGGATAAGATGGATAGACCATCAGATATTAGTGGGGTTATATACATTCCTTTTAAAGATGACTTACAAAAAGAGGTACAAGTCAATCTAGCTAAGGAAATGAATACCCAAGGTTTTAATATTAATCTCATGGATTTGTAATATATCTTCAGGACAAGTATTATTCCAGTCAGAGTCTCAAGATATTAAATCTTGTAATTAAATTGTATAAAATGCATCCCAATCACACGCTCATCTTTAAAGTTCTAGGTTTCAAACATAATCTATTAATATAGATATCTAAAGAGAAAAACAGCCTCGTTTTAATATAATATATACTTATCTTGAGTGAGATTTCCCTTAACCATAGGCAGAATCAAGTTTCACCTTCAAAAAATCATCTCATTCTCAATAAGAACTCAAAAATCTGGACAAATAAAGATTCGAAGAAAGAAGGGGCTGAGGGGGAATTAACTCAACTCAGCTTATATATTCCATCACCTCCACGCATTTTTGATAATTTCTAAAAAAGGTAAAATATAAATATGGACTTAAAGCAAGACTATGAAGACCTCTTAATGAAAAACAAGAAGTTAAAAAAAGAGATTAAGTCTAAGGAATGTTTTATCAGTAAGCTATTACAGCAAAAAAAAGAGTTGAATGAAAAAGTTACTTTACTATTTAATGACCTAGAAAAGTTTAAGGATTACAGAGCTGAAAGATTTCATTTGAGAACCCTCAGGATGCAAAGAGTAGAAATCTTGAAAATGTATAACCTTCAACAGAAAGTCTATAAACAAGCAGAAGGGCGCTAAAGCTTATAGTACTTGCGAGTTTATTATTAAATACTGTATTGTTTAATTGGAGCTAATAAATTGGTTCTAGGGGTTTAATCACCTCTCACAACTAGTAGTCAGTAGAGAATGACTGACTATATAAATACGACATTCTCTGGGATTTTATTTCCAGAGGATTATAGTGTATGTCCAAGGCTGTAAAGCCCAAAGACTATAATAGTCGACTAGTTGCGATTGATTAACCTCTGGAATTTTGTTTATAAAACTCCAAAACAAAAGGAGTAAGATTTGAATAGATTTTATATCGCATTATTAATTTTAATGGTAAGCAACCCAGTATATGCACGAAGAGCAAATATGGTTGGTATTTGGCTTCTAGGGCAAAACACTAGTTTGAGTGATGTATTGACTATTAAAGATATAAAAAGTAGTGGTATTAAAAAACTTAGGTTAGTTGATTTTGATTATTTAGAAAACTCTACTGATAGGAAAATAGCAGAGAACAAAACGGGCTTCCTAATAGGTAGAAGGCTCTTCTTTGACGTATCATCTTCAACTATCGATAAATCTTATATGCTTAAATTCAATAAAGATTTTACTGGGGGACAATTTATTAGTCTTGGTAGTGATTTTGGTGGTTGCCTACCTGAAGATGATCTAAAGATAGAACCTGAATCTTATATTTGTAATTTCCCAGCTTCTAAAACAACTTCTTTGAGTCAAGGTGAAATACTTGAGATAGTAAAACTTTTTAGTAAAGCAAATATATAGAAACTATACATAAAAATTAATATAATATAAAGAATGGTGCGTAAAATTACAAGCAAAAAAAATGCTATTGTTGATAACACTTTTGTTAATCTTGATGCCAAAGAATATTTTACAGAATCAGACTTTGCTGCAATACATGAATTAAATGAAAGTTATGTTAGGCAAATGTGTTCAAAACAAAGAGGGTTAAACTTACCTGATGAATATTATGCTATTCCTCCTAGACAAGGTTACTTGATTAAAAAAAAGAAGGCATCTGTTCTAAATACATATGTCAAAGAAGGATCAAATATTCACCCAGCCTATCTTGAAGATCTAAATACTTTCTGTGACTTTGATTCAGAAATTGATTCTTGCATGGCTTTACTCATGATTTCCTTACCCAACAAATGTAAATTTTTGATATATAACTCTTTAGATCATGCACAGAAAGAAAAGCATGTTTTTTTGAACAATTATTTAGGCGAGAATATCCTATACAAGTTATTTAGCAAGATTCAAAATGAGTTATCAAGCTCAATTCTATCGAACTATTCAATGCTCATAATTAGGTGGCTAATTATCTCAGGAATAACTATCCCACTCAGATTGAAATATTTACATGATTCTTTAATAAGTGGAGATAGTGGATATGATTTTTGTAGTTACTGTGGAAAACACTTACCGATAAACAAAAAATATTCCAGTAATCAAATTAGACAAAAAAATTATCTATTTTGCTGTAAAACACATAAGGACGATTTCAACAAAGACTCTTTTTTAATTAAGGAGTTAGTCTCCTATAGAGAATCCTTTGGCAGAATTTATACGTCTGATAACTATAACAAAATTGAGCCTGATTTTCACCACAAGACGATAGAGCTTATTGATAACATTTTCGAGAGATTTACACAACTTATTAAAAGACCAAAAAAAATGACTTTAGGTAAGGAGATTAAAACATATTCAAAACTTGACGATGTTCGAAAAGAAGTTTTAAAACTATTTAAGTTGAAGAACGAGACTGATATTACTTTTAAAAGATTTGATGATTTTATTGAAAAATACTGTTACAAGCATATAAGCTCTGTTGAAAAAAGAAATGAGAAAATAGAAGCAATTATTGATTTGCTCGCTGACGATACACCAAATGAAGAAGCGATTTCAAAAATTGCTGTAGATATCTTACCGTCAATCCAAGAACGAATTCTTGCTAATCATCAAAAAAAGAAATCAAAGAAAAAAATAGAAGATGATTTTTATCAAAAATTAATAGAAAGTCATGATGGTAGGAGTGTAATTCATTACACCCTAATCTCTATAATGCAAAATTATATGAAATCATTTGCAGAGTAATTTGAGTTTTGCTCTGCATTGAGAAATACCAAGAATTCCAGAGGTTATGATTTTTTGTAATGAATAATCAAGACACAAAGAAAGTAAACTTCTGCCTTACTACAAAAACAAGAAGTCAAGTTGAAGAGCTAGCTAAGATTTGGGATCGCTCAATTTCAAGTACTTTACGTTTTCTTATTACTAAGGCATACAAACAAGAATTACAAGGAGGTGAGCATGAAGCTACCTGATGACTGCATTAATGAGTATCAAGAAATTCATTTTCAAGAATTTGGCTTTCGTTTACCTAGAAAGATAGCTGAACAGAAAGCAAAGAACTTATTAAAACTATCAGAAAGACTCATCCATATCAAATTAAAGGGAGATAAATAATGGATATAAATAAAAAGCCTGATTCCAATCACCACAACAAGAATCAGACCTCTAACAATAAAAACAATACTAACATACTAAAAAGCTTTGAAAATCTATTCAAAAGCTGGAACCCACTCCAGCAAAGCTTGAAAACCAAAAAAGGAGATCTCAAAGACATGGCTATTCTGGCAGAATGTAACAATTGTCTAGATGATCTAATTAGAGACATGCAATCTAGGTTCACGAATGACCAAATTAGGTCTTTTAGTAATAGTGCTAGAGCTTATTACTTGAAGCAAGTAGAATCTATATGGTTCTTTAGTCCAAAACTATTTAATATAGACCCAGCTAATATATTTAAGAAAGAAAAAGTTGCTATAGCTAAAAAGTGCATAAAATTATCACAACTTTTTAACACTTTACTGAAATCTACACAAAGAAAAACAGTTCAGAGATCTGAATTATATATCGATCACTTTTCTTTAATTTTAGATAAGCTCATCAAGGAGGTTAAATAAATGAATTATCTCTCAGACAAACATTTAGCCAAGCTAAAAAGCTCAGCTATTACAGAGGACTCTATAAAGCCCTCTGAAGCTGAAACTATTGACCTTGAAACTATTTTAAATAAAGGCTTTAAAGCATTAACCCCTGATAAAAAAGAATCACTGTTACAAGAGAAGTATATAAAACTATCTCTATATCTACCATTCTTTGATATTGAAGGGAATAAAATTCAGGATATCAAAACTGGAAAAGAACTTGGAATTATAAGACCTGATTACACTGAAGAAGCACAAGCTAAATTTCAAAATCTTCCAAAATACCTATGCTTACCTAAATCTATTCAGTCACGCTTCTATCTTCATTTCCCCAAAGGCTTTAACTGGATTATGTATTTAGAAAATTACAAAGAGCTTGAAGTAGATGAACCTAAAGGACAAATAGCCCTCACGGAAGGCATTCTCAAGAGCATTGCAGGAACTAGTAACAACTATCCCACAGTTGGTCTGACATCTGTATTTTGCTTTTGCAAAAATGGTTTAAATTCTCCACTAATACCAGAGCTTAGAGATTTATTGAAAAATAAAAATATAGATTTTTCAGTAATCTTTGATGGAGACAAGCAACAAAAAACAGGTGTGAAGCAAGCAGAAACAGCACTTGTAGAAAAAGCTTTCCTCGAAACTGGCAAGAAATTAAGTGTAATAGATCTGCCACAGGAAGAAGGCTGTAAAGGACTGGATGACTTTATTTATACAAAAGGCTCAGAAGCACTAAAAGAACTTAAACCTAGATATATAGAGACCCCTATTATTAAAAACTTAAAGCTTAAATTAATTCCAGATATTCCAAAGAATGCACTTCCTGATATATATAAAGAGTGTATAAAAGATACTGAAAGAAATGTAGAGAATTGTATAGAAGCAGTACCAATGGTTTTATTCACCCAAGGAGCAGGCTTTATAGGGAATAAAGCTAAGCTAAATGGTAAATTCCCTAATCTTTATGCTGAAACCCTTGCTTTGACTACTGGTGGAAAAACTACAGCTGCTAATAGATATAGCTATCCTTTAAGGTTCATAAATAAAGCTCTGGAAAAGGAGTATAGAGCTAAACTTGAAGCTGGTGAAGAGAATGTGAAATCTGAAGAACTGACTATCGCTGGATTCACACAACAGGGTATTGAATTAACTTTGGCTCAAAGAAAACATCCAGTGCTGATCATGCTTGAAAACAGTGAGTTTGAGAATTTCTATGCTCTTCTAAATGCAGATTACAATGCTAGTTTAAGTAGCTTTGTTACTAAAGCCTATGACAATTTGCCATTAATTCCTATGCACAGTAAGGGTAACTTATTAAACAGCTCTTTAAAGTTAAGTACTATCTATGATCCAGCTATTAGTATCGCTGGAGTTCATACCTTTACTTCAATGCTTAGCTCCAAGCCTAAAGGCTATAAAGACACAGGCTTTGATAATCGCTTCATGAAATATGTTGGGAAAAACAATAAAGGTATAAGAATTCCTGAAATAAAGTCAATACCCCAAGAGCTTGAGCAAAAGCTTTTAGATATCTACACCCTAGTTCATAATCACTTTAGAAGCTTAGATGAAACATTAGAGTTCAAGTATTCTGAAGAAGCAAAGCAAATCTATCACCGTTTCTATGACCAGTATAAAGACTTTGAAGATGAGAGTCCAGAAAGTAGCTTGCTACCTTATATGAGACGTTCTGTATGTGATTTCTTACCTAAGTTATGTTTACAGTTTGAGATCATAGAAAGAGCTGAACTAATAGTAAATAACTTTGAAGCTGGAGAGTGGCAAGAAAGATTCCAGCAAGCTCTTGCAGAAAATAAATTATTTATCTCAAAAGAAGTAATGCTCAAAGCTATAGAGTGGTCAAAATATTTTATTAAAAGTGCAAAGTATGTAATTAATAATTACTATGATTCTGATGCCGAGTTCGACTCCAGAGCTGACAAGGTACTCAAACTATTAGCGAAGTTTCCAAAAGGAATACAAGCTACTTCTTTAAGACGTGAAGCAGGTATGCACTATAAAGGAACTACAGCTAAAGAGTTTTATGAGTTACTTGATTACTTAGAAGATATGGATCAATTAAACGTAAAACAAGATCCAAACAATAAGAGATCAAAGCTAGTCACTCTCAAAAAGCACCTAATCACCAACCATCACAAGGACGAGTGATTCAGATTCAAGCTCTAGGCTTGATTATAAGAGGAAAATCACAGAATCACCTGATTTCTTAGCTCTTTAAATATCTACTTTAAATTTCAAAATTAAAAACGAAGCAAATATAAGAACCTAAAAGATGCGTGATTTTGTGATAATCCTTCAATATCGGCCGAGAGAGCGGTTATTCACGTCACACTTAAGCAGTGAAAGCACGTGACAGTGTGATTTTTAATGAAAAGATAAATAAATTTAGTTAATATAATCAAAAGGAAACCTTTAAATGAAAGTAGCACTTTATGTAAGAAAAAGCTCTGAAGACTCCAGTAAACAAATCCAGAGTATTGAAAATCAATTAGAGATTTTAAAAGCTAAAGCAAAAAAAGAAGATCTTAAAATTATTGAGATTTATCAAGAATCTAAGTCAGCAAAGAAACCATATAAAAGAGAAGCTTTTAATAAAATGCTTGCAGATTTACAAGACAGAAAATTTGAAGCTATTTTATGCTGGAAATTAGATAGATTAAGTCGTAACCCTATTGAAGGTGGCATAATACAGCACCTTCTATTAGAAGGAAGTCTAAGCCAAATCATCACTTATGAAAGACGTTACTATCCAAGTGACAATAGCTTAATGATGAATATGGAGCTAGGAATGGCGGCTGAGTATTCATTAGCTTTAGGCAAAAATGTAAAAAGAGGAATGAATTTTAAAGTAGATAAAGGCGTTTACCCCAATACAGCACCTTTAGGATATCTAAATATAACCAAGCCTAATGGTGAAAAGACTATAGAACTAGATCCTGAAAGAGCACCTATCGTTCAAAAATTATGGCGTATGCTCCTAAGTGGTAATACTGTAATGGGGGAACTTGTTGAGCAAGCAGCTTCTATGGGACTTAGAACCAGAGCTTCAGCTAATACACCAGAGAAGAAAGTTTCAAGACATGGCTTGCATTGTATTTTCTCTAATCCTTTCTATTATGGAATGTTTAGATGGGCAAACGAATTACATCATGGTACTCACTCCACTATGGTTACTAAAGAAGAGTTTGATAAAGCTCAAAAGATTATCTCAGCTAAAAAATGCGCTCCAAGAAAAGCTAAATATAAATTCCCTTTAAAGGGTTTTATTACTTGCGGAGAATGCGGAGCAAGTGTAACAGCAGAGCATAAGAATAAAAAAAGAGCTGATGGTTCTATCCATCATAGAATTTATTATCGCTGTACTCACAGAAGAAAAGATTATGACTGCAAGCAACCAATGATTATTGAGGCTGAACTTGAAGAGCAAATTATAGAATTACTTGATTCAATTAAAATTAATAAGGCTTTTGTTTCATGGGTGAAAAAATGGCTAGTAGATTTTAGCCAAGAACAATCTGAAAAGCAAAAAACTATTCGAGAAATCCAAAAGAATCAACTCAACAAAATCGATAATCAAATCGAAAGATTACTTGAGATGAGAATCAATGAAGAGATAGACGCTGAACTTTTCAAAATTAAAAAAGATAACTTGGTTCTGGATAAAAAAGCTATCGAAAAAGAAATGAGTGTTAATACAGATATGGACGATTCTAGAATTGATACTACTGTAGAGATATTGGATTTCTGTAAACAGGCTAAGTATTTATTTGAAAATGGAGATTATAACGATAAACAATTAGTTTTAAATACTTTAGGTTCACGACTTTATCTAAAAGACAAAAAACTAAGAGTAGAGCTAGCTAAACCCTTCCAACTAATACAAGACTCAGTATCTCAAGAATGGGTGCTAAATCCTAGGTTCACCACCCTCAAAACAAAGACCTCGCAAGGCGATGATACACTTACGAGGTCTCTTATCGATAATGGGGCAACCGACGGGATTTGAACCCGCGAATACCGGAATCACAACCCGGGGCCTTAACCACTTGGCGACGGCTGCCATATTCGCAAAAGAAATTTTATCATGCTAAGGAAGGCTTATTCTGAATTAACAAGAAAGTTTTAACTCTTCTAAAAGAGTGTCGAGCTCATAAGGCTTAGGAATATATGTATTAGCTCCAGCTTCTAGAAAGTTTCTATAACCAGGAACATTACTAGCGACGATAATATTCAGATCAGCGATACCATCATATTTATTAAGCTTTTTACAGAGTTCCTCAAAGCCAGGTAAACCCATTTTGGCAGCTTCAATTACTAGAAAACCAGGTCTTACAGTATCTAAGTCTTTTAATAGATCCTTAGGGCTTGAATGAGAGGCTTCAAAGCTATCAAGTTCTAATCTGTCAACTAACAGCTCAGCAAAGTCTTTATCTTCTTCAATGATTACTACTTTTTTATTAGTAAGGTGTTTTCGTTTATTGAATTTATTTAAAAGTGCTTGCTCAATTAAATCTGATCCAGACAGGAATTTTCTATCAAGGCTAGTACAAGATGAAATGTTGAGTGTCACTAATTTTTCTTTTCTTCTGACCTTATGAGGGGCAGAGTAGACTATATATTGGTTTTCAAAGTCTTTTTTATTGTAGACTTTCTCTAAAATCGCTGAAAATTCATTTTCAAGCTCTTCATAAATATCATTTATGTTTTGCCTTGAGCCTAGTAGAACAAAGTTATCCTTTCCTAAGTGACCTATGAAAAGATCGCTATCTTTCACTAAATCTGCAAGCATTGAGGCTGACTGTTTAATTAAATTATCTACGTTCTTAACGCCGTACATGTAGTTATACTGATTAAGATTATCGATGGTTACGTGAAGTAATTGCCAGTCTTTTATGTCATGAAGGCAATGCTCAATAATTTCATAAGTTCTATTAATACCTGGAAGTTTAGTGAGTTGGTTTTTCTCAAGTATATTCTTTCTTCTAAGGTATGCAAAGCATTTTACGAAGATTTCTTCAGCGCTTAAATCAGAGTCCAAGAAATCATCGAAGCCTTCCTCTATATAGGAAAATGCTTTTGATTTATCTTTCTTTTTATTACCTAAAAGAATTAATTTATAGATGTTATAGCGGGATTTTTGCTTTTCACTAATAGTTTCATAATCGAAACCCTGAGCGTACATGTCCTCATTCACTATCAATATTTCAGGTTTGTAATCATATAGAATATACTTGAGATCTTCTAGGTTGTTACATTCTAGAAGATAAATTCCGTTTGCGTGACATTTGTCTATAAAGTTTTCTTGGTTTTGCAGCCTAAGCTTAGATTTTTCAGATGCTATGTGGACTATATATTTTTTAGGTATTAATCCCACGATTTATCTCCAACTTCATAGAACTCTGTAGGTAAATAGAGTTTAAATGTACTTCCTTCTGGACCACTTTCAACACTTAGGTGTCCATTCATTATTCTAGCTAAGGAATGAGAAATGTAAAGCCCTAAACCTGTACCTTCTGTTTTTCTACTTAAAGGATTATCTAAGCGACTAAATTTACTGAATATCTTCGCTAAGAACTTCTCTTCGATACCAATACCGAAGTCTCTGATAGAGACTTTTACCATTTTCTTATCATCTTGAGTAATAGTGTAGGCTTTAATAATGACTTTTTCACCGCCAGGTGAGTATTTAACGGCGTTATCGATAAGATTAGTGAAGATTTGTTCTAATCTATCAGCATCAACCCATACATCAGGTAAATCTTTATCTATTTCAACATCAATTCTATGAGAACCACTATACTTATTTTCAATTAACAGTGCTGTAGTTTCTAAATATTGATTGATCTGAACCGGATGAATAGTGAACTGTAATTTCTTAGCATCAATTCTAGATACTGCTAGCAAGTCTTCAACCAATCTAGATAGTCTTTCAGCTTGTTCTTTAATAATGGTGATGTATTTATTTCTTTTATCTTCGGGGAATCTTTCTTTATGTTGTAATAAAGTAGAAGCAAATCCTTTAATACTAGTGATAGGGGTTCTTAATTCGTGAGATACAGTACTAACAAACTCGCTTTGAAGCTGATCAATATCTTTATTGAAGTTATCTACTACGAAGAATAATAATTTCCCGTCGATCTTCCCTTCTTTGTTCTGAATTTCTGTTTGTCTTGTGGGGAAGCTTAGCTTTCTTCCATCTTTTGTAAACAAAACTGCTACCTGAGCTGAAAAAGCAGTTTCATTATTAAATAAACTATCCTCTTCAGGTATGAAATAGAAGCTCCGTATGTCCTTGCCGATCACTTCTTCTTCTTTCCAGCCAGTTAGACTTTCAATAATAGGGCTAAAACAGGTAACTTTATCATCAAGATCTGAACCAATAAAACCATTCTGGGTACATCTAGAAACACTTTCTAATAATTGTGCTGGATCATGTACCATATTTATCTTCGGAAGCTTAGTCCTTCCTCCCATTTTTTAGCTCCTCAATTGCTTGTGGGATATCAGTAGCTCCATAAACAGCTGAACCTGCAACTAAAACATTAGCTCCAGTGGCTATCAATTTTTCAGAAATTTCACCTGGGTAAATCCCACCGTCCACTTCTATAGCTACCTCACCTTCATTAAGATTGTTCCCAGCTTTAAGGTCATTCTTTTGGAGGATTTCTAAGAGGTTTTGGATCTTATCATAAGCAGACTCGATGAATTTTTGTCCACCGAAGCCAGGGTTTACTGACATGATGAGCACCATATTAATATCTTTTATGTAAGGCTCTACTTTTTTAATATCTGTAGAAGGGTTTATCGAAATTCCTACTTTTGCTCCGAGACCTTTAATTAAAGAAATAGTATCATTGATTTTCTTCTCATCAAAATCATACGCTTCAAGGTGAAATGTGATGATATCAGCACCTGATTTAATAAAATCTGGGATGTGATTATGAGGTTCATTAATCATTAAGTGAACATCAAGGGGAAGTTTTGTAGATTTTTTTAAAGATTTTACAACTGGTGCACCTATAGTTATATTAGGAACAAAGGCACCATCCATAACATCAACGTGAACCCAGTCTGCATGGTCTTCAATCCTCTTCAATTCTGACTCGAGGTTTGCAAAATCTGCCGCTAAAATTGAGGGGGCGACTTTTACCATTTAGTGCAATATTAGCATGGAGTGTGGTGCAATAACCTTTTCTTAATAATACTTTGTTATTTTAGGTGCATGGGAGTTAGCGCCAATGCAAATTAGCGAAAATACAAATTTACAGCTTGATCAACTTAATGGCGTTAATAAAGATGCCGCTAAGGATTCTAAAGCAGATTCAACAGCAATATCTGATTCTTCTGATAATATTGATAATTTATTTGGATTATTTGAAGATGACGGTGATTATTCTGAAATAGTCGGTGATATTCTTGATGATAAATCAATTGAGCGGAGTCAGACAGCAGTAGCTAATGAAAATTTAGCCGAGCTTGAAGAAATTTTTGAAGAAACAGCTTTAGTTGATGATCCTGAGATGCAAGAATTTTTCAATCAACAAATTATAGATGCTTCTTCATCACTTGCAGCAAGACAAGAATATATGAAGCAAAATAATCCAGAAGCTGACTCGTCTGATGCAGTGGAAGCAAGTTTATTTTAAATAACAAAATTTTCCTAACTACAAAAAACCCGAGCTTTAGCTCGGGTTTTTCTTTTAAATATATGGTTTATAAAATTAACCTCTAGCGTAGTGAGCAAATGCTTTGTTAGCTTCAGCCATTTTATGAGTGTGCTCTTTAAGCTCAATAGATTTACCTTTATTATCAAAAGCATCTAATAATTCATTAGCTAAATTTGAGATAAAAGTCTTAGCTCCTCTCTTACGAGCAGATTGGATAACCCATCTGTGAGCGATAGCTGTACCTTTAGCCTTATCTACTGGTTCAGGTACTTGGTAAGTAGCTCCACCAATTCTTCTAGCTTTTACTTTAACAACTGGAGTTACATTCTCAACAGCTTTTTTGAATACTTCTAAAGGCTTTTTATCTTTGATTTTTTCTCCGATATAATCAAGAGCACCATAGAATAATCTTTCAGCAATTGATTTTTTACCTTGGATCATCATTCTGTTGATGAATTGGGCAACGTCCTTATCACCATATAAAGGATCTGGAGTTACTGTTCTTTTTTTAAAACTTGGTTTACGTGGCATAAAACTTTCCTAATTATCTACTTACTTTTTCGCTTTTTCTCTTTTCGTACCGTATAAAGATCTACTTTGTTTTCTATCTTTAACACCTTGAGCATCTAATGCACCCCTAACGATGTGATAACCAACACCAGGTAAATCTTTTACTTTTCCACCTCTAACAAGTACAACACTGTGTTCCTGTAAGTTGTGACCAATACCAGGGATATAAGCAGTAACTTCAATTCCGTTACTAAGCTTAACTCTTGCAATTTTACGCATCGCAGAGTTCGGCTTCTTAGGAGTAGCAGTTCTTACGTTAGTACAAACACCTCTCTTGAAAGGATTACCTTCACACGCTGGTGAATTCTTCTTTCTTTTTTTTCTCTTACGAGGGTTCCTAATTAATTGTTGTAATGTAGGCATTGACAAACGAAAATTATAACAGCTCGTCACACAAATTACCAGTTTTTAGAAAAAATTAACAATGTCTTTTTTGCATGTTAAGCTAAGGCTTGAGTAAATAGCTATATCTAATCGCAAAGGTGAGATTATTTTGCCCCAAGGATCGCTTGAAGTAAGAGAATTTAATATAAATAGTGACCTTGGACGTCTGTGTGAATTATGGGGAAATTTGTGCATGATCCAGCAGATGCGTGGCGAAAAATTTTGGATGGATAAGTTTAATAAAAGTGGGCTTTCTTGGGCTGACTTTGTAGTTACTTTATCTAAGTTAGATGTTTCTGAGCTTCTTGTTTTTGTTTATGAAAAAGTAGTTTTCGGTTTTATTTATCTTCTTAAAGAAGGAGATTTTGCAAGTATTAAAGAATTCTATTTAGAGCCTGGATATCGTGAGAAAATTGACACCAATCAATTAAGCTCGGATATTAAAAATATTCTAGAGAGTAAGAATATTGAATTTGTAGAGTTTGATGTGACTGAGCTTTAGAGTTAAGTGGAAGCGTTGAGTTTGAAGCTATGCAATGTTCTTTAAAAGAAATTTATATGCTTTATAAAGAGTCTTAAGGCAAGCAAGCTCTCTTACCTGTGCTCTATTTAAAGTTCTAGCAAACCAATCTAATTTATGAATTTCTACTTTTTCATTAAATGCAAGTCCTATATAAATAGTACCTATAGGCTTTTCTGGAGTGCCACCATCTGGGCCTGCAATACCTGTAATTGAGATATTAAGATTTGCGTTAGAAATTTTTTGTAAACCTAAAACCATTTCCTTAGCTGTTTCTTCAGAAACTGCTCCATGCTTATCTAGGGTTTCTTTTGAGACGTTTAAAAATTGTTCTTTAGATTCATTTGAGTAAGTTACTAAATTAAGTTTAGTGTAGGAACTTGCCCCAGGGATGTCTGTCATAGTTTTACTTAAAAGTCCGCCAGTACAGGATTCTGCAAAAGCTATCGATAAGTTTTTTTCTTTTAAAAAGTTTGAAAGTATTTCAGGTACTGTATCATCACCGTAGCTATAAATATAATCTTTCATTTTAGCTTCAATTTTTTCTTTAACTGGAGCCATTAACTTTTTAGCTTCTGATGCTGATTCTGCTTTTGCTGTTATGCGTACATAACACTCCCCTAAAGTCGCGTATGGTGCGACACTAGGATTGCTTTGCATGAATATTTCTTCCCCTATCATCTCTGCCATCTGGGATTCGCCGATATTAATAAACTTGATTTTCTCTGATTCAATCGCTGCAAGGCTTTCCTTCTCAGCTAAATAGGCACTAAGATATGGAGCGATAGTTTCTTTAAACATAGCTTTCATTTCACAAGGAACTCCAGGGAAGCTAATTATTTTTATACCTTTATAGTCTAGAATCACTCCTACCGCTGTACCTACAGGGTTGGGGATGATAATTGCTCCTTCTGGGATAAGAGCTTGTTTATAGTTATTCTGTGGAATATCTTTTTTAGTTTTTAAAAATTTGTTTTTGATAACTTCTTTTATCTGCGGATCTTCAAGAAGCGGCTTTCCAGCAAATTCTGCAAGTACTTCGTGGGTAATATCATCTACAGTAGGTCCTAAACCTCCAGTGCAAATAATGATATCTGCTCTAGATGCTGCAAGTTCAAGAGTCTTTAGAATTCTCTCCTGGTTATCACCTACAGTTACGTGGAAATGAGTACTTATACCTATTGCATTAAGTTCTTCAGATAGGTATGTAGCGTTACTATTAACTACGTGTCCTATTAATAATTCTGTACCGATAGCAATTAATTCAGCTTTCACTGTTAACTACTATACTGTAAAATCTTTTCCTTGCTGTCAAAAATTCTTTTAGCAGTACTTGCAAGCTTCTCTGAAGAATCTAATTCTAGTTTTGCAAGTTTACTTAAAGCCTCTCTTGAGCCATCATAGATCATATTAGGAAGATCTTTACTCATAAATTTAGACTTAAATAAGTTACCGTTTTCCAAACCTTCACATTCTTTCAGGGTGCTATTTGCATTCATGAAGCTTAAGCCAGAGAGGGATATGCTCGCCACTAATTCCATAATATTTTCATGCTTAGGGAATAAGCTTGTGAGTAATTTCCTTGCACCAAGGAAACTTGCTTCCATGAAGCATAAGAAATCTTCATTTCCAGTAAGTTTTAAAGCCTCAGCGTTTGTGTCTTGAGGTTTAGCTTCTAACATCAAGTCAGCAAGCTTACGTTTAGTACTGAAAGTTCCTAACATAGGTAGTGCTGGAATAGCCATGATTAAGCTTGATGCTAGTTTTGATAAGTGTTTGAAAGGATGAGAGATAGGATCTTCTGGCGGTTTTGATCTTTTATTTAGGTAGTCTAAGCCACTTAAACCTACTATAAATAAAGAAAGTCCTTTAAGATACATTGCTAAAACTTTCTCTTTATTATTTTCAAAAATTTTGCTGATTGGAGATTCTTTTTCTTCTGACTGCTCTGATTCTGGATTGAATTTCATACCAAATAATTTGGCGCCATCAAGCATGAATTTTTTAAAGCCATCTGGTAATTTTTTCGTGGAGTTTGAAATGAATTCAAAGGCACTATTTACAACGTATATGAAATTATCACCATTGAATTTTCCTTCTAAAGCCATGGATAAGAGTCCTAAACCCATCTCAACAATTGCTGTCTTAGCAGTAAAATCTTCGATTTGGTTAGTTTGATTTTCAAGATGCTGATAGTCAGCATTTAAGCTTTTAATCTCTTTATTTAATAACTCTTTTTTTAACTCAGCTTCGGCTTCAACATCATCTTTTTTATCACTAATATTAATCTGTGCCAAGTTTTGCACTAAATCTTGGCTAGTTGATGGTTTTGTTAAAGTTTGACTTGGGCTTATCAAGTTTATTTTTACTTTAATTTATTGAGAATTATTCTCAATTTTATATGTCTATTCTATACCTTAATGAGAATTATTTGCAATAAAGAAAAGCTTAAGGGTGAAGTTTGTGAACTTATCTTGAGGATGTTAGTCTAGATTTAAATAAGCTTGTCTTAAGTCAAGAAAAGCTTGTTCTTTACTAGAGAGTGTTTTACCATCATTCATTTTATTTAATAAATTATTATTTACTTCAATTAAAGCTGTATGCAATGACTCAGTAGCATGAATGAAATCTTCATCATGTCCTTCATTTGAACCACAGTGTGCTATTTCATGGATTAATACTGATAATACTGATTCGAAACTATTCTTTAGTAATTCTCTATGCAGTCCAATGCTTTCACATTTATTAAAGTTTAAACCTAAGGCACCATTTCCTGTATAGACTAGAATAGACTCATCGTTAATATCAATATTAAGGGCATTCGAGATGTATGAAGTAAGAATTTCTAACTTCTCTCTTTCACTGTTAGTCTTTTCTTTAAAATCCAAATTTTCTACTACATGGATGTGAGGTGTCTGATGATTATTGTGATCATGGCTATGATGGCGTTCATATTTTAAGCCATTAATATTTGCTGAATTATATAGCCCCACAAAATCATCTATTTTAGATGAAATTTGATCTTTATCTTTAATACTAGGAATCTTATTTGTTTTTTTAAATTTTGAAAGGCTTTCATTATTCAGATCAATCTGAATTTGTGTACTTATATCTTCTGGACTTTTAGGAATATCATTTGTATTAGATTCCATTAAGTTTTTCACATCAAAATCAGCAAATATACCGCCAATTATAATTCCTATTGCTAACCCTCCGGGTGCTAAAAATTGCCAAGGGAGATTTTTAATTGAGTTTACTTTATTTTTTTTCTTAGAACTAGTTATTATGCTTTCATTTTGGGTGTCTTCTAGTTTTATATCTAGAGCTTTACTAAAGTCCATGACTTTAGCAGAAAACTCTAACACTAGTTCATTTGAACCGATACTTTGTCTAAATACATTTGAATTTTCATCAAAAGATTTAAGTATTAATTGATGAGAATCTGTAATTGGGTCACGTTTTAATCCAAGCTTATAAACAGTATCTTGATTTGCAATCAATAAGTCATTTTCTGAAAGATAGTTATTTTTTATACCTTCTGCTATGAAACCTCTAAGTTGTAAAATGAATTGTTGATCTTTACTATCAGGGTTATTTGAGATTAATGGATTATCAAATAACTGTTTAACTTTCTCACTTACATTTAGCTTTATCTTAGTTCTATTGTTACTAGAGTCTACAATTTTTGCATCATGTTTGTGGATGAAATTTATGAAGCTCGTAAAAAATTCTTCTTGAGATTCTGTTTTATTAGGGTAAAGAGCATTTACTGTTGCTCCATTCTTTGTAGCTTTTCTGAAATCATAACTAGATTTAGCTGATATATTTGATTCTCTGATTTCGTTCGTTCTATCTACGAGAATATCTGCTGGCTTTGCTCCTATTCTTTCAAAATCTTTGGGTACAATTGAGATACCTTTTGATCTCAGTTCTTTAATTTCAGCTTCACTTACAGCAGAGGTTTCATAATAGTGAGCTCCAAAGTGTTTTTCAAAATCTTCCTTCTTATATTCATCACAATAGATGCGGAAAGACAGCTCTTTTACTAATGCATCAACTGCTCCAGCTCCAGAATCATTCTCCCAGATTTTACTTACTCCCTCTTTCGTCCATATGCCTTTTGATAAATTTAATTGCTTAATTATGTCCTTTGTCTTCATTTCTGATGCAATATCTAAAACAAATTTTCTGATATCGTAGGAACTTACTTCAGCTCGATCTAAAGTTATTTCATATTCATGAGTCAATGCTAAGCTAAGACCGCTTAAAGTATCCCAAGTGAAATCTTTTGGTTTACTACTCATTGCAGTTTTCATGACTTGACCATTCAGGAAAAAGCGACCTTTTTGATTAGGTTCAAGCCATTTTATAGTTGCTTTTAATTTTGAATTTGACTTAGATTTATAACTTGGATTTTCTAGATAAGGATTCGTATCATGTACTCCCATATCTTGCATTTCCCTTAGTGCTTGGATTAATTCTTTGTTATTTGTTTTGATTTCATACTTACAAGTATTGGAAGCTCTTGCTCTATTTTCATGAGCAACTAGCCAGGAGCTGCTAAAATCAAAATTTTTATTAGCTTTTTTAAGATCTTGTTTCTTTACTAGATCATATTCATAAACCCACCCATTTCCATGGATTTTAAACTCTTCTACGCCAAAGCCTTGAGGTTCCTTATTATTTTTAGGAACATCTCTCATTAGCATTAAAGCTACTTGTTTTAGTCCTATACCATTACCCCCAGCAGAGTTATCAGCTTTTCCGTCTGAAAAGTCTTCAGTTAGACCAGTACTATTATTTATAGGCCAATTACCTTCAATAATAAATGTTGAAGTGTTATCGTTATTTTTAATTTCTGTAAATTGAACATTGTTTAAGGTACCTTTGTTTTTACCAACGTTATGGTCAATGAAATTTTGCACTATTTCTCTTGCAACCCATTCGGCTCCATATCTTTCATGAGAAGATTTAGCCATAAATTTACCAGACTTAACTATATGATCTTGAATTTTATGAGAACTAGTGGGGAAGAGTTTAGTTAAGGCTTGCTCAACTGCAACTTTTTCGTTGTTGCTGCCTCGCTTAAACCCAGATGACTCAGATTCATTACTAACATTAAAAATAGAGGACATAAAAATATAAAGTCAAAATAAGAGTTTTTTGTATACCTAGGTATGATAATTTAACTTGGTTATTTTAAGATATAGTTAATGATATTGATTTGCTCAGCTTGGGATGAAGAAACTAAATATTTAGATTTAGGTAATGATGTTGAAATTCTCAATCTCGGTATTGGATATTTAAACGCAGCATTAAAGCTAGAAAGGTATCTTAAATCTAGTGAAAAGCCTATCGAAAGAATAGTTTTTATAGGAACAGCTGGACTGATTGCTTATAATGAGCAAAAATTTGAAATGGATGATTCAAAAATTTATTCAATTAAAAAGGTAAGTTTAGGTGATTATTTATCAAAGTTAGACTATTCTTATGTTCCAGTTGAATATAAAGTGCATGAAATTGAATCTTTTAATGATCTTGAAGATCCTTTATCTAAAGCAGTAGCATTTTCAAATTTAGAAATTACAAAGTCACCTAAGTTATCTGAAAAAATTCTTGAAGAATACCCTAGTCAAACCTTAGTCGAAAATATGGAGCTTTATGGAATTGCAGCTATAGCTGCTGATCATAAAACACCTCTTAGTTCATTTTTAGTTACGACTAACTACACAAATTTTTTCGCCCATGAAGATTGGAAGGCTAATCATAAAGAAGCTTCTAAAAATCTCTGTGACTATGTTTCAAAACTTTGCTTTTAAGCAAAACCTTAAAGGTATAAATTTTTAACGTAATTAGTTATTTCATTAAATAGAGGTCCAGCCACTGTATCTCCCCAGCGCCCATCTGTTTTAGGGTCATCTATAACCACTAAACTTATATATTTAGGGTTCTCGGCTGGATAGAAACCTACAAATGAAGCGATGGTATTGTAATGTGAGTAGCGTCCATCTTTTCTAATCTTCTGAGCAGTTCCTGTTTTTCCTGCAACCCTAATTCCAGAAACATTTCCAGCTTTAGCCCATTTTTCTTTGATATTCGTCGCTACAGAGTCTGCTAGGCGTATCTGGATTTCTTTAGCTATCTTAGGGTCTATAACTTTAACTTTACTTTGAATTAGACCGGCTTTATTGCGGTTGCGAATAATCGTCGGCTGCATCCATGTTCCATCATTAGCTATGGTATTAATTGCAGCTAATACTTGAATCGGGGTAACTGCTATAGCTCCCTGCCCGATTGCAGTAGAGGCTAAGTCTGAATCTTTCCATGTATTATGGTGTCTTAGAAGACCAGTACTCTCTCCAGGAAGCTCAACACCAGTTCTTTGTGAGAAACCAAACAGTTTTAGATAGTTATGGAAAACTTCTTTCCCCATTTTAAGACCTAAGTGAGCTGCAAATGGGTTACTTGATGTTTCAAATAAGCCTGTTAAGTCGAGTTCTCTTTCCTCGGTTTTACCTTTTATATAGTCGTGGTTTTGGATGCGCCACTTATCTACCATGATGAATCCCTCATCTATAAAGCTGTAGTCACTATCTATAATCTTAGAATCAAGTGCTGAAGCTACGGTGATGATCTTGAAGATTGAGCCTGGTTGATAAACATCTACGATACTCCAATTCTTTAAGCGTCTTAATGAGTAGTCTTTATAGAAGTTAGGGTTATAAGCAGGACTCGAAGCCCAAGCTAGTATCTCTGCAGATTTTACATCCATGACAATCGCTGTACCTTGCTCAGCTTTAGTTTTTTCAATATGTTTATCTAATTTTTCTTCGATGAAACCTTGAAGACGAGAATCTATAGTAAGTTCAAGCTTAGCTTCAGGGTTTTGTTCTAAAAATTCTTTATGATAAAGTTCGACTCCTTGTCTAGCAGAGCCGTATAAATCTACATAGCCTAAAAGATGTGATGCAAAAGTATCCTCTGGGTAAAAACGAGTGATGACTTTTCTCATGTAAAGAGAAGGTGAGTGGAGTTTTCTAATCTTTTGAACCTGTTCACGAGTGAGATTAAAGGCTAAAGTTTGACTTGATTTTTTATAAAGTAGTTTCTTTGAGCTTTCTGGGAAATCAAAGATTGCTGCAAGTTCACGTGCTAGAACAGATTTGTTTTCTTTTTTAGATGCTTCACATGGATTGTATTCTAGCGTGTAACGCTCTATATCCATCGCAAGGGTTTTGCCAAACTTATCTGTTATTTCTCCTCTATTTGTTAGTGACTTAACATTAGTTCTAAGCTGTTTAACTCTTTTATAGAACTTAGAACCCTGGATTATTTGAAGATTGAAAAGTCTTGCAACTATTATGAAAAATGAAACAAGAATAAGTATTTGAATTAAGCGATATCTAAATCTACTCATGGAGCTTAACTAGTTAATGACTCCTCTATTTTAGGGCTTGAAGATATATGGTAAGAGCCTAACCATTTGTAGTAATTAAAGTACATACTAAGGTCACGCATCGCTGTCACAAACTTTTCTTCGTCCCTATGAGCATTACAATCTACGCTAAATAAATAACTTCCGAGAAGATTCTTCGATGGACGAGATTCAATCCTAGATAGGTTTATATCATGATCAGAAAATGCTTTGAGCACTCTATGGAGGCTTCCTGGCTCATCTACGATTTGGAAAATAATAGATGTTTTAGCATCTTTGCCTTCAATATAGTCAGAAGGCTTATTCGATAAGAGCCAGAATCTAGTTATATTATTCTGAGAATCATTAATAGCTTTGTGGAGAATTTTCAAATCGTATAGTTTTGCGCAGAATTCAGGTGCAACAGCAGCTGTTAAATCATCCTTAGAATTATTAGCATCAATTGCAGCTTTGCTGTTACTTGCAGATGGTTCCATTACTGCATTAGGGCAGTTTGCTCTAATGAATTCTCCACATTGAGCAAAGCTCATAGGGTGTGAAATGATCTTTCCTATTTTATGTAAGTCTTGCTCTGATTTAGATAGCAGGCAGTGCTTAATGCTTAGAAGATATTCTTTATTTATATAAGCGCCGTTATATTTTAGTAGTGCATCTAAAGTTTCTCCCACTGCTCCAGCTAGAGAGTTCTCAACAGGAATCACAGCTTGATCAACCTGTGAACTAGAAATAGCTTCTACTAAGCTTGTGATAGTAGGCATACTAACAAATTCTATGTCAGTTACGACATTAAATTCACTGGTAGCAAGGTTTATAGCAGCTATATGGGAAAATGACCCTGAAGGTCCAAGGAAAGCTATCTTCATCATGTTTATTATAGCGCTGATTTGCTTATGCTACAGGCGCTAATTCAGCTTCACTTACTATAGGCATTTCTGGTTTAGGTTCTTCTAACGGATTTTCTCTATTGAAGCTCACTACGGCGTTTGCAGCATCTGTTTGAGGTCTACTTATTCTATTCGCTATGCTCTCAGGCAGACAATGTCCAGCATTTGCTTTGAGCATTGCTTTACCTACACTCAAGAAGAATTCTGGTAAGTTCTTCGCTGACAAGGTGTCGTTACTCTTAAATTCTGCGTTTTCTTCTTTTACAGCAGCTGTATTTGCAGCTGCTGCCCAAGTTCCGAATAAGCCCATTAACGATTCTGTTTGTCTTTCAAATGGTTTCATGAATGGAAGGTTAAGAAGTACGTCAAGCACTCCTTCTGTAGTGTAATTACCACCTGAGGCAACTGACTGAATTCTGCCTCGTTCCATATTGTCTTGAGAGAAGCGCTCACAATCAGTGGCAACACATGCAAAATTATCCCTTAATACATTTCCTGCCGTGATTAACGCTTCACCCAAGTTATTACCAGACTCACGCATAATGAGTCCACTTTGCTTCGTTGCAAAACCAATCATCTGGAGAACACCACCCACAGTACCATTTACACCAGTACTATTACGAGGGTCAAAGGCTCTCATTCCATGTTTACTAATGGCATCAAAAGTATCTTTAAACTGTTCTGTAAAAGCTTTAATACTTTCACCTGGGTTCGCGTAACCTTCTGATCCCATCTTACGTTTATTTGCTGAAGATGAGATGTTCATAGGTCCATTGGCTGCTCCAAAGAAGCTGTAAACATTATTAAAGCTGATATTTAAATTAGGTACTTTCACGCCCACAGCTTTAAGAGGCATAGTCAATAAGTGAAAAACATTAAATGCAGATAGAACTTTGAATAATCCAGCTCCAGAGGCTATTAAATCATTATATTTAGAGACTTTAGAGAATTTCCCTAAAGCTGCAATTCCAACCATCCCTCTATAAGCATATTTCCCTGCAAATTCAATGAATTTGTTATGAGGAAGAGCCAAGCCAAGTAAGTTTGCTCCAATTGATACTTGATTTGCAAGTTTAGAAATAAAGCTTTGGATTTTAGTACCATTCGCCATTTCTTTATTCTCTGCGTATGCTTCAAAGGCTTTTTTTAGTGGAGGAATAGGACTAAGTAAATTTGCAAATTTATGGTAGATTGTATCTTGAGGCTTTGGAGCTTCAGGTTCTTCTGCTACTAGATTTTCATTCTGCTTTGCTTCATTTTCTAAATTTTCATCTTTTGCTGCTAAATCTTCTGCAATTTCTTGGTTATTGTTTGCTTGAATAGTAGTTGATGCCAAATCTGGCTCAACTGAGTTTATTTTTTCCGCACTCTCTCCTATTGCTGTTCCACTAGCTCCATTTTTTTCAAAATGAGAACCTGCAGAGACAGCCGTTGTCTTTTGCAATTCAAATTATCCTTTGTTGCTGATAATTATTAGGTATTAAGGGAATTAGTATTAAGTATAGCTAAATTTCTTAACTTTTTGTTTAATTTTTTTTAATGTATAAATATGTTTTTCAATTTTGATAGCAAAAATAGAACATGCTCACAGACTGTAAATGTGAAAGGTGAAATGAAATACAGGTATAGTGCGGCAAAACCCCATGCAGATAATATATCCCAGATATCGTGAACTTTTAAGTAAAGTCTTGATAAACCTAAGAAAATAGGCATTGTTAAGAAAATAATTTCAACCGGAAAGCTAAAGTCAAAGAAATAAACTAAAGAATAAAAGAATACCGTCGACATAAAAGCGTGCCCGGAGGGCATGCTAAAGCCAGTGACCTTAACCTTTGCATTATTCTGGTTTGGTCTTGGCTTACGAATAGTATTTTTTAGAAATAGGTTTGTTGCATAGCCGAAGAACCACACTGATGAAAGATAAGCACCTTTTTCGAAGTTAATAAAAAAGGTTAAAAAACAAAGCACTAAAAATTGAGGAAATAAATTTCCAATTAACGTGAAGCTTCTGATTAGATAATATCTTTTACTTTTCACTATTAATGAAATTTACCAAGAAATTTCTTTATTAAACTCCCTAAAGCAGAGGAATTACTAAAGTAACTACTTAACCATAAGCCGATGAATCTAATATCAAAAATTCTTAAAAAGTTTTTACTTAAAGAATAACTAAGTTTAGCTCTAGCTAAACCAGGCTTCCCTGCAAGTATGTACCAATAAGCAAAGCGCAAGAATGCTAAGCTATAAGCTTCACGCATTTCAGCAAGTACTATTTTCTTAGCTTCATTACTACCACTAATTTTCATAGGTAATTGACCTTCAATATCAGCTTCACTAGTATCTTCTAGATTAGTATTAGCATCTAAAACTTTTAAAGTAACTTCTTCGATTCTTTCTGCTTTAACATTTTGAACTGATTGTCCAGGGTGTATACGGTAATTTCCTAAAGGTTCTTTAATATGATAGAACTCCCCAAACTTAGAGAGTCTTAGCCAGAAGTCCCAGTCTTCGTAAGGTATAAAGTCAGTTACTTGAGACCCAACTTTATCAAGAGCTTCTTTTCTGATCATAGGTGTAACTGATGGAATAAAATTTCTTTTTAGTAAGTGAAAGTAAACTAAGCCGCTTGCTCCTTGCTGCTGTCTTGCAGCTGATTTTAGGCTTTTATTTTCTGGTGAAATTCTATTTACAGAAGCGTAAGAAAGAACCACTTCTGGTTTTTCTTCCATGATCTTTACTTGAGTTTCTAATTTGTTTTCTAGCCAAGTGTCGTCAGAATCGACTAAGCAAACATATTTACCATTTGCCTTGCTAATCCCAAAGCTTCTAGCAACTGCTCTTTCTGAGTTTTTCTGTTTGAAATATTTTACACGAGAGTCTTTATCAGTGAAAGTTTTTACTATTTCTTCAGTGTTATCAGTGCTGCCATCATCTATGAATATAACTTCAAAGTTGCTGTAACTCTGTTTTAGAATACTTTCTAAATTATCAGATATGAATTTTGCTTGGTTATAGCTAGGAATAACAACTGAAACTAATGGTGAATTACTCATCTTATCTCTCCCAATCTATGATAACTCGGATTTCATAAGTAAATTATCTAAATTGATAAAATCTCCAATGTCAATATTTTCTCTAGTCTTAATTTCTTTTGCAGCAGCGGTATATGACCATATCGTTCCTGGATAAACTAGCATTGGTGCATAGTAACTGTGTACATCATTGAATACTTTAGCTAAATTCTCTCTTGTCTTTTTAAGTTCAGATCTTTGGAAGAAAGGAGAACCTGACTGAGCGCAGAATACACCATGCTCTTTTAAAGTTCTTTTGATTTTTTTATAAAAATCTTCTTCGATGAGTCCAGCAGCAAAGCCTTCTGGATCAGTAGAATCGCATAGTATTAAGTCATAAGTATTTTCAGCACAGTTGTCGATGAATTTAAGTGCATCCTCACATCTAAGATCTAACTTAGGGTTATTCAGAGCAATTGAGATTTGTGGGAAAAATTCTTTAGAAGCATTAATAACTTCTTCATCGATTTCTACCATCGTAACTTTACTGATGCGTGAATCATATTTAGTAAATAAATCCCTCACTATACCACCATCACCACCACCGATTACTAGAATATTCAAATCATGAGCTGCTTCATCTATATTTTGCATTCCATACTTAGTAAGTGCATGATGATACATGTGTTCATCAATGTCACTAAGCATTAAAGCTCCATCTAGAGCCATTACTGTGCCATAGTTATCATTTTCAAAGATGAAAATTTCTTGATATTTACTTTGTTTTTTCAAGTGAACTTTAGAAACTTTCATGCCGATGCTTTGCACACCTTGGTGAATTTCTTGGAACCATAGATCTGTATTATCAGCTGACATAGGCGTTATATTTTAGCAAATGATGGAGTTAAGGACTTCCTTTATGAATTAATAACTAATTTTTGATATCATGGGGTGGTGCAATTTCCTGCAATTAATGTAATTTCTCTAAGTTTTGTTGGTTTCTTAGTTTTAATGGTTTTAGTCGGGATGCTTTCAGCAAGTAAAGCGAAAGCAAATTCTGGTGACTATCTTCTAGCAAGTAGATCTGTTCATCCTGTTGTGATGGCATTATCGATGCTTTCTACTAACTATAGTGGTTTCATGTTTATTGGTTTTATAGGTTATACCTACAGTGTAGGTATTTCAGCTGTATGGTATATACTGACCTGGGCTTTTGGAGATTTGATCGCTTGGCTTACAATTCACAAACGACTTCGTGATAAGTCTGAAGAACAAGATTCTAATACCATTACTTCTTTTATAGGGACTGGGGAGAAAAAGAGTTTCCCAAGGTTAATTAAATTCACTTCTCTGATTAGTTTTATATTTCTTTCTGTGTACGCTGCTGCTCAATTGAAAGTTAGTAGTAAAGCTCTTCACGTAATGCTTGACTGGGATATGAACATGGGAATAGTTATCGCTGGAATAATCGTAGCTTTGTATTGTTTCTCTGGTGGGATTAGAGCTTCTATTTGGACTGATGTTGCGCAAACAATTTTCATGTGTGCTGCAATGTTTTTAATGAGTTATATGACTGTAAGTAAGTGTGGCGGGCTTAGTGAATTGATGACATCCCTCAAAGAAATTGATCCTAATTTAGTAAGCTTAGTTCCTGAACAAACTTTTTGGCATTTCTTGATTTTTATTATTAGTTTACTTGTAAATGGTTATGGAGTTATCGGACAACCTCACACTATGGTAAGAGCTATGCTCATAGATGATTCAAGTAAAATGGGGAAAGCTAGAGATATCTATTTCACTCTTTACCTTATTTTTGGTATGGCAGCACTAAGTGTAGGCTTAGCTTCTAGAATTTTATTACCAGATTTAAGTTCTATAGACCCAGAGCTAACTTTACCAATTCTTGCTGAGAAAATGCTACCAGATGTACTTGTAGGTTTCATTCTCGCTGGAATATTTTCTGCTGCAGTTTCTACAGCTGACTCTCAGATTATTTCTTGCTCTGCAAGCTTAAGCCAAGACTTAGTTCCATCGATGAAAAAGTCTTATGTGTTTTCAAAAATAGCTTCACTTTTAGTTGCTGTGATTGCGATTTGCATCGCTCTTTTCTCTGGGCAAAACGTTTTTACTTTAACTTTGATTGCTTGGTCTTCTCTTGCAGCAAGCTTAGGTCCACTTATGGTTTTAAGATGTTTTGATTTTGAAATGGATACAAAAACTTCATCTGCAATGGTATTTTTCTCGATATTAACTGTGATCGTTTGGCGCTTTACTTTAAATATGCCTTTTGGGATTCATGAAGTTATGCCAGCAACTTTAGTTGCAGTCTTGATTTTCTGGATTAAACCTTTCGGGATGCTGAAAAAACAGTAAACTGAAGTTATAATTTAGCCATGGTTTTACTAAATTCTGAAAATCTAGAGCTTGGGACTCCTTTGATTAATTTTGATCTGAAGAATATCGATGAGAACAATTTTTCTAGTAATTCTTTGAGTAAAGATATTGTTGTAATTGCTTTTATTTGTAATCACTGTCCTTACGTAATAGAGATTATTGAAGACTTTTCAAAGCTTGCCCTGAAGCTTAAAGATAGAGTGGAGTTTGTGACTATTTCTGCAAATGATCCTGATTATAGAAATGAAGATAGTTTTGAGAATATGAAACTATTTCATGAGAAATATAATTTTTCTTTTCCATATCTTTTTGACGAAAGTCAGGAGGTTGCTAAAAAGTATCAAGCTGTTTGTACGCCTGATATCTATACTTATAAAAAGATTGATGGTGTCTATAAGCTTGCTTATCATGGGGCTTTTGAATATTTAGAAGAGAATATTTTGAAACTTGAAGCTGGTGAAACTCAGTTGAAAGAAGAGAAGCCAAGTATTGGTTGTTCTATTAAGTGGAAGTGATTTTTAAAAGTAGAAGAGAATTATGGAAGAGGTTTTAACAGTAAAAGCTAATATTAATGAAAATGATCTTAAGGCTTTAAATAGTAGTTTTGATAATGATTATTTAGGGACTTGGGCTAACCTTGCAAAGGAAAATATTTTCTTTAAAGAGACTTTTAATGAAATTTTAGATGAGAGTGATAAACCACATTATAAGTGGTTTTTAGGTGGCAAGACTAATATATCTTATAACTGTTTAGATGTTCATTTGAAAGATAAAGCTAATAAAACAGCTTTGATCTTTGAGGATGAGCTGGGTGAAGCTCAAACACTAACTTATAAAGAGCTTCATGAAAAAGTTGTAAAGTTCAGTGCTTATTTACGTGATTTAGGTATTAGAAAAGGTGACAGGATTTGCATCTATATGTCACTATGTCCTGAGTCTATAATTGCTATACAGGCATGTTTAAGAATCGGAGCTATTCATAGTGTGGTTTTTGCAGGATTTTCAGCACATGCTCTTAGAGATAGAATCAATGAACTTGAAGCAAAGCTTTTGATCACTCAAAATGCTTTTATTCGAAGAAATAAAAAAGTTGAACTTTTTAAGTTTGCCCGCGAAGCTTTAACTGAGAATCAATCAGTGACAGACTTGATTTTGTTTGATCGCGTTACTGGAGATACTGAATTAGATGAAGATACGAATGCTCTTAAAAAATCTTTAGATATAAAAATTCATAAACCTATTCAAGATTTACTTGCTGATAAGTATGCTGATATTCAAAATTTGACAACTCTTGAGCCAGAGTGGCTTGAAAGTAACGAAACGTCTTTTATCCTTTATACAAGCGGTAGTACAGGTAAACCTAAAGGTATAGAGCATGGTACATCTGGTTATATTCTCTGGGCAAAGCTAAGTACTAACTGGGTTTTTGATCTGAAAGATGAAGATGTTTATTGGTGTACAGCTGATATAGGTTGGATTACAGGACACACTTATGTAACTTATGGTCCACTAGCAAATGGTGCAACTCAAGTTATTTATGAAGGTGCTCCTAATTTTCCTGATAAAAATCAATTCTGGAATTTAATTGAAAAGTATAAAGTAAGTATTTTTTACACTGCACCTACTGCGATTAGAGCTTTTGAACAGTGGGGCTTAGAGCATATTGAGAAGCATGATTTAAGTTCACTTAGGCTTTTAGGTTCTGTAGGTGAGCCTATAGGCTCTGAGACTTGGAAGTGGTTTTATGAAAATATTGGTAAAAGTAAGTGCCCTATTGTAGATACTTGGTGGCAGACAGAAACAGGGGGGATTATGATTTCTACTTTACCTGGAGTGCAAACTGCAAAGCCTGGGATCGCTGGACCAGCTTTACCTGGAATTCATGCTGAGATTTCTGAGGATTCTCTTCTTCATATTTCTAAGCCATGGCCTTCAATGCTTAAAGGAATTTATAAAAATCCAGAGAGATACAAAAAAGCTTATTGGTCTTTGATTGAAGATTCATACTTGCCAGGTGACTTAGCAACTATTGATGAGGATTCCTATATCTGTATCGGTGGTAGAAATGATGATGTTATTAATATTTCTGGTCACAGACTAGGAACTGCTGAAATTGAAACAGCTCTTGCAAAGCATGTATCTGTCTTAGAGTCTGCCGTGGTAGCTATTCCTCATAAGATTAAAGGTCAAGGACTAGTTTGTTTTGTGGTATCAAACAATAATTCAGGTGATTTGTCTAATTTACTTACAGCTCATATTGCTAGTGAAATAGGGGCACATGCAAAACCTGAAAGAGTAATAGCTTGTGCTGCTTTGCCTAAAACTAGATCTGGTAAAGTTATGAGACGACTTTTACAAGATTTAGCTCAAGGTAAAGATATAAGTGGAGATATCTCTACGCTTGAAGATAAAAGTGTTTTAGAGGCTATAAAGTCCAGAATATAAATTAATTTAACACTTGCACGTATTATCTTGCACCGATGCACCAAGTTAAGATAATATTGAATCATGGTTAAATTAGCACCATTTAAATATTCACATTTCAAATCATCGAATGTTTTGTTTCCTAATCAAATAAGATTAGATAAGAATACAGTGCCGGGAGATAGGAAACAGCTCGCTGATTTTAGTAGTTTCTTTGGTCCAAATAGTAAAGATTTTATAAGTGTACATGGTGCAGGGCAACTAAGTGGGACTGATAGAAAGGAATGGAGAGAAGATAAACTGGATATATTATCCGATTTTCTAAGTCAGGATTTAGAAGTTTCAGATAAGTTTAACCCAAATGATTTTTCATTTAATGTTCTTTCTTCAGATACTGTCCTAGGGAAAATAAAGGCTAAAAATGGATCAAAAGAAATGTTAGCTGTAATTCCAGAAGATCGATTTACAAGAAACCTTACTCTTTTTGATGAACAAACACATACTACCTATGAATTAAGTTTTCGTCATCCGGCTATTCCATTAATTACAAATAATTTGAATCGAGCAATTGAGGTATTTAATGAAGGAGATAAAAGTCCTGTCATTTCCACTCTTTTAGAGAACATAAATAAATCAAAAAATAAAGAGATTATTGAGGTTCCATATGATCAAGCGACTCAAGATTCTGCTTTGATTTTTAATCAAATAGTTTCTAAAAAACATCAAGCTAAGGTTCTAGAGAGAATGTTTAATAGGATTTTAAATGTATTAGATAAAGTACCAAAAGGTGAGCATGAAGATTTAAGTAAAGTCCTACTCAGTGGTATTGAGAAATTCCCTTTTAATATTAATGAATTAGCTAAAACTGGTTCAAAGCAAAATAAAATTTTTAATAAACTAGCTGAAATAACTAAAAATACAGGTGCGAATATTATTTTGGTAAATCTCTTAGCTAAAAATAAAGGTGAGCTAAAGGATTCTCTCCTGGATAATTTTTCTAAACTATTAAAGGTCGACCAATCTGCTAGTTTAGAAGTAAGAGAAGATAAATTTATTGAATTGATGAAAGCTCTTGACTTTAATAAACTAAATTTGTCTATTATAGAATCACTAACAGAACTAGAAAAATATTTTTTTGACTCATCTGAAAATAAATCTCATACTGATAAGTATAAGATTATTAAAGGTGAATTATTTCAAAATTCAAGATCCCAGATATTAAATCAGCTTCAAACCATAGATGCACAAACATCATTGAAATATTTAAATAAAATCAAATTACTTTCTCCAAACTCTGCATCTGAAATTTATCATGACTTGCTTACATCAAATATATTTCGAGTAGAAAATGAAAATGTTAATAATGGTGTAAACAATAATTCCACAGTTGAATTTTTCAAACTTTTACAGTCTTACTGTACTTTTGAAAATCATGAAGCCTCTCCTTTTAAGGATCAGGAAGTCAGGAGTAAATTCCTTATAAATTTAAATACTCAGCTCAAACAAAATCCAGATTCTTTGACTGTGCACGACATAGATGTGGCATTTCAATGCTTAGATAAAATTTTTTCTGATTTTGATTTTAGTGAAGATGAAAAGCGGTCTTATGAAAATTCTTTACAGGATTTTATTTTTAAGAAAAATATCACTCAGCAAGATATTTTTTTTATAGACCGTGAATCTAACTTTAATAGTAACTTCTTTAGAAATAAATCTGGCTTACCTCTGCTTATAAAAGCTATAGACAATGGTGATCTTTGGCGTGGGACAAATTCAATTTATAAAAAAGGATTCGTCACAGATATGTTGTACCGTCTTGATAGTTTTAAAGACGAAGATTCCTTAAAAGTGTTTATTGAGAAAGCAAAAAAAGCTATAAAACACGATACTTCTAAGGCTTATCTCGATAGCTTATTACTAGCAAAACAGCTTTTGAAGAATAGTGTAACCAATCATGACGTTAAATCTTTGGCTACTAATGCTAAAGATAAATTGCAATTAAATTCAATTCTTGAAATGCTTTCATTGCTGAGTCAAAAATTTAGCCCTGAAGATATACAAGAATTAGACAATATAATGTTTGAAAAACTTTTAGAAGATGAGACTAAGCCTCTAGCTAAAATCGAAGATTTAGAAATTAAATCTAATTATACAAACCCTAATCGGTATATTAATCAGGAAATCCACACTCTTGCAGTTGCAAAGGAAATTGGGCTTAACAAGACTTCAATGATCAGTAATTTAAGGTTATGGAATGAGTTGAATTTGAAAAATGAAATTACCTCATTTAACGGTAATCACAGAAGACTTATTGAATTTTTAGTAGATAACTTTGAAGAAGATAAGGGGAGTTCTGATTTTAAAGAGATCTTAGCTCAAATTAATAATTCAGGCGTTATTAATGATTCACTAGTGAGTGCTTTATTAAGATCTCAACTTGCTGAAAGTTCAAGTGATGCTCATCAAATATTAAATGCTACAGCTTTAGATAAATTTACAAATATGTCTTTATTGACCGTTGAAGTCAATAAGCAAGAGGAGAGTAGGTTTGCTTTAGATTTAGATCTAGATAGACTTACAGAGATTTTGAAAAATAGTGATCCTTCAGAAAATGATATATTATTTTTTTCTTCGATACTTTTTAATGAAAATTTCAACAGCAGCTTTCAAGATTGTTACCAGAGTGAGAGTAGAGAATTTAGTTTCGGAAAAAAACTCGATGAAAAGATCGAGAGCTTACCAAAAGAATTAAAAGCTATAGTTAATTTACAAAAAGAATTTACAAAAATTAAACATGCAGGTGATGCTGACTCTTTTATTAATGAGAGTATTAAGGATTTTAAACAATATGCAAATGAAATTTATAAAAATAATGAAATACCAAAATCCGTTAAAAATATATTAAAAGAGCTTATAAAAAGAGATGTTCATCAAATTCTAGACACTTTTTCAAGTAATATTCAAGAAACTATAGACTCTAAGCTTAATGATGAGAATAAATTAATGAAGTTAAATCAAAAGTTTAGCTTTTTAATTAAAAACCTTGAAATTCTAAAAGGTGCATCTGAAGTACCAAGGATGGAAATTGCTTTAGACCTAGATGATTTAAAAGGACTAAAATTAGGTTTAGAAGACTTGATTAAAGTAATCGATTTTCAAATTGATTATGATCATAGACTTAATGATTTAACGCCTGAACGTTACAGTCAATCTGAGGCTGATCTTGGTAAATTTGTAAATAGACATAGTCAGAATGAAATTTTCTCTAAAATGATTAATGATTTCTCAAATTCGAATTTTATCTAAGAAATTAGGTTATTTTAGCTATCTTCACCTTAAATATTTTATACTTAAATCCATAATGTCTATTCACGGTTACGCTTTCTTAGAAAAAGACTTTGTTAAATTTGAGGACGCAAAGGTTAGCGTCATGACTCATGCTTTTTTATATGGAACTGCTGTCTTTGAAGGGATTAGAGCTTACTGGAATGCTGAAAAGAAGACTCTGAACCTTTTACAAGCTCGTCCTCATTTAGAGAGACTAGTGAATAGCTGTAAGGTACTTAGAATGAACCCCTACTATAACGTTGATGAGATGCTTGAAAGAGTTATTGAGTTAATGAAAAGAAATAAGCCTGAAACAGATGCTTATATTAGACCGAGCTGGTTTAAATCTTCACTTAGAATCGGTCCTTCTCTTATAGGGAAAACCGCTGAAAGTGAAGAGGATGAATCTTTTGTTATAACTTCTCTTGATTTAGGTAACTATTTAGATGTTACTAAAGGACTTAGAGTTCAGGTTAGTAGCTGGAGGCGAGTTTCAGACAATGCTTTACCACCAAGAGCAAAAATAAATGGGAGCTATGTTAATACTGCTCTTGCTAAAGCAAATTCTACTTTAGCTGGTTATGATGATTCAATCTTTTTAACAGAAGAAGGGTATGTTTCTGAAGGCTCTGCGATGAATTTATTTTTAGTGAAAGGTGAAAAACTTATTACGCCTTTAGCTTCCGATAATATTCTAGAAGGAATTACTAGAGCATTTATTATTCGTCTAGCGAAAGAAGAACTAGGTTTAGAAGTAGAAACTAGGCAGATTAGTAGATCTGAACTTTATACTGCTGATGAGGCTTTCTTTGCTGGTACTGGCGCTCAGATAGCCCCAATAGGATCAATCGATGATTATGTCCTTGGTGATGGTAAATGTGGTGAGATTACAAAAAAACTCCAAGGCATCCATAAATCGGTTTGCCTTGGAGAAAATGAAAAGTATGCAGACCAGCTTATTACGGTTGAATACTCAATTCAAGTTGTTTAGAGTTATTTAATACCCTCAACTTCTGCGTTTTACTCATCCTCAAAATGCTCATGTACGGTATCGTACACTGCGCTTTTTCGTCTTCGTAAGCCTTGAATTTGAGGCTCTTAAACACCTCTATTTACTAGAGGTTGGCAGGTTGGTTGGAGACCACTCTCAAGAACTTAAACTACTCGGAAAAGAATTTTATCCTAATTTCCCATGTGTGCGTAGAGCCATATTTAGTTTTAAGTCCAAGCTAGCAATCATCTTGAGAGATTTGTTTCCAACTTACCTATCGTGCAGCGTCAAGGCACTCTTGTGAGAGTTCCTTAGCAAGGTCTATTCAAAGATAGCCCAACTGCCATGTTCTTAAGGAAGTGGATGTTTGCTTTTACTTCCTCATTTTTATGTTGAATTTGCATTTCTGATTGTTTTCCGTCCTCTAATTTCAAAATAAGCAAATTCATGCTTTTCAGAAGCAAGCAATAAGAATTCAAAAGTGCAGAATACTCTTCACTCAGCTCCTCCTTCCCTAAGTTCATTTTAGTCAGAGCATCAGATAGACTTGCACTTAGCTGTGCCATCTTACTTGAGCTCATCTTGTTAATACAAGTACTTCGAATATAAAATTTTATAGCTATTTTATACTTGCGTCTAACTTTTCGAAGTTATCTGAACTAGTTTCAGACCTTATGAACTTGCCTTCGTAGTCATAAAGTTTAAGAACATACTCTCTATTTACAGGTTCATTGGGGTCATATTTTGGGCAAGAATCAAGATCTTGAGAGCTAAAATTGATTTCTATAGCTGTATCATCTTCTGCCCAAGCACTTACATGATGTGTAGCCATTAATACGTTACCATAAGGTAATATACCGTTAGTATCTATAATTAAAAATTTAATAGTCCAGGTATCAGTATCTACTATAAAGTCTTTAACTATACCTGCTTCTTTGTCGCTTGCCTTTACAGTTCTGCCTTTAATTGCTTTAGTACATCTAAGGTTAGGATCACCTATTTCAGTGAGTACTTTATCGTCATTTTTATGAAGCTGGGGAATCCACAGTGGGAGTATGCTTCCACTCCAAGGCTCAGCTAAATATAGTGAGTTTAAGTTTTTATCTCTTAATAATTCATGTTGGTCAGAGACTGGTAAGTCGTTGTTGTAAGGTTTTGCTGATTTGATTTGTTCTTTACTCAAATCAATTTTTAAAGATTCATCTAACCAAGATAAATCATGAGCATCAGTAGGGAGAAGTAAAACTCTTTCTGAACTGAAAAAATCAACGATATCTGTAACTAGATATTTTACTTTCCAGTTACTTGAATCAAAATGTAATGATTCTAAAAAACCTATCTCGCCATCTTGAGCTGCGATATTAAAACCAGTAAAACTATTTACACTTCTTAACATATATTAATTATAGTCAATATTTGTCGTCTTTAACGTTAAATAGTCTTTAAATCACAGTTTTTGAAAATTACACAGATTCGTTTTGAGAATCATTCTCAAAACCTGTCCCTGAGGCAATTAAGAATGATTCTCAATTGTATGTGGCTTAACCCTTTCTTGATATTATCAGTGTAAGTTGATTGAAAGAAGGTTAACTTCTTGTTAGCCCTAATTAAAGGAGAAAAATTATGCCATATACTATCGTTTCTGAAGTTTGTGAAGGTGCAGCAGATTGTATTCCTGTATGTCCTGTAGATTGTATCCACTGGGCTGAAGGTAAGACTAACGCTAACGGTCACAAATACCCATATATAGACTTTTCAACTTGCATCGATTGTGGTGCTTGTTTGTCTGCATGCCCTGTTGAAGGTGCAATTCTTGATGAAGAAAAGCCAGAATTACAGTTAGTTTAATAATTTAATTGTAAATGTATTTTTAAAAGGACTCACTTTATAGTGGGTCCTTTTTTTGTGTCTTTTACAATTTTGTATTAGTGATCTTGGTGCATAAAGTATAATTTTGGGATGAGTTTATTATGGCTAAAAATGTTTTAATTACAGGCGGCTCTCGAGGTATTGGGAAGGCAATTGCAGAAAGGCTTAATGCTGAAGCTGATTTCTTGAAAATTTATGCTCCTAGCTCAAAAGAGCTAGATCAATCATTTGAAGCATCGATTGAAAGTTTTAAAGAAAAAGCTGAATTAAATAATGACCCACTATATGGATTGATTGTGAATGCAGGGATTCATCATTCTGAACATTTTGAAGATTATAGTGTTAAAAACTGGAATCGAGTCATCGACGTTAATTTAAATGGTGCTTTTTATATAATTAAACATTTTATAGAGAATTTAAAGCTTCACGGGGAGCGTAATCAAGGAGATTACCCTAGAATCATTTTAAGTTCATCTGTTAGTGCATACACTGGAGAGCAATATGCTCCTGCCTATGCAGCTAGTAAAGCTGGATTGATAGCACTTGCTAAAAGCTTAGCTTTAGAATTCGCTAAGTACAAAATAACGGTTAATTGTGTCTGCCCAGGCTGGGTGAAAACTTATATGGCTTTGAAGCAGATGGGCAATGACAGTGAAGCTGTGAAAAATAATCTGGGAGCAACTTTGCAGGATAGATGGATTGAAGCAGAAGAGCTTGCTGAGACTTATTTGTATTTGCTTTCAGGTGGTGCAAAAGCTATTACTGGGCAACAGATTAATGTTACTGCAGGGTTAGATCTCTAGACCTGCTTTTAAACTGAAATAGGTCTAAGGCTTTTAATAAAATCTCTAAACTCATTTAAGTTCTCACTGCTATCTGCCTCTAGGACCCTAATTGCTTTAGTTCCGATTATTGCCATGTCTACATCTAATTCAAAAGTAGCTTTTACTTTTTCTGGGCTATCTATCCCGAAGCCTAAACCTATAGCTTTATCTGGTGCATAGTTTTTTAATTTAGCTATTTTTTCTTTTAATAACGCTAGTTGCTTAGCTTCATCATTATTCTCTTGTAAATTATTTATATCTTTATTTGAACCAGTAATTCCTATCCTACTTACCAGGTAAATAAAAGGTTCTGAGAGTTCAGCGATTTTTTGTAGCCTTTCATCAGTGCTCGTGATTGCAGCTAGTAAAGTTAGTGTTAAACCGTGTTCATTTAGTTTAGCTCTTAGTTCTTCTGCCTCATCAACAGGTAAGTCTGGAATTAGTAAACCTTTAACACCAGTGTTTAAGCACTTTTCTATGAGTTTATCTAAACCATAATTATAGACAGGGTTATAGTAGGTGAAAAGAATAAGATTGTTTACTCCTTTTACTTCAGAACCTAAAGATCCATTCGTATTCAACTCTTCTTTCGTACGAGAAATAATCTCAAAAATTTTATCTATATTGATGCCACTCTCTAAAGCTTTAAAACTTGAGTTTTGAATAACTGGGCCGTCTGCAAGTGGATCTGAAAAAGGTACTCCTAGCTCTACAAGATCTACATTTTCCTCATGAAGTATCTTTAAAGCTTTGATGGTTCTTTCAGTATTGGGGTAACCAGCTGTAAGGAAAATAGTGAGCATTAATCTTCGTGCTCTTCAGGGCTATTTGCTTTTAATGCAAGATAAAGAACTGTACCAACTATAACTGTAAGTGTGCCTAAAATTGCTATTGCCATATCAGTATTATATCTAAAATTTAGCAGCTGATTAATAAACTTTCACCTTACTTTCTAATTGATAAATTTATTTCTATAGAGTCTGGATCATTACTTGAATGAAAATTATGAAATTTTCTAGTAGTTAATGAAGCAATATGATTGGGATCATCTGGTTTGAGTTTTTTCGATATTTGAAATTTATTATTTATGTGGTCAAAGATAATTGATTGATTATGTATTTCATGATTTGGTTGATAAATTTCATTTTGTATATCTTTTAAAATTAATTTCTTAATATGTTCTGGATTTGTTTTACATAAGTGATGAAGTTGCTCTAGGTTTTTTTCCCTAAATTCCTCACTGCTATCTTTTAGGCTATGTTTTAAGATTTCTAGATTTTGAAAATATTTTTTTACGTAATTTGAGTCATGCGGTAATTTCATAAGACAGGAATTTCCCACTTTTTCAAAGTCTAATGTTGTAAATTTAAAAATACTTGAAGATACAATAATTTGAGGATCATATTCTCCATAACCTTTACCTTTTTGTAAATTTAGGATGATATTTTTATCACCGATTATATCTATGAACTTACCAGAAAGTTTGCTTCTGAGTTCATCACAAATGTTAATATATTCTTTTAGGGCATTTTGAATTTTTTTTAAGCTTTCATTATTTAAATAAATTTTTTTATCTATCGTTTTTAATATATCCGGAGAACCTGCTAAAGATAGATTAAAACTTGAATTGGAGTCAAAGATTTCAGGATGATATTTTTCTGAATAGACGATATCAAAACTTTTGCTATCTTCAGCAATATTTCCAAAGTCTCTCTCTAGCCATACATTAAATGGAAGTATATGTATATAAGGAGATTTCTCCATAGTTGTTTTTATATTTTTTACTTCCTTTCGGTAATTATAAAAAGCTTCCTTTAGTTTTTGAGTCTGATTATTTTTAATAGTGACATTCCAGGTATTTTTTTTAATTACTATTGGTTGTATATTTTCTGGGATTCTTTTTCGAACTTCTATTTTCTTATTTGAACTTTTTGATAGATCAAAATATTGTGGAGTGACAACAGCATATTTTCTAAACAAACCTGCATCCATAAAACCATTTTCACTCAAAGTAAACTTTTGAGAAAGGTCTTTTGCAGGTTTATTGTTTTGTCTTGTAAAAGTATTTAAAGTTTTTTCGATAAAGGTTAGAGGAGGTTTACTAAATTCTTTCCCCCTGTGTGAATCTATTAAATTTAATATGCTAGTAACACCATTTGACATGACGGTGTATTATCTTAACACGAGTGTTGACTGTTAAATTACTTTAAGAACTTCATCTTTCCAAGAAGCAACATGATCATCAAAGTCAGTATCAAGATCTTTTCGATCTAAAAATCTAGTAGCACCTAATCTTTCTAGGTGACCATCAAGTCTTCTACCACAACCACAGTAGTCTACGTAACTCTTATCACCAAGAGCAAGAACGTGAAATCTCATTTTGTCGAGCTTTAGCTCATCAGCTTCTGAAGTAAAAAGATTATTACAAATCGTCTCAGCATCTCCAGGGGGATCTCCATCACCCCAAGTCGAAATTACGAAAACAGAAGTTTCCATAGACTTTAAATCATCTAAACTTTTATCAGAAATGGAAGCTAATTCAACTTCAAAGCCTTTAGACTTTGCAGCTTTAGCAAATTCATCAGCTACTCCTTCTGAATTTCCAGTTTCTGTACCAAATAAAACAGCGACTTTTTTACTCATTATTTAAAATTATACCACTGCTAAATCCCAGGATCAAAAGCAGCGACACCTTTAGAGGAATTTACCGACTCTGCTTCAGTTTTAGTGAAACTGAGAGCGTCTTTAATGATAGAACGTCTTTTTTTACATTCTTTGCCTGATAAATTTCGAGGGTAAGGAATATCAAATTTTTCATCTAAAACTTTTTGACTGTTTGAATTTAGTACTACTATTCTATTTGCGAGCAGCAAAGCTTCATCAACACTATGGGTAATGAAAAGAATTGTTTGTCTGAGTTCTTTCCAGATTCTAATTAATTCATCCTGAAGGTTTTTACGAGAAATCTCATCTAAGGCTCCTAAAGGCTCGTCTAGAAGAAGAATTTCTGGTTGAACTGCAAGTGCTCTTGCTATAGCTACACGTTGTTGCATTCCCCCAGAAAGCTCACTAATTTTTGATTTTGCAAAATTTACTAAGTCTACAAGTTCAAGATACCTGACTGCATGCAGTAATCTATCACCTTTATATTTAATTTTATTCTTTAAACCAAAGCTAACATTTTCGATTACATTTAGCCATGGAAATAATGCATAGTCTTGAAAAACGACAGCCCTTTTAATATCGGGTTTGGTGATTTGCTCATTGTTAAAGAGAGCTTCTCCTGTATAACCTGTCTCAAAGCCAGCAATAATATTTAATAAAGAGCTTTTACCACAGCCAGAAGGTCCGAGAATACAAACAAAATCACCCTTGTTAATTTCTAGTGATAAATCATTAAACAGACTGTGGCTTTTACCTTTGCCTGTGAATTTCAGATTCAGATTTTTAAGTGAAATTGTCATTTATTTCTGATAATAATTTAACTGTTTTTCGAGCTTTTTAAATATTACATTATCTGTAAGATAACCAACTACAGCAATTATAACTATCATGGCAAGAACTTGTGACATATCTGATAGGCTTCGACCTAATTCTAAAGTTTGACCTAAGCCATAACCATTTACAAACAATTCACCAGCAATCAATGCACGCCAAGCAAAGGCCCAGCTTAATCTCATGCTACTTAAGAGTTGAGGAAGTATGGCAGGGATAATAACTCTTTTATAGATACTAGTACCACTGCAACCAAGTGAGAGACCAGCTTGGATTAATTTAGGTGGAATGTTATTGATACTAGTCTGTACTCCTAAAGCTGCTGGAATAAAGGCTTCTAAAATGACGATGAATAGCACAGCTGCTTCTGATATCCCAAACCATAATAAAGCTAAAGGAACCCAAGCTACGCTTGGGATTGATTGAAGAGCTGTTAAGCAAGCACCAATGCTATCACTTAAGTATTTAAAGCGAGATATTCCTAATCCTACGACTAAGCCTAAAATTACGGCTAGAAAGTAACCGATTAAAACTCTTCGAAAAGAATTACTTAAAGCGAGTAAATAATCACCATCACTAAAACCAAAACTAATAGTTTCTATTACCTTTAATGGACTTGGTAGTAAGTAATCTGGGTAAATTTGGAGATAGCAAACTATAGCCCATATTAAAATGAGCGCGCTAAAAAATAGAATCCTAATGACAAGGCTTTGCCTTGTAAATTTAGGCATGGTGCAATTTTATCACTTCTGTTTGAAAGATTCTGGGTCTACCTTGTCGCTGATATTTACTATCGAAATTTTTCCGTGGTGAATGGTTGATTTAAGATCGTTATAGGTAGTGTGCTTATCTCTTGCGATGGACATATGTCCTTCAAGGTCTGAAGCGTTTTCTAAAATCTGATTAGGCATAGTTTTGTAGTAGTTGATTTTTTCAGCCATTTTATCCTTAGTATTATCGCTAAGGGCTGGAAGATCACTTAATCTTCTTCTTTTTTTTGCTGGTTTATTTTCTGGTGGGTTATTATCAGCCATTTACCTTACCTTAACTATATAAAGTATTTTACTAGTATAAATATACCCTTAACTTCTGTTTGGTCTTATCTAAATGATGGATTTTCAGATAAATATGGCATTTTAGGTGTGAAATTTTTTATAATAAGTATTTGGTATTTATCTCTATGAATAAAATTCAAGAACTATCTGAAAGTCAAGTAAATGGATTTGTAAGTCTTTTAAAAGATTCCGACACTTCGGTTTTATCTTTAATGGCTCAGCAAGTTAGTTCTTTAAGTCCTGAGTCACTTAAAATGATTAATGAAAGAGCTTCTGAGTCTAATGATGAAGCGCTTATGGATAATTGGTACCATGCATCTAGGCTGAGTTTGAAATATATGATTGAAGACTGGAAGAGGCTGCATCACCAAGATCTAGAAAAAGGTCTTTTCTTGGTTTCTAGAATCTATACTCCTTACTTAGACCAAGGAAAATATTCTGCTATTTTAGACTCTTACGCAAAGCGTGTTGCAGAGAGCCTAGATGCTAAAGCTACTACTGATGATACTGTTAAAGCTATTAATAGAGTGCTTTTTGAAGAAGAGAAATTCTCAGGTAATCAATCTAACTATTACGATATCCGTAATAACTTTTTGCACACTGTGTTAGAAACTAAGCTTGGAAACCCGATTATGCTTTCAGCAATTTATATTTTAGTTGCTAAGCGTTTAGATGTTGAAGTTTACGGTATCGGTGCTCCTGGTCATTTTATTATTAAGTTTGCAGATCAATACTTAGATCCATTTTTCTCAGGTAGGAAAATTACTAAAGAAGAGTGTGTGATTCGTGCTCAAGAGCTTAGTGTTTTTTGGAGAGATGAGTATTTAGAACCTATTGAAGATGCTTTTGTTGTCGCTAGATGTGTTCGTAATTTAGTTGCAATTTATAAGAGAAATAACGAGCTTGATAAAGCTGCAGATGTATCTGAGATTTTAAAGCTTATTTAAAGTTAAACCTTCAAGGTTTAATATTTAATTCGTTTTAAGGTAATTATCCACTGAGGAAGAACATAACCAAATTCTGTTACTTTCTCGTATTGTTTCATTATTGGTTTATAGTATTTAATATCTTCTTCAAGCCACAGTGAGCGCATTTTACTAAAATTAATTTGTGCCATGTTTAAGTAAATTCTGCTTTCTTGAAGTTTCTTTTGAGATTCAGCTATAGCTGAACTATTAGTTTCCCCAAATTTATTTGTTTGCTGACTTTCAAATAAACTTAAAAGCGCTAAAACTCGGTAAGCTTCAGCGAGTTCATAAAAATCCAAGGTTTTAGGGAATAAGATTTTTTGATTTTTAGCTATGATTTTTTTACTTTCATCTTTTATTTCTTCTTTAGCTAAGCGAATTATATTATCGTAATCTCGTATTTTTTCTTCAATATCTTTAGGAAGCTTAGCTTTAAGATTAGTTTTAGTACTGTCTAGAATCTTAACCAGAAGAAAGAGGTATTCCAAGCGGCTTGGAAAGTATGGGCAGCGATTATCAATATTGAAAAGCTTTTTGAAGATTGGGTAACTAAGAATTAAATTTTTCTTATTTGATTCTTTGACATTTAATTTTAATAACTCTGTCTCAGTAATATTTTTATCGAAAAAAATTTGTTTTATTTCTAGTTGGGCTTGTTCTGTTTCGTTTAAACCTAATTCAGTAGCAGCTTTAAAGTCTTGTTCAAATATATAGATATTTTTTAAATCTTCTTTGAATTTTGTTTCTTTTGGAAAAGATTTAGTTAACTCACTTAGTAATACTTTTGCTTCAGGTATTTTACCTGAAGAAATTAAAGCAATACTAAAATACTTTGCGTTTTCTTCGTCGGTAATTTTCTTTTTACTATAAAAGTCACTAAGTACTGCATCAACTTGGGCTGCTAGAAGTAACTCTTTATTTAATTTAGTGGAGTTTTCAGCATGAACTGTATTAAAACTAAAAGTGAAGGCAAATAATATTAAGATTTTAACAATTCTGAGTTTCATGGATTAAATTCACATATTAAATAAGTACTCGGCATTTTTTGTCGTAACTTGCATAATTTCTTCAAGATCTTTACCGTAAACTTCACTCAAACATTCCGCTACATACTTTACATAGCTTGGTTCGTTTCTTTTTCCACGTTTTGCTTGAGGAGCTAAATAAGGGCAATCTGTTTCAACTAAGGTTTTTTCTAAAGGAAGTTTGCTTGCAACTTCTCTAAGATTCTCAGTTTTTTTAAAAGTTACAATTCCTGACCAAGAAATGTAAAAGCCTAGCCCGATGCAAGCTTCAGCAAACTCTAAGTCTCCTGTATAACAGTGAATAGTTCCATTTCTATCATTACTACTACTTTTGAAATTTTCAGTTAAGATTGCAAGAGTATCTTCCCAAGCGTCTCTAGTATGGATAATTAGTGGAAGTTTATAAGTTTTAGCAAGATTAATTTGTTCTTGGAAAATTTCTCTTTGTTTTATTTGTTCTTCCTTTTCAGTACAGTGAAAGTAATCTAAACCAGTCTCGCCAATTGCTCTAACTTTATGTTCACTTTTATTTGTTTCTTCAGCTAAGATTTGATTTAACTCTTCTCCAGATCTCTCTTCCCATGAGGAAACCTCTATCGGATGAACTCCTAAAGCTATAAATAAATTCGCAAGAGAATTAGCACCATTAAATTCTTTACTAAGCTCTAGTAGCTCAGGGATTTCCTTTATACGACAGCAAGAATGAAGTATCTTTTTAACACCTTCATTATAGGCTCTAGCCATCATTTCTTCGCGATCTTCTTTGAAGTCAGGAAAGTTTATATGTGCATGAGTATCAACAAGCATGATTTAGATTATATAGTAAACATACTTAAGGCTGTTCATATTTACACTTACCGACTTTTCGAACAAATTTCTTTCTTTGATCAAGTCTACTTTTTATAGACTTTTGTTTTTTTGCGATTCCATCAACTATAAACTGATTAGCTTCCCAGCTTTTTTTAAGTTTGTCTTGAGCTTTTTTACTTAACTTATGGGTTCTGCGGAGTTGATTTATTTGGCTGATTACTAAAGATCTTAAAGAAGCTTTTTCTAAGCAAAGATTATAATCTCCTTCATCAAAAGCTAGGCTTAGTTCGTCATCAATGATTTTTAATTCTTGTGTACAATCTTCAAAATTATTGAATTTTTTCATTCCCTATTACTCCTTTTAAAATTTTTACCCAATAGCAGCTTGTTGTTGCTGTAATTCAGCATTTAAAGTATCTAGTTGTGAATACTGCCTGATTAATCTTTCTTCAAATGATGAAATATTTTCTTCTGCTCTAAAGATTTGGTCATCTAAATCTCGAATTCTTCTACTTAAAGTGTCATCTAATGTGTTGAAAATTGCATCAGTACCTGAGACATAAGTCGCTAAGAATTCATCTAATTGTACAAAAAGTCCTTGAGAGCCATCTGAAAATGTAGGTATTTCACTATCTGTCTTTCCGAAGAAAAGTGTATTGAGTGCACTAGGATCAGCTGCTAAGGCTTCAGAGAATAAGTTTGTGGTAATGGTATAACCTGAAAACTCATCGTTAACAAGATTACTCTTTAAACCTATTTCAATTGCTGATTTGTACGCCTCAGGGTTAGAATTATCGAATACTGAAGTTAAGATTCTTTTGATTCCTTGCTCTAAACCTCTTGCTACGATTAAATCAGATCTTCTAGTATCTGAAATAATACTATTAACCTCATTTAAAACAGCGTCAATCCTACTCTTATACTGACTACTATCTTCAATGATTGAGACTCTAATAGGGTCAGTCGTAGTTTCTTTTAATGAAAGGGTTACCCCATCTATAATTCCCCCGACACTATTATTGTTACTAACCATGGTCTGTCCACCATTTAGTGTTGAGATCTGAAATTCGGCATTATCACCTAATGTTTCATTGGTGATACCTAGTATCGTTTCAATATTACTGTCGGTTGAGGTTATTGGAATTGTTAAAGCACCTGTTCTTGTGTTTGTTAATTTGAAAATTCCACTTAACTCATCGTAGTTTGCTTTCACGTTAGTTGCACTAGTATTGTTTATTCGCCTTACGATGTCATCTATTGTATCCACTGCTGGATCAAAGGTGATTTCATGTCCATTTATAGAGACATTTGTTCCTGTTATCCCAAGTGCATCCAAAGTATCTGTTTCTCTAGGGGTCGATATATTCTGAATTCCTACTACGGTTCCAGTATTAATAAAAGCATTGTTTAGACCAAGTACTGATAGAAGTGTGCTGGTATCTCCAGCTGAGCCCATATTGTTTACACCATCAAGCTGAACTTGTCCATTAACAAGGCTTGCCGTTACTCCAGTAAAGTTATTTGTGAAAAAATCTAAAATAGTTTGAACTGTAGTGGTAGAACCTAATGTCTCATCTGTTAAATCAAAATTTGTAACTATGTTACTGTCAGCAGAGCTGACGGAAATAGATGTTGCTCCAATATTACTATTTGTTAATGAAAATTTACCGGTAGCACTATCATAGGCAGCTGTCACATTAAGTCCACTTGTATTATTGATGGTATCAATTAATGAATCAATAGTATCTGTTGCTGGATCAAAAGTAATATCAGTACCATTTATTGTAAGTAATGTACCTGTGATTCCCATGCTATCAAGTGTGTCTGTTGATCTAGGAATAGAAAGGTCACGACTTCCAATTGCGACATTGGTTCCAGTATCAATGGTCTCTGTGGTTAAACCTACTGCAGCTAGTAGGTCACTGGTATCAGCTGCATCTCCTAAAGATGTAATCCCTGTAAGTTCAATGTTGCCATTTACTAAAGAAGCACCTACTCCTGCAAAATTACTTGTAAAAAAATCTAAAACTGATTGAACATCTGTTAAGCCAGAGACTGATGCACTGGTTCCGTTTACTGTTACAGTTCCATCTGTTATTGATGTCACTCCATCTAAATTGACATCTGCAAGTAAGCTACTTGTTGTAATGCCATTACTTAATTGACTTGCTGTTTGTAATACTGTTCTTGTTTCAGTAAGATCTGGAAGGGTTATAGTCTCATTGTTTATTGTTACTGTCCCATATTCTAACCTTCCTCTCAAGTTTGCTTCTGAAATGCTACTAGCTGTGGTAAGTCCACTATCTATATAATTAGCTGATTGTTTTATTGTCTCTGTTGCAAGCCTGAGAATATTTAAGTCAAAGTTTTGAGGTGTTGCAGTTCCAAAAATCCTGATATCAGCTTTATCTGTATCAGATACTACACCAGAGTTTGATATTAATGAGTTTACTCCTTCTGTTACATCAGCAATATCAAGAGCACCTTTTAAAACATTAACTTTACTTTCAAGAGAACCAAGATCACCTTGTTCGAGTCTCAGGTCTCTTTGTTTTTGTTCCAAAGGAACGATTCTACTTTGTGTTTCAAGCTGAACTAACTGCGAGACCAAGGCATTGGAATCAAAAGAAGAGTTCAAACCTAGAAAACTTACACTCATATACTATTCTTATTTATCCAAGATCTTAAGTGTTCTAAATAGATAAAACTATTGTTTTTATTAGTAAAAGCTAAGTTGTATGTATGATTTGTTATAATGCAATGCATGCATGTCGGGGTCATTATGGACGGTAATAGGAGATGGGCGAAAGCCCAAGGTAAAGCCAGTCCTGATGGTCATAAAGCAGGTGTTTTAGCCTTAAGGAAATTAATTAAAGCTTCTATCGAAAGAGGTATAGATTTCTTGACGGTTTATGCTTTTTCTTCAGAAAATTGGAAACGCTCAAAGACTGAGCTTGACTTTTTATTTACTTTACTGAAGGAATCTGCTCAAAAAGAGCTGAATAATTTAAAAGATCAGGGTGTCCGTGTTAAATTTATCGGGGATTTATCGGTTTTTAAGAATACAAAAATGGGTGAAGCCCTTGAACAGTTAGAACTAGAGACTGAAATGAATACTAAGCTAAACTTGAATGTTGCATTGAACTATGGCTCTTTTGCCGAATTGAAGCATAGTGCAGAAGCTATCTTAAATGATTTAGATTTAGATCAAATAATTAACTTGAATGAAGATGTCTTCTCTCAGTATTTATATACAAGTGAAAGTCCGCAGATAGATTTAGTAATACGTACCGGTGGCAAGCAGAGGCTTAGTAACTTTATGTTATGGCAGGCTTCTCAAGCTCAGCTTTATTTTACTGATATGTATTGGCCTGATTTTAATGAAGAAATATTTGATCAAGCCTTATCTACTTCAGGACTCAAGGAAGTTTGTATAAGATAATTACTTTCATTTGCTATTTTAGGTTAGTTTAGTAAAAACTTTGGTTATATTATAGGTAGAGCTATGCAAGTTAGACCTGATATTAATATCAATACCCGTTTTTACCGCGATGCTTGGTTAGAGATTAATCTCGATAATTTAGAAGATAATTTAAAGACTATTCATCAGCAGTGTCGAAAGCCTTTGATTTTAGTATTGAAAGCTGATGCTTATGGTCATGGAGCAGGTGTTATAGCAAATATGTTAGATTCTTATGATTTTGTAGATTCTTATGCTGTAGCAAATATTGATGAAGCTTTAAATTTAAGACAGTCTACTAACAAACGAATCATGGTTTTAGGTATTACTCCAGAGTGGTCCTATGGAGTAGCTTTAGAAAAAGATATTGAACTTACGGTTTGTGATTTAGCATCAGCTGAAAAACTTCAAAAGATGGCAGCTGATATGGAAAAAGTAGCCAAGGTTCACCTGAAGCTCGATACTGGAATGAATCGAATTGGCTTTAAAAAGGATAAGCCAGAAGAGTTTAAAGACATAGTTAGAAAGATAGATATACTTTTTAATTTGAAAATTCAAAGTATTTACTCACATTACTCTAACGCTGAAGATCACCCTACTTGTGCTGCTCAGACTAGTAAATTTGTTAATTTCACAGAAGATTTGAATTTTCCAAGACATATTGCAAGCAGCAGAGCTGCTCGTATGATTAATCAGGAGCCCTTTGACTTTGTTAGAGTTGGTATTGAGTTGTTTGGTCTAGATAACCCTATTTTAAAGCCAGTTATGTCAATGTTTGCAAGGGTTGTTTTCTTAAAGACTATAGTTCCAGGAGAAGCTGTTAGTTATCAATCACTATGGCGTACTAAAAGAACTACTAAGATTATCACCCTTCCTTTAGGCTATGCTGACGGTATTCCTAGATCTCTCTCTGGGAAAATAAAGGGTTATTGTAAGGAAAACTTTCATAAGCAAGTTGGATTGATTACGATGGATCAGTTGATGATGGACATCGGTGATACCGAAGATGTTAAAGTTGGTGATCAAGTAGAGCTTATAGGTCCGCATCTTCCTTTAAGGGAATGGTCAAAAGCAGCAAATATGATTAGTTATGAACTTGTCACTTCTATGAATCTTAGATTACCTAAAGTGTATGCACGTAATGCTGAAAATGCTAATCAATTTTAAAAATTACTAGTAACTTAATTGCTAAAGTCGTAAAAAATATTTTTTGACAATAAATTTCAATTTTTTTTCAATTATTATAGTTCTCTTAACCTAAGCATAATCTTGATATGGACTAATCTACTTGTATGACAGGAATCAATCCTAATTTTAATAATTATGGTAACAATGGTGTAAGTCCTGTTAGAGCTAACCCTACAGGTGCTCCATCTACTGAAGTAGAAACTAGTGATGTGAAGACTGCTCAAAGTAGAGTAGCTCAATTGAAAGAAGGCATAGAAGGTTCTAATACTTTAGGAACTGTAGGTGTCGAAGGCGCTGGTGTTGCTGGTAATGTTGTTAAAACAGAAAATACTAGTCAGCCGGTACAAGTTGCAACTACTCCAGCTGCAAGTTTAAAGGCTGCATTAGATGCAAATGATGTTTTCAACGAAATAGCTTCTACTGAGGATAATTTTGAAACTAACTTTGCTAACCAATCATTAATTCTTGCAGCAAATAGAGCAAATCCAGAAACTTTAGGTGTAGAAGATGTCTTAGAATCTGGTGCTGAAGTTGCTGATGCAAATTCACTGTTATTTGAAGCAGCTTTAGTTTAATAAAAATTTTTGAATGAAGAGAGTGAAAATTAAATATAAAAGTGTGAGTCTATCATAGACAAATACTAGGAGTGCAAATGGTAGTAAATAGGTTTGATAATCCGTTTAAGGATATCAAGAATACGTTTAAATTTAATTTTAATTCACAGGCACAGCCTGTTAGTGGCTCAGAGCCAGAGTCAAAGACTCAATCTCAAGTTTCTCGAGAAGAAGATTCAAAGCCAGATTCGTTTGGTGGGAGAATCGGCTCAGCCTCTCAGCAGATTTTCTCAAGTCTAAAACCAGGTATTAATTCTAATGAAAACTCAGTTAAGGTAAGACCTCCACAACCACACAACCTTAACTTAGTTTCGAATTCAGAGAACATAGGTAGCAATATTTCTGAGGATATTGCTATCTATAACTCTGGTATTGAAAATGAATCTTTAGCTTTAGTAGATGCAGCTAATTTGAACTATGATAGTAGTTCAGCTCTTGGAGCTGATAACGGTTCAATTTATGCTAATAACGGAAAAATACTTGCAGCGGCTTAATTTTTTTCAAAGAATAATTTTCTGACAAGTGAGTTTAGGATAAGGCATTTTTCAATGGCTTCTTTACCGGTGTAGATTCTTTTATCAGAAACTGAATTAATATAGCTTTCATCTAAGGCTTCAAAATCATCGTCTACTTCAAAGTCTATGACAAGAACTAGCGAGTTTTTTAGTTGCTTGCTTTCAAGGGCGGCATAGCCTTCTTTAACATCTTTGCTTTTTATAATGGAGACATAGTCTCCAACTAAAATTGATATTAAAAAAGCCCAAAGCCTTAATTTAAGGCTTTGGGCGTCATAGATTAGATTGTAGCTGTAATCCATATCTGATTAATTTGCTTAGTGTAAAGCAGGATCAGGCTTTTTTATAGTTGGTCCTAATTTTTTGTCGCTAAGTTCTTTACTAATCTGTTTTAGCTCTTTAATTGAACCGTCACATTTATGTAGCTTAACGAAGTTAGATGGTCCTCTAGCAGCGATAGGTAAACCACCTGTTACTACTACAGTTTCACCTTCTTCTACTAAGCCTTGTGCTACTAAGTATCTTTCAAGGTTATAGATAGTTTCAGTGGTTTGTTGAACTTCATCGAAGTGTACTGGAATTACACCCCAAACGATAGATAAGTAGTTATAAGTATGCTCATAAGTTGTAGCTGCGATAACTTTAGCTTCTGGTCTAAGTTTAGAGATCATAGTTGCACTCTTACCTGAACAAGTGAATACTAAAATTTTATCTACATGCTTAAGCTTAGATAAGCTTTCTACTGATTGAGCTATAGCTAAATGATTGATTTCATCAACACTTGCAGACTCAAAAGATTTAAGGTTACGTTTTTCAATTTTAATTTCACCGTTAGTTTCTACTTCAAGTGCAATTTTAGCCATCTGTGAAACAGTTTCAGTAGGGTAAGATCCCATAGCTGTTTCATTTGAAAGCATAACTGCGTCAGTCCCGTCTAAGATTGCGTTTGCTACATCGGAAACTTCTGCTCTAGTTGGGAATGGTTTACTAACCATAGAATCCATCATCTGCGTAGCAGTGATAACAAACTTTTTCTTGAAGTTAGCTTTGCTGATGATTTCTTTTTGGATCATAGGTACTTTTTGAGGTTCAAGCTCTACACCTAGGTCTCCTCTAGCAACCATTACCCCGTCAACTACATCAAGAATTTCATCTAATTTTTCCACAGCTTGCGGCTTCTCAATTTTAGCGATAACTTTGATTGGAAGTTCATCTACGTTACACTCATTGATAAGTTGTTTTAATTCGATGATATCAGCAGCAGTTTTAACGAAAGACAAAGCGATAAATTCAGCTGAGTTTCTTACAGCTTCTACGATATCTTCTTTGTCTTTATCAGTGATAGATGCTAAGTTTTTCTGATCAGATTCAGGAAGGTTAACACCTTTATTAGACTTAACTACGCCACCGAAGATAACTTTAGCTTCCACTTCAGTTTCTCTAACTTTAGTAGCTTCAAGTCTGATAACTCCATCGTCGATTAATATAGCTTGATTAGCTTCGACATCTTTCGTTAATTCTGGGTAGTTTCTTACAAAGATTTTTTTAATTGGTGCATCATTTCTGTAATCAGAATCTGTTTTAATAGTCGTAAGGATGATGTTTTCACCATTTTCAATTTTTACACCTTCTTCAGGAAGCGTTCCAGTACGGATTTTAGGACCTTGAAGATCTACTAGGATACCTACTGGTCTATCTAATTCTAGAGCAGCTGCTCTTACTTTTTTTAATCTTTCAACTCTTGTGTCCCAGTCACCATGTGAACAGTTTAATCTAGCAACACTTAAACCTGCTTCGATTAAGTCTTTAATTCCCTCTTCACTTTCTGTAGCGGGTCCTAGAGTAGCAACAATTTTAGTTTTTGGTAGTTTTTGTATTTCTTTATTTGACATATGATATTTTCCCTAGAATTACTTCCTTTTTAGCTCCGGTGGAACTTGGAACGTTATTCGGGATCTTATTATAGCTTGTAAAGGCTAGTAGAGAAAATAAAATTGCTTCTTTATACTGACTTTTAATTCCAGTTTCATCATGATTTATAAATTTAAACTGCGGGTTATCTTGAGAAAGTTTCTCCATGATGAATTTATTTTTAATACCACCTCCAGAGATAAAGACTTTGTCTATATTGAACTTTCGCAACTCCTGGCTGATAGTTCTAACTGTTAAATAACTTACTGAAGCAAGTATGTTTTGGGTATTACCTAAGTCTAAAAATTTGTCTGCGTATTTATGATTAAATAATTCTCTACCTGTAGATTTAGGTGGAGCTTCTTTGAAATATTCAGTGGAATCGATTATCGAATCAATAAATTTTTCATTAATTCGCCCTTTAAAAGCTATTTCACCATCTTGATCAAAATTTTTATTGAAAAGCTTTTGGCAGAGGTTATCGATAAGAGTATTTCCAGGACCAGTGTCATAAGCTACAGTAGCTTTACCTTCTTCTAGGATTGTTATATTTGCTATGCCGCCAATATTAAGTGTGGCAAGATTTTCACCTGGTTTGCGTAATAATTTTTCATCTAAAAAACTAATTAATGGTGCGCCACAGCCGCCCTGTGCCATATCTGCAGGTCTAAAGTCAGATACTGTATCGATACCTGTGATATTTGCGATTATCGAGCCATCGCAAAGTTGCCAAGTGCTTTTTTGACCATGGAATATAGTTTGTCCATGAACTCCTATTAAATCGATTTGTACAGAATGTTTATCTTTAAATTCATTTACTATTTCAGCTAAAAATCTACTAAAAGCAAAATTCAAATCAGAAACTTCATCAAAACAAGCATTCTGTTTATTAATAATTTTTTCAAACTCTTTTCTTAATTCAGGTTCAAAGCTAAAGCTATCTTCGATTTTAACTTCGTAATCTTGAAGACCACTCGGATCACGCCATTCTACTAAGGCTAAATCTACAGCATCGACTGAGGTTCCTGTATTAATTCCAAGTACAAACATTAGCTAACCATTATAAAGTTTTCAAGAAGCTTATGTCCATATTCAGAGAGAATTGATTCAGGGTGATATTGAACACCGAAAAGATTTTTGATGTCTTTATGTGCAACAGCCATTATTACACCATCTGAAGTTTCTGCTGTGATTTCTAAATCAGTACCTTCTGTTGAGTTTCTGTCTATGACAAGAGAATGGTAACGAGTTGCGCTAAATTTATTAGGAATTTCATCGAATAATTCAATCTTTTTACGAACAATTACTTCGCTTACTTTACCATGCATTAGGTAAGGAGCTTTAGTAATTTTTGCGCCATAAATTTCACCAATTGCTTGGTGTCCTAAGCAAACTCCAAGTATAGGAATCTTACCAGCGAAGAGTTTAATCGCAGAAATACTTAATTTAGCGTCGATAGGTTTTCCTGGACCAGGAGAGACTAGGATGTGGCTTATGCCATTTTCATTTATGAAGTCAGCTAATGAGTCTTCTGGGATTTCATCATTGCGTATTACTAAAGTCTCTGCACCAATTTCATTTAAATACTGCACCAGATTATAGGTAAAACTATCGTAATTATCAATAACTAGTACTTTTTTAGACATTCAGGGGTTCCTTAACTTAAGTATAACTATTATATGATACATAGCTTATGTAGCTTTATAAAAGAAATTTATAAAGGGTGTGAAAGTGGAAGATAAAAAAGACTTAAATGAAGAGAGAAAAAGGGACAAATAAATGAGTTTAGATGGACTAGGTAGTATAGATTTTGATTTTAATTTTGGTTCAGCTTTTGAGGGGATGGGTGTTGAAGATTCAGTATTAGATACGAATTTTGATGAAACATTTGAGGCTGGTGTATTTGATGATATCGGTAAAGGTATTGAGGCTGAGACAGATGGTTTCTTTGATAATAAAGACTTAGATGAAACCTTACAAGGAAGTTTAGAGAAAAATGATGTTTTTAGTAGCTTATCAAAAGATGATCAAGCTAAAGTTAGAGAAAATTTAGCCACTCAATTCTGGGAACAAGCTGGTGCTGAAGAGGGTATTGTTACTGATGGTACTGATATTCAACTTAAAGCTTACGATAATGCATTATCAGACCTTCAGGAGAAGTTTACAGAAGGAACAGACTCTATAAAAATCGAAGATCTTGATGCTGATCTACAATCTCAAGCTAAACAATTAGGTATTGATGAAGATGGTGTAATTTCAAAAGCATCATTTGAGGAACTTAAAGAAAAATATGATGGATTGAAAGATAATGATGAGCTTACTTTTGTGACTGAAGGTAAGCAAAGTGAGCTAGAGGAAAATGAGCTTCTAGCCTTAGATACTAACGGTGACGGTGAAATTAACGATAGAGACGGTAACTTTAACACTAGTGGTGAGGAAGCTAAGGTAATCGATGAAGACGATAAAACTTTAGACCTTAGATCAGAAGAAGCTAAGAAAAATGGTGATACTAGTGCTAAGGCTGAAACGGATAAGAGTAGCCCTACTTTTCAGAAAATTATGAAAGCACTTCAGGAAGTGATGAAGGTCATGCAAAAGCAGGCTCAACAGAAAAAACAGAGTCAGGCGCAACAACCACCTCCACAACCAAATTATAATGCAAATGAAACTTATTGGAAAAATCAAGTCGTGATGGCGGGTAATAGTGAAAGAAAAGCTTGGATGACAGCGCATGCAGCGAATACAGCAAATGTTAGAGCTAACTTTGCACAGAGATTTAATAATGCTTAAATCCCTTTTATCTATAACTTATTCTTAACTAAAAATCTATATCATGCAATTAGGAGCGTGTAGCAGTGGTCGCAAGTAATTATGGCGGAGCTTATAATAGTTCATTTAGTTCAGCGTATTCTCCAGTAGGAGGAGCGCCAACTCAGCCCCGTCCTCATAATGAACCTCGTAGGTATTATACTAGTAAAGTTTATGAAAAACGAGATACGTTTGTTTCAGATGTATCTGCATATGTAAATCAATCATGGAATTATAATAATGGCGGCAGAGCCGCTTCTTTGGGAGCTGGCGGCGGTGTTCCTAGCAATGGTTATCAGTATAAAGTGATGACTGGTGATCAAATCTCTAGTCATAATAGTAGGCTTGCTGCAGCTTACCAAGAACAAGCAATTAAAGACCAGCAAAGAGACTTAGAGCTTCAGCAGATTGCCTATAACGAACAAATAAAAGCTCAGCAGCAATATCAAACTCAAAATCAAGCCTATGCTCAGCCGCAGCAGCAGTATCAGGATAATACTATGCAGTATGTTAAATTAGCAATGGGTGTTGCTCAAATAATTTTCTAAAATTTACTCTTAACATTGACTTAACCCTTTTTTGTAAGACTTAGAAAAAGGGATATAGGATATGAATGGAAGTATAGGTAATTTTTTACCAGGACCGATTCCTGGCTTTGGGCAAAATGATAAAGGACAGGTGACTTATACACCAGGTGGTTTTGCTGGACAGGATGGCATGCCTACCATTGTCTTACCTGATTCTGAGCCTAGTTTTTTTCCTGTTGACCCTGGGGATCTTTTTGCAGAGCATACTGAAAATAAAGATGGGAAAGAGTCTCCTAAAAAAGATTGGGAGGTTTTGCCTGGAGTTAAATTACCAGAGTTTGAAGTGGCTGATTTGGAGGTACCAGATTTAAATGTCCCAGACCCGACTAGCAAAGAAGGGCAAGAGATGATGAAAATTGCTGTTCAGATAATGCAAATGTTTGGTGGATTTGGTTAACTTCGGTCAAAACAAAATAAGTTTTAATTAAAAAAGAAAAACCCTCGCTGCGTGACGGCGAGGGTTTTTTAGCGTGTTTGGGGTTTGGGAAAACCTTAATTAAGCTGCAGCAGTTGCTTTTCCAGCTGCGATTTCTTGAGCTACATTCGGTGGAACTTCTTCGTAAGCGTAGAATTCCATAGTAAATGTACCTTGACCTTTAGTTTTGTTTCTAATATCAGTCGCATATCCGAACATGTTCGCTAGTGGAACTACAGTCGCTACTTTAGATTGACCATTTTCTGTTTCCATCTTCTCAACACGTCCGCGTCTAGAAGAAATATCACCGATAACATCACCCATAAATTCTTCAGGAACTTCGATATCAACTTTCATCATCGGTTCAAGAAGAACAGCTTGAGCTTTTTTCGAACCATCTTTAAATGCCATAGACCCAGCGATTCCGAAAGCCATCTCAGAAGAGTCAACATCGTGGAATGAACCGTGAACTAGTGTCGCTTTAAGACCGATTAATTCGTAACCAGCGATACTACCAGAAAGCATAGCTTCTTGGATACCTTTATCTACTGAAGGGATGTATTCCTTAGGAATCACACCACCAGTGATTTTGTTAACGAATTCATATGTAGGAAGATCTTCACCTTCTTCATCTTTACCGATTGGAAGAGGTTCAAATTCTACTACAACGTGTCCGTATTGACCACGACCACCGGACTGTTTAGCGTATTTCATATCTGAAGTAGCTTTTCCTCTGATAGTTTCTCTGTATGCTACCTGAGGCTTACCTACATCAGCTTCTACTTTAAATTCACGCTTAAGTCTATCAACTAGAATCTCTAAGTGCAGTTCACCCATACCAGAGATGATAGTTTGACCAGTTTCGTGATCTACTTTAACTTTAAATGTCGGATCTTCTTCAGCAAGTTTATGTAATGAAACAGCTAATTTCTCTTGATCCTGTTTAGTCTTAGGCTCTACCGCTACTGAGATTACAGGCTCAGGAATGAATAGTGATTCAAGAATAACTGATTGTTTCTCATCACAGAAAGTGTTTCCAGTAGTTGTTTCTTTGAAACCTACTACTGCACCGATATCTCCAGCAGCAAGTTCGTCAACTTCAGTTCTATCGTCTGCTTGAAGTTTGATGATACGAGAGATTCTTTCTTTCTTACCTGTAGATGAGTTAAATACATAACTTCCAGAAGTGATTTTACCTGAGTACATTCTTACGAAAGTTAATCTACCTACAAATGGGTCAGTCATAACTTTAAACGCTAGACCAGCCATAGGCTCAGTGTCATCACACTTACGAACAACTTCGTTTTCTTCTTTATCTAAACCTTTGATTTGTTCAACTTCAAGTGGGTTAGGAAGTAAATCAACGATAGCGTCAAGTACTTTCTGGATACCTTTGTTCTTGAATGCAGAACCACAAAGCATAGGAATGATTTCAAGTTTAATAGTCGCTTTTCTTAAAGCAGCAATTAATTCTTCTGTAGTGAATGCTTCTTCACCTTCTTCAAGGTATCTGTTCATTAAATCTTCGTCAGTTTCAGCGATAGCTTCTACTAATTCAGTTCTCATTTCAGTACACTTGTCAGCTAAGTCAGCTGGGTAACCGTCAGTTACGTCGATTTCCATACCTAAGTCATCTTTATGAACGATAGTTTTCTTCTCGATAAGATCAACTACGCCTTGGAATTGATCTTCAGCACCGATAGGACATTGGATAGGAACAGCGTTCACACGAACGTCATTTCTTAACTGATCTTTTACTTTAAAGAAGTCAGCACCTGATCTGTCCATTTTGTTAACGAAAACGATTCTTGGTACTTTATATCTGTCAGCCTGTCTCCAAACAGTTTTAGTTTGAGGCTGTACACCACCAACTGAACATAGAGTGATGATTACAGAGTCTAGTACACGCATAGAACGCTCAACTTCGATAGTGAAATCAACGTGTCCTGGGGTGTCGATTAAGTTAATATACTTATCTCTCCAGTTAGTAGAGATCGCAGCGGCTGTAATCGTGATACCACGTTCTTTCTCTTGAGCCATCCAGTCAGTTACTGAATTACCTTCGTGAACTTCACCAATTTTGTGAACAACACCACTGTAAAATAAAATTCTTTCGGTAGTTGTAGTTTTACCTGCGTCGATATGGGCAGCGATTCCCATATTCCTAATATCTTCTTTTTTGATTTGTTTTCCCATTTCGTTTTTCCTTAAATTGAGTGTGCTGAATATTTAACGACACGCAAAATCAGCACTTAAGCAATTGGAATTATAACATGTGGTGTCCTGTACTTAGAAATATTTATAAAAGCGTTCAAGATCCCTAGTGTTTTCCACACCTACTCTGACCCTACCATTAGTAATTAAGCCACCACCATCTAAACTTCCGAGGGAAACTCTATTACCGATAGCTATATCCATTTGTTGTCCACCTGGTAGTAGCCCTCCTCCTGAGTCACCTACTGTTGCTGGCAATCCTTCTTTACTCATTAATTTAGCTAAGCTTGGGTTAAAACCAGAACCTATAAGTGTTTTTTCTGGGAGCCAGACTTTAATTTTCACAGGCGTTCTTGCTCTAGACTTAGGGTTACCTGGATTATCATCAGTAACTTTTCTATCCATAGCTACTGTGAATCTTAATTTTTGCCCTAAATAGTTATTAATTTCTTCTGGACTTTTACCTTGAGCATGGAGTTGATTTGCTTTTCTTGCTACTGTATCTAAGTACGTTGGTGCAACACCAAATCTTGTTTGATTAGGGTTACCATCACTGTTAATTCCTCCCTTTTGTGGTTGATAAAAGGTTATTTTTTGAGGAGCAAATTCTCCTGCTGTTCCATTTGAATTAGGATTGGTATTTCCAGCAGTGTCACCTTTTGCTATTTCCTCTGAAGAATTTGTTTCCTCCTGAAGTAGCTTTCTAAGTTCAGCTTTATCTTCTTCATTGTATTCTTCACTTTTCAATAGATTCTCAGCAGTATTTTTGAATTGATTTTCAAGTTTTTGAATTTGATGTTTTGCTTTTTTGATAACTGCCATGTCATTGAGATTGAATCTTTGTTCATAGGCTGCTTGCTCTACTTCTTTAACAGTTTCTTTTAATTCATCTAGCTCTTTTTTAGAAGCTGTAAGATTAGTTATATTAGTCGTTTCATTAAATTCAAAACTTTTTATTCTGTTATTAACATCCGCAATTTTTTCACCAATTTTCTTTCCGATATTTTCTTCACTAGCGATTTGAGATGTTTCATTAAATTCTGGGAGCTGAGCATTACTATTAAGCCATACTCTATCTACTTCACCTAGTGTTTCTAAGTCGCCTCTGTAACTCCCTGTTCTTCCTTGAATTTGTCCTATGTTTTTAGGGTTAACCGTGAAAATATCGCTTGGTGCACTGAAGCTGTACTCAGTTTTATTCGTTTCAGTCTCTTCTGGTGGAGCTATTGGTGGTGCTACAAGAGCTAATCTTTCATTTTCAATCTCTTTTTCAGTATATATATTATCGAAATTAACTGACGATGAGTAGTCAGTAAAATTACTGGTAACCATTGTTCTTTCCCTTCTTTATTTGCACACTTAACCAGTCAAAGACCTTGAATCTCGATTTTGTCTATTTTGGTTAAAAATTTTCTCTAGCTCATCATTTTATATATTTTTGGCTAGAATTTTTGCTTACAACTATATAAAGTTGATAGTGAATTTTTTTTGACAATAAATTTTAAATTTTTTTGATTTTTTTTCAATATTTTTCAATATTTTAAGTAAACAAGTAAAAATCAGCTAAAGTAAAGAACTCGTAAATAAGGAGGCGTTCCCCTACAACGCCTCCCTGACCTTGAGCTATCCAGGTCGATACGAGCCTGATTCAAAGATTCTCCCACTTTGAACCTATCCCCTCTTCCATAGACTAAGCAAGAAACTTGGTAGTTTCTACTTAATCTAGAACTTGTTTTGTAAAATTTTGAAGACTAATTTCAAATAGTATGAATTAATTATTCGTCGTTTTGAAATTAGTTGTCACATAGAGATATTTAGTTGTCTTATTCGTATTTATTAGTTATTTAATTGTAAACATTGAATTCATTTCTGCTTCACAAGATTCTCTTTCACAGAATAATTGCTTAATTTTATTCCCTTGATTTTTAATCTCATGATCGAAATAGGCTGAATCTAGATCGCAATCTAGTATTTCTTCCATTTCAAATTCATTAAGTGTATTAATGTTTCCCAGTATTGTGAATATTGCCATTTTCTACCCCCTTTTGTAGATACACGCTTGGCTTGTAACTATATATAGTTGATAGTGATATTTTTTTGATAATAAATTTCAAAAATTTTTAAATTTTTGAAAGGAAATTTGATTTGTAGAGTTAATGTACTTATTGGTTATTTATTCTTTTGATTCTTTTGGAATTTTCTTGAATTTGTAAATGCGCTTTACTGCTTACTTTTGTGCGCCTATCTAGATACTTTCCTGTTATCTAATTCTAAAAAATAGATTGAGTGCTTGCTTTTGCCCCCCCCTTGATTATATATTTATGTATTGTCGTGATTGTGCTGGGAAAGTGGCTTTGTGTGTGCTTTTTTAGTTTTTTAGATACGTAAAAGGAAGTGAAATGAATCAATTAATGAAGAATTTAAGATTACCAGTAACATTAGCTACTACTGTAGGTTTAAATGCTGGTGGAGTAGATGCAGCTAAAATTGAACAGACTTTTGGGGATAAGTCTCAGCCTGGTGCTCAAGCTAGTTTAGTCACTGGTGAAGAGGCGCGTCAGTTAGGTGGTGATTTAGCTGGGAATGTTAAGGGGATGCAGATGGCACAGTTAAGAGGGAATACGGCGTTGCTTAATGATATAAGTAATGCTGCTTCTAGGCTTCATGGCACTAATATTATTGATCTTAATAGACCTGGCTATGCAAATGTAGGGCAATGCGTTGAAACTAGTGCAAATGCACCTGTGAGGATTAATGGAGATTCGGGGTATGATATTTCTGCTCGAATTGTCAGAGTTAATAATGCTGCGCCATTTTTTGCCTTAGAATTTATTGCTCACGATGGGTGTGATTTTAAAGGAAGTGTTTGGGCTAGCTTAGACGACAATGGTTTAGTTTCATTTGCAAATAGTGATGGTGCTTTTGCTTTATTTAAAGATCAGCAAATTATAAATGCTATCAACCAAGGTCTAAGACAATAATTCAATCTCAAAATAAAAAAACAAGGTAGTTAATCTCCCTTGTTTTAAAATAATATTAACTAGATCTCTATGCCTTAACTTTAGCTGGTGGAGCTTTTTTACCAGCTGTTTTTGAACTAGCTGTTTCAATAAAGTCATCCATCATTTCTTTACCTTTTTTACCAAAGATCCCTGTTTCTTTTGCTAAAACTCCTAGTGATGTTACCATAAGTACACTTTTTAGTAGTTTATTTCTACCTGAGGTCATATTATTTGCGTTTAAATATTTGTTATTACCTTTAAATAGCCCACCAAAAATAGTCATTAAAGCGAAGCCTCCAAGAAGATGTCCAACCATATTTCCGAGTTGAAGATTTTCTTTGCTGGCTTTTTTAGTTTCTTTAGCTTTTAATGCTTTACTAGCACTTAACTTGAGATTATTTTGAAGTGCTTTTGTTTTTTCTTCATTTAGAACTTCTGTTCCATTTATATTGTCATAGATTTCAATACTATCTATATAATTTTGTACTTTCTCTTGAGTTTCTTCTTGATTTTCACCTTTAATATTTGTGATATTTTTACTAAGTTGTTTTGATTTTGCTTGAATATCTTCCATCGTTTGATTAAATTCATGTTCAGAATTAGAACTGGCTTTTAATTCATCAACACTTTTTTGATAACGTGCTTCAAGTCTACCAATTCTACTGATAGCAACATCTTTATCATCGGTGTTTGCAATTGCTAATAGTTTTGAGTCATCATGGTTTACCATGAGGCTTGAGGTTGCGATTGTTGATTTTGATGCTTGGATTTCACTCATGAAAATTTTTAAGCTTTCTTGACTGATTTTGTCTTTGTTTTCCATTAAGCCTTGACTTAAAGTTTCAGAGAATGTTTCAAAGTTACTATCCTCAGAATTAACGCTTGCCCTAGCTGTTGCAAGGATTTTGTCAAAAATTTGTTTTTGTTCAGGAATTGTATATTCAGTTTGATTGTTAGCTACAACTAGTTGAGACTTTTGGTTGTTAAGCTCACTTAGCGTGTGATCTGTTAAATTTTGGTCAAAGCCGTGACTTATCAGAATATCAGCTCCTGAAGTTTTTTCATATTTTTCACTTTGTTTATTTATTTGTTCATTTAAAAAATTAGTTAACCCCTGTTCATAGTTATTTAAATTTTGTTTGAAAGCGGCTTGATCTCCACGTTGTTGATGGACAATTAAAAATTTATTTGCTATTTCACCATTTACTGCTTCGACAAAGCTTTTTCTTTCGCTAGAGCTAGTACCTTTTTCTTCGGCTTTAGTCATCCAAGATTTAAGGTGGTCAAAAAGATTGTTGAAGTCTTTTTCACTTAAAGTCTCTTTATCACCGACAGCTTCAGTAATAAACTTTTGAGCCTTCTGTTCAACTGTCAGCTCAGGTTTAGGTGGCTGTGGTGTAGGGCTTCTTCTGTTTAGTAAGTTGTTTAACATTACGTTAATACAAAGTTAAGGTTATGGGAAATTTGATAACTTTTTTCTTGAAATTGCGCTACTAAGCAGCATTACTAGCGGTTGTACCATTTTTATTTAGAATCATTTTATCTCTTTCGAGGTCATTTTTAAGTCTAAGTTGTCTTTCTTGGTGATCACTAATTTCTCTAAATATAGTTATACCTAAATTAGTCAGCCCGCCAAGTGAGCTCATTGCAACTCCTAATAGTTTTTGAGCTGGTGGGCAAAACATGGCTAATAGTACAGCACCACCTATGGCTGGGACACCAACTTTGACAGCTTTTTTCATTTGTTCTTCACTTAGAAAATTTTTGCCATTACTTTTTCCGTCTGCTGAACCACTCTTTTTAGCTTCTTCTTTTTCGGCTTTGTTAACAGCATCTAAAGCTGGAGCATATATTGTGTTTACTAAATCTTTAATATCACTAGTATTAATATCATTCGCGGCTTCTAGATTTTCGATAAATTTATTCCTAGCAGTTTCTATGTCGGCTGGTTTGCTACTATTCTTTAAGTCTTGGTTATAGGCTTGTAATACTTTTCCAAGATTAATTTTTGATTGTCTTTTACTTATCCCTGAGACATTATGATTAATATCATTAAGCTCTGTAGATAGTAGCTTTAGTTCAGTTTTTGTTTTATTTTGATTTTCTGTCTTTGAAAGAAGTAAACTTGTATTTTGATTAATTTCTTCGCCGTAACCTAATTTTTCATGATTGTAAAGAATCGCTTGAAAAGCTTTTGCGGCTTCAGGTTCAGCTTTTTTGAAATCTTGTAACTTACTTATTTGATCTTGGATCGGTAAATTTTCAATTCCTTGGAAGAAGTCATTAGCTTTGCTTAGTTCATCTTTAACTGCTGCAAGGGTTTTAGCATCAACTGTAGACTCATCAGGACTTTTTAATATACTTATTAGTTGCAACCTTTTTTGTTCTACGTCTTTGATTTCACTATCGCTAATTAAAGCAAGGCTTTGATTAATCGTTTCTGGTGATTGATTGAAAATATCCTCTAGGGCATCTTTTAATTCACTTATGTCATTGAATTCTTTTTCTAAATCTATAGTTGGTTCATTAGTTGTTTGCTGTGGACTAGGTGGAACTAATTTTGCTTGTGCTTTCTTTGCAAGATCTTTGCTTTGATGTGTTGAAATTTTCAAATTAACTCCATGCACAGTTAACTTATCGTTTATTTCTTGAATAAATTGCTTGCTTTGAGCCTCTGTTATTTTCGTGTACATCGGCTCTATATTGTTTGTGCCTAATTTTGTTGCTTCTTCTTGCAGGTGAATTTTAGACATTGCGATATTTTGAGCAACTTGTTCTGCTGATTCACGAAATCCTTTATCCTTTCTGATTTTTTTAGCTTGTTTATCAGTAATTTTACCGAGTTGAACTTGGGTATCAATTAATTCATCTATAAAATCAGTGAAGACTTCTACTGTGTCTTTAACATTTGCTTCAATTGCTTTTACTTTAGGTGCAAGTGTAGCTTCATTACCTTTAATTAACTTCGGTGTTTCAATATATTTAAATTGATTTGTAGAGCTTGTTGCTGTCATTAACTTTCACCTTTATCTTTAGTAATGAATCGATATGTTAATACAAAGTTAATAGATTCTAGTAATTGACAAAAATATACATTTGGAAAGTTCTTCATAAAAAAATAAAAGAAACCTTCAATCAAGTAGGTTTCTTTTATTTTTCATATAAATTATTAAGCTAAAAGTTAATTAAGCAGCTTTTTGAATACCTACGTATTTTCTGCCTTTAGATGTGTAGAATTCAACAACTCCATGCTCAACAGCAAATAACGTATCATCTCCACCTCTCATAACATTAAATCCAGGGTGAATCTTAGTACCTCTTTGACGAACTATAATATTTCCAGCCTTAACTACTTGACCAGCATATTTTTTTACACCAAGTCTTTTAGCCTTCGAGTCGCGGCCGTTTTTAGTACTACCTACACCTTTCTTTGATGCCATAAGGCTAAATATCTTAGCATATTAAATCTTAGAGGTTTATTAAAATATTTAGGCGGTGGTGGATAGGCTTCTACCCTTAACCTTAGCTAGTAATTGTTGACCAGAAGAGTTCTGAAACGCTCTTTGAATAACATCATCATTTAAGGTTGCAATGTGCATGTGTGCTCCAGGTTTAATATCATCTTTGAGTGAGTAAACTTTGGTTCTCGTTCCGATACCGCTGCTGCCCCCCTCCTGAATCTGTGCGCCTTCTATATGTGGACCTAGCATTCTATACTTTATTTCACCAGTACTAGGATCTTTCCAGGCATCAGAGATTACGTAAACGTGATCTCCATTTGTGCCGGTTATAGTAGCGACTCTTCCTACTAAACTATTTTTTATTTCTTCATCTGACTTTGTTTTTAGACTATCGACAAAGGCTTGATCAACTTTCTGTGTAGTTCCTATGCCTGCATCACCAATAGCACCTGCAAATCCTCTAATCCTCTGTTCCTTAGTGAGGTTAGCATCTTTCATATTGTAAGCTCTTTCTTTAAGAGGCTTCAATTTAGCCCAGTCTTCTGGACTAAGAAATGCTCTTAAGAAATTCCATGGACCAGTGCAACAATCCATTCCTTTCGTATTCGTAGGGTCTTTTCTTTGATACGTGTGTCCATCTTCTCTTGCTGCTGCATAGAAATTTTCTAAGCTATTTAGGAAAATATGACTAAGAGTACCGCCTCTTAATTGACTTGTATTTACTGTACTGTTGCGCCAAACTTCATTTGGATTAGGGCTACTTGTTGGACTTGATTGTCTACTAATATTTTCTAATCTTGCAAAAGGGTTACGTCTGCTAGTATTTGTTGGAACTGTTTGTGGAGCAGTGTTTTCAAATGTTCCATTACTAACTCCCGAAAATGTACCTACTGGTCTAGAGCTCTGCACGTCTTCACGTCTAAGAATTCTTTGTTCGAAGAAATTATCTTCGCGGACTGTTCTTATAGGAGCTGTAGTATATGTACCTGTCATATCTATCCTTTCTAGGCATGAAATTTATTACCACCGGCTCCAGCTAGTTGAACTCCACCTGCTGGATTTGATTCAGCAGATTTCCAAGAATGTTTTCCATTTAGAGCAGTTAATGCTTGATTTAATCTATTACTATCATTTCTTCTAGCATCCATTGCATCTACAAATTCTTCAGCTTTAGCTCTATCTCCAAACTTAAACTCAAGTAAAGTAATGGCATCTTCTCTAGACGTGATTGAGGTAATTCCATTTTCAGCCATTTTCCCTTTGACAATATCAGCCATTACTACGAATTGTTGTGGAGCCCAGATCATTCCTTTTAGACTTTCATCTTCACTTCCCCAAGCTTTTGCACCCTTGTCAGTGAGTCTGTTACTGACTACACCTAATATATAGTCATAATCATCTAACCCACTAGTACTTAAGCCAGGTCTGCCTTCAAAACCAGTCATTACCACAGTGTTGTACCAATCTTCATCACTGACATTTGAAAATGTAGTCGTTCCACTAATATCACTTGTTGTATTACCAGTTTCTGTATTTTCTGGAACTGCTCCAGTATTTTGCTGCCAAGTTTCATTTTTTTGTTGTGGTGTTGGCTGTTGGTTTCTTAATTCTTGTTCTTTTCTTTTTAAGCTTGCTTCCCAAAGTTTTGCAAAGACATTTCTTCTACGTCTTGGAGCAACTTGAGGTCTTTGAGTTGTAGGTGGTATACCACTAATCTCTGTAGCTGGGGCTTGTGATGTTTGTGGTAATAAAGCACTTTGAAATACCATTGTGTTTTTCCTTTTAAGCTACAGCTACTGTTGAATTTCCATAATCAGGTCGACCAACTGAATAAATATAAGGGCTGTAGGTTCCTACGAATCCTTCAAATTCTTCAAGTGAAATAATTTTTTTCTCTGCTAGGTTCTCTCCGTCTTTATTAGTACCATGAGCATTATCAATTAAACCGATTTGATATTTCCCATCTTTCATAATCGGGTTACCATTATCGTCCATTAAAATAGTTATAGTTGCAGCATGGTTACTAGTGCCTTGACCACCGTCTGATAGAGCTTTATGCCCCATGTTTAAGTTGCCTTTTTTCGTGAAAGAAACAGTATCTCCAACTTTTAACTTTCCTTCATCGAAAAGTTTTTGCATGTCTTTAATGCTTGAACCTTTTACTTGAGCAGTTGCAGATTCATCAACTACAGAAGATATTACGTTGCCCATTGGTTTAACACCAAGTTTTTTTTGAACGTGCTGTGCAGCTTTCATTGTTGCTGAAACACATCTACCAGATGCCGTTAATGGTTTTCTAGTCCAAGAACAGTGTTCTTTGGTTCTATCGAATGTTGCAAATAATTTTGCTCTTTCAAGATCCTCTTGACTAATATTTTGAGAACCTGAAGGTGATAAATTAGATGGTGATACATTGCTGCTAGGGTTTACATCACTAGGGTTTACATTTTGTGTGCGAGTAATACTATTTCTCACATCTTTAGTGATTGACCATAATCTTGCAAATGGGTTGTATCTAGCTGTTGTCATTGTGATCTCTATCCTATTTTATATAAAGTCAGTATTACTTTTTATTTGATAAAATTTATGCAACTGTATTTAAAGTCTGCTTACCACTATCCAGGACTAGCTTATTAAATTCTCCTCCTTGAGAAGAAGCTAAAAGATTTTTTATTGTTTCTTGGTCTTCAGGTTTGAATACTATGCAGCCCTGTCCCCCAGCGGTATTGCTCCCGCCAGTATGGAAGATGCATGTAGGGTTATCAGTTTCATCTAATCTGTTATATGCTCCTGAACCAGCTAAAACTCTTTGAATTCTATCCCAACCACTATCTACCATGTCAAAAGCAATTGTGCCTGGTGTTTTATAGCCTCGTGAGTTTGCACGAAACTTTTCTATCATGCCATCAGGTACTACAGCTCTATCATTTCGATGATAATTCGATCCAATATCTGGAGTTGTTGATACATCAAAAACTTTATTACTTACTAATTTGATTTGTCCATTTACTACTTTGGCTACAACCATTTGGTCGTTATATTTTCCTGAAGCTTGTTTAAGACCATTTGCATCTTTCTCATCAAATTCTCTGTTTGATATTACAAAGGGCTCTAGACCATTAAACTTTATGATTCTTTAGAAATTACTAACTCGTACAACTCCTTTTCTAGCTCCTGATTGTTT
>JABSOS010000012.1 GCA_013216135.1 Candidatus Caenarcanales bacterium
ACAACTCTATTAAGTCATGAATACTCGCTATTGGCCAGGCTTACACATGTATTAGCCCACTTTGCGGTTGCCCTGGGCGGGGATTGTAGCACGGTTAAGATAATAGTTTCAACTTGATTATTTAATAAGGGGGAAGTTTCCATAGTCTAGCTTAATCTTCATTCAAAACGAAATGTTTTAAATGAAGTGCTTAGAAGTCACTAATGTCTATATCACTATGATTTAAAACTTTAACTCCAGGGAGCTTAGTACCTGAGTTTGCTGAGCAAACTAAATAGAGCTTCGTTTCTTTATCAAAAAGCTTAGAAATAGTTTTTAGATTTTCAGTGTGTCCAATGTTTGGTGTTGCAGATGCTTTTATCTCAAAGCATGATGATTTTTCTGCTGAGTCCATAATTAAATCAATTTCTAAACCATTATTCTCTCTATAAAAATATAATGAACTTTCTCTCATTTTAGTCATATTTTGCCTAACAAATTCACTCACTACAAAATTTTCATACAGTGCTCCTTGCATGGGACCACTTTTAATTAATTCTGCTGTCTTATGCTTAGTCAGATAACTTACTAGACCAGTATCATAAAAATATAATTTTGGTTTTTTAGTAATTCTTTTCCCAAAGTTTTTAAAATAAGGTGGAATTAAAAATATGATTTGTGATCTGATTAGAAACGATATCCAGGTTTGGATTGTTTTTAGATCAACCCCTAGCTCTTTAGATAAATTATTAAAGTTTAATTCCTGCCCTACTCGTGTTGCTAGTAATTCGACTAGGCGGCTATAGTTAAAAATATTTTTCTCGCGAAGATGTTTACTAACATCCCTGTCTATGAAGGTTTTTATGTAAGAACCAAACCATAATTCGGTATTTAGATTTTTGTTTATCCATAATTCAGGGTAAAAACCTTTATAGCAAAGCTTTTCCCATGTTTGAGTCTTTTTGAGAATACCTTGTAACTCTAATAACGAAAATCCTGAAAGTTCCATAATAGCAGCCCTCCCTGCAAGGGATTCCTGCACACCTTCCATTAGAGAAAACTGTTGAGAGCCAGTGATAATAAATTTTCCAGCTTCTTTATTGTTATCGATTTCAATCTTTACATAAGAAAGTAATTCTGGGACTTCTTGGATTTCATCAAGTATGACTTGCTTTTGAAACTCTCCTAAAAAGCCTTTTGGATCTTCTTTTGCATAATTTCTCAAAGATAAATCATCAAAACTGATATATTCTGCTTTCGGGAAAAGATGTTTTACAAGAGTCGATTTTCCCGTTTGTCTTGCACCAGTTATAACCAATGCTGAAAAGGATTTACTAGCAGTAAGGATCTTTTCTTCCAAGGCTCTTTTTATATATTTCGCCATGATTTTATCCTAGCATTTTTATACAAAGTTGGAGTTTTATTCCAGTTTTGTATGGGGGCTATCCTCTTCTTTTGGGTAGTTGGAAACTGCCATATTAGCCTAAATGAAGGAACTCTTTATCTTAATCAAGTTCAGAAGAATGTTTCTCATGATTTGATCTTTATTGAAGTACGATTTTAAATATCTAGGTATTAGTAAACGTTATTAAGAAGATAATCATGAAGTCGCTGATACTTTGGCATCAAATTTATTAGTTCTCTCTACAACTTCATTATAATTATCAATAAATTTATCTAAATTTCTTTTATTCACTGTTGCTAAAACATATTTAGCTAAGTGTTGACTCTTAAGCATTTGAAGATTTAGTTTTTGAGAAAGAGTTGTAGAAGGTTTAAAGCGTGGTAAGACTAGGTGGTTTAATTCATTCATGTTTTCAATCCTGATATATTTTTGTGGAATATTTTTTACTTTTAAAGCTTCCTGTTTATTCATTTGATCTATCAAAAGAAGTCTTTGCAAATCATAAAAGTCTATTTGTTTGAAGTATTCTTTAGTACCGCTCTTTGTCGCTGGTGATGGATATTTTAAATCTCTAGAAAAAATATCATCAATATTTTTTTTATTTGATTCATAAAAATTATCAAAATTATTTTCTAGGTTAATAAATGTTAGTTTTAGTTCTTCTAGGAATTTTGAGTCTTGCTTGTAGAATATTTTCATATCATCTAATAGCTTATCTATTAACTTTATTCTGTATTCTTCAAGTTTTGTTGAAGTAAATGGAGTCTTATCAATTAAGCTTGCATAAACTTTTTGTAAAGTTAGATTACCTAAAGCTTCGTCTTTATCTTCAGATATAAGCTTTGAAAGTCTTTTTTTATCCCAAATTTTAGGGTGGTATTCTAATAATATTTTGTCTTGGTGTCCCATCTTTATTAAGAAGTCACCTTTAAATCTTTTAAGTAATGGTATCTGAAAATTTTCACCGATTTTAATATCTTCAATTAATCCATGCTTTTGTAAAAATAGTGATGCAATTCTTTCTTCTTTTGATGCTGCAGTAGGGATATCAAGAATTTCATGCTTCTTAATATTTTCCAATCTTTCTAACAATTCAATATTTGGCAGTAAGGTTTTTTGTTGGAGTGAGGTTAAGCAATATGCTTTTAAATTATTTATATCCGTTTTATTAATTGACCATACTGGAATTAGGCTTGGTGGCAAAAGTTTTCTTTGAAAGTTAATTTTGGTTTTATTTCCTTGTGTATCATCAAATTCAATAAATCCATTATCTTCGTCAGTAATGTCTATCGCATCATTTAAATATTTAGGTAAAGTTGAAAAGTTTTCAAAATTTTCTTTTTTTAGTGCATTCACATTAATTGGTAACTCCTTTTCAAAATCAACAAGCGGGAATTGGTTGAGATTATTTTCTTTTAGGAATAATTCAAAACTTTGAAGGTCGTCTCTTTTAAATGACCAAACTGGAATTTGTCCGCCACCTTTCTCAGGGACTTTTTTCAATAATGTAATATCAGAAAAATTTTGAGACTTACTTCTTAATATAGCTTCTGATTCAGATCTCTGTACTAGGTTATTGAGAACTAATTCTGGTATTAGGTGAGCATTATTGAACTTCTCTTTTAATAGTGTTCTTCTGTATATTCCAATCTCTTTACTAGAATCAATTTTTTCAAGTTTATCTCTTGATATCATTTGTGCTGAAATCATCTCTTTATCTTTAAGGAAAGCTAAAAAACGGTTTAAATCTTCTCTTTTAAAGCTCCAGACTATACTTCTGTGAGAGCTTTTTGTAACTTTTTTTTCTAGATGAATAGGTTCTAATTCTTTATCATTGAAAAATAAATTTGCATTTTTATCATCTTCTTCAATGATATATTCTTGGATTGCTTTTTCTAAATTTGTAAATCCTGGGATTCTTGCTTGTTCTAGGTAATGTTTTGTTAGCCCTATATCTTTGTCTGGGTCAAGTTCCTTATAGATGGAAGTATTTTGTGCGTTGATGAAATTATTTAATCTTCCTAAGTCTTCCATTTTTATGGTCCATATATTTCCAGATCTTGAATTAACTTTTTTTCTCAAGTCTATGTATTCTGTTTCTTTAGTTTGAGGGTCTATATATTTTATGTATGCATTATGGTCTGATTCTTGAATTAATGAGTTCATTATTAACTCATAGCTATTTTTGTAATTGCTTATTTTCGCCTCTTTAAATGCCCTGATTGTTACTTGAAGCTCCTGCTCTGGGGAGTATTGCTGAGAATTTGATTTTAGAAATAATATGATTTTATCTAGGTTTTGAATATTTGTTATATATTTATTAGAGTTCTTTGACTGTTTTATCGTAAACTCAATTACTTCTAGTTTTTTGTTTTCAGGATTAATAAATCTTAGTTCAGCTTTATCATCAGATATATTATTAATTGATCTTGTTAAAATCTTCTGATGGTATGGAAAAGCTTCAATATTGTGCTCCTTGAATAATTTTCTTAGATTATTTTCATTATTGATTATAAAAGTGTCTTTAACAGTCTTTTTTCTAGGAGTTTGTTTTTGAGTGTTTTCCTTACTTATTTGTAGTTTTTTGTTTTTAACAAAATTATTTATATCTTGTAAATATTCTTTGGGGGTAGTCCATAATGAAAATTCTTGTCCTTGCTTTTTGGTGAGAGGAGTATATGACTCCTCACTAAGTTCAAGGTAGCCAGAATAATCATTAATAAATTTAGGTACTCTATTTACTAGGTCAGTATTGAACTTCTCTTCTTTTAAGTATCTAGTATTAATTCCAAATTCTTTTTCAGTTTTGATAAATCTCTCACTTTCTTTTAACTCAACAAGTTCTTCTATTAATCTCTCAAACTTTTCTTGATCCTCTTGTTTAAAAGTCCAGTGAGCTATTTGTGAACAGTGACCTGGTAGCTTTTTGCTAAGATGAAGTGGGTCTTCTTTTCCTTCTTTTGATAGCTTAGTATCTAAAATCACTTGATCACTAGTTTCATTCTTTAATCTTTCATTAATAAGTTCGGTAACTTTCTGGCTATTAGGAATTCTTGCTCTTTGTAATGATTTTCTATAGACTCCTATCTCAGTTTTAGGGTCCATACGTTGGGTCTGACTAAAACCTCGTTTATCTATAATTTTTAAAAAGGCTGCTTTATCTCTTCTTTGGATTACCCAAATCGGTGATTTATTACCATCTAAAGGGTGAATCTTTTTTTGAAGCTCAATTGATAAGCTATTATCGGCGCTTTGTAAGATACCTGAAGTCGGTGAACTTATAACAAGTAAACTTTCTATCTTCTGGGAAAGAGGTTGAGCATAATAGAACCCTTCTTTTCTTAGATTACGTTCTGACATAGCAATCTCGGTTTCTGGATTAAGAAGTGAGAAATTTTGAACATCTTGACTTGCGATATTCTTATTGTTTCCCAAGGTTTGCTCTGTTTTTGTTCTTGTATTTTTGGTTGTATCTAATAACATATTAGGCGTGCATTATCTTGAGTATTTTAACTCATGTATATTTGTATTTCAAGTTTTTGAATATTCTTTTATATATAATCTTTTGACTCAATATTTTAATTTATTTTTAGGATAGATAAAACATTCAAGATAGTGTTATTATCTTGAATGTCGTGGTGTCGCTTACAAGTACAAATATAAAACTATTACCACCTGAGATTCCTCAAGCAAGTCTTGGTGCAGCCAGTGTGTACAATTTACCTGAAAACAAGAGAAATGCTCCAGAAGCGAATGATCACTCATTGAAATGCGAATATATTGAGCCTGGATTCCCTTGCACCGTCTTCCCTAAAATTAACTCAAAGAAAATTATTAAAGATTCAGAGAGTTTTGCAAGTTTATCTTACAATGACTTGTCTAGAAGTGGAGATCTAGCTATTGCTGGTGATAATCCAGAAGAAAGGGCTTTGGGGAAAATTCTTAGAAATATTAAAGTTAGAGCTCTGCTTGAAAACTATTCAGGTTCTAATACTAAAGTGAAATTAAGAAAATTAGTAAGGAACTTGTCTCTGGATACTATAGACTCTCATAGAGATAAACATATTAGCTCTCAACTATTTAGGGTTATTAAAGACTATTTCCCTTTTGAAGACGGTAAATTTCTTAAAAGAGACTCTGGATTTAAGCGGTCTGCAGAATTGTATTTGAATAATTTAAAAGACTATCAACCATATTTATATGAATTAGCAAATCGTTCATCTAAGCAATTTGCTGCAAAATATGCCGATAAAGATATTAATACGATTGTTTCTATATCTGCACATAGTTCTGAAAGTAATTTGAAAAATACCTTAAAAGAGCTTAATGAGATATTCCCAAATGGGGAGTCTGGTTCAGTGTTCTTATTTTTGAATGGACAAAATACTAAGGAATTGAACCAGAGGCTTGAAGAATTACAAGAGTTTAAAAAAGATAACCCTGAATTTGATTTAAATGTTATTTCAGCCGTAGTTCCAGAGTGGGTAAATGGTTTTAAAGCTATACCGACTTTAACTGGTTTGATGACTAAGAATAAGGTCTCTGATAAAGATGCAGATGTGCCTTTAGTATTTTTTGATTCTGACATAATTAAAATTGAGAATAAAAATGAAATAAAAAATGATATTAATGCTGTTAAGAATGGAGCTATTGTTACAGAGCAATATCATTTTAATATTGATAATAAGCGGGATGCCTTAAAAGAGTTCTGTAAGGATGATTTAGATGTACAAGCTCTCAGGAAATTTACTGATATTCTAAATGCTCTGTACCGTGGTCTAATTATTGATGATCATGATAAGCAAGAGCTGGGTTATGATTTGGATGAAGAAAAGTTTAATTATGGTATAGAAGCCTCTGGTGGTTATAGTGTCTGTTCTTCAATGCTTCATATGCTGTGTGGTGGTATAAGTCCTCATGTTAGTAATGAAGATACAGATCATCATACAAGAGAAACCAGTAGACTTGCTTTAGCTACAAAGTCTAATTTTTCAAGTTTCGAAAATTTTAGAGATGCTGCTATTGCAAATAAAAACCGCCCACGAATTTCTTTTGATGATGATGGGGTCTCCCGGATTATTAAAAACCAACAACCTATTTATCAACAGTGGCATTCACATGATGGTATGAAAGGGAGCTTATATGATATTTTTCAAAGCTCTGATAAGCATAAGGATACTATTACTAGTCCTGCTTTTGAATACCTAGCGCATCGCTTTCTTCCTGAGTTGAGAGCATCAATGTCTAAAGCTTTAGATATAAATTCAAAATATTTTTTAAAAATGAGTGGGGGAAAGAAATCTTGGGATAGTAACTATGATGAAATTTTCAAAAAGAAGTTAGAGGTTTTTAATAAAGATATCAATAAGCTTATCAAATCATTAGATCCAGATTTCCCTCTCGTAGAGGTTTTACTATGTTCTTTAGAAGGGGAAGATGATAAGAGATACTTGTTTTTAAAAGTATACGAAAAAGGTCTTCGAGACGGAATGGTAAAGGGTGATTTGATTGACTCTACTATTCATTTGAAATATGAGGGTAAAGAAGTTCTCGTTGACTAGTAATTCTAGATCCCATCATGAATATAAAACATAATTTCATGCCCTTCCTGGTTATAGGCTGCATCTACAGCCCCTTTCCCTGCAAGTCCAGAGCCTAAATGATAGTTTTTGTAGTTATCAGCGATTTTAGATGAAACTTTAATAGTATCTCCGATATCGATGCTTAAAGCGGTAAGGTAAGTAATAACAGCTCCTTCATTTTCATAAGCCCCAAGGGAAGTCGTGTATTCTTTAGCCCCACCTGTTTTCTTATCTGTGATTTTAAGTTTGATTATGGGAATATTACCAAGCACTTTCCCTGCTATGCAGTAGATATCATCACAGCTTAAAGTATCAAATTTACGAATTGATAAAAAGTAAATATCCTCTACTAATGCATCATTGTAGTCTTTTGTGTAAGAGCTGTCATAGAGCGTTCCTGCTGAGATGAATGCTAAAAATTCATGTGACTCACTTGGGAATTTTATAAGTGCCATATATGGACCTTTTGATTTGAAAATAGAAACCATAACCTTTTCAGACTTTTGGATTGTAGCTAGATTAACGTCTGAGTCATGGAGTACAGGGATTTGTAATTTTAATTTTTTATCACCATCATTTATAGTGACAAAGTTGAATATGTCACTGTATCTATTTGCTGCTTTTGCAAATAATTTGGTTTGTTTAGTGGCAGAAGCTTTAATAGGAAATCTTTTCGAGTAAAAATTTTCTACTTTAAATTCTTTAAAATTTTTGCGAGCTTCTTCAATATTTTCTTTGTTTGCATTGAAGATTTGTCCCATTAAGGTTTTGTTGGAGCTATAGTCGGTAACATTTAGTTGGTTTAAACCCTGTCTCTTTTTGAGGCGGGACTTAGCGTAGAGAAAAGTATTAGAAGGATTTTTTTGTTTAATCGCTAAAGCTTCTTTATCTGAAAGTAATTCACTTAGAAAAGATTTACTCTTACCTTTTTTAGTCATAGTTAAATCATTAATATAAATCTCTTCTATCCCTGATTCATCATTTGAAAAATTATTAGTCCTAGCTATAACTGGCTTAGTAAAAGAAAAGGAGTAGCCACTCTCTGCTTTTAAATATTTATTGATGTTTTTCTGTAAAGCTTTCTCTTCGTAGTTTTCTGTTAGTGGTAAATGCAGTGATAAAAATAAATCTGGATTAACTCCTAGAGAGTTTGCAGGCTCCATTTGAGCTAAAAACCTAATTACATTAATTCCATCTTTCTTCCAGGTTCTTATACCTAGAAGTTTTTTGATCTTAAAAGTCTCGTCTCTTTCTTCAAATTTAAGATTCACTAGGGATAAATTAGCCAAACTCTCTTGTGTGCTAACGGTTTTAGCTCCAATAGAATTGAAATTTATAAATAATAAACTTAAGAAAAATAAACTAAATAAGTAGCGGAGCATGAGCCCAGTTTAAACTGTAGCGACACTTGAGTCAAGCGCACTCTGACGAGCACCTTTCTGTCCCTGATAGTTACTCTTAGAGTGCTTTTTCTTACCGTATGGATGTGAACAAGGTAAGTTTCTCATATATATCATCTGTGCGATTGGTTTTCCAGCTTCTAATTTAAGTGGCGCACAACCTTGATTAGTAAGCTCGACTACACCTTCTCCTTCAAAACCACTATCAAAAAGACCAGCAGACTCTACATATAAACCAAGTCTTGCCCAAGAGCTTTTTCCTTGAAGGTAACCGTGTAGATTAGCAGGGAAGTAGAAATATTCTAAAGTCGTTCCTAGAACAAAATCCCCCGGAGTTAAAATAATTTCATTAGCATCAAACTCCTCAAAGCTACCATCTTCTCTTTGACGAGCGAAGTGAGTACCGATGTGAACATCGATGCTGTTAGGCTGGATAGCTGTTTTATCTAAATTATCGATTTTCATTAAGCCTAGCTTTAAAAATAATCTCATTTGCCAGTCAACCAGGTTTCCTGGGCTTAGGAAGACTAGATAAATCGCAAATAATGCAAAAGGCATTAATAATGAAATGATTATTCCGAGAAGAGCAAATATATCCATACCGAATAAGATTTTAGCAGACTGGGCGCCTATGGCGCCTAAGACTTCCGAAGCTAGGCTGCTACGACGTTACCTATTAAATTCTTAAGTTCATCGACTTTAGAGCTTCTTGCCATTGCATCATCAAGGCTAATTAAATCATTGTTATAAAGACTTGCAAGTGAAGATTCTAGAGTCTGCATACCGACATTTTTACCGGTTTGGATGGCAGAATATATCTGAGAAGTTTTCGCTTCACGAACTAGGTTTGCGATACCAGAAGTAACTAACATCGCTTCCATTGCAAGCACCCTGCCATTGCCTTGACGGTTAGGCATTAAAGTTTGACTTAAAACCGCTTTTAGAGAATTACTTAACTGTGTTCTGATTTGAGCTTGCTGATCAGCTGGGAAAACATCGATTAGTCTATCTATCGTAGATGCAGCTGAAGAAGTGTGTAAAGTACCGAAGACTAAGTGACCAGTCTCAGCAGCACGAATTGCAAGGGAGATAGTTTCTAAATCTCTCATCTCACCGATTAGAATTACATCTGGATCTTCTCTAAGAGCGGCTCTCAGAGCGTTAGAGAATGAGTGAGTATGATTACCGATTTCTCTTTGGTTAATAATACTGTTTTTAGATTTATGAATAAATTCGATAGGATCTTCTATGGTAAGAATGTGCTCTGCGCGGTTACTGTTAATCCAATCCACCATCGCAGCAAGCGTCGTAGATTTACCCGAACCAGTAGGTCCAGTTACTAAAACTAAGCCTCTAGGCAGGTGAACTAATCTTTTTACTACGTCTGGTAATTTAAGATCTTCAATCGTCGGGATTTCATAGCTGATCATCCTTAAAGCTGCGCTGTAACCAAGTCTATCTTTATAGACATTAATACGAAAACGACCGACACCGTCGACACCATAGGCACAATCAATTTCATAAGTAGTTTCTAATTCTTTAATCTGTTCTTCAGTTAAAAAGCTGTAGCAAATCGATTTTACTTGCTCTGGGCTCAGTGGCTGCATTTCAGTTCTTCTAAGAACACCATTTATTCTAAGAACTGGAGGTTCATTAGGAGTGATGTGTAAGTCACTTGCTTTTGCTTTTTTTACTAACTCTAGAAGTTTGTTGATCATTTTCCTAGACTATTATATCAAGCTAAGGCTTAGCCTAATGTTTTAAAAACTTTATAGGAAACATCTAACAGATTTGAAAATTCATTTTCACGAGATTTTAGAACTAAATACATTCCACGGTACTGAGCGATCATATACCAAGTCTCATCTAGGTTAATTAGACACTGACAAAGCTTTCCAGTACCAGATTCTGTCGAAATTTTATCAAAGTCTTGAAATAGTGCTGAAAGATCTTCTTTCTCTATTCCTTCCCAGTGAAATACAGTATCTTCTGACTTTTCAAAATTCTCATTTAAACAAAGTGCGGCTGAAATTTGAGGGTTAATGGCTTTTACTAAAGCATTTTCTAGTTTCTCCAGCTTTTTATCAACGTTATGCTCTTCCTCTTCATGGAAGCGCTCTAAGTAAATATCAAAGATTTCATTTACTTCACTTTTAAGCTCACTTGCCATTTCCTTTGATTTAACAGCTTTTTCTAATTTTTCTGGATCTTTTTCTTCACCCCAGATTTCTGCACCAATATCAGCTTTTTTATATGAATAGAAAACTTTTTCTTCTTTAACGGCTTTTAGTTTGTGATTTAAAAATAAAAATAAACAAGCAAAGATATTTGTAAGTAAAAGTGCATAAGAGTTAACTGAAACACTAAGTGGAATACCAGCTTTGTAGTTAGAATAGCTGAAAACTTCTTGCTCACTGGAACTTGGTAAAAATGCTACTAATGTGAAAAAACCAGCAGTGATAATTAAGTATTTTGTGGATAACTCTATGACTCTTTTATTGTTTGCGCTCGGGAAGATTAGGCTGTTCAGTACAAAAGCTAAAGCAAGCTCACCCATGAGTAAATTTAAAATTGAAACGTTTATGAAAATGGTGTTTAATGCCGATAAATAACTTAAGCACACAAGCGCAAACAAAACTGAGGCTATAGTTATTAATATCTTTTTATTCAGTACCATATTAGACTCTAAATTCAACATCTAAGTTTTTAGTCATGAACTCCTTGATTTTATTTACTTCAGCATCTACATGCTCTCTACTAAGTTCCTTCGCTGAATGCCACTGAACTCTTAGAGTGTAACTACTTTCATAAATATCAATTAATTTGATATCTAGCAAGTCTTTAGACTTAACTTTTCTGATCGTATTAGCGATTTCATTAAAGCTAACAGCACTCTTAATGTCGACTGTGATATCTCTTTCGATCACAGGGTTTTTAATCGGCTCTTTAAATTTATTTTTAATTACTCTTGGTAGATTTAACTCAGCAAAGTATGTGTTTACAGGTAAACCCCATTCTTCAGCTATAGCTGGGTGAATTTTCGCGAGATAACCGATTTCTCTTCCTTGGTAAGTGATATTCGCTGCGATACCGGGATGCATGAAGCTATAGATGCCTTGATTAGACTTAATTTCAGCAAAACTTGCTGGTTTATAAATCTTTTCGATAATAGCTTTCAATTCAAAGAAATCTTTTTCTTCTACTTTAGGCTTATACTCATCGATCCAAGATTTTTCTTGTTTAATAATCGCAAAAGCAAACTTATCAGTTTCATTAACATCTTCTGATTTTATTTTTTCATTTACTTTTACAGTGTAGGTTTTACCAATTTCAAAGATTTTAATATCTTTAGATTTATCATTAGCAAAGTTTTTCTGTGCTGCTTTCAGTAATGAAGGAAGCATAGAGTTTCTTAACACAGAGTACTCTTTAGAAAGTGGGTTTAACATTTTTACTGTTGCAATATTTTCGTGTATAGCCCAGTCTCCGACAAGACTACTTAAAATTACTTGTGAGAAACCATTCGCTACCATAGTGTTTTTAACTAAAGTCTTAGCACTCATCGTATCTTTAACTTTGTTAAAGTCTTTATTAGACTGGAAGTCTAACATCTCAGGATTCTTAACTGGGATATTGTTGTAGCCATATAATCTCGCTACTTCTTCTATTAAATCTATTTCTCTAGTGATGTCATTTGTTCTATAGCTTGGAACTGAGAAGGTATTTACTCCTAAGAACTCAATATCAAGCATTTTTAAAATCTCAGTTACTTCGACCATAGAAAGCTCCAGTCCAAGTAATTTATTTAACTTATCTAAATCAAGCTCTACAGTATTTCTATGAATTTCTTCATCACCAGCAACTTCAAGTGAACCTACTTTAATTCCGGAATCGCTTGCTGCAAGCTTAGAGATTAATTCAAGTGATCTTAAAATGGCTCTTTTAGTGTTGATTTTATCAACCCCTCTTTCATAACGCTTTTTAGCTTCACTTTCTATTCCTGCTGACCTCGAACTTTTTCTAACTGTTGCAGCTTTAAATATGGCAGATTCGATAACTATGTTCTTCGAAGTTTCAGTGATTTGTGAATCAAAGCCACCCATTACCCCAGCGATTCCTACTGGAATATCTTCTTTATCACTTTTATTCGTGATAAGAAGATTTGCTTCATTTAGGTCATATTCTTTGTCATCAAGACATTTGATTTTCTCATCAGCTTTAGCGAATCTTACTGAAAGCTTGTCTTCACTAAGTTTATCTTTATCGTAGAAATGCATCGGTTGTCCTAGTTCTAAATGAACATAGTTACTGATATCTACTAAATTATTAATAGTTTTCATACCCACAGCCGTAAGCCTGTCTTTAAGCCACTGTGGTGATTCTTTAACTTCTATTCCTTCTACTGAAAGAGTGTAGAAAAGACTACATTCGTCTTCTAAAGTGATTTCTGGTTTAACTGAAAAGCTTTCTTTTTGCGTATAAGTTTCTAACTCAGGAGGATTTTTCTTAACTAATTCTTGCTTAAATAGTGCAGCAATCTCTCTTGCTTGTCCTTCTAGGGAAAGAGCATCACCTCTATTACTTCTTGCACCGATATCCAAAACGAAGTCTTTCTTTATATCTAGAACCTCAGTAATTTTAGTACCTACTTTAAAATCTTTAGCTCTGTCTGGGATTTTAGAATTATCCGCTTCAAATAAAATGAAAATACCATCACCTTGCTCTTCTACTACTGAGCCCACAAAGTCTTCGCTTAAACCGATTTCTTCAGCTGCACAAAGCATGCCACAACTCTTGACGTCACGGATTTTACTTTCTTTAATAGCGATTTCTAAACCTTTAATATTAGTGAGCTTTGCCCCTAAAGTTGCAACTGGAACTTTCTGTCCTACTTTAATATTCTTCGCGCCACAGACGATCTGTTTGATATTCTGTGAACCATCTTCGTTAAAACCAATAGTTGTTTTTGTTACTTGAAGTTTATCTGCGTTAGGGTGAGGAGTAATTTCTAAGATTTCACCTAAAACGATTCTTTCGTCGATATTATCGTTAAAAGTACTAATATCCTCGACTTCAAAAGCTCTCATGGTTAGTTCTTCTACTAACGCGTCCAATGAAATATTTTCAAGGTTTACAAATTCTTTAAGCCAGTTAAGGGAAATCTTCATCCTTATAGATTTTACAATAAAGCTTAATTCTTCTCTTCAAAACTTAAGAAAAGTGCTTTTAATCACTAAAAAAATGATTTATGCTAGCATCAAAGCATATGAGTAAAATTTCTAAATTATTAGTTTCACTTTCTTTACTAGGAAGCTTTGCTGCAAGCCCAGTAGTGGCAAATGAAGAGATCAAAAAGCTTGAAGAGAAAGTTGAGGCAGCTCAGGTAGAAACTCAAGAACTTAAAACAGAAGCTTCTAAAAACCGTGAGGGTTGGTTAGAGCAATTCCAGGCTTGGTTAGAAACTAAAAAACAAGAAAGAGAAGCTAAAATCGCTGAAGCTAAAGCTAAAAGAGAGGCGAAGCTTGCTGTGGCTGATGAAAGAATTGAAGATAAATTAGCCAACTTGGAAGAAAGAATGAAAGCTAATGGTGCTACTGAAGAAGAGATTTTAGCTAAAAGAAAAGAATTAGAAGAAAAAATTGCTGCTAGAAGAGAAGCTGCAAATATTAAATTTGATGAAAGAGTAGCTAACGCTAAAGATAGATTGAATGCTAGAGCTGAAAAAGTTAAAGCTAAGCTTGAAGCAAAAAAAGCTCTGAAAGAAACTATTTCAGCTGATTTAGAGGATTAACAACTATGAATAATAAATTAAATATCTATGCTTTTGCATTAGTACTTTTATCATCACCTGCTTTTGCAAATGAGTCTTTAGACGCAGCTAAAAAAACTATCAGTGAAACTACAGAAGCTGTAAAGCAAGAAGCTAACGTGCAGCCAGCTAAAGCTATGACTTGGTTAGAGCAGTTTCAGGCTTGGTTAACTGAGATTCAAGGACAAAGTAAAACTACGCTTAAAGATATTAAATCTAAGAAAGAAGAGCTCAAAGCAGCTGCTAAAAAGACTGAGGAGTTTATAGAGGAAGAGAAAGAATTTCTTGAAGAAGCTTCTAAAGAAATTTCAGCTGAGCTTGATGATATTTTGGATTAGATTTTATATTCGAGTATAGGTACTTTCATAAGATTAAACATATCTTTTAGAAAGCCATCTATGTATTTAGCTATACCTAAATTATTTTCTTCAATATGATTTAGAGCAGTTTCTATAATTCCATTAAATGATTCAGCGATTTCTTTTGTCGTTCCAGTAAATAGATGCATTATTAATTCTGCAAATTTTTTGGGTTCTTTTACTGCTGAAATCTTTTTAGGTTTTCCTTTTTCATATTCAAGTAAATCAAAATCTTCAATAATTCCTTCAAAGAGTTCTACCAGTTCTTTACGAATTGGAAATTGATCGTGAATTCCTAGTTTCCTGCTAATATCAGGGTTCACTAGAAATAGTTTTTCTCTCATTATTTTAAATTTATACTCTAAGCTTTCTTTAAACTCTTTACTATCAAAGATTTCTCGAACTGTTAAGCCAAGAAACTTATTATTTTCAGTAGCTTCATCCAGCTCTTTTAAAATTAAGGCTTCCATTAAATTTCGAGCAGCACCATAAAATCTGTATTCTAGATCTTTATGGTCAATATTTTTTAAAGACATTAATGAATCTAATTCTGAAAACCTTGTCACAAACTGATCTAGATTTTCTAAAATTTCCTCGGTTTTTTTTATGCTTTGGTCTGATTGGTGAATATCCCTGAGAGCTTTTCTTTCTTGATCATTTAAGTTTCTTTTTTGAATTCCATCTTGGTAATCTTGCTCACGTATTTGTGATAGTAAAATTTTTTGAGCTAGATATTCCTTAACTTCTTTTCGCGGAATTATTTTCTGAGAACTTGGAACATCGAAGAAAGCAGATTTTCCATGCTCTTTCAGTTTTTGATTTGCATACTGCAATAGAAATAGAGGGTAGGTCTCCATAGTAGTTTAAACACAAGCAATACTAACAATTTGCAATAAGCTTAATGATTAACTTAATTTAATCAGCCCAAATTTGCTAAAATAGCCCTTATATTATGGGAAAAACTCTTTTTGCTAAAGTTTGGGACGCACACACGGTAGAAGAATTACCAGGTGATAACTATCTAATTTTCATGGATAGAATCGTTGCGCATGAGATTACAACTCCACAGGGTGCAATTCAGATTGATGAAGAGTTTGACGGTAGAATCTTTGATTCGACTAGAATTTTAGCGATTAATGATCACGTAGCTCCAGCTAAAGATACCGCTACTGCAATCCAGGCAAGTGTTTTAAGAAAATGGGCTAAAAAGCATGGTATCAGACACTTTGATATTGGTGAGAATGGTATTTGTCATATCGTAGCTCCAGAGAGAGGTTACGTGCAGCCAGGTACGACACTTTGTTGTGGTGATAGTCATACTTGTACCAATGGTGCTTTTGCTTGTTTCGCTTTAGGTATCGGTACTACAGCAAATGCAGGTGCGATGCTTTCTCAGTGTTTATTACTTAAAAAACCTAAGGTTATGAGAATAAATGTTACGGGTAAGCGTCAGCCAGGCGTTTACGCTAAGGATATTATTCTTGCGATTATCGAGAAGATTAGTTTTAAAGGTGGAACAGGTTATGTCCTTGAATATACTGGTGATGCTATCGCTGACCTAGACATGGAAGAGCGTATGACTATCTGTAATATGGCGATTGAAGCTGGTGCTACTAGTGGAATGATCGCTGCTGATGAAGTTACGTTTGAGTATTTAAGAGATAAAGAACAAATCCCTAAAGACTCTGCTGAATTTGAAGCACTAAAAGCTAAGTGGGCTGAGTTTACAGCTGATGAAGATGCTGTTTATGACGCTGAAGTTGAGATTGATGTTTCAGCTCTTAAGCCTATGGTTACTTGGGGAATTAATCCAGGTGAAGCTGCTCACTTTGATGGTGTTATTCCAGAAGCTGCTGATGACAAAGCTTTAGACTATATGGGAGTACAGCCTGGTGATAAGTTACAAGAATTAGAAATCGATCAAGCTTTCATTGGAAGTTGTACTAACGCTAGAATCTCTGATTTGAGAATCGCTGCTGAAATCCTTAAAGGACAGAAAGTTTCTATTCCTACGATTATCACTCCTGGTTCACAGGATGTTAAACGTCAAGCTGAGCGTGAAGGTTTACACGATATCTTCCAAGACGCTGGTGCACTTTGGACACACGCTTCGTGTGGTCCATGTCTAGGAATGAGTATGGGAGTAGTTGCTCCTGAGCATAGATGTATTTCTAGTACTAACCGTAACTTCCCTGGACGTATGGGAGCAGGTGCTAGAACACATTTGGCAAGTCCAGCTACTGTAGCTGCTACCGCGATTAAAGGTAAAATCACTTCTGCAGAAGAGCTGATGGCTAAAGCATAGTTTTAGTTTGCGGAAAAATGACCCCTAAAAATTACCAAGAAAATTGACCATAATTAATTTTATGGTCGTATATGAAAAATCAGAAAAGTTAAGAGCTGAGATTTTCAAGAACATAGGCTTTGTTTCAGCTAGTCCGTTTGGAATAATAATACTGAGATTATTAGCCGATAAATCATATAGTTCAGAGAATTTTTATTTTAATGGTTTTGTCGTATCAATTTTCTTGTTAGCTTTAGGGTATTATTTTCTTGACAAGAGCAGGGGAATATTAGAAGATCTAGATAAAAGGAGTTTAGAGTAACATGTTAGAAAATTCTGAAGCTTTACAGAATGATATCTGCCTCTTTATAGGGGTTATAATTTTTATTCTTATGCCTTTTATCTACGAATATAGGTATAAAAGGGAAAAAGGACTCCTGGATCCTAAAAAAAACTTTTTCCAAAATTTCTTTATTTTGTAATTTTGTAGCATTTAGTTGTTAAACAAAAATATCCAACAAATAACTATTATTTAAAGTATAATTTATTAATACATGTTTGGCTTAGGATTATTTAATAAGCCTGAAACTAATGCCGCCGGAGGCGGCACAAACACTAACGCAAAAAACGCTATAAAACCAGGTCCAAGTAGAATAAGTTTCGATAAAATTCCTTTCTCTGCGATAGACCAAAGCAGATTTAACGAAGTTGATTCTCGTATGAATATGGGACCTGACTTATCTTGGCAGGAAGTAGCACCAGAAAAGTTAAAGCAGTTAGGGATTTATAAAACAGATGAGAAGAAAAAGCTTCAAGGCAAAGATGTTAGTTTAGATAGATTTACTATGCCTGATGGAAGTTCCATGGCTTTAGCCCCTGATTTGGGTGCAAATATTATGAATCTTCAATTAGCTGGGCGGGAGATTATTTCATCGCCACTGATGAAGAATAAAGTTGCTAAAAATTATGTGCCGGATATTCAGGGTGCTCCCCTCATTTCACCGCCAAACCGAACTGATCAAACTAAGCTTTTTATGCCTAATGGCAAAACAATTGAACTTATGCCTTGGTATCAAAAACTATGGCAGAAACTGCCTTTCACGAAAAAAACCTTTAACTATGATCATGGCAATATGATCCACGGCAGGATTTATAAAAATAAATGGTCCTTAGATAAGGCAGAAATGAATCAGAGTGGTGATCTTAAGGTGACTTATAAGTTTAATACTAAGGATGATCCTGTATTGAAGAAGAAATTCGGTGAAGCTGAATTCAAGATGGCTTATATCATGATGAAAGATCCAGTTACTGGAGCTCAGAAGATGAAGACTCAAGTCGAGGTTACTAATACTGGTAATAAGAGCTCTGCAAATAATGGTGTTTACCCTCTAGTGGGCTTAGGCTTCCATCCATATATTAAGATCGATAAAGGTACAAACTTCTCTGCACCAGTAACTCAGCAGTATGAAGTCGATAAGAATTTAATGCCTACTGGTAATTTGATTCCACCTGAACAGTCACAGATTCAATCTGGAATCCCTGCATCTAAGAAAGAGTCTGGTTTAATTGATACTACTTATACTGGTCTTCTGAATAATTACACTAATCCTCAGCTAGGTAAAAGCTACGCTCAATCTATTATTAATCTAGGAGATGGCGGCACTATTAAAGTGAGCCAGGATAATAAACTGTTTAATCATACGACTATCTTTAATGGTGAGGATGGACATTTATGTATCGAACCTATTAGTTGTGCTGCTAATGCAAGTGAACTTCAAGCAAAAGGTCTTCTCCAAGCTTCAGCTAGATTCCTTCAGCCAGGAGAGACTGTTAAGGGTGATTATTCTATAAGTTACCAGGCTTAATTGTTATTTAGAAGTGGCATAAAATACATATATGAACCCAGTTCAAAAACTATTTTCATGTTTCTTTGACCCGAATACACTTAAATTCCCGAAAGATTTTCTCTGGGGCACAGCTACAGCTGCTTTTCAGATAGAAGGACACCCTGATGAATATTCTCAAAAACTCTCTGACTGGGCGAAGTGGATTGATGAACCTGGAAAAGTTTTGCCACCAACTGGAAACGGTGATGCGGTTAAACATCTTGAGCATTTAGATGAAGATATAGCTTTAATCCAGAAACTAGGTGCTGGAGCTTATAGATTTTCTTTTAACTGGGCGACAATTCACCGTGGAGAAGATGATTTTAACGAAGAAGCTTTGCTTTACTATAAAAAATTGATCGATTCTCTTAGAGCTAAAGAGGATTCTTCCCAGAGACCGATTAAACTTTTTGCGACACTTACACATTTTGTATTGCCTTCATGGTTAGCTGAACAAGGTGGTTGGGAAAACCCAAACACTGCATGTGAATTTAATAACTACACCAACATTTTACTTGATTATTTCGGTGATGATATCGAGGATTGGATAACTATAAATGAGCCAAACATCTTTCTAGGCTTTGGTTATGAGAGTGGAATCTGGCCTCCTGGTAAGACTAAAGATTGGAATGGCTATTTAAAGGCATATCAAGGTTTACTCACAGGACATGAGCTTGCTTATAAAAGTATCAAAGCTTTTGACCCTAAATATAGGGTTGGGTTTTCCCAGAATATGTATTTCTTCCAATCGCTACAGGAAGCTGAATTTGAGGCAACTAATCAAAATAAGTACAGTGGAAATGGTTCAGATAATGCGCAGGGTTTTGTTAGCTCTGATACAGATATAAAAGACGCAGATGGTAAGCGATTAACGCGCAGGGCTGATTTAGATAAGGTTCCAGCGGTTATTAGAAATCAATTACATAATTGGAGTTTTATTGAATCCTGTCTAGAAATGGGATGTCTAGATTTTCTAGGAGTAAATTATTACACCAGATTTATTTATAAATTCTCAACTTTAGCTAGAGACCCTGCTAATTCTGGACTACTTTCTGATCTTTGGGGGGGGCTTGAGAAAGCTCCTAAGAACTATAAAGATATTTTCACTGGGAAAAGCCCTAAATACAACTCTTTAGGCTGGGAAGTATTCCCTGAGGGCCTTTATAGGGTTTTAACTAGCCATAAATTTAAGCAATTGATAGGAGATCTACCAGTTTATATCACTGAAAATGGTTACTCACATATAGAAAAAGACTCGGAATTAGATTTGGAAGACGATTATCGTGTCGATTTTATTAAAAATCACCTTAAGGCACTGCATAAAGCTATGAAAGAGGGTTTAAACCTTAAAGGATATTTCTATTGGAGCTTAATTGATAACTTTGAATGGGCTTTAGGTATGGACCCGCGCTTCGGTTTAATACATGTTGATCAAAAAACTTATAAAAGAACTCCGAAAAAAAGCTATTATTATTATTCCGAGCTTGCGAAATCTAATTCAATAAAGCTCGTATAGCGCAATCCAGATAATATGAAAATAATAATTTTTTTAAAAATGGAACAATTTTTCATAAAATTTAGATGGATTTGATGATAAACTAGAATAAACAAGCAACCCCATATAGCGTTTAATAGGTTTGAAATAGTGGTATAAACACTATATGTGGTACTTTTGTCGAAAAAAAGGAAAAGCATGGCAGCAAACGCAAAAGAACTCAACAATTTAGAAATAGTAGAAGATAAAGTAGTAGAGGCAAAGACGCCAGAAGAAAGAACGGAAGAAAATAAAACAGAAGAAAAGAAAACACTAGAACGTAACTTATTAAGTGAAAGAGCACATTATAAGCCGTTTGAATACCCACAGTTCTTCGAGTACTTTAAACTTCAACAACAAGCTCATTGGTTACCTACAGAGGTGCCTATGGCTGATGATTTAGTCGATTTTAAAACTAAGCTTACTCCACAGGAATCTAACCTTATTATTCAGGTACTAAGATTCTTCACTCAAGGTGATATTGAAGTTCAGAATAACTATAATAGTCAGTTAATTCCGATTTTCCCTAAGCCTGAGATTACTATGATGCTCACTTCATTCGCTGCGATGGAGACTGTTCATGTGTGGGCTTATTCTCACTTAAACGATACTTTAGGTCTTCCTGAAGTAGAATATAGTGCTTTCCGTGAATACGAAGCGATGAAGAATAAGTATGAGTATCTTCAGAACTTTAAAGTAGACACTAAGCACGATATCGCTAAGAATTTAGCTATCTTCGGTGGTTTCATGGAAGGGATTGCATTATTTGCAAGCTTTGCAATTCTTATGAACTTCCCACGTAGAGGACTTCTTAAGAATGTAGGTCAAATCATTACTTGGTCTATTCGTGATGAATCTCTTCACTCTGAAGGAGTTTGTGCGCTGTTTAGAGAATTTATCGCTGAGAATCCAGAGTTATGGACTCAAGAATTTAAAGATGAAATTTACCAGGCATGTGATGAGATGATTGAATTAGAGGATCACTTCATTGATACTTGTTTCACTTTAGGTTCAGTAGAAGGCTTAAAGCCTGAAGATGTTAAGAAGTATCTAAGATATATCGCTAATAAGCGTCTTTCAGACCTTAACTTAGAAGCTAAGTATGATATCGAAGAAAACCCATTACCATGGATGAACCTTATGGTTAATGGTAAAGAGCATGCTAACTTCTTTGAGACCCGAGCTACAGAGTATGCGAAGGGTGCGATTATTGATGATTGGGATGATTAACTAAAAAAAGAGAGCCTAACGGCTCTCTTTTTTTATAATTTTAAATATTAACTGTCAGTTATTGGTTTGGGTTGATCAGGAAAGATCGAGTTCATAAAATTTTGAAATTGTTGTTTGATTGTTGATGTATTTTGCTCTTGTACTATTTGTTGGTATTCTCTTTGGGTTGCCTCAATATCTTTTTTTTGTCGATCTCCTACTAATTCCATTCTTCTTTCAATTGTAGTATTAGGCTGTACTGGACTTAATGCGTTCATAATTTATCTCCTTATTTATTCTTTTGTATTGTAAAGATACTTATATAAGTGGGGGGGAGATTATTTTGATATTGAATTTGGTTTACTCATGTCAAATCTTGAATATTCCATGCGATATGTAAGTTGTGATAATTTATTGCATGGATTTTGTTGAATTGTGGCATAATTGTTATGTAAAGCATAAGTTTAACTAATTTATTGCATGATTTATGTAGGTAGAAAATTAAGTGAATATTGTCATAAATTAGCAAAGCAATTTGCTGTAATTTTAGTAACAGGCGCTCGGCAAGCAGGTAAATCAACTTTACTTAGAAATATCTTTCCGAATCACCAGTATTTAAGCTTAGATGATTTGAGAATTCGAACTCAAGCCAACGAATCAACAGCGACTTTTCTTGATTTTTACAAAAGCCCACTCATTATAGATGAGGTGCAATACGCTCCAGATCTACTTTCATATATAAAAATTATTGTAGATGAAAAGAAATTTAAAGATGAAAAATTTCAAGGAATGTATATTCTGACTGGATCTCAAAAGTTTGAGTTGATGGATCAAATCAAAGAATCTTTAGCTGGTAGAATGGCAATTCTAAACTTAAATACTTTATCAATTGAAGAATTATCTCAGCAAGAAGGAGATTTACCTTTTTGGACTGAATGTGTTTATAGAAGTTTATATCCTGAACCATTCCTAAATAAAGACTTAGATTTAAGAGTTTGGTTTGAGACTTATGTACAATCTTGGTTAAATAGAGATATTAGACAAAATCTGAAAAATAGTCATCTAGCTGTTTTTGATAAGTTTCTTAGTTTGATTGCAACTAGGATTAGTGCTGAAGAAAATTTTACTGACATAGCAAAGGAATTAGGTGTAAGTAGACTTACTGTACAATCTTGGGCTTCACTACTTGAGAAAACTCAAGTCTTATACTCACTTCAGCCTTACCATAATAATCTTGGTAAACGGATTATAAAGTCATCAAAGTTGTATTTTTTAGATACTGGTCTTGCTAATTATTTATCAGGTTTCTTCACCCCTGAACAAATAAGTAATAGTATTATGACTGGAGCCTTCTTCGAGAATTTTATTGTTACTGAAGCCATTAAGTTCTTCGAGAATAGAGCTATAAAAGCTCCGATTTCTTTTTTTCGTGACAGTAATGGTCTGGAAGTTGATTTGATTATCGAATATGAGAGCAGGGTTCTTGCAATAGAAATTAAAAGCACGGATAACCCCAGAAAGCAGCATTTGAAAGGTTTGCATAAGTTTACAAAACTTTTTGATAGAAAAATAGAGACTTATTTAGTTTGTAATTCAAAGACTAGAATGATGGTGTCTGATGAGGTTCAAGCTATTCCATGGCAGGAATTACCAGCTCTACTTTGTTGATTTATTAGGAGTTCGAAATACTCCGTCAGCTTAGCTGCGGGGATAGCAAATCTCGATGTTACCTTTTATTTTTAGTAATTTCTTGAATAACTTGAGTTAAAGTCTCTTTAATTATTTCCATAACATTTTTACTTGCTTCTGCTGATTCAAGATTATTTTTCAGTTCTGTCTTAAATAATTCCCATTGTGAACTAGAGTTCTCTTCACTTAATATTTCATTAGGGTATTTTTTCCTGTAGATGCTTTGATAGAGATTCTGAAGTTTATTCTTGGAAGTTGCAATTTCATCAAGATCTTTTTGGTTTGCAGAAAATAGTTTTCCGGAATCATCGGGATGTTCAACTGGAATTATTACAGATTTATCCTGACCATTTAACTCATTGAGAATAGCTAAAGTATCTCTATGTCCTGATCCTAGTAAATAAATTATGATACTTTCAGGTTCTTGTTTTCTTACTGATGAAACATCTAGGAGTTGTAGGACGTTCCGATGTTTAATTTGATAGTCATAGTAACTCATATTATTTTCGACTAGTTCGTTAAGAATTTTTGATAAATTTTCATATTTTAAATCTTTGGCGTTTTTTTCATTTAGTACTTCAAAGATTTCTGAGCTAATTTTTCTATTTTCCTTAATAGCATTTGAGCTATTTAAATATTTATCTGCTTTATCAATATGATAGGGAACAACTTTTTTTCCTTGCTTTTGATTTTTGTATGCGGTAGAAAAAATTTCTAACATATATCTATCGGTTTCATGCATAGAAGGCTCTAGTACTGCAAATGTTTCTTGAGCTGTTTTTTTCTGATCATCTTTTAAAAGATCTAAGTCAAGGTGCGCTTTTAATAATCCTAATTTTTGTGTAAACTCAACGTCACTGTCATCTTGCAAATTAGTGCATTCAAAAGCGAGCACTATTTCTTTTCCCAGATTTGCTTCAGCAACGGTATCAATGATTTTATTGATTTGCTGTATGTGGTTCAGCTCATGTGAATGTGGAATTGATATTAAATCTTTACCTTTAACGATAGAGCTCAATTCTTCCTCATTTAAATCTGGATAGGGTTTCTGTATTTGATTTCTAGCTTCACTCTCTTCAATCATGTCTAGAAAAAAGTTAGGGATGGCAAAGCCTGCAAATCTCTCTTGAAATTTTTCATTGAGATCTGGTTTACCGACACGATGTAAATATCGTTTTTGTTCTTCACTATCGGAGGGGTTTATAACTCGTTTGTTTGCATATGTGGGAATCAATGCAGGAACCTTGGGAGTATTGAATAAATTTAGGTAATATTTTGCAGAAGTATTGTTTTTAATCATTAATCTTAAATTTTCACGGCGAATAAAGTTAAGATAATAGCATGGCACTACTAGTTTTTTCTAGCCAGCACCCCACCATTTCGGCGGTTTAATTTAGGACCTTCGAATAACTCACAAGCAGCATTTTTAAAGCCATCTTTAGCTAAGCGAGATGAGCTATAAGTAGAAATATATGCTCCAGCTTTAGCTGAGCTAACTACATCTTTAATAAATTCTTCAGTCCATAATACTGGGCATGATTTAGGGCTGAAAGGGTCAAAGAAAACTGCATCGAAATAGTTCTTGGCTAGTGATTTTACTGAATTTCTAGCATCATCTATTAGTACTTTAATATTGATGTTTTTATCTTTGAATTCCAAAAATTCTTGATCTTGTTCACTTTTGTGAACATCTTTGCTTAAACTCGTTAATATTTTGTGAACATTTTCGTAGTTTTCACTGATTTCTAGCTCAGAGATCTTCTGAATAATGCCTAGATCACTTTCTAAACCTATGATTTCAATTTCTTGATCTGGGTTTATTTCCCAGATTTTTTCCATAGCCACACCTGAGTTATAGCCTAAACCGAAGCAGACATCTAAGATCTTTATCGGTTCTCGATTGCTTGGATCTTTAACCCGATTTAGGGTAAGCTCCTCTATCTTGCAGGCAAGAACATGCTTATGCAGTGCTTCTTTATAAGCACCGATAATAGAGTGATAGCTTTCATTAAACTCTGTATTTATAAAGCTAATGCTGCCGTCTTCAGTTTTTTCTAAAATATATTTAGTATCTTGCATTTTGTAAACTGCCCTCAATAATTTGAGTTAGTTTTTCACCATTTAGCTATGAGTGAAGTACAAAATTATATTATATATAGCCATAAGCATAATAGAAAACATTGTTCCAGCTGTACCAAAAACTCTAAATTTGAAAAAGTTTTTTATGCGTTCAAAGTAGAGCAGGCTTGAAATGTGAAGGACGCGAGCCAGAATTAGTATTACTCCGAAGATATGTATGGCTATCATACTGCCCGCTTGAAGGTCTATAGCGATAAGTAATATACCTGCAAGGGGAAGATGTTCTGCGAAGTTTGATTGTGCACGAATTGCATATTTTAAATCTTCATTATCACCATCGCCGATTACAACTTTTGAAGAGACTCGGTTTTTAACTACATTTATTACGAGGTAAACATAGATTAAAGCTAGTACTGAAAGGTAAGCTGCACTTAACACATAAATATAGTCTCATAAGTTTACTTATTTGTCAGGAACTGGGGTAACAGCAAAAAAGCTGAGCTTATTTAGCTCAGCTTTTTTATTTTTTAGTTATATGTTAACTAATAGTAGTTTTAGTCTCTACCTCTACGGATAGCCGAAGATGAACTACCTACATCTAAATCAGCTGCAAATGCTTCAACTCCGAATGTTGCATTTAAAGTTGTAGCGGCCGTTTCTGTAAGAGTTAATGAAGCTGGAACTGTTAAGCTTGGTGTTGCTGGTAATGGTGTTGCAACATCAGGGCTTAAAGTTACATTAAATAATGGGATTCTATCCACTATAGAGTTATCAACTTTAACTGAGCCAGTTAAAACTCCTTCATCGGTATCAATAATAAAGTTACTTAATTCAACAACAGTTGTGTCACTGCTTAAAGTTAATCCACCAGTATGAAAAATTTCAGCAGATGCGTCTGCTAAATCTACTTCAGAGAAGTTAGCAGGGAAACGAGCTACTCCCGCTCTAATTCTAGCTGGTTTGATTCTGCCTAATGAAATTTCTAAAGTTTCTAAAGCAGTAACGAATTCTGAGCTTAGTGTTACGCTTGTTCTTCCACCTTTATAGCTATAAGTCGGTGCAGCACTAACTTTTAGTGCAAATAATAATAAAGTTAAAACAAAAATTTTTTTCATAAATATCTCCTTTTCATCATGATCATAAAGTAATTTTCCCAAATTTTAAAGTTATTTATCTTACTTTGCAAGTTTTTAGTGCAAAGCCCATGTTTCTATGCTTAAAAAAGCTATAATCTAATTTTGATGGAAATCAAATATCGTAGAGTTTTACTTAAATTAAGTGGCGAAGCCTTAGTAGGTGAAGGAAGTTTAGGAATTTCCCCACAGATCATAGACAGAATCGCTGAAGAAATTTATTTGGTTTCTAGGCTCGGGGTCCAAGTTTGTATTGTTGTTGGTGGTGGTAACATCTTCAGAGGTTTACAGAAATCTACTGAGCTTGGGATGGATAGAGCAGCTGCTGATTATGTAGGTATGCTTGCGACGGTTATGAATTGTTTAGTACTTCAAGGAGTACTTGAGAAAAGAGGTATGGCAACTAGAGTGCAAACTGCACTTACTATGAATTCGATCGCAGAGCCATATGTTAGAAGAAAAGCTCAAAGACATTTAGAGAAAGGAAGAATTGTAATTTTTGGTGCTGGAACTGGTAACCCATTCTTTACTACTGATACAGCAGCTTCTTTAAGGGCAACTGAAATGGATTGTGATTTATTAATGACCGCTAAAAATGGTGTTGATGGTGTTTACTCAGATGATCCTAAAACTAATCCATCAGCTACTAAATATGATACTTTGAGTTATGACGATATTATTAATAAGAATTTGAAAATCATGGATACTTCTGCGATTGCGCTTTGCCGCGATAATAGTATTCCGATTGCAGTTTTTGATTTTGGTAGACCTGGAGCGATTAGAGATATTATCTATGGTATGGAAATCGGAACTTTAGTTCAAAATCAGCCTACTGTGGTTTAGATTTTTATTCTCCGCTGAAGAAAATACAGTAAAGTATTCCCGTTAATGCAAACGCGGCTGTGCCGTTTAGGATAATTTCATTCATTATGATCTTTCCTTTCTGTTATAAATTATACGAGAAATTAATACTATTACGCTTTTGCGCAGGGTTAGATAAATTTATTCTAATCAAGATTACTTTATTTCGGTTATACAATGATTTCTATGAATCAGTTTGCTATAACTAGAACACCTACTTTAAGAGATAATATTCAAAATTCTAAAATAGAAGTAAACCCTAAAGACAATAAAGAAAAAAAGGTTACTGGTTTAATAAAATTAAATAGATCTTTTTCTGCATTGCAGTCGAGTCCAAGACAGGCAGCAATTTTTAATTTGATAGCAGATTTTTATCAAGACTTTAAAAACTCTAATTTTGAGAAAACTTTCTTCGGGAAAGATTTAGATGAAAAATTAGATAAACTATATAAGAGACCGATTTCTCAAGCTAGTATAAACACAGTAAAAGAAGTTAATGACGGTGGATATATAGATAGATTTTCTTTAGAAAATTTACAAAAAGATCTATATATTAATAATGCAATAGTAAGGTCTGAGATTAGTAAAAATTCATCTGAATTTTATGACTCAAATTTAGAGCTTCTTCAAAAGCTAGAAGAAGATTTAGGGAAAAAAGTTTTAAATAGTGACTTTGACGCTAAGCCTTTTAATGATAAATCTAATCAGTTAGAATCATTGAGGTATTTTGCTGTAATCGATGCTAGAGATTCAGGTTCAAATAGGAACAAGTTTTTAGATGCGCTTATTGCAAAAGAAGTTAGTGCTGGTAAGGGGGCATATGATGATGTCTATAAGGGCTTAGTTAAAGAGAGTAATGAATATATAAATAAAATTATTAAATGGGAACAAGACTTTGCTGATGATGTGATAAGTAAAGCAAAAAAAGCTATTGTGAAGGATGGTTTTGCTTTATCTCATAACTCTATTCGATAAATTTATCTACAAAGCGACAAAATTCTTCAATAGCTGCAAACCTGTCTCAGAACTCTTCTCCGGGTGAAATTGACAAGCAAAAAGATTTTCACCATTCCAAATATGACTTACGAAGTCTTCAATGTAATTCGTCTGAGCAACTTCTAGCTTAGGGAAACGCTTACGCATACTTTCACTAATATCAGCATCTTTACCGTGGGCTCTATAACTATGAACAAAGTAAAAGTCACTACCATTAGGAATATCTTTAAATAGTGGGTTTACACTATTTTCATTTAAAGTTACCTGGTTCCAACCCATATGAGGGATTTTAACTTTTTCTGAAATCTCTGCCTGTTTGATTTTCAGGAAATCAAATTTACGAATCGGCATCTCAAAAACATTTAAACCATCGACGATATCTAAGTTATCTTCTTTAGAACTCTCTGAAGAAGAAGCGAATAGAACTTGCATGCCGACACAGATTCCTAGAAAAGGAATCCCTGACTGAGATTTTTGAGTGATAACATCAGCTAAACCTAGCTTATGGATTTGGCGCATCGCATTAGCGAAGCTTCCTACTCCTGGGAAAATGATTTTATCTGCTTTCTCGATTTCTTCCGCGTGTGAACTTCTAAAGGTCTTTGCACCTAAATACTGAAAAGAATTCTCAAGGCTAAAAAGGTTACCGCCACCTTGATAATCAATTATGCAGATTTCTTTACTTGAAGTCATGAACAACTCAATGATATCACTATGGCTTAACTAATTCATATTTTTCATTTTCTAGCCATGAAATTTGATTTTTGTATTTAATCTTAGACCAATCTTTCTCTTGCTCTATGATTTCAATGATTTGTCCGTCACTCAATTCAAATAATTCTGGGTAGCCAGAGTTGTTACCAGCGTGGGTGCTGGTAGAAGTGCAGCTAACAAAAGCGTAGTTTTTTAGGTGTTGATTATAGGCGACATAGGCTGTATTTAAGATACTTATTGCAAATAGTGCGATTACCGAGTATTTAATTAGCTGAATCTTTGAGTTTTTAAAGATTAGGAATAATACATTTAGGATTATTAGAAGAATTAAAGATTCACCTAAATTAAAGAACATGAAGTTGAAAATAGATTGAGAGTTAAAGTTCTGAAGGGTTTTAGTGGTGTGTTTAATATTATTGTTTAGTTCATGGTTACGAGGGATTACTAATTTCGCTCTATTATAGTAGGCTAAAGCCTTTCCAAAATTCTTCTGTTTAACTTGAGTATTAGCGTAGTTAATCATTAAATATGGATTATCTGGATGCAATTCGAGCATCTCAGTGTAGATATCAGCAGCTAAATCATATTCATTTTTTATATAGAATTGCTCTGCTTGATTTAGTTTCTGCTTATCCATAAAATGCTTTTAGCTCCTTTACTATATTTAAGGCTTTATTTTTCAAATCATCACTCGCGAGAGTTTCTGAGTTGAATTTCACTCCATAATTCATTCTATCGGTATTTTCGATAAAGAGTTCAATTCTGTCTCGAAGTTCAGGGTTTGAGTTTTCAAGTTTCTCCTTATCTTCAGGCTTTTCGTATATTTTTCTCTTTAATTCTTTAATTTCTTTTGAGATTAAAGTAAGGTCGAGATTATTTTTAATCTTAGTCTCAGCTTCATTGAAGTGGTTAACATCCTTTAGACCTTTAAAATTGATTTTATAGAAGTTATAGAGATGCTTTAATATGCTGAATAAATTAATTAGTAAGAAAGCTAGTAGTAGATAAAGGTTCTGGAATTTTATACTTTTGAAGTTTTCGATTTTACTTTGATTAATGCTCACTAACTCATTTAGATCAACTTTTTTAATTTTGCGTTTGATGCTCTTTATCGGTGTTTCATTCGGATCAGGTTCTGATGGATTAGTTGAGCTGAGGCTATGCTTTATATCTATATTGAATTCTTTAGCTTCATGAACTTCATAGGACTTAGTATTAGGGTTGAAGTTTACCAATTTTTTAGTCTTAATCTTGAATTTCTGAAGAGTGTTTTCTGGAATTATTGCAGTTGAGGATTCTAGGTTAAAGTATTCTATACCTTTATTCACTTCAAGGCTTTTTGATTCTCTATCTTTATATAAGTGGAAGTTATTGGATTCTTCGATAAGGTTACTTGGAATATTGTTTGGGTTACCGTTACCGTAGATAGAAGTGCTCAATACAGCTAAGTCATTTTTATTTATAGAAGAGCTTTTAATAGAGTGATTTACGCTAAGCTCACCTACATAACCGGTGAAATTTGCTGGGCTTGGTTTAGGCAAGCCTAAAGTTTCAACTTTAAGAGCATTCGTGCGGATTTTTACTATATTTTCTTGACTAAAAGCACGTGAGAAACTTGTAAATGGATCGAATGGATCTATTTGAGCGGCTTTGCCGACAGTAATTAAATCTATTTCCGTACTCGGAATATTATTGATGCCAGCTTTGATCGGGAAAATAAGATAAGGGATTTCGTAGACCATATATCTTCTTCCCTCTACTACTTCTTGATACTCTTTACTATCATTTTCTAAGCGTTTATGAATAAAATCTCCTAAATCCAGTTCAGGGAGACTGATATTCTTTAAATTACCACGGTGATAGATTTTTAGTTTTAATAGAATTTGTTCATTTATATAAGGTTTATTGTTACTTAGTTCTAAGCGAGCAAACAGATTGCTTAGTTGTTTGCGTGGTTTTTGGTAATTATTAGTAGTAGGTCTAGGGTTTACTGTTGTGCTACTTGGAGTACTTGCTCCTGTTTTAGGGGTAACTCGGATTTGATAATTTGGGTTTGCTTGAATTTGATTATCAGATTTAAGCTCGGTGATTGGTAAATTAATAATTCCTGTTTTTTTAAAGAGTAGAGTGTAAACTTGTCTTTTTGTTTGAGTGACTTTACCGTTTATGACATTTACCGATGAACTACTAGCATCGCCGATGACATCATAGGCGTCAGTGTGTAGCGGGAATTTTAGGTTATCTTTATTAGGGTCGTTGTAGTCAATGATTAAATCTAAGGTTTCACCGACTGTTACTTCTTTTTTACTGAGACTAATAAAAAGTTCTGCCTGAGCTGCACTCATAAGTGAAGACAGGGATAATATTAAAATTAATCGAGAGCTTATCTTCATTAAACTTAGGTGCAAAAGAGATTGCTGTAATAAAAATTTAGCATTAATAGGGCTATTGCGAAAGTTCCATTTCTGAGATGCTTTTCGTGCTAGAGTAACCCTCTTCAAAATTTATTAATTTAACTTCACAAGAAATTTCTGAAGCTACTTTAAACTCTGGGCATTTGTTAAAGTCGTTTAAATCGTAGTCGCCACCTTTGGTGTAGTAATCAGCGTTTATTTCTCTTAGAAGTCTTTCAGCAGTGCTTTCAGAGAAAATAACTACATGGTCTACAGGTTTTAATGCGTTTAGCAGTTCTGCACGATTTTGCTCGTTATTAATAGGGCGGCTAGGTCCTTTTAGGGCTTTAACGCTGCTATCTGAATTTAGTCCTACTATTAATAGTGCTTCAGGGGCTATGGCTTTAGATGCTTCTAGATAGCGTAGGTGCCCGACGTGAAGTATATCAAAGCAGCCATTTGTGAAAATGATTTTTTTCGGGTTGGTTTTTAGGAATTCTTGGAGGGATTTACCGTTTAAGACTGACACATATATTATTTTACATTAACTATAGGCTTTAGCTTCTTCTAGTAAAGAATTGGTGATGTCTCGAAGTCCCGAGTTCTCCATTAGAGTTTCGAAATTCATTGCTCTGAAAGGCTTTATAATTGAGTTACTTGCCATTATAGGAGTTGAATTTTTTTCAGCAAATGTAATTTGTTTAAATGTTACCTCATCTGTATTTCCACTACTTTCACTAAGTTCATTAAGATTTGGCAAAACCGGTATTTCAGAGTTAAGACCAAATAATAATCTAGCGTATACATCTAGCGCATAGGGTTTTCCACTATCTTTAAATTTTCCTGAGTAAATCTCTTGGATGTTTTTGTTATCACCTATGATCTCATTTAATCTATCATTATGAGTAACTCCAGAATAACTTTCTAGATTTGTAGGGTGGGATAAACCTTCATTATTTTTGCTGCCTTCTAATTTTTTAGTTCCTTGGCTAATATGATGGAGGTAGTGATTTGTGATTTCTTCTTTAGGATTTACTAAGCATGCTTCACCGCCGATAATACTATCTCCATTACTTATATTTTCAAGTAATTTATTTTGAGCAGCTAATATAAGGTCCCCTTCAATTGGGTCTTGGTCGTTAGGTTTTTTAATTTCTACAACTGTAGCTTTTTGCTTAACGACTTGGCTGTTTGTGTAATCCTTATCACTTGCTATAAGTCTTGAGCTTACATGCTCATTTTCATTGTTATTTTCAATATCTTCAAATTTTAGGGTTATTGTTCCGATGAAATTATCACCTTCTGATAGTTTCAAATATATAAACTCACCACTTTCTGCTCGGTCATTGTGTTTTTTAGAGGAAATAAAACATGTACCATCTTCAATACCTAGTTGTACTAAGTCCTTTGTTGATGTAATTTGTTTAATCGTAACAATTTTATTAGTTCCATTATGATTTACTCCCATAGAGAAGCCATCCATTGGAATTTTTTCAGACCAAGCTTTATTTGGTATCAAGGCTCTAGTATGAGTAGTAGGATCTTGTTCTGAGTTGTAATTTTTCCATTCTTTCATACCATCAGGGATTTCATCTAACCTTAAACCATTTTCTATAGCGTGTAATAGTACATTTGGTGCATTCTTTAAAGCTGCTTCTTCTATTACATTTGGATAACCTTCTTCGTCACATAGACGGTCATGTTCAGCTGTTGGAATATGAAGAGCCGCGTCCATGCTTAGAAGTTGCATTGTTATTGCCCCATAAGTTTCTTTTAGTTTATTGCTAAGACCTTCTATATTGCCATTAGTATCAGTCTTAAATAAATCATTGACTATTGACTGAGTCTTCTCTGGGGTTGAAAAGGAGAGTGCAGCAAATTTTAAATGCTTTGCTTGTAGTTTTGATAATCCCGTTAAAACTGAATCCATCCCAGTTTCATAACCAATATTAGTTTCTTGAGATAGTTGAGATGCAAATTGGTCACTAAGGTAGATCAAGGCTGCAGCTGCTTTTACCTCATTCTGAGCTTGTGAAGGATCAGTTTTCGCTCTATTTAAAAGATTGACTACTGGACTTTTTTTAGCTTTTGATTTGATCTTAGCTAAAATATTATTGAGTTTTTCTGCTCCTATTTGCTTCTCTAATAGGAAATATATGTCTTTTGAACCAATGCCGTTATTTATTGCTTGATTGATTTTTTTACCTTTAATTTGCCCTATTGGTTCTAAAATTTCTGATTTTGGAATTTTGCCTGAAGCGATATTTACTCTTAAATTTGATTCTTGATTTGCTGGTAGCTTAGAGTCTAATTCTACTTCTATTCTTTGAGTAATTAATGCTTCATCGGGCTTTTCAAGATGTAAAATTCTCTGCATATATTCATTAGAACTGAATGGCTTTATTGAATTAGCTTCAAGCGGCTTTAAAGGCTTATCCATCTCATAAAAACCTTTAATCTCAGTTTCTATATTTTCTGCTATCTTTAGTAGATCTGGAAAAGCACCTCCTTGACCAAGAACTTCTTTCATTTGATTTAAGGTGCTCATCGTTTCTTGATGTTTAGTTTCATTTATCAAGCCGTCTGTTTTAGCTTGATCAACATTGTCACTAAAAGCTACAATCATGTCACATAAGTGCTTTGAAAGTTTCTCTAGACTCGCTGCTTCTGACTCTACCTCTTCACTTGTTCTATCAACAGTAGCTTCTTTTTTAATCTTTTCCTGTTGATATTTTGCATCATTCACTAACCTCACACCAGCTATATTATTTATAATGCCATCCATGATCTTATCTTAACCACTCCTTTGTGTATATACAATGACATAACCTGCTCTTAACTTGATAAGATTTTCTACAAATTTAATATTTAAATATTATTTAATATTTCACCTCCGTCGTATTATTTATATTTTGTACAATGTCTCGATTTGATAATTAGAATGTGAAGAAGGTGAAGCTTGCGATTTTTTGATGGATTTGAAAAAATATTATTTCCTAATCAAAATAAAGATCTTATTAAAAACATTGCACTGGACTTAAATTCAGAAAAAAAAATATTTTTAACTGATGGTAGTTACTTTGAAGTAGATAAACCTTTAATTATTGAGGCTAAAGCTAATCCAAAGCCAGAAGACCTTCTCAATGAAAAATTATATAACCGAGATCAAGGTCGTGAAGTTTATATAGATGCTTTGCGCCGAAAATTAGGTGATTTCATTAATAAGTTAGAGATTAATAAGCCTGATATTGAGAAGCTTATTAAGATTTTTGATAATATTCTGTCTAGAAATTCATACCATTATCTTTCTAGTGATGAGAAGCTTGATAATGATAGAAATGAAAAATATTTTGTGTTTTCTGAATATAAGAGTTTACCTGAAATTAAACTCGGGGAAAATTATAATCAATTAGAGAGTTTTTCATTAGATGCCTTTACTAAATTCAGTACCCCATCTAATATGCGCTTAACTGCGAAGAGTTTATTCTACTTAAATACTTTATCTAATGGATTTCATGATGTAGACACAGCAAAACTTCTTCAAGCTTATAAAAAAAGTAGTGATCATTTAAGTAATCTTTTATTATCAGAATTTATTCTCAATAAAATTAATAAATTTGCAGATGATGACATTGAGCAACTGTTAAATATTATGATGCAGAAAAATCAATTAAGTTCAAATTTAGGTAAAGCGATTAGATTTTATAAACCACAGTTAGCAACTAAGTTTTTTGAAGAGCATATGAACGCTTATCCTTCATTAGGCGATATAAGTTTGACTGAGCTTACCACTAATAAAGAACATTACCGTAAATTAGCTAAGAATGATTTATTAGATGAAAATTTTTACTTTGGGGCTGATGAAATTCCTCTTCTAGAGCGAGGTAGTGTCGGGATAGAGGCTGAAATGCTTTTGAATAAAGAAGAATATGATGTTGTTAATAATCAAGCAATCACTTTAGGTCGAGATATTAAAGGTATTCCAGAATACAGAACTAATCTTGGTGGGTTACCAATAAATGAACAAAGTCTTGAAAATTTATTTAATATATTCTCCTCTTTGAATAGAAGTTCAAATTTCCTTTCACTTGAAAGCAATCATATTACTCTTGATGGGCATCTTGAAGATACGAGTATCTTTGCTGTGAAGAAAACTGCAGATGCAGCAATTGATGAAAGTTTTGCTAAAGATGTAACTGAGTTTAATACGCCTACTATTTCTGCAAGAGTAAATGGAAAAGAAATATCATACATAGCTGATATTCAGACTTTATATGACCAAATCTATTTACTAGATGAGCTGAAATATGTGATGGATTTTGACGAAAAGAACTTATCTCAAAAAGAAAAAAATGCTCTGGTTGAAAGTATTCGTTCATATTTTAAAGCTGAGGATTTTAATGATCAGAAAGCTGCTGGTGAAGATCTATTACTTCAACTTGCAAATATCGAAGGAAAGCAGAAATTATTTTTCCCAATACTTAGATTAGCTTCAAATGGAACTACCCCTCCTTTAAGTGACAAGCAGGTTTTAAGTCTATTATTGAAATTAGAGGATAATATTCAGGATCTAGATTTAAATAAAGATTTTGATTTTTCAGATATTGTGATTGAAAATAAAAAATTGAAAAATGTTGATTTATCTGATGCTCTTTTAATTAATGCTAAGATTCTGAATTCTGAAATTGACGAAGTTAACTTCGAAGATGCAAATCTTTCTTTTGTTGAAATTAAAGATTCTAAGGTTTCGAACTCTAGCTTCAAGGGAGCTTTTCTTGATAACGCTGAAATAAGTGACTCTGATTTTCTTGATACTAATTTTCAATTTGCAAGGTCTGTTGGAGCTAAGCTTAAGAATGTTGATTTAAGTAAATCATTAAACTCAGAGTATTTGGTGAGTTAATGATCAAAGCACTTCTTAAAAGCACAATCATCTTTTAAAGGACATTCTCCTGGATCAGTCATCTTTGCCCACTCCTTACGAAAACACTCACGCGCTTCGACATAGTCGTATCCGAATTCAAACATTTCTTCCATTTCTTGCCCGTGCATCTCTGAAAGTGCCTTAAGTGAGTAGAATTCTTCAGCGTAGCCTAAAGCAAGATTAATATTGAACATACGTCTACATACAGGAAGACCTGTAACTGAACATGTTTCTATTTGTGAATGCTCACTTTTCATCTCAATAATCATAGCAATTAGTATTTAAAGCTAAAAAACTGCCTTTAAAACCCAAAAAAATCTATTACTTAACTTAATATAAATGACTTTTTGCTATAATCATTAAGTAAATGAGAACACTTCTCAAAACCGACATGAATTTAAATGAAGTTAGACCTGGTCAAAACTTCATTATTAAATTTATCCCTGAAGATATTGAGTTACGTTTATGTTCACTTGGTCTTAGGGTTGGGGATATCGTATCTTGTATATCAAGAAACTTTAGAGGTCCAGTTGTACTAAGAAAGAAAAATTCTTTTAGTCAGCTTGCAATTAATCATAATTTTGCTCAGTCTATCGCTGTGAATGTAAAGTAAATTAAGTAATGGGTATTACTGATAAATTAGGTAAAAAAAAGACTATTAATGTCGCATTAGTAGGTAACCCTAATGTCGGTAAATCTGTCATTTTTAACTTTCTTACTGAATCATATGTGGATGTTAGTAATTACCCTGGAACCACTATCGAAGTTTCGAAGGGAATGTTGAAGCTTTCTGAAAAAGAAGCGGAGCTTTCTTCTTATAATTTTGAAATTGTTGATACGCCAGGGGTTTACAGTGTTTCAAATCTCTCTGAGGAAGAACTTGCAGCTAGAGACTTTATTTTAAATGCAGACATCATTATCAATGTCATTTCAGTAGTTTCACTTGACCGTGATTTATTTTTGACGAAGCAGCTTGCAGATATGGGTAAGCCGATGTTTTTGATTTTTAATCAGTTAGATGAAGCTAAGCGTAGAAATTTAAGTATTGATCTTGAAAATATTGCAGAGCATTTAGGTTTAGAGTTTATTGCAGCATCTGCTGTGAAAAAAGAAGGCTTAAAAGATCTGCGTAAAACTTTAATTAATTTTGCAGATAACGCAAAAATTAAACCGGGGAAAATTTCTAAAGCAGTTGATAATTTTTCAGCACCATATCAGGAGATGGTGTTAGATAGGGCGACAGCACTATTGATTGCTGAAGCTGATGCTGATTTAGCTAAGAAAAATGATATTGTTCTTCCTCCAGAAGCCCTTCAAAGGCGTAAAGAGATCTATGAAATTAGACAATCAGAAGTTCATAGCTTAATCGATGATAATGTTGCGATTTTAGAAATGAAGTGGACAGATAAACTTGGAGACTTGATCCTAAATCCATATCTAGGTTCTATTATTGCTGTTGTTGTTGTCTACAGCTTTTTATTTTTATTTTTAGGTGTTTTTGTTGCTGGAAATGTCGTTGATGCTTTAGAAAATAATGTCTTTAAGGCTTATTATGAGCCCTTTGTAAGAAACGTCGTTTCTATGGTCTTCCCTATCGATGCTTCTTCTATGGCAAACCTCGCTTTCACTAAACCTATGACTGCGATTGGTACTTTACTTGCTGGAGACTATGGGGTTTTAACTCTTACTATAACTTATTTGTATGCACTTTTAATGCCACTTGTTTTAGGTTTTTACTTTGGGCTTGCTCTATTAGAGGATTCTGGCTATTTACCTCGCTTAGCTGTGCTTACAGATGGTGTTCTTTCTAGTTTAGGAATGAATGGAAGAGCGATTATACCTTTGATTTTAGGAGGTGGCTGCGTCACTATGGCGACGGTTACTACTAGATTACTTTCTACCGAAAAAGAAAGGTTGATCACGATGGTGCTTTTAGGTTTAACGATCCCTTGTTCAGCTCAGTTAGGGGTTATCCAAGGTTTACTTACTAATATCGGTGGTTTTATGCCATGGTTAATTTGGGGTGGAACTTTGATGATAGTCTTCATTATTACTGGCTTTGTTATGAATAAATTAGTACCAGGAGATTGCGGGCATTTTATTTCTGATATCCCTCCTATTAGAATCCCTCAATTAGATAATGTTTTCCAAAAAACTTGGACACGTTCAAAAATATTTTTAGATGAAGCTACTCCAGCTTTCTTTACCGCAGCTGGTCTTGTTGCTAGTCTTCAAGTTACAGGTTTACTTCAATCAATTATAAATTTCTGTGAGCCCCTTATGGAAAAGGTTTTACTTTTACCTAAAGATGTAACTTTAAGTTTTATCCTAGGAATGGTTAGGCGTGACTTTGGAGCCTTTGGTTTAATGGATATTCCATTAAATGCTGCTCAGTTAGTTACAGTCTGTGTGGTTTTAACTTTGTTTGTTCCTTGTATTGCAACAGTTGCAGTAATGGTAAAAGAGAAGAATCTTAAAACAGCAGCTTTAATTTGGCTTAGTTCATGGGCTTTAGCTTTGGGGATTGGGGCTTTGCTTGCGCGTGGTTTATTGTTTGTTTTCTAAATAATAGGCAGCATCGAGATTTGCAATAACTCAATCGCGGAACCCTCAAATACTAAAAGTTGTGTTTAGTATTTGAGTATTGGTGGTATGATGTGTTTATGGATAGTATAAAAAGAGATTTGAAATATACTATTTTGAAGCTTCTCAAGAGTTTTCCTTGTGTTACTTTAATCGGAGCAAGGCAGGTTGGAAAATCAACACTTTTAAGGCAGGTAGCTCCAGATGCACCATTCTATGATTTGGAGCAGAATAGTCATTTTGAAATGATTGATGGTGATCCAGAACTTTTTTTAAAGAATAAAGATGAATTAATTGTTATTGATGAGGCTCAGCTTTCGGGCTCTTTATTTTCAGCTTTAAGAGTTAAAATAGATGAAAACAGAAAGAAGAATTCTCAATTTTTAATTAGTGGCTCTAGTTCACCAGAGCTTTTAAAAAACATTAGTGAGTCTCTTGCAGGTAGAGTTGCTATTGTTGAGGTTCCTACTTTAAGCTGGTCAGAAGCTTTAGGTAAAAAAAAATCTGAATTCTATCATCTATTAGAAAAGCCTGAAAAGTTTTGTAACTTGAAGCTTAACTATGATGGTCATGATTTGCTGAAGCTTTGTACATATGGTTTATATCCAGAGCCTTTTTTGAAACTCAAGTATGAGGAGGATTCTACGACATATAACGTTTGGCAAAATTCTTATTTTAGAACTTATATAGATAGAGATGTGAGAAGCTTGTTTCCAAAACTTAATCTTGAAACATATAAGAGGTTTATAAAGATGCTTTCGATGTCATCAGGTGAAATTTTAAACTATGCTAGCTATGCTAAATCATTAGATATCTCTGAACCTAGTATTAAAAATTATATGGAAATAGCTTCTGGGACTTTTATCTGGCGAAATATTCCTGTTTATTCAAATAGTATGAAGAAGCGTTTAATAAAAAGTCCGAAGGGACAGATGAGAGATAATATTTTAATTAATTTTATCCTTAAATTTAATTCAGTTGAAGATTTGATGAGCCACCCGAATTTTGGTAACATCTGGGAATCTTTTGTTATAGAGCAATTAGTGAAAAACTTAGAGTCAAATTTAATATATGGAAGTTATTATTATTATCGAACACATGACGGTGCAGAAGTTGACTTCATTCTTGAATCTAAACTAGGACTTATCCCTATTGAAATTAAATCTGGGTCTAGTACAAAAAAATCTCAATTAAAATCACTCAGTAACTTTATTAAAGAGCATAATTGTCCTTATGGCATAGTCATAAACCTAAGTGAAGAAGTCTATCAAATAACAGAAAGCATTTATCAGGTTCCAGCAAGCTTTATTTAGCCTGAAGAATTAATTTGATTTTTAAAACTTGAGAAACAAGTTCTTTTACTATTTTAAAAATAGAAATTTTAGTCGCGAGTGGATCTAAGATTCCTTGATAATCATAGTTTATTACATTACCAGTTTCTAAATCGATACCTTCTTTATTACTTGCATGAAAGTTTACGAGGTTCACCTTCTCTTCTGGGTCAAAGCCTGCATTATAGGTAATTTGCTTGAATAATGCTGGAAGCGAGTCTACGACCAAGTCAAATCCAGCCATAGTGTCTTTATTAAATATCAGTGAATCTTGTGAACGCTTAAGTCTTTCTATTAGATTGATTTCGGCAACACCTCCACCTAATACATAACCAGATTCTAAACATTTTTTAAAGGCATGGGCGGCATCTATTGCAATTCTTTTCTTTTCAGCTAAAGCACTTTCAAGCTCAGCTGCAAGTAAGATGGTCGCTTCATAGGCAGAAGTTCCTTTTATGAAAACACCTATTGGTGAGAAACTTCTTTGAATAGCTTCGAGTTGACCTGAGACACTCTTAATTTCACTATTATCAGCATTGAGAATTTTTTGCCTATTTACTTTTTTTGCTCCACTTATTCTGAGTAATGCTTTAATATCTTTCTGCCTTAAGTTACTTAAAACAAAAATTCCTTCTTTAATAAAATACTCTTCAAGCTTAGGCAACATACTTGCACTTAAGAATATAGCTTTAATACCCAGGTTCTTAATTTTTTCTGCAACAGAAAAGAGTTTAGAGGTACTTTCATCTAAGTGAGTAACTCCAGTGTCAGTGCTGATAACTTCACTAGAAAAGGCTTCTGGTTCTAGCGGTCCATCTATTACTAAGCATTTACTGTCATAGAAATCATAATCATAGTGATAGTGTGGTCTTTTCGGGATGAAATATCCTGAAATTATTTCAGAGTCTCTTCTTGAACAAGTATAAATAGATTCAAATAAATTGAACTGACTGACTAAATACTCGTAGCTATTTTCTTTAGCTATGCTTTCAGCTAGGTTAATGATTAAATTTGTTAAATCTTTATCGCCACGTGCAGCTATGTGAGTAACAGAGCGGAGCCTAGGATCATCAACTCGATTTACTGGCGTAGACAGTCTTTCAAGTAATTCAATGACTTTATCAATAGCACTAACTATGCCTTTAATTAAAGGGATTACTTTATAGCCTTCTTTGATTTTTAATAATGCCAACCTGAGAATTTCACTTGCAAAAATTACAACACTTGTGGTCCCGTCACCGACTTGCTTTTCTTGGGCTTTAGAAATCTCAATTAATAATTTTGCTGCTGGGTGCTGGATTTGAATAGATGAAAGGATTTCAACACCATCATTAGTGCATTTGAAGTCACCGTAGCTATCTACTAGCATTACATCAAGTCCTTTAGGACCTACCGTGTGCCTAACTGTATCTGCTACAGAATTAATTGCTGATATATTTGCTTCTAATGTTTGAATATAAGAAACAGGTTGACTCATATTTGCTGCGCTGTTTTCCATTTTAATCTCCCATATATATTATAGGTTAAAAAGTGGGCTTCTATTTCTCATTTCAGTAGTGTAGATTGCTTCTTGCTTTACTTCACTCGTTCTTGCGTACTAAACTAAACTTAAGTATTCTACTGTACCTGTCATTATTCTTGAAAAAGGTAATGAGGTTGGAGGATTGAAGAGCTCTATTAGATATGATAATGGTCTATGTTTTGATTATGGTACACATCTTATTAATCAGACTGGAGTTCAAGTTTTAGATGATTTGATATATAAAATTTTAGGTGATAGTAAAGAAGATCCGCAGGGTTTATGCTTAAAAGAATTAAAAAACTTTACCCGAAAGACTTTGCAGTAAGGGTTTAAATAAGTTCATTTACTAAATTTTCAATATCAACTGGAAGTGGTGCTAATTGATAAGATTGATAATTCTCTAAGTTTAAATCTGTACCAATTTCATCAGCGATTCTATCTAATGAATCTTCTTTGATATCACCATTCTCATCTAAGTCTGCTTCAAGATCAATTTCTACAAAACTATCACTGAATTTATCTCTGATAGCTTTAACTGAATCTGTGAAAATATTATATAATTCAGAAGCTGTTTTAAGATTATAGTTCGCGAGATGATTTTTTGTCGAAATATTACTTATAAAGCTTCTTGCTATTTGTTTATCTTTATTTGATTTGATATAAATAAATTTTGCATTAGGAAATATTTTTTTAATTATAGGTGCATAAATAAAATTTAATGCAGTTGTATCAACAACTTTGCTTAAATATCCGACATCATTTTTTACATTCTCTTCATAGAATTCTCTGAATATGTCTAGGTCAGAAGCTTCCATCTGAAGAATTTGTTTGATTTGATCTATTGATGTTTCACTATTCTTTTCTCCTGGCAGCATATGTGATAGGTAAGAGTTATCTCCTGCATACTCATAGCTCAGTAGATTACTTAGGTAGAAAAGAAAGTCAGTATTTAAAGCACCTGGGAAACTTAATATGAAAACGTTTTCACGAAGTGATCTATTCGTGGTTTCTTCCTCTTCATTGTTGAAATCTATTTCAGGACTTTCTAGTAGTTTTAAGCATTCTTTATAGAAATTTAGTTCAGTGCTCGCATTATAATGAAATGATTTTAAATATAATTTTGAGGCCTTGTTTATAAAATTGAAAGCTTCTTTATGTTTATTACAGTCCATATATACTTTGGCTAAGAATAAGTAAGCAGTGGATTTGTCTTCTAAAGAAAGTTTTTTATGCTGTAATTTTTTTTCAAGGAATTTAACTTCTTCTACATTTTCATGATCATTAAACTTAACTGACTCAGCTAATAGTTTATATGCATGCACACTTGCATTTTCATTAGTGCAAATTTTCTTTAGTTTATTATATGCTTTCTCAAATTTATATGATTTTAGATGAAGCTCTGCTTCTAACTCTTCTTTTAGTAAATTACTAACATCATCAAATTCCTTAATGACATTTAATTCATCTGTAGCAAGATCTATTCTATTCTGATCTAAATAAACATGAAATAATTTTATTCTAGCTGCTGGGTAATTATACCTTGTTACCAGATCAGTTAAGATATTTACACTTAAAGAGATAGCTTCAGGATAATTTTTCTTATTCATAAAGAATATATCAGCAAGCTGGAACTTTAGCTCAGGTGAGCTGTCGATTTCTTCATTTAAATCTAATAAAAATTGGAGAGCTTTGTCTTTATCTAAACTTTTAATATAAAAGTTTTTTATTAAACTTGAAGCTAGAAGTTTGCTACTTAAATTTGAATTTAATATTTCTATACATAGCTTCTTTGCTTTACTAAAATCACCAAGCTCCAGATGCCTCTCTAGCATAGCTATATCATTATGGTTAATATCAGTTTGTTCAATGAATTCTGTGCTCATATACTATATATACGCAGTTCCCTCAGAAACCTAGTAAAGTTAATTACCTAGATTTCTTAAAAATACTACTACTAATTTAGTATCAAGCTTTTGTCACTGGGATTAAGTTTGGTATGGGAAAATTGAAAAATAAAAGCTCAAATTATAAAGTTATTGACGACTGGAAAGACTTTGATAAGTCTAAGTTAATGTCATTAAGCGCTGATTACTATAGCGAAAAAGGCATAGACGCCTTCTCTAGAGTTAAATCTTCTAATATTATTCCTTCAGAAACTTCTTGTTCATATGCCCATGCGGAGTCATTAGCTTTGCTGCTTAAAAATCAAATGGACATGAATCCTAATAAAGGAGTTTTCAAAGTATTAGAACTAGGTGTCGGTAGTGGTTTATTTTCATATAATTTTTTAAGAGCAGCAGAGAAGCTAGGTATTATAGATAAAGTAAATTACTGTGTTTCTGATTTTAATGAAAATATACTAGTAAAAATAAAGGATTTAGAGTTTTTAGATCAATTTGAAAATAATGTGAATTTTCAAGTTATTGATTTACTTAATATTGATAGTTCCTACAGTTTAATAAATACAGATTATAAACTTGATGATTTAGATTTAGTTGTTGGGAATTATCTCATGGATGTGTTTCCAGCATTGCCTGTGAAGTTCTCGAATAGAAATATTGGTGAATTGGATAAATTACAGGTAAAAGTATCACAACCAAAAAATTTACTTGATGAAGACTTATATTCTAATGACAAATTATTCAAAAATCTGAAAATTGAGGAAAGATATGTAACATATGATTCTAAAGATTTCTCTGATTTAGAGGCTAACTATATAGATCTTTTTCAAAACTATGTCAGGAAACATGATTCTAGAGTTCCTAGGATTTATCCATATGGTTATGGTTCTTTAAAGGCTTTAGAAAATGTTGTCTCTAGGTTAAGTAATGAAGGTTTTTTCTATGTCATGGATGTACCTTACCGTGAAAACGCAAATATAAAACCTTATGATACTTATGGAAATACTGTTGCAAATCATGTGAATTTTGATTTGATGATTTGCTTGCTAGAACAAAACAATAATTCTTTTAGGTATACAAGAAATGACTATTATGGGCGTTTATTAGTAGCTCGCAATGATAAGCTTCTATTTGATTTTAGTGAAAAATATTCTTTTATTGATGAGTTCATGGCTAATAACCCTATTAACTTATATTCTGATCTGATAAGGGCAATATCTATGATTAAAACGAAAGAGGGTGTATCAGTATTAGGAACTTTAATAGATAGTCTTGAAAAAATATCTCCAAATGAAACTACAACTCATTTAATTAGGGCAGATTATCATACTATGAAAAAAGACTATTCTAATGCTTTAACATTTTTGAATTTAGCTAAAGATGCTGATAAAGCTGGTATGTATAAAGTTAATACTGAAATTAGTAAAATTAAAGCATTAATGAAGTAATAGATTTAAAAAATACTTATGAAATCTTCTGGAAGATAGTCATGATAATATTTCCATGATGAAGATGAATCTTTATATAAGGCTCTTCTAACTTGCATAGCACTAGCTGATTGAACAGATTTTTTACTATTATGGAAATTTAAATATTTTGAATCCCAGTCTATACCTAACTCTTTTAAAAGCTTATTGATCTCTAATTCTGGATTTGAGATTAATTTATCATAGTTAAAAGTGATAATATCTTCAAAGTTCTTTTCCCATAGTACTTTAAAGTTATTGTAGGCATCATAATAGCTATTCATATTTTCAAAAGAGTATGAATAGGGCACATTAGTATTTTTAAAGTTAATTCTAAAACTTGACCAAGCAGATGCTTTTGGCTCACGTTGTGTGAAAATTATTTTTGCTTCTGGAAATAACAGTTTTATAAAACCAATATTTTCAAAGTTCCCTAGTAGTTTATCAATAATAATTTTCCCACTTAAGTTTTGATTTAAATGCTGAGTTATTTTTGATAAGTATGCAATTTTCATTTCATGTATCTCATCAAGTGTTAGCTCAGTAAATGCTTTAATGAAATTATCTGTTGAATCAAAATTTGTGAATTTTTTATTTAGCGAGGCTGGAAAATAAGTAGTTTCACCTAAACCTAAAACATTTTCTTTAACAGATAAAATTTGTTCTAGTAATGTACTTCCTGATCTAGGAACTCCTACTATAAAAATCAATTCTGGTTCAAGCTCATCTCTTTTGAGATGAAATTTTTTTTTGAAACCATCAATGGTAGATGAGATTAACTTATAAACAAGATACTTTAATTCAATAACAGTATTACTATAGTTACATAGTGTTTCTTTTTCCTGAGCACCTTTACTAAAGTATTCATAAGCTTGTTTATAATCTCCTTTGTTATGGAAGATCTCTCCAAGTGAGTAATATAAATTAGCTTTATCTTTATTCGTAAGCGAGTACCTTTTTAAAATTTCATAAATAAATGATTCAAGCTTATTCTCTCTCCCTTTATCTAAAACACAATAATTATATATACTTTGAGTATCTAATGCTTTACAGTGAATAGCATTTATAAACGCCTGCTTCGCTTTCTGTTTATCTCCTGTGCGTGTGTAAGCTACTCCAAGATTTGCATACAGTAAGTCTGATTTTTTGAATATTTGTAAAGCCGCTAGTAATAAAGATATAGCTTCATCAACTCTATCTAATCTAGAATAATAATGGGCTAACTGGGCAATTGTTTCTGGTTTTTTTTCTTCTTCAAGTGCACGAATAAGAATATTTTCCACATCAAAAAAATGAGTGTAGTCACTTTCATAGTCAGCTTTTTTTATGATTGCTTGTGCATCAGATAGTAAAGAACTATTAACCATTTACATTTTTACTTTGTTAAAGCAGCTTTGTATTTTTGATTTAAGAATTTGCTTTGGTATAAATCTCCAGTAATTTTTTGACTTGTTCTTGATGATCTTTTTCATCCCAGGTATTCCATGGTGCATTATTTTCACGCCACATTTTTTCAAGGTCTAACTTGTCTTTTAATGTGTCCATTGGATGCCAGAAACCATTGTGCCTGTATGCATTTAATTGACCTGCTGCAGCTAAAGTTTCAAGTGGCTCTCTTTCCCAGATGGTTTGGTCATCTTCAATTAAATTTAAAACTTGAGGGTTAAGTACAAAGAAGCCACCATTGATCCAACCTTGTTTCTCATCAACAGGTTTTTCCATAAACCCGACTACTTCAGCATCGTCATTTAGGTTTAAAACACCAAATCTTTTTGGTGGACAGACTGCTGTTAGTGTTGCAAGTTTACCTGAAGATTTATGGTGTGCAATTAATTCTTCTACATTGACATCAGAAACACCATCACCATAGGTCATACAGAATGGCTCATTGCCGACAAATTCTTGGATTCTTTTTAATCTCCCGCCTGTCATAGTATGCTCACCGGTATCTACAATAGTAACCTTCCAAGGTTCACAACCATTGTGATGAACTTCCATGTCGTTGTTTGTCATATCAAAAGTTATATTTGATTGATGGAGAAAATAGTTTGCAAAGTATTCTTTTATTAAAAAGCCCTTATAACCAGCACAAATGATAAATTCATTAATGCCATAGCTTGAATAAATTTTCATAATATGCCAAAGAATGGGCTTGTTACCCACGTCTATCATAGGCTTAGGGCGGATTTGAGATTCTTCTGCGATTCTGGTTCCGAGACCACCAGCTAATATTACTGCTTTCATAAATAGTCTCCTTTGAGAACTATAAGCCCTTATTTAATATAAAAGTCATAGTGTGTTTAGATTATATTTACTCTGGGCTATAGTTTCAATGTCTATGATTTAACTAAAGTTTTGTCTCATCTGTCCATTGATAAACCTAGATATATAATTTGATTAATATAATGAAACTAGCCTAGATAACTTAGGTTGCTAAGATCTGGTACGTAGTATTTTGCTTTACCGTCTGTTTGCTCTAATACACTTAGCTTAGTGTTTTTTTCTTTACTAGTACTAATAATCCATTCTGCTAATTCTTTTATAGATATTTCTTGAGAAGAGCCAAGGTTGAATATATTTTTCCCATGTTTATTTAGTAGCATTTTAAAAATATATATAATCATGTCAGAGCTATGTAGGTAAGAGCGAATGGTTTTACCATCACCTTTGATTGTAATATTTTGTTTTTTTAACACAGAGTTTAGAAAATTAGAAAAAGCAAAATGGCTATTTAGTGAAAAGTATTCACCAAAAAAGCTAAAACCTCTTGCAATAGTATATTGGTCTTGTGAAAAAGAACTCTGGACTAGTTTTTCTGCAATACGTTTGCCATCTCTGTAAGCATGAAAATCTGTTTCAATAATGCTGTGAACATCTATTGTTTCTCTAAAATCTTCTTTCCTTACTTTGTCAAAGCCATAAACAGCCCCTGAACTTAAATAGAGAAACTGTTTTAATTTATATTTTTTACTTAATTTAATTAAATTATAGGTTCCTTCAACAATAGTTGTGAATTGATAAAGTGCTTCGTTGTTATTTTCGGGGATTGTCGTATCTGTTGCTGAGTGAATAATATAGTCTAAATCTAAGTTAATTTGATTTGCGAATTTAGGTGAGCTAATATCAGCTTCTATTAATGATAAATATGTGAGGTCTTGAAACTCTGGATACTCTATCAGAAATTTTTCAGGGTTCCTAGAAATACCTATGATAGAGATATTAAGAGGGTTATTTTTTTTGAATTCAATTAGTGTTCTTAAAATATTTTTTCCGATAAAGCCAGTAATACCTGTGATTAAGATACTTGTGTTATTTAACTTAGTTAGTAGTTCCTGAATTTCAGTAAAAATATACTGGTAGTCATTACTTATGAAATCGTTGATAGTTTGTATCTCTCTCATGAATTATTAACTTCAATCAAATCTTTTTCTGAGATCATTAATTCTTTAAATAAATTTCTATCAAGTAAAGGTGCTAAATCTTCTAGGGGGCGGGATACCATGGAGCCATCTTCTTTTTTGTATGACGAAAGTTTTGGTAGTAAAGCTTTATCTGGGTCTATGAATACTTCACATATTACTGCTTGATTACTTGTTAAGCATTCATTTATTTGTGTAATGACATTGTCATTGGTATTAATAGTCTGATATTTAAAGTTAAAAATTTCAGATAAATCTTTATACGAAGGTAAGCTGACACCACTTTGTTCATCAGAACCAGCTTTGATCCCATTGAAGTAAGTGTTTTGAGTAATGCGAATTGCGTGATAACCTTGATTATTCAGGATAAAGATTTTTACTGGTAGCCTATAGTGTTTGATGGTTTGTAGCTCCTGAATGTTTAACATTAGACCACCATCACCTACTACTGTAAAAACTGTTTTGTTTGGAGATGCAATTGCAGCTCCAATAACAGAAGGTAAGCCATAGCCCATAGATGCTAAGCCTTTACTATTAAATACGGTTTGTTTTTCTTTAGCTGCATATGTTTGCCCAGATACTGTAAAACAAGTACCACTACTACCAAGTGCAGCAACACTATCATCTGGAGCTAAGCTCGCCAGCTCTCTTACGAAGTAATATGGATCAACAAAGGTGATTTTCTCTTTAGTTAACTCTTCTAAATTTGAATAGACTGGAAAACGAGATTTCACTTCCTTGCAGTAATTAAGCCAAGAATTTAAATTAGATGAAACTGGGCTTGAAGCTAAGTTACTAAGAAGATTATCAATAAATACTTTCGCATCGATATTTAAGCCACGATAAACATTTAAATCTGGTTTATTAATTTCATTTTCATCGATATCGATCATGAATAATTTTGCATTTCTGGCAAAGGCTTTGACATTATAGCCAGTGTGTTGAATCCCCAATCTTGCGCCTATACTTAAAATTAAGTCAGCATTTTGGATGATTATGTTTGCATAGCGAGGTCCATAGGCATTTGCTCTACCGAAGTATAATTCATGATCTTCATGGATTATATCTAAACTATTCCAAGTGTTTTGCACTGGGATTTTCAGCAAATTAATTAATTGATGTATTTCCTTTTGTGCTTTTGAGAGTTTAACTCCGTGACCTATCACTAAAAGTGGTCTAGATGCTTTTTTTAGTTCATCTAGAAGAACATCTAAATCAAAATTACTTAACTTTTCTTTTTCTTGATTGAGATGGTCATTTACTTGCTTATGGAATTGTTCTATTGGGCAGGTATCATTCTCTTCTATTTCAATAGTACTTGCTTGAACATCTAGAGGGATATCTAGCCATACTGGACCTGGTCTTCCAGTGCATGCTATAGCTGCAGCTTTACTAAGTTCAGTTTTAATATCGCTTGGATTTGTGATTTTTTTTGCATATTTAGTTATTGAGGAAACTAGTGATATTGCATCAATCTCTTGAAAACCTCTTTGCCTAATATCTAAACCATCAAGAGATGAGGCTCTTGAAACTTGTCCTGAGATAACTATCATAGGTGTGCTATCTAAGAAAGCCCCAGCTACTCCGGTAACAGCATTAGTCACTCCTGGTCCTGAAGTCACAAATAGTATGCTCGTTGAGTTTTTAGTTCTGCCATAGGCGTCAGCAGCAATTGAACAGGCTTGCTCATGATGCATGCAAATATAATCTAAGGATTCTTCTCTAGCTAAACTATCGAGTAGATGCATCATACCACCACCTGAAAGTAAGAATGCATGCTTAGAGCCAGTTAAGCTAGCTAGGTTTTTACAGATGAAATCAGATACTTTTATTTTAGTCATCGTTGAAAGTAATTTTTAATAATGTCAGATCTTTAAGTCTTTTTAGTGCCTCTCTATGCTTTTTAAAAGTACTGTGAGTGAAGACTTCAGCGCTAGGGTGGCAAATGTAATGAGAATCTGATTCGAAGAGTTTAGATGAAGTTGATAATACTGCAAGTAGTTCATTTTCATTTACTGCATTTATATCATCAATATTTTTAGTAAGTAAAAAGTCTGAATTCTGGAAACGATCTTCTGGGTTGTCTGGGGTGATTTGAATTAAGTCATCACGCTCTGAGATTTTATCGTAGTCTTTTAAAGACTCATAGCCTTTATCTTTTCTACCATAATTATCGCTGAGCCTAATTAGATCAGCTTTATCAACAGGGCTTTCTATTTCTAAAATCCAGGTATTATCCTCTAGAGCACAGGTTCTATGAAAGACTTTAGCTTCAAGATGAATAACATCTCCTCTACTTAAAATGTGATCACCAGTAAAAGTAGAACAGTTTACTTTTCCTTTTAAAACTAACAAAGCAGTTTTTTTATTAGGGTGACAGTGAAAGCTAGTGCCAGCATCTTTTTTTAGGCAGAGAGACCAAATCGCTGAGTTTTTACATTCATAAAAAAGATATTCATAGCCCCATGGTTTCTTGACTACGTAGGGTGAGAAATCAATGTTTTCTTGTCCTGTATATTCAAAGTCGACGATAATATCGCTAAGATTTTTTAAATCAGACTCTAATGGAACGATTCTAATATTTTTACTTTTATTTCTAGTAGCTATGCTTTGAGCCATAACATATTATTCCTATACCAAAGATCATTTAAATAACTAACATCCCTTTGATGGTCTACAGCACACCAAAAGTCATTATGTTTATATAGTTCTAATTCATTATCCTGAACTAACTGTTTGAAGACTTCTTTCTCTAAGCAGCACTCTTTATTTACGTTTATATAATCAAAGATTTTATTTGAGAGCAGCATATACCCACCATTAATCCAACCTCTTTCAGATGAAATCTGTGACATGCTGTTATAGTCAGTTACTTCAGAGTCACTACAGATAAATTCACCATAGCGATAAATTGGCTTTACCCCTGTAACATATGCCGTAAGTGAGTTTTTTTGAAAATTATCATAAAGGTCTTTAATATTTATATTTGAGATGCAGTCAGAATAAGCTACGAAGAACTTATCTTCATCTCTAAGGTAATCTTTTAATCTTGCAATTCTTGCACCAGTGTTAGCTTCAATTCCAGTGTTGATAAAGTTGATTTGCCAGTCTCTGTCTTCACCTTGACCGTAGTATTTTATAGTATTGTCTTGCTGATTAAAAGCTATATCCAGATTATATTTTGAAAAGTTAATAAAGTAATCTCGAATTTCGTTATTACCATAGCCACAGGCCAAAACAAATTTTTTAACACCGAAAAGGTAAAACCTTTTCATTACGTGCCATACTAAAGCTCTATCCCCTAGTGGAATTAATGCTTTAGGGATTCTTCCTGCATCAGTATCCAAGATTATACCGAAGCCACCACAAAGAATTACCGCTGTTGAGTCATTTAGTGACATATAAATATTCTATACCGAAAACTTTGCTATTAAATCCCTATGTTTAGTATTTTGCAGAAACACGAAGTTTGACTCTAAGTCTTCTTCTGACATATGTGGGTAGAGTTTTAATTTATTATTTTCAAGAATTTTATAGCAAGAATAGTCATACTCATTTAGGTAATGGATTAGATCATTTGGATGATAGTTGAAATGCTTAGTCCATTTGCGAACCATTTCTAAAAAGAAGATTGGTTGATGTTTGTGAATTAGGTTATGAGCTCCTTGTAACACTAATAGCTCAGCCCCCTCTACATCGATTTTAATAAAATCAGGTTTGGTTTCTGCAGTAGTAAAGCTATCCAATGTTTTTAAATCTATATCAGTTAACTTTTCATCAGAGTGGCTATCAATGGTGTTTGCAAGGCTAGTATGAGCTGAGTTCATTGGATCATAGTATATTTGAGCTTTAGTATTTTGATTTGAGAAACCAAATTGATATGTTTTAATATTTTCAAATTTATTTAAATCAAGATTCTGCTTTAAGTCATGGAATAAATCTTGAACTGGTTCAAATGCATGAATAGTAGCATTTGGAAAGCGGGCTGCTAGCTCTAAACTAAACCAACCACAGTTTGCTCCTACGTCATAAATATTTTTACAGTTTTGAGCTAAGCTAAGAACCATATTTATTTCTTTGTTTTCATATTCACCGAAATTAAGTGCTTCAGATTGAGGAATTCTTTTATCACCTGGTCTTAAGTGCATTTTAATACCAGTGTTTGTAAAGCTTATTATTACAGAGCCAGCGATGATTTCAATTTTCAATTATGGAATTATCTAGTTTTTGTGCAAAATCAAACAAAACTAAATTTTTTTGAGATTGTTCTTCGATGAATTTCTCTTTAGCAGGAGTTACGCGAAACTCAAAGAAAGTAGGTAAGCCCTAACGGCATCTCTGACAATATCCCATTTTTGTTGATACCAAGATATTCCTTTTTTGTATCTAAATATTTCTAACTTAATAAATGCTCTAATTGAACAAAATATATGATTTTTTTGAGCTTGTGCTTTTCTCATATAAGATTTTTCTAACCCACACAACTGTTTTAAACCTCTATGTAAGTTCTCGATAGCCCATCTTTTTTCTCCTTTATCCTGGAATTCATCATAGTCCCAGAGATTAAGATCGTTAGTAATTGTGAATTTTGCTTTTTCTCCTTTCATTTCTCTTTTCATGATTAATACATAGCCAAAATCTTTCAACCAAACCTTCTTAACTTGTTTTTCAGCTAAGTCAAGTTCACCGATACTTACCCATGTACCTTTAATTTCACTAACTTTTCGATTAACTTTTATGTCAGCAATGAAGTTTCATCCTTTCCTGGCAACAGTTTTTAAGTTTTTCTGTGAAGCAAACCAGCTATCAAATAGAGTATAACTAGGCTCTAAACCTTTCTCTTCACAGGCATTTAGCATTTCCAAAAAATGATCATTTTTTGTTTTTGAATCTTCTTCCCTGTTGTAAATCCGGTAATCTACTGGTGAAACTTGCTCTAGCTCTGTGCAACTATATTGTTTTTGCGTCGCTATTAGAAAATTGGTGTATAAATCTATATTTACTTTACTTGGTTTCACTAAAAATATTTTCGTACATCTTTAGTTTTTTGGCCAGCTTACATTAGTAAGAAGGAGTTTCGCGTAACTCCTGTTTAGATAAGACCATTATTAATTTCAAGCCATAAAAATTAAAATAATTAACTCGATTACTTTGATGATAATTAAACCTGCATTAAAGTCACTGGAGTAGGCTTATTCGGTTTGATATAAAAGTTACTTCTGTGGTAAGTTGAGAATAGATCTAAATAACTATAATGCAGAAAAAATTAGGCTATAAAAGTTTTTTAATTACGGGTGGTACAGGCTCCTTTGGACAGGCATTGACTGGTTATTTACTTGAAAATTTTGCTGACCAAATCGAAAGATTAGTTATATATTCTCGAGATGAATATAAACAGTCTGAAATGTCACAAAAATTTAGTCAGAAAGAATATCCACAAATTAGATACTTTTTAGGTGATGTTCGTGATGAAGATCGTTTAATGAAAGCTTTTTATGAAGTTGAAGTTATTATTCATGCTGCTGCCCTGAAGCAAGTTCCAGCAACTGAATATAATCCTTTTGAATGTATTAAAACTAATGTACTCGGTGCTCAAAATATTATTAATGCTGCTCTTAAAACTAATATTAAAAAAGTTGTTGCATTGTCTACCGATAAAGCAGCAGCTCCTATTAATTTATATGGTGCAACTAAGTTATGTTCAGATAAACTGTTTGTTGCAGCGAATGCATTTGCACTTGATATGGATTTAGCGGTTGTAAGATACGGAAATGTTATGTGCTCTCGAGGCTCAGTGATTCCCTTTTTCCTTAAGCAGAGAGAAACTGGTGTTATTCCGATAACTCATGAAGATATGACTAGGTTTAATATTACTCTTGATAATGCTGTTGAGAATGTTATGCTCGCTTTGTATGATTCTTTTGGAGGGGAAATCTTTGTTCCTAAGTTACCTTCTTATCGAATTTTAGATTTAGCAAAGGCTATAGCTCCAGATTGCGAGCATAAATTGATAGGTTTACGTGCTGGAGAGAAGATACACGAAGAGATGATAACGAGATCAGATTCTCATCAGACTTATGATTTTGATGATCATTATCGAATACTTCCATATTCTTTAAGTAAAAAACTTTGTGATTATATCGAAGCTTCTGGGGCTAAGAAAGTATCAGAATACTTTTCATATAATTCTGGTGATAATGATGTCTGGTTAAGTCCAGAAGAGTTAAGGACTTTAATAAGTGATGAAGTCGGTTATGCAATATAAAATTCCTTATGGAAAACAGACTATTGATGATGCTGATTTGAATGCAGTTGTTGAGACATTAAAATCTGATTTCTTAACTCAGGGACCTAAGGTTGTAGAATTTGAGAAGCAAATAGCAGAGTATTGTGGTGCTAAGTATGCAGTTGCTTGTTCAAGTGGTACAGCAGCTCTTCATATGTCTTATAGAGTATTAAACCTTAAGCTTGAAGAGAAAAAGGTTTTAACTACTTCTCTAAGTTTCTCTGCGACGACAAATGCGATGTTATATTGTAATTTGACTCCTGAGTTTGTAGATATTGATCCACAAAATTATTGTATTTCTATTGAGGCTATTGAGGAGAAATTAAAATCTGACCATGAAAACTATATTGGTATTTCTTTAGTTCACTTTGCTGGTTTACCTGTAGACATGAAAAGAATTAAAGAAATTGCAGATAAGTATAATTTATGGGTAGTAGAAGATGCTTGTCATGCACTTGGTGCGGAGCTTAGCTACGATAATAAAATATCTAAAATTGGTTCATCTGAGTTTTCTTCTTGCTCAACTTTTTCTTTTCATCCAGTAAAACATATCACAACTGGAGAAGGTGGTGTCATTACTACTAATGATGATGCTTTATATGAGAAATTGATGCTCTTAAGATCTCACGGAATCAAAAAGAACTCAGAAGAAAAAGATGAATTATGGAAACAAGATCTCATTGAGCTTGGTTTTAACTATCGTATGCCTGATATTAACGCTGCTTTAGGAATATCGCAGTTAAACAAGTTAGATGGTTTTATTCTTAAAAGAAATGAGATAGCAAAGCTTTATGATCAGGAGTTGACAGGGCTTCCTTTAGTGTTACCTAAGAGTAATGGATCCAAGCACAAGCATGCTTATCACCTATATGTAATTCTAACTGAGAAGAGAAAAGATTTATATCATTTCTTAAGAGAAAAAGGTATTTTTACACAAGTACACTATGTGCCCATTCACCAAATGACTTTGTATAAAGAAACATTGGGGCAAAACTTGAATTTGAAAAATACGGACTATTACTATGAACGGTGTTTAAGTTTACCGATTTACCCTAAATTATCTCGTGAAGAGCAGAGTTATGTAATATCTAATGTTAGGAGGTTTTTTCAAGATTAATATTGGGAAAGTAATAAAATAAGTATAATCTAATACAAATATTTGAATGATACTTGCTAATCAAGAAGGAAAAATGTAATGTATAAAACTGAGCAGGAAGATTTTTGGGCTGGAGACTTTGGTTCTAAATATATTGAAAGAAATGATACTCCAGAATACTTAGCTTCAAGTATTGCTTTTTTTACAAAAATTCTTAATAAAACTAGAAATGTTTCTAATATTATTGAATTTGGAGCAAATATAGGACTTAATCTCAAGGCAATAAAAGCTTTAAAGCCTGAAAGTCAATTAACTGCTGTTGAAATTAATGAGCAAGCTTGTAAACATTTAGAAAAAATTGATTATATTAATACCGTAAATGATTCCATTTTAAACTATGAAAGTACAGATCGTTTTGATATGTCTTTTGTTAAAGGTGTGTTGATTCATATAAATCCAGATATTCTTGATATAGTATACAGTTTACTTTATACGAGTTCAAAAAAATATATTATGATTGCTGAATATTATAATCCAACTCCAGTTTCGATTTCATATAGAGGTTATGAAAAAAAGCTTTTTAAAAGAGATTTTGCTGGTGAAATCATGGATTTATATTCAGATCTTCGGCTTATAGACTATGGCTTTATATACTATAGGGATAATAATTTTTCGCAAGATGATATTACGTGGTTTCTCTTAGAAAAAATATGAATCAGAAGCCATGGTCACCACCAAATATTCCACTGCCATTATCTGTAAAATACCAAGTATATATCCAGTAATTATTACTTGATATACTAACCCAACCGTTCTCATCGTTTAAATGGTTTTTAATATCTAAATTTTCGTTTAGGTAAAACCAATAAGATCCATTCGGCTGAATTGTAATTTCTTTTTTTATTGGCTCATGTTTACTTTGTGACCAAAAAGATATTGTTATTTGTGCTTTTTGAGAATAACTTTTGAATTGAGAAAAATTAGTTACTATAAAAAAGCTATTTCTTGATTTAACTAATGGTAACCAGCGAAGTGTAGCTTTTTGAGTAGGATAATTTTCAAGTGGGTAAAAAGCTGCAAAACATATATTTGAGGGAATATCAAACTCCTTATTTTTTTGACCAATATTGAGTCCCAGTTTAAAACGTTTGGAGACCTCATTATTAGCTGAACTGAAGTTAACCTGTGCAATAAGATCGGTATTTAAAAGTTCCATTTGATTAAAACTTCCCAGTATATTTCTAAAATTTATATATGACCAATCTACCCCTTCCTTATTACTATAAACGGGAGATTTGGCTATAAATGTACCAAATTTATCAAAGAATAAACATTCATAATTATAATCAAATTGACAATGGAGTGGATATATTACTAACTCTGAGTATAAGGGGTATTTGGAATCTCCTTTAAAAGAGCAAGGAACAGAGACGGTATAATCAAAGTACATTTGGGGATGATAATTTTTCACATAATTATTATTATCTTTTGATTTATTTGAAGAGTTATAAAAAGTATGAGTAATTGATATTGCTTCCTTATCTTTTCTGTAGTTCCCAACAATAAATCTTGGATAAGAGTTCTGAATATTGTGTTTGATATTGACAAGTCCTTTTTGCTTATTGAAAAACTCTTTTTCGTACTTTGAGAGTAAATCAACCCAACATACTTGCCTAGCTTTTAAATTAGTTAAATTTATTTTTTTTTTGAAAGTTTGATTTTCATTATTAATAAATTCACAATTTAGAGTAGTGTTGTCGAGAGATGAATTGCCATTGCAAAAAAATATGTAAGGGAGTAAATCATTGTCAGGTAAAATATCAAAACCACTTTGAGAGTCAATTATATTATGATTTACAGTTTGGTCTTGAGATGTATTAAAAATTCTTTGACAAGTGTGTACAAAGCTAGCAAATTTTTGAGATTTTAAAATAAGAACAACAGCAGGGAAACTAAATCTTAAGTCTTGGCTTGAAAAGATTTCAACTTCGACGGAACCTAAAAAATTAGTATCTTGATTAGTAAGCTTAAGCGTATCTTTTATTGATATAGAGAATGCTTGTATATCAATAAAAGTGTATTTAATTTTTTTTATGGCTTGAGCATTCTCGTCATAGAATGACACTAATACGCTTATATCATTAACTTTAACCCTAAGAAACCAATAGGAAAGGAATGTTATTTCAGAGTCAATATCTTTATTAATTAAAAATGGAAATAGAGCTGAAGAACGAAAGCAAGGCTGATAGTTTAAGGGGAGTTCTTCAAAGACTTCTTTGTTAGTTGTGTTCATGAGGGTTCCATATGCAGTAACATGCTGTGTGGGTAATTGGTAATTTTTTAATTACACATCCTTTATGTTTCTCTAAAAACTCGTCAACGGCAGATGTCTCTCCGTGAATAATATTGTAATCATCAAATATTATTAGGGCTCCATTCACTAAATGTTCACAAATATGATCTAATATAAATTTTGCAGGCTCATATATATCTACGTCAATATGAACAAGCGATAATTTAAGAGCAGGGTTGCTGTTTAGAAAAGATGGGAGAGTATTCATTATATCCCCACCTACCAGTTCATAATTTAAGAAATTTTTTTGATCTAAAATACTTTTGAGTTCATTTTCGTTGTAAGGAAGACCACTATGCTCACTAAAAAAATTAACAAAAGCTTGATCAGAGAAAGCATTCTCTTTTGGTGGTTGAGGGAAAGTCGCAAAAGTATCAAATCCAATTACTTTCCTTGAATTTTGTGATTCTAACATTTCTCTAAAAGCAAGAAGCCTTATTAGGGAATTACCTTTAAAAACGCCAAATTCTATAACATCACCTGGTAGATTTATAATCTTCTTATAGAGTTCGTAGTGAGCTATTATTTTTGCGATTCTACGCGATTCACAAGTGTAATAAAATCCATTTTCATAGTCAAACGATTTTGCTAGGTCGTACATACACGTATCATATTGATTTTTCAAATTACTGTCAAGCTAATAGATAATAGTTAATTAAATTGTCTATGGATAAAGAATGATTCTGCTTTTTCACAGCCAATTAGCGAACCTCTATAAATAGCAAGGCTAGTTAGACTTTGAAGAGATCTTGGATGTGGAAACTCTCTTAATTCATTTGAATATTGTTTTAAACATTCAATTTTTTTATCCCAGTATTCAGTAATATCTACAAATTTATTTGGAGAAAAATATTTCTCAGAAAAATTCCAATTTGATGCAGATGGTATTTCAAAAAAATTAATTTCTGAAATCGTTGAATTTGGAAGCGGTCTTGCAGCAGTAATTAGTGCTTTTGAAGTTAGCATATGGTCAATATTTAAATCATGTGGATGGTGCGTATAAATCTTAGTTGGCATGAAGTTTTTAATCTCATCTTCTAATACTTTCACAATATTAAGAAGAGGAATAGAATCAAATTTATTATCTGGGAAATCATAAAAAGTAAAATCTTCAATACCCATAACAGACAATGCACTCAAACATTGTTGTTTTCTTTCATTAATATTTTGACAATTAATATTATCTCTTGAACTCTCCCCATCAGATAAATAAATAATTTTAACAGAACTACCATTCGCTAAATACTTTAGTAAAGTACCACAACAACCAAGAATTTCATCATCTGGGTGGGCTGCTATAACTAAAATATTATGCTTAATCATATATTTTAGTTATTTTGACTCCAAATTGATATTTTGGGTAATTAAATTTTTCACATACTCCTTCCCCTCATTAAAATAACAGTCTAACCAGGTTAGCCAAGGAACAAATTGCTTTGAGTGATATTGATTATATATGGGGAATTTAAAATCATGAAAATAAAGCTTTATATTTTCTGATTCAAATGAATCAGAATCTAAGTAATCACGTCCATTTGTTCCAGAGATATATTCTTTTATTGAACATGTTGAGCATAATTTTAGAATCTTTTCAGAGCCCTTATTTGTATCATGAAGTAATGAACTCTCAAATATTTCTGGTAGACTTAAATTTAAAAATTTAAAAGTATTTCTTAATGTTTTTATAAAGTATTTTACAAAATTCTTCTCACTTGACCCATAAATTGATCTGAAAATATTTTCATCAAAATATTTTGTCTGCTTATAAGCAAGATTTATTGCATTTTCATGAGCATCAACAAAATCATCTTTGATATTTATATCCTTGATAATTGGCCTAGAAGATTTAGTCTTATCTATATTAATAGTAAGCCATTTAGGTTTCCCATTCATTAGTATTTTATTACGATGTTCAACACACCTTCTTTGATGTTGCACATCATCTAAAATTACAAAAATATTTGAGTAATAAATTCTTTGCAAATAGTTTAATGCTGGTAGATACCTTGGCTGGCTGATCATGCCTTTTTTTTTATTTATAGAGGTAGATTGTAAAGTCATGGGATAAGTAGTCGTGCCTTAGTGCAAGCTTTTTAGTGATTGAATTACAAAGTTTTAAAGTTTCTATTGGGCATGGATAAAATTCATTTTCGTCTTTATTTTGTGCCCAAGAGCTCAAGCAATTAAACCCAACAGCTAGCTTACTAATTTTATAGGCTTGTAATAAAATATCATAAAGGATATTCTCTGAAGCATTTGTAAAAATTCCACTCATAAGAACTAAATCAAAACTACTTTCTTCAATATTTTCCAAATTTTTAATTTGAAAATTTTTATTAGGATTCCTATTCTTTGCTTCGTTGATCATTTCATCAATCAAGTCAATTCCACAATAATCACCATTAAAGTCTTTCATATTTAAAAAATCAACAAAATGACCGATACCACACCCAACATCTAAAATTGACTGATTTCGTATATTAGGTAAGATATCAAATAAAACTTGAAATCTTTTATATTGAGACTGCTCGCTTCCCCAGTTTACTGCAAGATTTCCTGACTTATGTTCTTTTAGACAAGATAAATAAATTTCTTTATTTTTTAATTTATATTCTGAAAAGTTCATTTTACTAAAATTAGGACCCATTCTGAGTGAACATTTTTTTCGCCACTATAAGATTTTTCTTCAATATGTTTTATTTCTTTTACGGTGAAATTAGATTTTTCTATCAAGTCTTGAATTTCTTCAAAATTATAAAACTTTAGAAAACCAACTGATTTTAGACTTCCAGAAATAATTTTAGTAATTCTTTTTTCTTCATCAAAAACCCCTGATATAAATGAAGTATGGCTCTGAGAATATGGATTGAAATGAAAAATACCACCTGGCTTTAAAACTCTATAAATTTCATTTAGGCTGCTCAAACAATCATCAAAACTAACACAAGTCAATGAACCACGGTCTATAACTAAATCAAAAAAATTATCGTCATAATCTAATGGAGCAAAATATCCCTGCCTTAATTCTGCTTTTAAACCTTCAGATTGAAACCATTCACATGCATAATTAACAGCCTGGGGGGATGATTCAATTCCGTAACAATCGAAGCCTTCTCTAGCACAAAACCAGAGATTTACTCCAGAACCAAAGCCTAATTCCAAAACCTTAGTTTCTTTGATCTTATCTTTATTTTTCAAATTAAAATTTTTATTAACAAAACTAACAACTTTATCCCAAGGATACTTATTTAATTTATTCTTATTCAGAGTATTTTTCATCCCAAAAACTTTTATTTGTGAACTGGTGAGAAGTTTTATCAAGCATCAAAAACAAAATAACACAGAATTTGCTGAAAGTCTATTTAGAAGATAATTATCTCATTTTGTTTAAAGTTTTTTTGACTTTGGAGTTTTTCAAGAATATTGATCATTGAAGCAGGGATTGAGTTATCTATATTTGATCTTGCAAAACAAACATTTTGCATTGAAAACTTCTCACCTATTGCAATATCTTTTTTTGCAAAACATTTTAGAGTAAACTGCTGCCGAGAGTTAATTTCAATATCTTCATAGCCGAGTGAGTCTTCTCCAATAGCTTTTTCTGCATTCCTAATATTACTACATAATAATTTCATGTCTTTTGGATCAAGTGAAAAGCTGTGGTCAGGTCCCTCAAGATTCCTGTCTATCGTAAAATGCTTTTCAATCCACACAGCCCCATAATGAACTGATGAAACCGCTGCATATATTCCTTCAGAATGATCACTAAATCCAGATAATGTTCCGAATGTTGTATTTAGAGTTTTAATCTTCTTTAAATTAATTTTATTAGCAGGGCAGGGATAGCTAGATGTACAATGAAGAAGAATTAATTTATCATTATTATATTTCTTAAAAATTTCCACAGCAGATTCTATCTCTTGTATTTTTGCCATGCCTGTTGATAATACAGTTGGCAATTGACTTTTTGCCATTGCCATTAATATTTCTTTGTGAGTTAAAAAATCAGAACCATTTTTCAAAATAGGAACTTGCAGCCTTTTTAAAAGTTCAATCCCATGTTCACTTGTAGGAGTTGAATGGAAAATTATGTTGTGATCATCACAAAATTTTTTCAAAATAATAATCTGCTCATCTTTCAATTCATATTTTTTAAACATATCATATTGACCCATTTCGATTGAAGCACCTTTATTTGTGAAGGTATGAGTCATAGCTCTATCAATAATAAAATCTTCTGTTTTATAATTTTGAAATTTCACTGAATCTGCTCCTGATTCTTTAGCAGCAAGTATAGTTTTTTTTGCTAGCTCCAAAGAACCGTTATGATTTATTCCAATTTCTGCTACTATAAAAATAGGCTTGCCTAAACCAATCTCTTTACCATCTAAACATAAACTTTGTGCGAATTTCATACAGTTAAAATTTTACTTGAATATTATAATCGGTCAATTATTTACATAATTCATATAAATCAAAATCTTCATCACCAGATTCAACTTTTTTAAAATTAAATTTTTGAAAAAAAACTTTTGACTTAAAATTATCCACTCTAATTAAAGCCAATATTATGTTTGATTTTGCTTGCTCAAGAACTGTCTCCAATGTAAATGTTCCAAGTCCAATTTTTTGATAATCCTTATTTATATATATTGAAATAAGTTGCTTTATTGGCTCAGTATGGTCAAGCTTTTCTAATCTTGCAAAACCAATAGGTTTATTAAATATTTTCAACAAGAAAACTTGAAAGTATTCATCTTTAAATTTTTCTTTTATCCAATTAATATGCTCTTTTGGTGTAACTTTCTTTTGTGAAAGACTTAGAGAAATCGATTCTGGTTCGTTCCTAAGCTTTAATAAATCAGTTAAATCCGTATTAGATTTAATTGATATTTCATTAATCGATATGTCATTACTAAATTCTTTTTTGAACATATTTTGATTTTTTTATTGAATAACAATTCATTATTTTTGATAATATTCTATTTTTCCCATTTCCATCAAATAAAGTTTGGACTTTCTTTGAAATATTTTCCAGGATTGAATTATTGTTTTTTAGTTGAGACATTAAATTCTTAAGCGAATTTTTTTGTAGAACATTGAAGTGATTCAAATACAATGCAAAATTATTTTGTTCCAAGTGTTTTGCTATTTCAACTTGATCATCACTTTGAGAAATAATAATTGAAGGTAATCCAAGTATACACCTGTGCCAGATTGAACTACCAGAACCTCCTATTACAATATCAGCTTTTTGCATTAAAGAGAGTAGGTCGGTATATGGATAAATTTTATGAGAAAATTTAATCTGCTTACTTAAAGAGTTTATAAAATCAATTAAGAATTCGGGGCTACTGTGTCCCATCGCAAATATAATTTCTATTTCAAATTCCATTAATTCTTGAACAACATATTTTGAAAGCTGAAAAATATCATATGAGCCAAAGTTAACTAATACAGTATTTATTTTGTTTCTAATACTTTTGGTAGCCTCATTAAGAATTTGATCCTCAAAAAGAGTATACTCTTCTCCAGATAAGACTATGCTTGATTTTGGATAAGTATAATCATTTTTTGTAACACCCAAATTTTGATTAATGATGAAATCACATTGATGAGTTTTATTCTTAAAGTCATCAAAAATACACGTTACTATGGATATGGAGTTAACAGATTTCTCAAATTCAGTTGAAAAATTGTATCCATCAAGAATAGTTACGTCAATTGGAAAATCGATATTTGATTTTATTTCTTTGAAATTTAAAATGCTGTCTACCCTAATTACTTCTATTTTTGGCAATGGGTAAGGCAACTCAGAGTTTTTGTCTGTGAGTAAATAAACCTTGAAATTTATTTTGAGAAATTCTTTTGCTAATATTAACAGTCTGGAAACATGCCCTCCCCCAATTTTTTCATTAGCATTAGCGATAAGGACTAAATTTAAAATTTGTTTATTATTTAATGTCATATAACTTTTTATATTTGATTTCTGCTAAAAGTAAGTCTTCATAATTATCTATATCTTGAGTTTCATGTGGTGGAATAATAAATGCTCTTGAATTATCTGGGATAAGGGTTGGATTTTTCATGAATTCATCAAATTTAATCCAGTAAAATTGGGCTGCATCATGATATACCTTTTCTAATTCTTGACTTCTCAAATTAATGTATTCTTTCTCCCTGAATGAGATGATATTATCAGAAATTAACATTCCTCTTTGAGGAGGGTAACCAAAGTAAGTTACTGAGACAAGTGCTTTATGCTGTGTTTCAACTAATTCATGAAAACTTTTTATTAAGTTTTTGTAATTTAATAGTGGTGCAGTAGCATATGCGATGCATAAATAGTCTGGTTTATGACCCAATTTTGTCATGAAGTCATATATTGCAAGAGAGCCAGGTACAGTATCTCCTGCATATTTAGTATCTCTTAGAAACGGTACTTCTGCATCAAAGCTTCTACCGATATTCATGATTTCTTTGTCATCAGTTGAAACAAAGACTCTCTCAAATATTTCAGATTTCAAAGCAGCATTTATCGTGTAAGAAATCATAGGCTTACCCATGAAATTCATAATATTCTTTTTTGGCAATCTTTTACTTCCGCCTCTGGCGGGGATGATACAATAACAGCTTTTACTCATAAAGTTTGAATTAACTTCTCTCCTTTTTTAATGAATGAAACCTGCTTTTCAAATTCACCTAACCATAGAATCTCATTATTACTAGCATATGAATTTATAATATAGAATAACCTTGAAAAGCACTCTATTTGGCCTAGTTGAATTATTTTTTCAATTTTTATTTTACTTGGTTGGTTCTTAAAATAGTTTTTAATAAATGTTAATACGTCATCTCTATTCAAGCATAACCTTATAAGAGTAAACCCCACACTTTGATTAAGAGGCAGACTTGCTATACTATCTATGTCAATAATTGATAGCAAAGCTTTTGAGTTAAAGTCAAATAAGCAATTTTTTTCATGTAAATCTATAAATTGAGTATGTGGTTTATAGTTTTTGTGATTCTTCTTTATTTCATCGTATTTCGAAAAATTATCCTGAATATATAGTTCATATTCAGGATAATTTTTTACGAATTTACTAATGTTTATTTTTGGGGGGTAAGAATAATGGGATGACCTTTCTGGATAATTTAAGGGTGCTATAGCATCATTTAAAAGTTTGAGTTCTGACGATATACTCTCAAGGCTGTGGGTTTTAGCCTGAAAATGTTCCCCATTTATGAACTCATAAACAAAAAAGAATTTGTTTTTATATTCATAAAAATATTTATTATCCTTTGTCAAAATGTACTTAGGTCTTTTTATGTGACTTGTTAAAACAATAATTTCATTTAGTAATTTTGCTTGCATAAGAGAGCTATTAGATATTTCTTTTAGAACAAGACTTGCTTTTTTATTATGGGGATGAGCTATATAATTTGATGAATTCGGGCTACTTGACAATAATTCTAGATGATTAATTAAGTTAGGAGAGACATCATTGAAATTGTTGAGTATATTTTTTGAAACTTCTAAATCAATTGGATACATCTTGAAATTTAAGTTTTTCACCTTGTTTGTAGTCTTTCATGATTTTTTTATCAATGATTTTATCAAGGTCAGCAACGCTGACACCATTTCCAGGTCTTTGAAAGATAAGGTCTTGGAATTTTATATAACTACCTTTGCTAATATCATGTTTTATAAAAATACTTCTTTTATTTTCTAAATTTACTCTCGAATTAAATATTATTCTTGGGTCACCCAGTGATTCTTCAACAGTTCTTATAGATTCAATAAAATCACTAAATTCGTCTGGTATTAATGACATGAATTGCTCAACTTCGGATTCTAATCTTCTTAAGGTGATTGTTTTTTCAATCATGCAAGCTCCTAATGTTAGCGCTGCAATACAAATATTTTTTCCAACACTATGATCACTAAATGCTACAGGAACATTAAAAATATTTTTAATCATTAGTATAGAAGATAGATGGATACCAGAATATTCAGCTGGATATCCAGATGGACAGTGCATAATAATAACGTTATTGTTACCTTCTTGATTGCATATCTCAATACATTTGTTAACTTCTTCAAACTTTTCTCTAGCATCTAATATTATTGGTAACTTAGACTTCGCAGCCATCTCAACTAAAGGAAAGAAATTAATATCAGATTTTGAGATTTTAATAGCATCAGCTTTAAGATTAATAAGCCATTCAAGAGTTTCAAACCCACTTGGTGTTGAAATAAATAAGATATTATTCTTTTTACAGTATTCTCTTATAATACGCCATTCGTCAAAATTTAATTCTCTTCTTTTTAGAGCATTGTAAATTGATTCCTGTTTGATACCTTGAGAGCTAGAAAACTTAATCATATTATTTTCTTTTGCTTCTTGACTCATAATTTCATCTGCGATGATAGTTTGAAATTTAATTGCATCTGCCCCAGCTTCAGCGCTAAGTTTAACCATTTCTAAAGCTTCTTCTAAACCATGATGTGTAGCGCCAGCTTCAAAGACAATTAAACATTTCTCTCCTGCACCAATACTTTTATTACCAATTTTTATAATCATCAAAAAAATTCCTACTTATAATTTTACCTAGATTGTTTGGTATGTGCATCCAGAGTAAATAATTTTCTCTATCATTTTCTGATAACACATTTGGTAATGCGATAATCTTAACTTAAATGTAGATGAATCATAAGCTTTCTCAAATGATTTACTATATATTTCATTTTCTTCATTTAAGTCAATATCAACATCAAAACCATTCAATATAAAATGTCTAAAACCTCTTGCTATACCAAAGCATACAGCCATTAATGAAGAACCAGCGACATGATAAACATTGTCAAAATGCTCAATACCAAATAAGTTCATTGGTGCTGATTCACTTTGAACTATGTAATAAGGTATGTCTTTAATTTTATCCAGTACATGATTGTGGTCAAATCGATAATCTGGGTGTGTCGCAAATGTCCCTGATGGAATGTTGACACCGTCATATTCAGGATAAACCAATGGGAAAGCTGGTATTACTAGGCGTTTGATATTCTTTTTAGCAAGCTCATAATTATTTAGTATACATTCTGTAGCGCTATAGTCACCAAAAAAATTATAATCACACGGAAAAGTAGTTTGCCATGCGTCATTTATTGTGGCAACCTCTAATCTTTTAGGAGACGAGAAAAAACTATCTCCTAGTTTAATCGTATCAGTATCAACTCTTTCAAAAGTCTTTGAAGATGGACCCTTTCCTTTTATTAATAAGGTCATAGTATTTTCATTTATACTAGGATCTAAAATAGCTTTTTCTTTAATTAACATTAAATCTCCTCTTTATTGACTCACAGTGAAAAGCAAAAACACAACCAGAGTAGTTATTATTTTTCATAGCTTGCTCCTGAAGTTGCTGTATTTGATTAGGTCTAGCGTTCTGTTCAATTAAATCACAAATCTCTAAATCTAATTTTATTAAGTCATATTCAAGTACAAATGGATAATTTTTTTTAATTTCATTCAAAAATTGCTTTTGATGTTGTCTGTGACCGAATTTTCTAAATGTTTTAAAGGCGGCTAATAAGAACCAATGGTCATCTTTTTGTCTTTTATAAGATTCAAAAAGCTTATTAATTACTCTTAACTCACTCGTAATACGAAAAAGATCTCCAAATGTATGATTCAATCTCTGAGCATAAAATAAATAAATACCTGCTTCACGAAACTTCTCTAAACGATAATAACTAAGACCTATATAGTAAATAATTTCAACATATTCATTTGCAGGTGATGGAGTGATTAATTTTTCAGCGACGAGTAAAGTATTAAGAGCGTTTTCATAATCCCTTTCCAGAAAAGAGACTTGTCCAATAAGTTTTAATGCATAATGATTATTGCTATTGATTTTAAGACTTTCGTTTAATATTTTTTTTGCTTGTAAAAAATTTTGAGCTTTTATTAGATACTCAGCATATATTAGAAGAATAATATTGTCACTAGGATGATCATTGTAAAGCTTTTCAATAATTATTTTTGCTTCATCAAGCTGATCAGCATGAGTTAAAGCTCTAACTTTAGCTAGTTCAATATCAATTAGAGAAGCATTTAATTGACTAGTAGGGGACATATCAACTTCTGTCCCAAATTTTGGTACTTTATTCTAGGTTAAAAGAATTAAATATGGATAAGTGTCATATAACAACTGATCGTAATATCTTCAGAGGCAATAATAGCCCGTTTGATGGTTTTTCTCAAATACTGGTTTGGGTTTAATAGTATGGGAAGACTATATAAGCTATGCACAAGCTAAATTCTAAGAAACCAGTATTATTTTTTGATTTAGAAATAACACAAAAAATTAAAAACTATATAGAAGCACGTGAAATAGAAGCATTAAAAAAATTTATTAACTCTTTTGCTAAAAAGTTTTCCCTTAATGATATTTATTTCCATTCAGCTAAACTTTTAGCTAACTATGGTTTTTTAGCTGAAGCAGAAGAGTTTTATCGTAAAGTTCTGTTAAATAATCCACTTGATCGTTTTGTAGTTGCAAGCCTGGGAGTTTTGATCTCTGCTCAGGAAGGGCGAGAAGAAGAAGCTTTAGAATTGATATTAGACGCAATTAATCTTAACCCTGATCAAAGAGAGTTAAATAGAATAGTGGGTTATATTTATACAGATCAAAAAAAACACTTTCTTGCTAAGAAGCATTATGAAAAAGAGCTGGAACTACTCAAAAAGCAAAATGCCCCTGCTTGTATGGAGCTTATCGCTAAGTATGCTACAACATGCTCACAGTCAGGTGATTTGAAAACTGCAATGGAATATCATGAACAATCCTTAAAGAATTATCCTAATGTTATTGAGTTTTATGGTGAGATGATTTTTTCTGCTGCACATTCTTTTGATTATGATGATTGTATGATAAATGAAATTGGTCGTCGATGTAGTGCTACAGCCATATATCAGGGTGAGACACATAGTAAGTTTAAAGCAGAGATTGCAAAAATAGTTGAGTCTAATAATTATATGAACTTTGATAAAATCAAACTTGGGATTATTTCTGCATCAATGCATGGCAATAATGCAGAAAGATTTGTTGCTGATATTTTAGAATATTTTGATTATGATAAGTTTGAGTTATATTCTTACTACACTGGAACAACCGAAGACATTTTAACCCAAAAATTTGAGATGCTCTCTCATAGCTTTAAAAAGCTTAAGTATAATGATCATTTGGGAAATGCAAAAACTATTGCAAATGATGGTATTCATATATTATTTGATACAGTGGGTTTCTTAAAAGGTCAGAACTTAACAACCATGTCCTTAAAGCCAGCCCCAATTCAGATCATGGGTTATGGTTTTTGGGGATCAACTGGCCTTGAGGAAATGGATTATGTTCTTCTACAAGAAAATTTGGCTTCTGAAGAAATAAAAACTAGTTATACAGAAGAAATATTAGAATTATCAGCTTTTTATTACAATTCTCTTTATAAAGGGCTTGAAATTTTAGATCCTCCCTATAAAAGAAGAGGGTATGTAACCTTTGGTTGTCAGAATCGAATACAAAAAATTAATGATCAAGTCCTTAAACTTTGGGCTGATATATTAGATAAAGTACCAAATTCTAAATTACTTTTAACTATTAATACTGGTGATAGTGAGGTCTATAAGGAAAAGATTTTAAGATTTTTTATTGATAATGGGATTGATGTTTCTAGGATACTTAACTTAAGTAGTTTTCAAGGACTCTCATATTTAGAAGTTTATAATCAAATTGATGTAGTGCTAGACCCCTTCCCATTTGCAGGAGGTTGTACCTCCTTTGATGCATTATCTATGGGTAAACCTATCATAACTTTAAGTGGTGATAGAATGACCCAACAAATGACGACTGATTTTTTAAATGATTTAGGACTAAGTGAATTAAGTACTTCAAGTAAAGAAGAATATGTAGATAAAGCTGTAGAATTCGTTAATAACCCTGAAAAAGTTGATGAATATAGCAAGTATATATTAAATAATTTTGATAAATTTAAATTTGCAGATGCAAAATACTGTGGTAAAGAGCTTCAGCAGAAGTTAGAGTTGATTTTTAAAAAGAAATTTAATCAATTACCCTGGGAGTAGTCAGATAGTTTTTAAGATTTACTTGATATCACTTTCTTGTAATTTCAATGATTCTACTGTAAAGTTCATCTGCAAACTTATTCTTAGATTTCTGACTATAGTTTATGTACATTCCAGCGAGAGTGTTTTTATAATGTTCAATTCGTTTAGGTGAATTTGCGAGCTCTATAACGGTTTTTTTATAGTCGTTTATTGTATAAGTAATAAATTCATTTAAGTTGAGTCTTCTGAGCACATCTGCAGAAAGACGGTTGCGCACCTCATTTCCAGCTAATGTGATAATAGGTACTCCCATTAATAGTGTTTCATGAGTTGTGGTACTCCCAGTGTAAGGGAATGGATCTAAGGCTATGTCTGTTCTATTAAATCTTTTAATATAATTCTCCTTATTGCTAGGTAGTTCAAATTGAATTCTTGATTTATCAACTCCAAATTTGTCAAAGATTAACTCAATATTATTGCGTTCAACAAGAGAACGAATTCCATAATTTGATATGATAATTTTTGTTTTTGGTGCTTCGCTCATAATCTCTGCCCATGTAGAAAGAACTAAATTATTTAGTTTTTTACTATTCGAGTATGCACCTAATATAACCTCATCCTCATATTTGCGAGTTGTTCCTTTTTCTATTTTTTGAAGATGAGTAAATAAATTTGATGGGAAAGAAAGCTCATGCTCCGTTAACATCAATTGCTCATGATATACACTGGTATCTTCTTTTTCATGAAAGTATTTTGCTGAAACCTTATAGTCAATTTGTTCTAGCCCAGTAGAATTAATAAACCCCAGGTATGATAATTGAACTGGTGCAGGTTTTAAAGCAAAGGTTTTGAGCCTATTTCCAGGGCTATGAGCGGATAGGTCAAATAGTATTTGAATATTGTCAAGCTTTATATTCGTTGCTAATTCATAATCTGATAAATTTTCTACATAAATTACTTTATGAGAAAGTTTCTTCAGTAGTTCTGAGTGTGGGTTAGGGGGATTATTGACATAAATGAAAATTTTACAGTTCTTTACGAATAACTCTTCTAGCAGATTTAGCAAAAAATAAAATACTGGATGGTCTTTTATATCTCCTGATACAAAGCCTATAGTTAGAATGTCAGTACATTCAAGCTCTGGAGTAAATGATTTTAGCTGCTCTCTCATTGCAGACAATTCAGCATTATCTTTAATGTGCTTATAATAAAATGTTGTGAATTTGCTAAGCGTAGCTTCATCTAATTTATCACTATATTTAGAAAAAATAATCAAATTATTATATAAGCAAGTAATGTGAGGGTAGTTTTGAATTAAATTTAACAGTATATTTATTGCATCTTCGGTATATCTTGATTCAAATAGTGCAATTGCTTTATAGTGATCTAAGATTCTGGTTCTCTCTTTGGGATGTATTCCATAAAATATTTCAATTTGATTTAGAATTGCATTTTCAAGAAATTTAGTTTTTTTTACCGATATTTGTAGGATTTTGAAGCATTCTTTTATATCTAGATTATTGACCATATGATAAAAACAAACAGACACCATTTTAGTAAAGTCAAATTCAGGATATTTTGTAACATCAATTTCTGATAAAGTAGAGAAAAATTTTTCAAAACTATTTGTTTTAAGATAATCGATTAGCAGATTTAAATTAGATAATTTATCAGAATTGGTGTTTTGCATTATTCACAGTATACCCAGGAAATAAGTTCATCAATAGAATTTACTTTTAATAGAGGATTAACCTTTATTAAATCTCTAGGTAATTTAAATCCATTGCCATAGGTCACGGCTATAAAACTTAGATTATTTTTATTTGCAGCAATTGCATCATGAATTGTGTCACCAATAAGTATTGATTGAACACAATTAATATCATAGTCTGAAATTAATTTAGACACAATTTCCTCTTTGGCTATAAATTTGTTATCTTTCGGGGAGCCATATATATCAAGAAAGTATGAAAATATATCTAGGTTTTTACATATCTTGACTGCATAGTCTAATCGTTTATATGTTGCGATGAAAATTTTATGTCCCCTTGCCTTAATAATTTTGAGTAAATCCTTTATTTGGGGGAAAAGGACTGCTTCATTGAGATGTCGAGCATAAAGTCGTCTATAAATTTGATTAGCTTTTATAGATTGACTTTTATTTAATTTATAGAACTCACTAAAGCTTTGTTCAATGGGGCTTAAACTAAAAAATTTAAGTTGACTTAGATCAACTTTGTCAAGTCCCATTTCCTCTATAGTCTCTTCAATAGTTGAAATGATACTTCTACTTGAGTCAATAAGAGTCCCATCAAGATCAAAGATGAAATTTTGATACATAATTAATTAAGTTAGAGAAAATGAACTAACCCTATATCTCTAAATTAAGTGTATATTAATAATATGATCAAAGAGGATAATTGTCCATTATTTATTTTTGAAATGGCTAATAATCATATGGGAAATGTCGAACATGGTATAGACATTGTTAAAGCTTTTGCCAAGATAGTAGAGAAATTTCCTTATAGATTTGCTTTCAAACTTCAATATAGAGATTTTGATACATTCGTACATCCTTCAATGAAAAATCGAACAGATCTTCATTATATTAAAAGGTTTCAGGATACAAGGTTATCTAGAGAAGAGTTTGAATTGTTAATAAAGGAAATTAAGGAGCATGGATTTCTTACAGTTATTACGCCGTTTGATGAAAATTCTGTTGAACTTATTACCCAGCAAAATATTGATTATATTAAAATACCGAGTTGTTCATTTGATGACTGGCCTTTGCTTGAAAAAATCGCGACTACTGATTTGCCGATAATTGCTTCGACGGGTGGGGCTGCTCTTGAAAGTATAGATAGTGTCGTAAGCTTTTTTCAGCACAGAAACAAGGATATATCTTTACTTCACTGTGTTGGAATTTATCCTAGTCCAGATGAGTTTATGAATTTATCCCAAATCGACTTTTTGAAAAATAGGTATCGAGATATTAAAATAGGATTCTCAACACATGAAAACCCTGCTAATTTAGATAATATAAAGATCGCTCTTGCAAAAGGGGCGACTATCTTTGAAAAGCATGTTGGCTTAGAAACTAATAAGTATTCTTTAAATAATTATTCTGCTACTCCTGATCAAGTTAATCTTTGGTTAACTGCAGCTGATCATACAATGAAAGTTTCAGGAGTTGCTCATGAGCGTTTTACTTCTGATACGGAGATTAAATCACTTTCAGCACTGAAGCGTGGAGTATTTGCAAGTAGGGATTTACATAAAGGTGAAAGTATCTCTTCTCGTGATTATTACTTGGCATTCCCAGCTTCAGAGGGGCAGGCAACGGCAAATGACTTATCAAAATACAATAGTTTTCAGGTCACATCTAGTATCAGTAAAAATGAACCTTTGCTAACATCAAAGAATATAAAAATTGAATACAACAGAAAGCAAGTTGCAAAAATTACAAATAATGTAAAAGAGTTCTTGAAATTAAGTAATATCTTTGTGAGTGGGGAGTTGATACTTGAATTATCTCATCACTATGGGCTAGAAAATTTTTATGATACAGGTGCAACAATGATTACACTAATAAATCGTAGTTATTGTAAAAAGTTAATTGTTCTTTTGCCTGGGCAAAATCATCCAGAACAGTATCATAAGAAAAAAGATGAAACATTCCACATTCTTTATGGTGAAATAGAATTAAGTTTAGATTCTAAAAAAATGAAATTACAGAAAGGTGATATTGTCACAATAGAGCCTGGTGTGAAACATCTCTTTAATACTAGTAATGGTGCTGTAATTGAAGAAATTTCGAGTACTCACTTTGAAAATGATTCATTCTATACTGATGACACCATTAATCAAAACAAAAATAGAAAAACATTATTGAGTTATTGGATGGATTAATTCAATGTCTCAAGTTTATAGAGTAGCTGATTTTATAATTGATTTTTTTGCTTCCAAAGGAACCAAAGATATATTTATGTTACCTGGTGGTGGAGCAATGTTCTTAAATGATGCCCTTCAGCAAAATAGTAAAGTAAATTTTGTACCCTGCCTACATGAACAAGCAGCAGTAATATCAGCTGAAGCCTATTCTCGTATCGATGAAAAAATTGGTGTAGCTATGGTTACTTCAGGACCCGGTGCAACCAATGCTATTACCCCAGTTGCTGGTGCCTGGATTGAATCTGTTCCTCTGATTATAATATCTGGACAAGCTAAGAGTACTGATTTAAAGCGGGGTTCAGGACTTCGCCAGAAAGGAGTTCAGGAAGTTGACATCATTTCAATGGTGAAAGAAATTACCAAGTATTCTAAGACTTTAAAACCAGAAGATGATTTCAACCATGAATTAAACAAAGCCTATCAACTCGCAATAGAAGGTCGCAAGGGGCCAGTCTGGTTGGATATTCCTCTTGACGTTCAAGGTATGGCTTATCAATCTAAAACTGATCAAATCTTCTCAAATGATCTTATTAGTAAATCAGATTCAATTCAGCATATCTTTTCAAATGAACAAAAACTTCTTTTACAAAAATTCCTTGGGAACTCTAAAAAACCTTTATTATTACTTGGTCATGGATTAAGACTTGCAGGCTTAGTTGATTATTTCAGGGGAATTGTAGATGAATTAGGCTTGCCTATTTTAACTACCTGGAATGCTTTAGATATATTGGATTTTGACCATGACTTACTAGTTGGAAGACCTGGTACTGTTGCTATGAGAGCTGGAAATTTTGCCGTTCAAAATTGTGATTTGATTATTTCTATTGGTTCAAGTTTAGGTAATATTATTACCGCTTATACCCCTTCAGGCTTTGCTCGAAATGCAAAAAAGGTAATTGTAGATATTGATCAAAATGAACTCAATAAATTTTCAGATTTTGACTTATTGATAAACACAGACTTTTTGCAAGTTTTTGAAGTTTTATTAGAAGCAAAAAAAAATGATTTAAGCTCTTGGAAATCTCAATGTAATTCATGGAAGTATAGGTATAAAGATGAGGATATTTCTGAAAAAGAGAATCAACAAAAAAAAGATATAAGTCACTTCCAATTTGTCAAAGCTCTTTCGAAAGCTTTACCAGAAGATCAATTGATTGTTACAGGCAGCTCTGGGCTTGCAGTTGAATTCTTTTATACTTTTTTTGAAAACAAGCTGGGGCAAAGAGTATTTTTAACCTCTGGCTTAGGTGCTATGGGTTTTGGCTTGCCAGCAGCTATTGGTGCTTGCTACTCAAATAATAAGCAAGAGACTATTTGTGTTGAAAGTGATGGTAGTTTGCAACTTAATATTCAAGAACTATCTACGCTAAGAAGAAATGACATACCTATAAAAGTTTTCATATTAAATAATAACGGCTATGCCTCTATTAGAAATACCCAAAGAAACTATTTTGAGGGTAGGCACATAGGTACTGATCATGATTCTGGTTTATTTATCCCAAGCTTTGAAGATATTGCTAAAACATATCAATTAAAATATTTCAAAATTGACAATAAAAAATCAATTTTAGATGATATAAAGTATGCTTTAGAACATAAAGGCCCAGCTATTATAGATGTTCAGTTAGAACATAATGCCGCACTTGGTCCTAAAGTCTCTGCAATCCCACTTGCAAACGGGTCTATGGCTTCTATGCCTTTAGAGGATATGAGTCCACTTTTGAGTTTACTTAAGCTTAAGGAGGAGATGTCGGGAAATATTTTAGATATCTCGGTTCAAGCTAGGAAAGGAGCTTTAGAGTGAGGGATTGTCCAGTTTGTACTAGCAAAGATTCTAATATTATTTTTGATATTAAATATCCTGTCCCTGAAACCCATTTTTTAGGAAATTATCAAACTATTAACTCTTGTAATAACTGCGGAATGATTTTCTCTGACTCATTTCGTGATCAAGCTTCATATGATAAATATTACTTAAGTTTATCAAATTATAGTCCCTCTTCTGAAGATAACGATCCTGCAAACCAAGCTAGGATTGAAAAGACATACGCTCAGATAAAAAAACATATTACTTTCGATTCTAAAATTTGTGATTTGGGTTGTGGCTCTGCCTACCACCTAGAATACTTGCATTCTAAAGGCTATAAAAATTTGTCCGGGATTGATGCTAGGCTTGAAATTGAGCAATCAAAATATACTTATTACCGTGAATTAATAAGCTCTTTTGATACTGGGATGTTGAAGCAATTTGATTTTATTAAATGTATTGGAGTTTTAGAACATATATATGATTTAGATAAATTTTTAATTAATATTATTCGTGACTTAAACTTATCTAGTTATTTTTATGTAGAAGTCCCAGATGCATCTGAATATCACTGTAAAATTGTCTCACCACTTCAAGACTTTAACTTAGAACACGTTAATCATTTCTCAAAAAAATCAATGGAAAATATTGCTCTTAGATATAACCTAGATATGATTTTTGGTGAGACCATATATCAGCCTGAATCTTCAAATTATCAAATGCCAGTGATCAGCTGTTTGTTTAGGAAACCTGCTTCTCAGAATAAAAAAGCTAATGATTTGAAGTTTGATAATGATCTCATTTTAAATATAAATAAATATATTAAAAAATCCCAAGAAATTTTAGATCTTTATAATAAATATATTGAAGATTTTACTCAGTCTCATAAGAGTATTTATATTTGGGGGGCTGGTCAGCTAGCTCTTAAATTAAGTAATTTGCAAATATTTACTAAGCTCAAAGTCGAAGCTTATATTGACAAGAATGCTTCGCAAAATACTATTAATAATATTAAGGTTGTAAGACCAAGTGTGGGATTGGATTCTGATATTCCTATCTTAATTTCATCGACTTTACACGAAAAATCAATTAGACAAGATATTAAAAATTTAGGGTTTGAAAATAAGACCCTTAGTCTTCCTGCAACAAATCTTTTAGAGAAATAATTTTATTAAATTGAATATTATTATTTTTTATGTACTCTAAAATTTCATTTGTATTATTACCAGAGGCTATTATTAGACTTTCTAGATTTTGACTATTGATCAACGATGAAGGAGTAATTGTACTGAAAACTTTATCAAATAATTGAATTGATGTAATGCTATTGTCTATAAATCCACTTACAGATTCTATGTCAATGAAATCTTTAACATATCCATGGAAATCACCACCTAATCCCCAAATATAATAATTGCTAGGTACTATCTCTTTAATTCTTTCTTTGAGATTATATTCATTAGATTTTAATTTCGCTATAACTCTTATTGAGTTTTGATATGAGGCTGATTCATAATGTCCAGATGAATTCTGCAATACTTCATATCCATACTTTTCTAAAAGATAGTTAAGTGAAATGATGCTAAAGCTATGAATATGTTCTAGGTTGGGATCTTCCTCTATATATTCACTGCCACTTTGATTGGGGACTTCAAGGTATAAAAAACAATTGGGGGCTGAAAGCTTTTTTAGTGTTAAAAATATTGACTCCAGATCTTCAATATGTTCTAACACATGAAAGGAGCAAATAAGATCAAACTTATTTGTTTCATCTAAATCAATCTCTGAAATGTTTTTATATAATCTATCTACATTTTCTTGAGCTAGATTTTGATCAAGAGAAGGTTCTATTCCTGTTGTAATTATATGAACCTGATTTTTTTTTAAATGATGCAAAAAAAAGCCTTCGGCACAACCAAGCTCTAAAATACATTTTGCATTCCATTTACTACTAAAGAAATCATTTAGATATTTAAACCTTGATTGTGTTTTTTCTTTTAGATTATTTAGATCTTTATTTCTATGAGCCATAGCACTATAATCTCTTTTGCTGATAATTTTTCTGACCTTATATCCACAATTCGGACAATGAAACCAATTTTGATTTTGTTCTAAAGGAGATGAACAACAAATACAAATATTTTTATTCTTTTGAGATATATTAGCTGAATTGAGCATAGCTTATGATTCTATTTTATTCCACTTTTGAATTAGATTGAAAGGAGTAATTTGTGGGAAATTAATATATATGTCAAATAATTTCCTTGGTTTATATAAAAATAAAAAGGTCTTAATTACTGGGCATACAGGTTTTAAAGGTGCATGGCTTAGTCAGATTTTATTGGAATTTGAGGCAAAACTTGCTGGGATTGCACTTAAACCAAAGAATAATAATGATTTATATAATCTTTTACGCTTAGAAGATAAAATGATTTCACATATTTTTGATTTGAGAGATATTGAAAAACTTGAAAAAGTAATCATAGATTTCAAACCAGATTTTATTTTTCACTTAGCTGCTCAATCTTTAGTTTTAGACTCATATCAACACCCTTACAATACAATCTCTACAAATATCATTTCTACATTAAATATTTTAGAGCTATTAAAGAGACTAAATTTGGAAACTATTTTAGTTAACGTTACATCTGATAAGTGCTATGAAAACACTAATCAAGCTATTCCTTTTAAAGAAGGGGATCCACTTGGAGGGATAGATCCCTATAGCGCAAGTAAAGCAATGGTAGAAATACTTGCAAACTCATATAACCAATCATTTTTTAAAAAAGAATCTAAAGTTAAGATGTTTTCTGTTCGTGCTGGTAATGTATTTGGTGGTGGCGACTGGGCAGCTAATCGTTTGGTTCCAGATATCATAAAAAATATGATTAGTGGTGCAGAGATATATTTGCGTAATCCTGAATCTACTCGTCCTTGGCAGCATGTACTTGAACCCCTAGGAGCTTATTTACAGTTAGCTGCATATTATTATAATTTGGATACTCATGATTCCTCGAATTTCTCAGATGCCTGGAATATTGCCCCTGGATCAACTTCGCAGCTTAAGGTTGTTGATTTCGTTAAAGTCTTTATTAGATTTTGGGGGGATGAAAATATTAAAATTCAGATCAACCGTGAAGAAAATAAACCTTATGAAGCAAAGACTTTAGGACTGTCATCAGAAAAGATAATAAGGGAACTTGGTTGGAGACCAAAGCTAAATATTCAGGATGCGATCAAGATTACAGTTGACTGGTACAAAGCTTGTGTTAATTTAGATAATGTAGAGCTTATTACAAAAAAACAAATTAATGAATATTTTAAGAAACTTAATCAAACAGTTAGCTAAACTATATTTTTTTGTTAACGATAAAGGTAATAAAAAAAAGCAATATATTCCTGTTTCTGGAAAAGTTTTAAACTCTGAATTACTAGAGAACTTGATTGATGCTTCACTTGATATGTGGCTTACAACGGGCCGCTTTAATAAAAAATTTGAAAAAGCCTTAAGAGAATTTTTTGATCATAAATATGCACTAACAGTTAACTCTGGTTCATCTGCTAATTTACTTGCATTTTCAAGTCTTACCTCACATCTCCTTGGAGAAAGGCAAATAAAAAAAGATGATGAGGTGATTTGTGTAGCTGCTGCTTTCCCTACAACTGTAAATCCAATTATTCAGAACTCATGTATACCTGTTTTTGTTGATATAGAAAGAGATACACATAATATCAATACTAAGCAAATTAAAGAAGCTATTTCCGAAAAGACTAAGGCGATTTTTATAGCTCATACTTTGGGTAATCCTTTTAATTTAAGAGAAGTAAAAAGCATTTGTGACCAGTATAATTTATGGTTAATTGAGGATAATTGTGATGCTTTTGGCTCAAGGTTTGATTCTAAGTTAACTGGTACTTGGGGGGACATTTCAACTTTAAGCTTTTATCCAGCCCACCATATTACTACAGGTGAAGGTGGAGCAGTTTTGACTAGTAACCCTATACTTTATAAAGCTTTGCTTTCAATGCGAGACTGGGGTAGAGATTGTTGGTGTCCATCGGGGGAAGATAATACTTGTGGAAAGAGGTTTTCTTTTAAGTTAGGTAACTTAAGTCAAGGTTATGACCATAAATATATTTATTCTCATATTGGTTACAATTTGAAAATTACGGATATGCAGGCTGCCTGTGGCTTAGCACAGATTAAACAAGTTAATAAGTTTATAGAATCTAGAAAAGCTAATTTTAAATATTTATTTGAAGCTTTCAAAAATTTTGAAAAATACTTTTATTTACCAGTATATTTACAAGGCTCTGATCCATCTTGGTTTGGCTTTCCTTTGACGATACGTGAAAATGTTGATTTCTCTAGAGTTGATCTCGTATCATTTTTAGAAGAAAATAATATTGGTACCAGATTACTTTTCGGTGGGAACATACTTAGGCAACCGGCTTACTTAGTCAGTAATTATAAATTTAAGGTACGTAATTCAAAGATTCTTACAGCCTCAGATATTGATGATTTCATTTATGAGCAGTTACCTGAGACTGACTATGTTAGTTCAAATACTTTTTGGATAGGAACATACCCTGGTTTAAGTAACGATGACTTAGATCACATCATTCATACTGTTGATAGTTTTTTGAAACGATAGTCTAGATATATGTTTTTTAATGCCTTTATTTAGGGTTTAATTAAGCTATTAGGACTTAAATCGTATGACAAATAAATCTTTAAAGAAAAAAAAGATGTTCATGGATCAAAATATAGAATCCAAAATCAAGGATTTCATCATTAATGATAGAATCCTTGACTTGAAAAAATATTTGAATTCATTTGCTAAAGATTTTTCATTAAGTATTTTATATTTTCACACCGCAAAACTTTTAACGCAGTACAACTATTTGGCTGAAGCAGAGGAATTTTATCGAAAGATACTTTTCAATGATCCTTATGATAAATTTACTATTGCTGGATTGGGTGTTTTACTGTCAGCTCAGGCTGGCAGAGAAGATGAAGCTTTAGAGTACTTGTTAGATGCAGTTAAATTAGATCCAAAGCAAAGTGAATTAAATAGAATTATAGGATATATTTATTCGGATAAAAAAAAGTATTTTCAAGCGAAAAGATTTTATGAAAAAGAGTTTGAAATTCTCAGGAAAAAGAGTCTGGAGCCTAATCCTCAAATGATTGTTCAATATGGTACAGCTTGTTCTCAGGTCGGAGATATCAATAATGCGATGGAATATCATGAAAAGGCATTAAAATTTTTCCCAAATGTAATCGAATTTTATGGTGAAATGATTTTTACTCTGTCTCATTCTGAATATTTTAATGATTTTATGGTTAATGATATTGCAAAAAGATGTATTCAAACATCTATATACAATCATGATTTCTATGAAAAGCATAGTCAAGAAATAAGAGAGATAACTAATAAAAATGACTATTTATCTTCTAATAAAATTAAAGTTGGTATTCTATCAGGATCAATGCATGGCAACAATGCGGAGAGATTTGTATCCGATATTATTGAATATCTTGATTATAGTAAGGTTGATTTATATATTTACTACACTGGTAATCAATATGATTTCCTAACAAATAAATTTGAAAGACTATCTAGTTCATTTAAGCAGTTAAAGCATGGTGAGCATCTTAAAAATGCTCAAGTTATAGCTGAAGATGGTATTCATATATTATTAGATACCGTTGGATATATGAAAGGACAAAATTTAACAATTTTCTCTTTTAAACCAGCCCCAATTCAATGTTTAGGTTATGGGTACTGGGGAACTTCTGGGTTGAAGGAGATGGATTATATATTCTTAACTAATGGATGTGTATCATCAGAGTTAGCAGAGAGTTATTGTGAAGAAATTATAGGTTTATCTGCTTTTTATTATAATACTTTATTTAAAGGCTTGAAAATTTTAACACCTCCTAATGGACGTAAAGGGTATATCACTTTTGGTTGTCAAAATCGAATGCAGAAAGTGAATAAAAAGGTTCTTGCTCTTTGGGCTGAAATTTTAAGTAGAGTAGAAAATTCAAAATTACTTTTAACAATTAGTGATGACTCTGGTAACTTTGCTAAAAATACTCATGATTTTCTTAGTAGCTGTGGTATTGACTCTTCGAGGGTTTTAATTCTAAATGGATATACGGGTTTATCATACTTGGAGATTTATAACCAAATTGACATAGTTCTTGACCCTTTTCCTTTTTCAGGTGGTTGCACTTCTTTTGATGCTCTTTCGATGGGAAAGCCTATAATTACATATAGATATCCTAGTACAGTTCTTGGTCGTATTACCTCTGATTTTCTTGAAGAAATGTCATTAAGTGAGTTAATAGCAGACTCACAAGAAGATTACATTAACAAGGCTTGTGATCTTGCTAGCCAGGCTAAAAGAATAAACTATTACCATAATATTATCCCTGATAAATATAAACAATCCAAGTTTGGTAGTGCTCAGTTCTGTGGTGAGGAATTACAGCATAAAATAGAGTGGATGTTTAGACAAAAGTTTGGGACTTTACCATGGGAAAATAATAGATACAGAACAAGTTCCTAAGAATTGCTCTGTATCTAGCGTAACCAATTCTAAACTGATGGAGTCTAGAACTAAGGTGAATCAATAATTATAAAAATTATGGTAATAAGTTGAGTGCAAGCTGAGGTGTAGAGTTAGCCTGAGTAAGCATAGTAGCGGCAGATTGCTGAAGAATCTGTGCCTTAGTAACTTCAGAACTTTCAGCAGCAATATCAGCATCCATGATTCTGGATCTAGCCCCTCTAAGGCTTTCTGCGTATCTATCTAAATAGTCTAAATTACTCTGTAGTGAATTTTCATATGCGCCAACCGTAGATCTCATTCTTGAAATATTGTTGATCATAGTATCAAGCTGGGTAAGTGCATTGCTGGTAGGAGTACCAGAAGTTCCACCTAGACTAGCTACTCCAGTTGAACCAATTGTAAATTCGCTGAGAGGAGCATTGACTCCTTGTCCAATTGACCCGTCAGAGGTCGTGCTGAAATTAACTAGGAAGCCGACATCTGACGTAGTTCCAGCAGAGGTTTTCATTACTAATGTATTTCCATCTTCCGCACCGATTTGTAAAGTAATATCTTCTTGTCCATCAAGAAGGTTAACTCCGTTAAACTTAGCTTGTGTTCCCATATCATCTATGGCTTGAACTCTTTCATTAATTTCTCTTTGGATGGCAGAAAGCTCATCTTCAGAATTAGTACCATTGAAAGCTTGAACAGTAAGTTCTCTTATTCTTTGTAAATTGTCTTGAACAGTAGATAGTGCTCCATCTAATGTTGAGATCATCGCCATACCGTCTCCGATATTTCTTTTAGCTTGATCCATACCTCGAATGAGGGTTGTCATTTTTTGTGAAATTGAAAGTCCGGCAGCATCATCTCCGGCTCTATTAATTCTGAAACCAGTTGATAATCTTTCAATAGATTTTTCAACCATTTTTGTATTTGTTCTAAGCGAACGTTGCGCAAAGAGACTTTGCGTGTTCGTATTAATAATAATACCCATGTCTAACCTCCTTAATTAAGACCTAGTGTGAATTAGTTACAAAGGTATTTATCGGAGCTTTTACGCAAGTCTGTAGTGATATATGCAAATATACTGTAAAAAGCTTATGCCTAGAATAAATCTTTTAAATAAACTGATTCATAAGAATTGAAAACATGGCTTATTGGGTTTAGATTTTTCTAGTGTACTAATTTAGAGGTCTTAATAAGAAGGTTTAGGTTTCAACCTTCAAATTTAGTTCTCGGCTACAGGGTCTAAAGTCTTTAATAAATTTTCAAAAAAAAATCTAAATTATTAGTTTTAGGGAATTTGATTATTCATTTCTTTTGATCTAGATATAGTCTAATGTTCCTAAACAAGGCAAAAGCCTGAGGCTGCAGACCTCAGGCTTTTGCTGTAACTAATCGGAATTTAGGAATTTAAGGAAGTTAGTTTTTACACCAACAATATTAATAGTCGGCTGATTAGTCTAGGATCTTTAATTTATTTTCAAACTTTTAGTGTACTTTATGAGCTCAAAGAGACTATTCCTAGGGCTAGACTATGTTTTAACATCTAAATTTTTTGACCTAGCAACTGTCATTTCTTTACGATTAATTAAAGAGCAGCCCAGTAAGGACTTTATGATAAACATAAAATACTTACTGAGCTGTGTGGGCAGTGTGTGGAAAAATTATTTCTAATAAGTGATTATCTATTAACCACCTGGAAATAGATTTAGAACTGATTGTTGACTTTGGTTGTAAAGTCCAAATGCTCTAACCTGTGCCTGGAAAGCTAAACTGTTTTGAGCAAGACTTGTAGCAGCTGAAGCCATGTCAGTATCACCTATTTGTGACATTGATGCCTGAATACTTGTATTATAAGAATCGTTGTAATCAGCTAAGCCTTCTAATGAATTAGCACTAGCACCTACTTCACTTCTCATTCTAGAAACATTGTCAATCATTTGATCAAGTCCAGATAGAGCATCAGCAGTTTTAACCGTATTACCGTTTGCACTTGCCATGGTTCCACCTACATTTAGATCAGATAGTGCAAATGTACTTCCAGCTCCTAGTGAACCACCAGTGGTAACATCTACATCTATATTAATACCTGTATTGTTTGCAACATCAGCAGCTTCAATTACAGTGGTTGTAGCGCCATCTTCAGCTCCAGATTGGATAGTAATATCATTTGCTGGTTGAAGTAAATCTACTCCATTAAATGAAGACTGTCCTGCAATGTTATTGATATTTTCAACTCTTGCGTTAATCTCTTGCTGAATCGCATCTCTTTCTGTATCTGAAAGTGTGCCATTTTCTGCTTGGACAGTTAATTCTCGAACTCTTTGTAGATCTTCTTGAACTACACCTAAAGCTGCATCGGCTGTATCTAACATTGATAAGCCATCACCTATGTTAGCTAAAGCTTGAGAGGTTCCTTTATTCTGTGAAGTTAAACCCTCGTAAATCGCACTCGCAGCAGCATCATTACCTGCTCTACTGAGTCTGTTACCTGAAGCAATGTTTTGCATGTCTCTTATCATAGAAACATTAGTTGCACTCATCGCTGATACTAAAAAACTTGCGTCGACATTAAGCATAAGTTCCCCCTTTAATGCTAAGTCAGGAATATCATTTCTAACTACAATTACTTATATCGGACACTTTAGGATAAACTTTAGCTTTTTTTGAAATTTTTTTTGATTTTTTTTATTTCCTTAATTAAGCCATAACCTTTTTCTGTATTCAGGCTATTTTTTCGATGATTTTTACTGAAAATCTTCAATTCTTCATATAATTTCTTAAGCTTTCATGAAGTCTTTCTTTTTGTATTTATTTTCTGTTAAGATTTACCTTTATGCCAGCTACAAAAAAAACAAGTGAATGGGTAGGTAAAAGTGCACCAGATTTCAAAGTTAAAGATCAAAATGGAGAAGAAAAAAGCTTAAAGGACTTTAGTTCTAAGTATTTACTTCTATATTTTTATCCTAAAGATCTAACTCCTGGTTGTACTACTGAAGCTTGTAATTTCCGTGATGGAAGGGATGAGTTAAGTAACTTAGACCTTGAAGTAGTTGGAGTGAGCTGTGATCCAGTGGAAAAACATCAAAAATTCATTGAGAAGCATGAGTTGAACTTTACATTACTTGCTGATGTTGACCATGAGATTGTAGATAAATATGGTGTATGGGTCGAAAAATCTATGTATGGTAAGAAATATATGGGAATCCAAAGAGATTCTTTTCTTATTAACAAAGAAGGGAAAATAATCAAACATTACATAAAAGTAAAACCGAAAGAACATATCAATGAAGTAATCAAAGATATGAATAATATTTCTGAGATTGATACTTAAACAAGGGGTGAATAATTACGTTTCGGCGTAAATTATGTCTAGTTTTTACTATGAAGTTCATGTAAGCTCAGAATTAACAAAAACTTTAAGTGCAACTAAATTAAATATAGTAGAGCTTTTAGCTCTAGCCTATAGTAATAAAAGTATGGCTGCTGAATGTGGTCTATCTGTAAAAGCTATAGAGCATCACGTCCGTGAACTAGGACATCAGTATAAGGTGAGAACTGACCTTTATAACCCTAGAGTAAGAATTCTAGGTAATCTTTATTTTGAAAAATTAATTGACTTTTATGTAGGTCAAGAAGGTATAAATTTTAATACTTTAAACCATAGGCTTCAGGATACTTTAAGTCTAATTACTCTAGGCTTCTCATTAAAATCTATGGCTAGAGTCTTTGATATTAGTGTGAAGGCTGTAGAACAGAGAATAAGTCAACTCTATGACATCTTTAATATAGATACAGATAATGCTGCTAATGAAAACTCAAGAGTAGTATTATGGGTGGCGGCAATAACCAGGGCTAATATGGATATGCATAACTTATCTAGGTTGTTTTATGAAACCGCATCTGATAGGCTGCCGCGTATCTTAGATAATCCAGATTTGTTTTTATTGAAATTACACGGATTTAAAGGTGTTATTGGCTGATAATTAAGTTTTAAGCTGATAAGCTCATACAAAATATTAAGATCCTATCATCCCTGTGGAATTCCGGGCAAAATATTAAGAAATTGTTTATAATTGTATTAACGGGTTAATTTTTAATTAACAATTCATATTGTAAATAGAGAAATATTAAAGGAATTCCTCACCTAATTGTCAGCTTCTGCAGCTAGTTTGAATATCAATCAGGACCCATTAGTGCCTTTAATGCCTGAGGGCATCGGCCAAAAGGTTGAAGAAAAACAAAAAACTGTTTTAGCCAAAATGACATCTTTTTTACATAATAAAGGTGATCAGACGGATAATGGAATTTTAAAACGTCTTTTACATAGTTCATCAGATGTATTAAAAACAGGAAATAGCCCAAATGGAACCTTGAAAAAACTTTTACTTCCTTTAAGTGCAGCCTCTATGGGGACAAATTTATTACGAGGAACTGTATTAAGGTCAAATCCACTGGTTGAAAAAGCAGGAGAGTTCTTCTTTAGAAGTTTACAGGGTTTAACGGCTGGAATGAATTTTCTTAATGGTGCTGATACAAATGATGGTGCTCAGATGTTAGGTAGTGCCTGGGAGGGTTTAGCTAGTTTTGCAAGTGATCCTTATCAAACAAAAGCTCCAGGAACGGCTATCAGAAATGGTAATGATGCTTTAATTGCTGAAAAAGCGAATAATATAGTTAGTTTTAAAAGAGCTGAAGATGGATTAGAAGAGGAAGCGGTTCAAAATCCTTTAGATAGAATTACTGCAACAGCAATGGGGATGTCAAAATTTCCAGCTGAATTATTAGGTTCTCTTAAAGAGGTTTTTGATGATCAGAGTCTTGATCTTAGTCAAAAAGTCAAAAAATCTTTTACTGATGTCTTATTGAGTGGTGAGACTGCGACGAAGTTAGGATCTCTAGGTTGTGGAATTAGCTTCGCGCTGCCTAAAGTAGCCAAATTATTTAATGTTGATCCAGAAAAAGCTAAATTTATTGCACATAAAAATAGAGATGTTTCTGCTGTATTCTTTGATGTTGGTATGATGCATCCTAAAAATTTAAAAGCTGGTCGTCTATTTAGATTCCTTAAAGGTACAGGTTTTGGTGGTGGTTCTTTCTTTGACGCTATTGGACAAAGAGCTTTGCAGCAATGCAGTGATTCTTTTGCAAATCTTACAGGGGTTATTTCTTACGGTCGAAATGAGCTTGGAAGAAATGATCTTCAGTCTATAGAATCTTTGGGTGATGCTATGAAAGTATTCTGGGAGGGGATTAGTGGTTCTGATAAGGCTCATACCGTAGAAAACCAAGAAGTTGATCTTGCTAATGTAGAAGCAGTAACTGCTGAATCTCTAGCTAAAGCTCCTGAATTGAAAGCTGAAGTATCTGTGAAAGCTAAGTCTTCATCACCTGATTATTCTTATGATTATGATTCTTATGACTTTGGACCTTCTTCTGCTCCTGTATCTTCTTCGAAGGCTGAGAGAACCTTTACGCCAGAAGAAAATGAGACGATACGTAAGCTGCAAGAAGAGACTAGAAAGCAGGAAGCAGTTAATGATGTTGATGAAGAAGAGACAATAGAAGATGAGGGACCAAACTTCTTTAATGGTCCTCCAGTTGGTTCAGATGGAGCTGACTTTGGTAATGCAGGTGATAGCGATGATTCAAGTGGTCCAAACTTTGATAATGCTGGAGATAATAATGATTCTGGCGGTCCAAACTTTGGTAATGCAGATGATGAAAAAGATGATGATTCTAAGTATGCCTAGGCTGGTAAACCATACTGCTTAAGTTCTACTTTATTTGGAACTATGAAACCATTATTTTTAGTTTGAGTATCAGAAATGATTATTTTGCCGTATTTGAAATACATATACAGGCTTGCTAATTCTTTATCTTTAATAGAAACAGTGCCATTTTTTGAAGCGGGGTCTTCTGTCTTAAATTTAAAAGCATCTAATCCGAATTTTCCCAACTTCCCATAAAGTGGATGTTTTTTATTTGGAACAGGTTTTAATATCTCAAGATGACTAATCATATTATTTGAGCTTAGTTTATTACTATAAGTATTTTCATTGTTTGGAAGGCGAAGGGTTCTTTTGTCTGGAATAAAATTTAATAGTGGTTTGGTAACATATTGGTTTATATAGTTATCATATTCATTGCCCTTTACATTAAAATTACTATTGTATGAATTAATTAATCTTTTTAAACGTTTTGTTACTGATTCAGATTTAGGATCGCCTTCATTTATTATCCAAGTAAGTTCATTTTGATTATTCACGGAAAGTGATAAATCTGTAACTTCAGCAAGTTTAGAGAGCCATGAGTATTCGTCTTGATATGTAGATGCCGTAGCAAGAGCTTTTGCAATATGCTTTGCATTGCGGACAGCGGGTTTTAAGCTACCATCTTGTTCATCATTAAACCAGGCAATTTTACCGTGATTTTCTAAAAAATCTCTATCGTTTTTACTTTGGTAGCTAATATTTGGAAGGGTATTTATTTTTTGTGACTGTAAGGTCAATAAATTGTCGTAAGCCTGATTTAATATATATTTAAATTGGTCAAGGTTTGTGGGATTGTATTCATTTTTTAGAGTTATTTGAGTTAGGTCTGTTTGTGCATTAGGACCTTTGTTTGAATGGGACTTCTTGGAAGAAGCTAGACTATCTGCATTATCAACATTATTAGGTGTACTAACTTGACCTCTCTTAATGTTCTGTGTATTTTTATTGAAAATTGATATTACTTTATCTTCGCCCATTTGTTTTTTTTACTCTTGTAATCTCTTTTTTCAAACAAAATCCTAGCAAATTAACGTAATACAAATCACGTTTCAAGATAATATCAATAAAATATTTATCTTTCAATAGGATTGAATCATCCCGCTCGGGATCAATTCACCTTGGAGTTCAAAATTAAATAGAAAATAAACCCGCTAGGGTCGATTTCGTTATTTCACTTGTACTCAGTGGTATAATCAACCCGTAAGGGTTGATTTATTCGTGCAAGAACAAGTAAAAAAACTTAGTGAACTGATTAGGCAAGCTAGAAAAGAGCAAAAACTTACTCAAGAGCAGTTAGCTGCTATGTCTAATGTTGGTGTTCGTTTTATTCGTGAATTAGAGCACGGCAAAGATTCATGTCATCTAGGGAAAACTTTATTAGTTTTAATGATGTTAGGGATTGAAGTGAAACTCAATGATCAAAGTATATGACTAGAGTATTAGAGGTTTACTTAAAAGATAAATACGTAGGTGAACTTCAACAAAGTGAAGCTGGGGGTTATATTTTCACTTATGATGAAGAGTATCTTGAAACTAGTGATATTGGGATTTCCATTTCTTTACCTTTGCAGTCTGAGCCTTTTATAGGTAAAGCTGTAAAAGCTTTTTTTTCAGGACTCTTGCCTGATGAAACAGTTCGTGAAAGGCTTGCAGCTTATCTGGGTTTGTCAGAACAAAATACATTTTCTTTGTTAGAAGCAGTTGGAGGGGATTGTGCAGGTGCTTTAGCCTTATATCCAGTGGGACAGAAACCAGAGAAGCAAGTTTATAAAGCAGAAGTTTTGGATGAAGAAAATTTGAAAAATGTTTTAGATTTGATTAAACGTCGTCCCATGCTTGCTGGTGATGATGATTATAGGCTTTCACTTGCTGGAGCACAAAATAAATTAGCGGTTGGTTTTAAAGATGGTAAGGTTTTATTAATTAAGGGTGGCGCACCTACTACTCATATCTTAAAGCCAGTTATTGAACGGGTGAAAGATAGTACGCATAATGAACTATTCTGCATGCGACTTGCAGCTTTGGTAGGTTTAGATGCACCAAATACTAGTCTTCATTATGTCGGTCATACTCCTTACTATCTTATTGAGAGATATGACCGTATTTATTTGGAGAACGGTTCTGTTGAAAGAGTACACCAAGAAGATTTTTGCCAAGCTTTAGCTATAGCTCCTGAAATGAAATATGAAAAAGAAGGTGGACCAGGTTTAGGAGAATGCCAAGAATTAATTAAACTGTATGCTGCTAAGCCAGCATTAGAACAGATAAAATTTACCAATATTTTGATTTTTAATTACTTGATCGGTAATGCAGATGCCCACGCTAAGAATTTCTCTCTTTTGTACAATGCTAAAAAACCTCGACTTGCTCCTGTTTATGATCTTTTAAGTACTATTATTTACCCCGACTTATCAAAAAAAATGGCGATGGCAATAGGGGGGCAAAATAAATTAGATTATATCGGGATGCGTCATTTCGAAAGAATTGTGCCAGATACTAAAGTTGCGCGTTCTTTGATTAAAAAACAAGTTCTTAATATGGCTAAAGATTTAGTAGCTAAAGCTGAGGCTTTAAGAGATAGCTTGAAGGCAGAAGAAATAGTTTCTCCGGTTTTTGAGCAGATTATTCAGGTTATTGAAAAGCAGAGAGCTCAGCTAAATTTTTAGTCTTTTCTAAAGAAAAGTTCAGAAAAAGCCGCAATGTATATACATTTTAGCTAAATTTAGTGTATAATATAGCTTTAATATGGGACTTAGAGATTTTTTCAAGGCAAAACGAATCGAAAAATTCGGCAAGAAAGAAGCTAACACAAAAAATAATGTTAGTGATGAGCAAATTGCTCAAAATTGGGCGCTGTGTCCTAACTGTAATGAAAGAACTTACAAGCTTGAGTATGAGAAGAATTTAAATGTTTGTCCACATTGTGGTTATCACGACAGAATCAGTTTAAGTGGCAGGATTGCTTCATTAGTAGATGAAGGTTCTTTTAAAGAATTTGCTACTGATATTGAAGCAACTGATCCATTAGAGTTCCATGATGGTCGTAAGTCTTATACAGATAGTATTAAAGGCGCTAAAGCTAAAACTGGTATGGATGAAGCTATATCTGTAGGTGAAGCTAAAATGCATGGTGCTAGAGTTTCACTTGCAATTATGAATTTCTCTTTCTTAGGTGGTAGCATGGGATCTGTTGTAGGAGAGAAGTTTACTCGTGCAGTTAAGCACGCTATAAAAGAAAATATTCCTATGATTTCTTTATCTAGCTCTGGTGGAGCAAGAATGCACGAAGGAATTTTAAGTTTAATGCAGATGGCGAAGACTTCTGTGGCATTAGCTGAGCTTTCTGAAGCTAAGTTACCATTTATTTCGATTCTAACTGATCCTACTTATGGTGGTGTTTCAGCTAGTTTTGCTAGTTTAGGTGATTATTTAATTGCGGAGCCTAAAGCTAGAATTGGTTTTGCTGGAAGAAGAGTTATCGAGGAAACTGTAAAAGAAAAACTGCCAGCTGATTTCCAAACTGCTGAGTATCTTTTAGAACATGGACAGATTGATTTGATTGTTTCTAGAAAGGATATGAAAGCTAAAATTGCTCAAATTCTTAAAGTTCATGGTTTTGCAGTTAATGACACTTTAAAGAAAGTTCCAGAGAAGAAAGAAGCTGTAAAAGTAAAAGATATTCCTCTTGAATTTGAGAAGCCATTAATTTCTATTCAAAACGAAATTACTAATATCGAGAAGAAAATTGCGAGTAACGAGGATCAAAACCTTTTAAATACTTTAAAAGAGCAATATGCAGAAGTTGAAGAGAAAATTTATTCTAACTTAAACCCTCTTGAAATCACGAAGATCGCTAGACACCCTAGTAGACCTAACATCGAAGATTACTTAGAAATGGTCTGTGAATCAGGTGACTATGTCGAAATTCATGGTGATAGAGCTGGAACCGATGATGAAGCGATTATGACAGCTTTAGTTGAGCTTGCTGGTTATTCATTTATGGCTATCGGTATGAGAAAGGGTAGAAACATTAAACAAAACCAAGCTCGTAATTTTGGTATGCCTCAACCAGAAGGTTATAGAAAAGCTAAGCGTGCTATGGAGCTTGCAAATAAATTTAATTTGCCTATTGTTACATTTATCGATACTCCTGGAGCATATCCTGGATTAAATGCTGAAGCTAATGGTCAATCTATTGCTATCGCTGAGAATTTAAAAGTTCTTGCTGGTTTAGAAGTACCTGTGCTTGCTATCGTGACTGGTGAAGGTGGCTCTGGTGGAGCACTTGCAATCGGTGTTGCCAACAAGATCTTAATGTTAGAAAACTCTGTTTATTCAGTAATCAGCCCAGAAGGCTGTGCTGCAATTCTTTGGAAAACTCGTGAGAAAGCTGCTCAAGCTGCTGAAGCACTTAAAATTACTTCTAAAGATTTATTGAAATTAGGTATAGTAGATAGAATTATAGATGAGCCTAAAGGTGGAGCACATAAGGATTGGGATGTTACAGCTACTAATCTTAAGCTTGCTCTTGTTGAAGAGTTAAAAGCACTTTTAAAATTAAGTCCAGCTAAAGTTAAAGCACAAAGATCTGAAAAATTCATGAACTTTGGGGTTTTCGAAGAAAAAGTAGCGGTTAGTTAGGTTTAATAAAAAGCTTTAGCGTGTGAATTGCAAACACAGTGTTGTCATTTTTTTGTGAACGGATCGTTCTTTTATTGTGCAGTTCAGTAAGTGAACTGCTGGTCGATACTCAAATTCACTGCAAAAACAACAGCACTGTGCTTGTAATTCCATATAGATAAGCTTTTTTATTAAAGCTAACTAATTTTAGAGATAGTGTTTGGAAGCCTTATGGCTTCTTGGTAAGATAGTATGTAGATGAGAGTTAGCTTTAACTATTTCTTTTTTATATTATTAGTAATATCTGCTTTTAGTTCTTTGAACTTAAGTGCTGCAAAGAAGTTTAAGGCTATGCATCAGGGGGAGCAGGTTTTGCTTTTAGAGCATGATCCAGAAGAAATTAAGCCTGAGAAGTTTGTTGAGATTGAAGAGATTTTAAGTAAACACTTGGATGGTGAGTTTGTTTTAGCTCGTGTTGAGGATATTTTTCCTTATGATTTAAGTGATGAGAAGAAAGAAGTACTGACTCGTAAGTCTCAAGCTGATTTGCGTAGTTATTATAATTATGTTCGCACTGATTTGGAGCATCTTTCAGGTGGGAAAACACTTAAATATATAAAGAAAGATTTTGATTTAGATGGTTACTATGACTATGCTGTGGTAACTGTAAATAAAAAGAATCATGAGAAATCTTTTGTGATCGTTAATAAGAAGAAATTACTTTTTAAAGATTCATTTGATAGAACTTACCTCGAATTAGTTAATGGTGGGAAGTATCCATTAGATTTAGATACGGGACACTCTTTTAAAAAAGTTAATTCCCCCTGTTTAAGACTTAGATCTTTTGATGGCAAACAAGATTTTGTTTATTTCGATAGACGCAAAAAAGATTGGGTTAAAATAGGTTTTGATGCCGAATAAAATCGCTATAGTTACTGGTAATAATGTCGGCTTAGGTAGAGCCTTAACTGAAAGACTTGCTGAAATTGGTTATCAGACTCCAGAAATTATCAGAAGTAGAAATTATGATCTTAAAGATCCAGAAGCTTCTAGCCGTTTAGTAAAAGATATAGTTGAGAGATACGGCTCTATTGATTTACTAGTAAATAATGTTGGTAATTATATAAATAAACCTATTAGTCAGTTCAGCTTTGCTGAGTGGCGTGAAATGATTGATTCAAATTTAAATTCAGCTTTTTATCTCTCTCAAAGAGCCTTACCTTATCTTAGAGAGTCTCATGGCAGGATTTTGAATATAGGTTACGCAAGTATGGAAAAACTTGATCCTAGCGTTAATGTAACTGCTTATCAAGCAGCTAAGACGGGTCTACTGGTTTTGACTCGTGGTATGGCGAAGGAAGAAGCTCAACATGGAGTTTTGATTAATATGCTTTCTCCTGGTTATATGGAAAATACTGTGACTGATAAATTTATGCCTCAAATGCCTTTAGGGCGTTTTGCTACTTTAGATGAAGCTGTTGATGCTGCTTTCTTTTTAGTTCAGAGTAATTATATTACCGGTCAGAACCTTGAACTTGCAGGTGGATGGGGTCTATAGGATTTTTTACTGAGTAGTTTCTTGCTTGAAATTGATTTGGAGATAAGAATGATGTTCCAGCAATTTTTACTGCTGCTATTGATGCTGCCAATTTATTTCGCAAATTATTGATTTTTTGTTTAGTTAAACTCTTCTTATTTTCTTGAATTTCAGTTGACTTAGGCTCTATTTTTTCTTCCTGACTTCGCTTGGCTTGAAGTTTCGTGGATATATCAATCCTAGTATAGTCCTTAATAGTTTGAACAACTATCTCTGGATCCTGCCCAAGGATCTCAACTAAATTTTCACCATATTGAATAAGTTTATTTGTTAGACTGCTTTCATTAATATTTTCTTGTATTTTAGCTTGCTCTTTTCCAATAAGATTGTTAAATTTTAAAAGATATTGATTTAAAAGGCGATTTGTATTAGGACCTGCATTTGATTTATATAATGGAGATAGAAATTGACTAGGGGAGCGACCTGGCAATTCTACACCAAGTTTATCTAAATCGCTAGCAATTCGGTTTATATACATCTCAGCTACTTCTAGAGTATTTGTAAGATTATGTTGTTTATGGTATTTTATAGCTCCCTTTAATCCTTCCATCAAATTACCATTGCTCAATTTTTGCAAGTCTGTTAGATTTTGGTTTTGCTGATTTTGATAATTAATAAGGCTCTAGACCATTAAACTTTATGATTCTTTAGAAATTACTAACTCGTACAACTCCTTTTCTAGCTCCTGATTGT
>JABSOS010000013.1 GCA_013216135.1 Candidatus Caenarcanales bacterium
ACAATCAGGAGCTAGAAAAGGAGTTGTACGAGTTAGTAATTTCTAAAGAATCATAAAGTTTAATGGTCTAGAGCCTTCTAAATTACCATCAAAGTGGAGATTATAAATATGGTAGCGCTCTTAATAATTTATTTAATGAAATGAGTCACATAGACGATAACATCAAAACTAAACTTGAAAAGGCTTTTGAAGAATGGACTTGTGAAACAGCACTATTCATAAAGCAAGGACAAAAATCAGATTATGTAAAAAAAAGCTTTGAACCCAATATAATCGCACAATTCTTTATCCAAAACTCAATCTCAGCCTTACAAATCTTAAAACAAACTCAAAGAATAGATGAAGCACATAACTACTTTAAAATTCTTCGAAAAACAGCAAGAACCTTTAGAGCAGACTAATTATTAGAGAGTTAACCTTTCAAAAAAAGAACCCTCTATAAATTGATTAAAGGCTTGGGAGCTTAAATCGAATTTATAGAGGGAAAATCAATACAACCTAAAGTATCGAAAGTGAAACAGAAGAAAGATTCATCGTGGGATAGCTCAGATAATCGATTAGCCTTTCTCTGAATATTTTATTCCCATCTCAAAAAAACATTCACACAAAAATATAAAAAAAACTATAAAAAACCTTATAAATAGTGGTTTTCAGACAAAACATACCAACCGCCCAGTATGTTTTTAGTGTAAAAATACCAACCAGTTGGTATTTTATTTGATTAATAGTTAGATATAATCAGTTCTTTACCTATTTCACAGCTTTCTTTCTTATAATTATTCATTCCGTATTGGAATTGCCATTCATGAAGCTTAGCTCCAGCAAAATTATCACGAATAAATTCGGAGTTATCATAGCTAATAAACCAATTCAGGTCACTTGCTAAAACCTTCTCAGAGAAACGAAGATGATCAAAACTAAGATGCAAGTTCCCCTTTTTACCATAGAGTTTGGATTTACTCGCTACATAATAAGGAGGATCTAAGTAAACTAAAATATCTTTATTTGTGAGCTTTGAACTTCTATTAATCAGTAATTTACTAAAATCATGATTAGTGATTTTCACTTTTTTATCGAGAAGCTCAGATAAAGCACGAACCCTTTCTATCGAAGAATCTGTAAATCTACTTTTAAATGCACTCTCTGAATAACCACCACTCTCGGTAGTTCCAGAAAAGCTAATACGATTTAACACGAAAAATCTTGCAGCACGTTGAATTAAGTTCAATTTCTCTGGATTTATATCTAAAAGATTGCGAAATAAGTCCTTACCTATTTTATTTTTTCTTTTATAGTTATAGGCTAAAGCCACAAGCTCTTCATTGTGCAGCTGAGCTGCCTTCCAGAAGCAAAAAACATCAGGATTCAAATCATTAACCCAAAACTTTCTATCAGGAAATTCTTGCTTTAAATATATGAAAAGTGAGCCGCCACCTAAAAAAGGTTCACGATACTCCTTAAAATCAAGCTCAGTAAATTCCTTAAGTTTTTTTATTGCCTTCGCTTTACCGCCGGGATATCTGAGAGGAGTCTTTATCATTTAATTCTAAAAATCACAAAAATTTTCGAGTATCTCTAATTTTAAACTAAGATTAACGAAAATATGTTACAGAAATAGTGATGATTTTTGATGAGATTAATTCATCTAATATCAACGCGGTTAAGAAATCAAAGCTTAGCCCATACAAGCACGATAAAGCCTCAAAATCCTATATACCTAAGCGTCATAACTTAGGAGAGGATTCAGTTGACATCTCAGAAGAAGCAGTAGCGCTCTCTGAGCAAAAAACTATTAATGTAACACCTGAAGATATAATTGAATAGTGCTTGATGTCGTTGCCTTCATTTATATACAAAATAGAAAAGTACTAGTAGTTCGCTCCCATGATAAGGATCGCTTCTACTTTACAGGTGGTAAAAGGCAGCCAGGCGAGTCAGATGTACAAGTTATCTATAGAGAAGTAAAAGAAGAAATCGACGCTGAAGTCGACCTATTTTCGCTCAATCATCTAGATAGCTTTGAAGCAGCAGCACACGGTCACGGTGAAGGTAAAAGTGTAAAAATGGTCTGCTATACAGGTTTAATAAAGGGGCAGATCAAAATTTCTTCAGAAATTAAAGAATATAAATGGATTCTGTCTGACGAAATGGCAATATGTGCGCCAGCTACACAAATTGCTATAAACAAGCTTAAAGAAAGAGATCTAATAGATTAAGCGATACAAATTAATAAAATTCTGAAAATTTCTATAAAAACAGCCTAACTATTTTTATAAAAAACAAGTGAGCATTATCTTTATATCCTTACAAAGATATGTCCGAAAGACCTATAAATCTAATACGAAACCAACTATATCTGCCACCGAACATAGATGCTTCAAAAGAACTTGATTTAAAAACCCCTAAATTAGAGTTGACTTCACAGAAAGAAGAGAAAGAACTTGAAATTGAAGGCAATACATACGAGAAACAAGGCGGGATTCTAGTCCCCAAAGAAACTATGCGAGGCATCATAATTGCAGACCAAAATGAACTAACTAAACATTCTCCAGATATGCTTCAAAAATCAAGTTCAACATCAGAGTTAATCGATGAGACTATATTAAAAATCATTGCTGGAAGTGATGACTCTGAAAAAGAAAACATTACTGAATTTTTTTCTCGCTTAAGTGACCTACAAATAGTCTTAGTCGAAAAATCAGATGGTCCTAAGAAGTCTAAAAAACTATCTTTTTCTCCATTAGTTATGAATAGAGAAACCTATTCAAAATATAATTATCAACCTTTACATAAAATTAAATTAAAAGCTGAATCACAACAGCAGCTAGAACAATGTGTCAAAAACAGCATAAGACCTGAGCAGAAAATATTTAATAGTCCAATGAAGCGCTTTGGTTTACGCTTCTTAGCGAATTCTATTTTCATTGACAATTTTGATAAAAGCCAAATAACGGAGAAAGTAATAAAAGCATTATCTAAAGATAGGGAAGCAGGCGCACAAGGAATTTATCAACATTACCTATGTGTCGAACACGACAACTTATCTGATGAACAAAAGCAAGAAGTATTAGAAATTTTATCAAAGTCAAATAAATTGTCATCCCATTTAGCTCAAACAATTTTATTCAACTCACCTGAATTAGGTGAAAATATTAACCCTAAAGAATTTCCGAGAGTAGAGAATTTCAAGCAACTAAAAGCACTCTTCAAGAGTGATATTCAACCAGGAAAGCTAGCAATGAATCAAAAGAACCTTGTACCTGAAGAGTTATCAGAAGAAGACCATTTTGGTATCGAAATTGAAATGAAATTACAAGACGAGGATCAAACGAGAACTTCTAACTCACCTATCAAACAAGCTCTTAGCCCTTATCATCACTTTATTGAATTAGGGAAAGATGGTTATAACACAATTGCAGAACTTAGAACTTTAAACTATGGCTTTCCATTAAATGCAGAAAATCAAAAGAATTTATTTAATGTTATTAATGAATTTCACAAAAGTGAGGATTTATGTTTATTCCTGTCAAATCATATTCATGTTGACCAGGGTAAATCAATGAATGCAACTGGAAACCTCCTATCATTCACTGTAGATAATAATGGCGGAAGAACTTGGGAAACCAAAAGTTTAGACTGTGATTCTGTTTATTTAGATTCTCAAAATAGAAATTTATATCATTCATTTAATATGTCCGCATTAATTGATCAGATGGTGATATTAAACGAACTTAAAGATGCGACTATATCACCAGCCTCTATATACAAAGCAAAACAACTACAAGAAATCTCGAATATTAATCTCAACAGCTCATTACTACTAGTACAAGCAGTATCCTCTGGTAAAAATCATATTCTGCCAAATATCTTCAGGCTAATAGAATTCAAGAAAGACTATATTGAAACAGAATGTGATGCACATTTAGGTGAAGATAAGTTAAAGATAGACTTCTTCAATAACCCTGCCTATAAAATAAGCTTAGATAGTGATTTTATAGACTATTTAGAATCTATAAGCCCAGAAGAACAATTAGCTTTTAGTATTGCAGGAGAAGATATAGACAATGATCTAACTCTAAAACTTCTCACCTCGAAAAATATCTCATATGATTGCAAAAAGAAATTTATAGATAATATGGATTATCAGAACCCTGATCAGCACGCACTCACACTATTCACTAAACTAAAAGAGTCACATCTAAACAATTCTAATACTGAACAGGAATCAGATAAACAAAAACTAGCTTACCAAATTGCAAGAAAACTTCAAATCACTGATATTACAGAAACAATCAATCAAATTATGAATGAATTAAAAACAGATTTTCCTGATGCAGTTGAGCAAATCATTTATTCTACAAGTCTTTACTACGCAAATGGAAGAGGCTGGGCATCGCAGGTTTCACTGAATAGTGAAATAATTGATTTTCTTGAAAATCTTAAAGACAGTGATCCTCTTCATTGTTTTGATATCGAATGTTTAGATATCAATAGCGACTTAAGCATAAAATTACTGTTAAATGAGAGAATTCCATACAAGATTAAAGTAAATTTCATAAGTAATATGGACTATATAACTGGATCAGATAAACTAAAGCCAGTCCTAGAGGGACTCAAAGAATTATATGAAAAACAACAAGTAGATTTTTCTAATGACACAGAAGCTAATCAAAACAATACAAAAAATTATCGAAACTTAATCTCTAAATTATGTGGAAAACTTGATGCTTCTGAGATTTCTACAGCAAAAAATGAACTCTTAGAAATTGATGGCTTTATAAGATCTGAAGTAATTTGGAACACATGTGCTTATTATCAAAATAATTATGATGAAAGAGAAAGAGAGCTTACAAAAGAATTGTTTGAATTCATGCAAAAATTAGAATCTAGAAATCAAGCTGTCTTCGATCTTATTGCTAAGACTATTGATGAAGAAATGACTTATGAATTTTTAAGTAATAGCAAAATATCAACCAACACCAAGCGCAAGTACATATTTGGGATGCCATTTTTTACAGCTAAAGATACAGGTGAGAATTTACAAAATGTTTTAAGAAAATGGAAAGATTATGTTACAGAAATAGAAGCACTAGGCGACCAAGAAAAATTCGAAAAGGCGGATAAGGAATATAAACAACTAGTCTTTTCATTGTGTGATAAGCTTGATGCTACTGAAATATCTTCAGCAAAGAATGAACTATTAAATATTGACGATGTTATAACTACTGAAATTGTTAATATTACTTGTTCCAAGTATCGTGAAGATTACTTTTTGCAAAATACTATTCTTTCGGAAGAGTTGATTGAATTCATGGAAAACTTGGACCATAGAGGTCAATCTAGCTTTGATCTTGCCCCTCACAAAATCAACGATGAGTTAAGCTTCAAGTTTCTCATAAACCCTCAAATTAAAATAGAAACTAAAGCTGATTTCATAGCAAAGATGCCATCTTTCAAAACTGAAGACGCAGGTGAAAATTTAAAAAATATCTTTATTCGCTGGAGAGATAAGCATAGAGAGAGAATAAAAGATATTAATGATCCAGAGCAAATAAAAGCTGCCGAAAGATCTTATAAAAAATTAGTTCAATCCTTATGTAAAAAACTTGATGCATCAGAAATATCGAAAGCTAAGAACGATCTCCTTGAAATAGATAATGTAGTCAAAAGTAACCTACTCGAAAACACTTATAACTACTATAAAGAGAACGTATCTAACAACTATTATGATAGATACAACACACAGAGCCTTGAAATAACAGAAGATCTAATAAATTTTATGGGGAACTTCAATGATAAAGCTCAATTAGAATTTGATATCATTACCAAAAGTGTAAGCGATGATTTAACATATCAATTCCTAACAAATCCAGACATAGGGTTAGATAGCCGCATCAAGTATATAGAACAAATGAGATCATTTTCAGCAGAGGAAGCTTGTGAAAATTTAAAAAAAATCTTAATCACCTGGCAAGATAACCATACAGAGGAAATAAAAAATATTAATGATCCAGAAAAAATCAAAACTGCTGAAAAATCTTATAAAAAATTAGTTGGAAAATTATGCAAAAAGCTTGATCCAGGTGAAATATCTGCTGCAAAGAACGAACTTTTAGGAATTGATCATACCGCAACAAAAAACATCATAGATAACACTATTAATTATTATAGAGATCTATGGGGTAAATTTGAAACAAGTCTCCGCCTAGAGCTCATTGATTTCATGCATTATTTAAATGATTCAGAACAAGAAGTGTTTTTGGTTCGAAAAATGAATGCTAGCGAAGAACTCATTAATACATTCATGGAAGATTCTCAAATTTCGGATGCCTTAAAACAAAATTTGAGATAGTTTTTAAATTAAAAATACAACTGTTCTTAACCTTAGCTTAAGAATCTTATGTTAAATCACAATTGTTGTCGTTATGATTATAGATTCACTAGATTTTTCAAATAATATTTCTGCGGTTAAAAAGTCCAATCTTCGGTCTTCAAATAAAGCAGCTAAAGCCTATGGCGCGCAGTCAAGTGCACGTGCAAACCTAGGAAAAGACTCAGTATCAATATCTAAAGAGGCAATGGAGCTTTCACAGATTGATAACTTCTCGTTAGAGCAGCTTTTAGCTGGAGCGACTGCGTAATTAGTTTTTAATATTTTTTCACTTGCTTTTCAGATGCAAGATTTATTTCTTTAATTTCATCAACAGTATTTAGATAAAATAACTGATCTAAAGCATGTTTGAACACTTCTAATAATCCAAGTTTATGTTCCTGTTCCTCAGGACTGTGAGGTATACGTCCTGACATATCCACATCATGTAAACGTAAATTTCTTTTTGATAAATCTTCAGGATCAAGAATGGTATCTTCTTCAATCTCAGCATATATAGTCTGATAATTTTTACTATCAGCAGGAACATAACTAAACTTAGCTATAGTTTCTGCTTTTTTACGATCCCCCTCAGGAGGGCTAAAACGAATAAATTCAAATTCTGCATTTGAATGAGGTTCTATAGGTAAAACATCAGAGTATTTATCTTCAGGGTTTAACCTTACTTCATGAAGTGTGACATTGAACTTCAACTTTGCATTTGAAGATCTTCCAGAAGAAAGCTTTGCTTGTTGTCTAGTATTTAAATCTAACGACGTAAATAAAACTGATAGCTTATCTGAAGCTTTGTCAGAAAGGCTAACAGAAGGCACCAAGTATAAATCACTTTTTGAAGTTAAGTCCATAAACTTAACTAAGTTTCTCCTCTTTTATGATTAAAGCAAATTCTTATATTTAATTAAAGCATTATTTGAGTCATTAGTGGATTATAAATGCTTAATAATAAACAACCGAGGTGATTTAGCTGCGAAAAATACGATGTATTTTTCTTGCTGGTCAGGGGGAGATAGTTTGAATTAATTACACTCAGGAAAACACGACCCTTCCTACCCTCGCTCCTCTACCGGAGCTCAGGATTCAAACCACTGCAAATCGACAAATATATAAAAAAAGAAAACACCTCCGAAGAGGTGCTTTCTTTTTTTATAATGGTGGACCCGAGGTGATTCGAACACCCGACCTCCTCGGTGCAAACGAGGCGCTCTACCAACTAAGCTACGGGCCCAAAGAGCTGTCGATATATAATCATAATAAATTTCTGGGAATAAAACACGAAAAAATTATTTCTTAATTATTCTTCAAAAAGACAGGCTAATTGCTAGGATTTATATATGGTATTCATCGCTAAAACTATTGAAGATTACGCAGCAGAGCAAGATATCGAGAAAATTTTAGAATCGCGAGCTAAAGCTCGCACTCTTCTAAACGAAATTAAAGCAGTCATAAAACCTGGAATTAAAGAATCAAAAGCTTATAGCCTTACTGAGGAAATTTACAAAAAACATAATGTAACAAAGTCTTGGCATAAACCATATATTAGATTTGGAGAAAACACTCTTTTAACTTATGCAGACAGAGCAGAAGAGGACCTTGTCCTAAAAGAAGAAGATATCGCTTTTATTGATATTGGACCGATATTTGGAGATATCGAAGCAGATTTAGGTGAGACACTCGTATTCGGAAATAATAAAATTCACCAAGAGCTGAAACAAGCTTCCAAAGAACTATTTAAAGAAGGAGATAATTTTTATAAAGATAAAAATCCTTCAGGAAGTGAGATGTATGATTTTTTAGTTGAAAAAACTAAGTCCTATGGCTTTGAATTTAATTTAGGAAACTGTGGACATTTAATCGGTTTATTTTCTCACAGCGCTTGTTACAAAGATGGTATGAGATACTTCACAGAGAAAATGCAGCCAGGAATTTGGATATTAGAAATTCAGATTCGCCACCCAGAGATTAAAGCTGGAGCTTTTTTTGAGGATATACTTTTACAAAACTAACGATCCACCCTCTCATCAAGTAGCTTTGTGAATTGTTTTATCATAGATTCAGCTCTCTCACTTTGATTAGCACTGATAGCAAAAGATGCTGTTTTTCCACCAATAAGATTAGCATTAATCGCCATAGTATCTGGCTTATCTTCATCTTTACTATTCCAGAGTCTAAAAGCAAAAACAATTCTAGTTCCAACAGCGATTTCTCCCTGAAGGAAACTATCATAAGCCATTTCTGTACTTTTAGTCATTTTAGAATCAATCCTAATATTTGCTCTAGGCATTGCTGCATTTACTTTCTCAATGACATTTTCAAAAGTTTCTTGTGAGTATGAACTACTAGCTCTATAAAGTTCTTCAAGCAAATCATTATTCGCTTGTTTAATCTCAGCCTTGGGACCTGAAGGAGGCGCTTTATTAGCAAGCTGATCCTCTTCTAACAATTTATAAATATCGTATACGAATGCATTTATTGCATTATCTAATGTCGGGTAAGGTTTAATCTCTTCATTTAAATCAAATAAGAGAGCTTGCTCATACTGGGGCATCGTTAGTTTAAGAGTAGGTTTTTTACGAGCTTCACGTGGCTCACTTAATTCTAATCCAAAGTCAATATTTTTCCCCAACCTTAAATAACCGTGTTTAATATTTTTTGCTGAGTTATATAGTGGTATGTTTGCAGGGACATCTGGCTGATTATGATTATAGTTTAGACTATCTTGAAATTTTTCATCGTAAAGATGCTTAAGCTCAACCTTCCCCTGAGTTTTGCCACCCATCTTTTCGCTTAAAATATACCTCAAAGCCCGTACGAACTTTAGTAGTAAAACTGGATCAGATAAATCTTGCTCAACTTTAGAGTCTATTAATTTTTCATAACCATTTAAATGTAATTTATTCTTAGGCTCAGATTTTACTGGTACCTTTTCAACAAGATCTTTCGGAGCAGAATGCAAATCTTTTACCTCTTCAGCTTTTTTTAAAAAATCATCTACTTTTTCATCAAATTTTTCTTTGAAGCTTTCCATTAGCTTAGGGTTTATAAATACAGCCTCCCCTTCATCTGGAATAGCAAGATGACCATAACTCAAATAAGCATTATGTTGAGGCATAAAAAGTTCCAGGAAATATTTATCATTGAATAATTCACGCAAATTAGCTTGAATGACTAAATCATCCACTAACAAATTTACCGAAGTAGACTTTTCAGCTAAACTAATTTTTGGAAGTTCGAGTCCATTATCAAGCTTTTCTTTTACTAGACTTACTTCTTTATTAAAAAGATTACTCGGTTTAAGATATTCATGATACCCCACTCTCTTTACAGCTCGCACTTTAGCTGCGTCAAAATTCTCTAATAGAACATTGAAAAACTTTCCCATCCGCCCCTTCAATTCATTTCTGAAAAAGGGTTTCCTAAAAACATCACGAAGACCAATTTTTATTTTTTTAGCTTGAGCTTTAGTTTCATCGACTTTAACTATTGCAATCTCATCAAGACGTTTTTGCAATTGCTCTTGTGCATTTTTCCAGAACTCTGAGTCACCATTTCCCGGTCCAGGAATGTCATTAGCAGGCATAGAGCCTCCCTTTCAATTAATTTATGGTTAATTATAATTCTATACCAATATCAAGATTTTAGATTGGATAAAAAAAGAAAGATCAGCCCTGGTGATTATCCTACCTGCTCATAAAACTCATTACGAAATTCTAACAACTTAGGCAAATGCTTGTCTTTGACTTTATTTCGAGCTAAATGAAGTTCTACAAAATTTATATTTGAATTTTGCAAATCGTCTGGGAGCAGCATATCTATCTTGGGAACCAAGTCCGGGAACTCTGGATTATCTTTAATCGTGAGCTTAACTGCAAAGTTTAAAGCTTTAATTTCAATAATGGCACTTGTCTCTCTAGTAAAGGGAAGTAAATCTCTATCAGTAATTTTTTCTACTTTTAAATTTGAAATCTTTGCTCTAAATAAATTATTTCTAATATTATTCAATAATTTTTTCTTAGCTTTAAAGAATTCTTTTTGAGAATCAGGCATTTTAAAAGAAAAATCTAATGCAAGCTGCCTTTCCCTAGGAGTTAAAGATAAACCTTTATTCCAATTTTGATAAAGATCATAATGGTATTTTTGCACAACATAGTTATTTAAACGAGCAACCAGCTTATTATTAAGCTTTCTCAATTTATTTGCCTCTATTGAGCGATGTAAATCTTTATGGAGATCACTCGAAGATACAGATTCTGAACCAGAACTTTGCTTTTCTGTATTTAATTTACGAAATAGCCTACCTTGTAAATTAGAAAACAAAGGAAAAGCCTTGAATTTATCAAAGTCCATAATAAATATTAGTTCCTAGACATTTTAACAAAACCTTAGATAGCATTAAGAAAATTCCTGCTACAATACCTACATATGTATCAGTATATAAAAGGCACCATTGTCGAGAAAGACTTACAGAATAAAATCATAATCCTTGAGCAAGCTGGAATCGGTTATCAGATATTCACTAATTTAAAAACGATGAATAAGCTTAGCTTAGAAGCTGAAGCAAAAGTATTTTTAAAATCTGTAATCAAAGAAGAAGAGATGAAACTCTTTGGCTTTGCTGATAAAGCAAGTAAAGAAATTTATGAAATTTTACTTAGTGTTTCTGGAGTAGGTCCTAAAGCTGCGATGAATATACTTGAAGCTTTAGATATTGATGATTTAATTTCTGCAGTGCTAAACGATAAACCAAAACTAATTTCTCAAGCCCAAGGCATCGGCACAAAAACTGCTCAGCGAATAGCTTTAGAATTAAATACTAAACTTAACAAATTTAACCAAAACTATAATAAAAACGAAAACACTGATAGTGACAGCTATTCAAGCGAAGAAGAGGTTATGAACATTTTAGTAAACTTAGGCTTTGATGAGATCACTGCTCACAAACGCATTAAACTTGCAAAAGAGTCTGGCATCACAGATGAATGTGAACTTTTAGTTAGATTCTGTTTACAAGAAAATGAAAATTTAGTTACTACATAGAAGCTTCGAGATCAGCTATTTGTCCCTCGATAGCAGTTGTATCCTGTCCAGCAGCAGCTGCTGCATCTCTTTCTATACTTAGTTTAGATATTTGTGATTCTTTTTCTTGCCTCTCTAAAACAATTGAAGCTTCGTGCTTTAAAAACATTAAATCATTAAGTTCAGTAATCCCAGAAACAACTTCAAAACCAGTTGAATTTCCTATCTTTTCTAAGCTATCTTCGATAGACCCGATCACATCTTGATAATCGACTAAATCATCATCTTCTTTCTCATCAGCAATGTCATTGAATGTATCTAAAAGATACGCAACCGTATCATCTCTATAATCTGACACACCTAACTTCTCTAAGAATGATTCTACGACTTGATGATCTTTAGACTTATGAACTTCTAAAGCGTTTTCTAAACCTTTATTTAATTCAACACTAAAATCGTTCATCCACATTCCTTAACAATTACACACAGTTATGGTAAATAATTTTAGTTAAGCTTCGATTAACCTTTTCAAGATAACTACAAAAGAATAGATCAAGTTAATATGTAATTGTATATTTATTTAAACCTATAGCTTTGTAAATAGCAGATGATAAATATGAAAAAACAAGACAAATAAGATTTACAGGGGCTTCAGGAGATAAATCTTCTTAATCAAAAGGAGAAATATCATGAAAGTACCTGCACAAAGCTATTTAGAACATCTCGCACAAAAAAAACCAAGTAAGTTATTTCAATTAGCAGAGCAAATTAAAAAAGAAGAATTACTAAATAAATCAACAGTTAATAATTCAAATAACAGCGAAGTTTTAGGTAAAGAAGAAGAAAAAGCTAATAAAAATCTCACAAATATCAAACAATTAATAATTAAAAACCAAGAGAATGGTTCAGAAGAAAGTTTGAGTGAGAGCAATTTTAAAGATCATGAAGTGCCAAATTCAGAATCATACAATCACTTAATTAGTTTAATTAACGATGGTTCATCAGATATAAAAACTTTAAATAGAGAATTTACTCAATGGCTAGATGGAATTATCCAAGGGCAAAATTTAAGCGAACTAGATGATGAAAAACTAACAGCTGAAGCAGTTTTACACTATGATCACTTAACAAATATTGGGATCATAAACAACCTAAAAAATGACATAGTGAATTTTGAAGCTAAACATAAATATAGTGAACAAAACATCTCTGACAAAGGAAAACTAAGCCTGGAATTCAATAAAGAAGTTTCTGAAAAATATAATCTAAGCTTAGAAGATTCAGAGAAACTCTTAAGGAACCTAGGTTTTAAATATGAAAAAGAATATTCAGCCGAAGTTCTACTAAATACCTTACAAGATATTTACCATGAGCATAATCTAGAAGAAAAAATTCCTAGCTTAAGTCAAATACTGGCAGAGAATATATTCTCTGAAGTTCTAAATAGTTCAATTGTGACAAGCTTTGAAGATAGAGTAGACACAGACCCTGATGGCAAAAGAAAGTTTAATTTGGGGAAAGTTTTATTTGACTCATTAGTATCAAATGTTACAGGTGTTACTAGCACTCATAGCAACCTAGAGATGTCAAAACTTATCATAAAGATGGAAGAAGAGATTGAAAAGAAAAATATTCAAGCCTTGTTTATGGGTGAGCTAGCTTTTTCTGGAGATATTTCATTTAAAGAAGCTGAACAAATCCTAAACAATGGAAAAGAATCAACCATAGAACTATTCCGAGATATCTTAGAATCAGGTATCCCCGGTATTGGTCGCTTCATTTCTGATACCGCGAATATTACATCCATGCATCCAGCTCTTGGCGCCATTAATGTGGCTACAGCTGGCTCTCAAGTAGCAATTGCAATGTTACAAAATGGTGAATCAGTTAATTTAGATCAACAGAAAACTAATATAGAAGCTAATTTAGCGACACGTATAGAAGGCTTTAAAAATGTTTGGCAAGAATTATTAACGACACCTAACCTAGAGGGATCTGTTGAAAAAATTCTTGATTTAATATCAGACAAAAATAATGCTGAAATTACTTTGCAGGAAAAAGAAGTCTGGAATGGATTTATTATGGGCTTACCTGGACAAGCAGGGTATTTAGTTTCAGCTTTTGTCGGTGATTGGCTGCAAAATAATATAGAAGATGTTGATGGTGACGATGTTATGAACTTAATTCGTAGTTCTATGATGACAGAACATAGTACTCAAAAACTAATACAAAAATTCACCGTTAATTATCCTAAACACATTACCAATATTAACCGCAGAAAAGAACTCCTGAAAGATATGGGTGCATGGGAAGGATCACAGATGGAGATTGATAAACAAAGAATCCCTCTAAGTAGCTTAAATGGAAATATAGATTTAGAAGTAGCAGACTTGGGAGATAAAAAAGGAATTCTTAGAGGTGTTAATCTAAACATCCCTAAAGGTCAGCTTGTAAGTATTATTGGTACCTCAGGGGCTGGTAAATCAACTCTATTAAAAACTTTACTCGGTATAAATACTCTTGCTGAAGGAACTATCAAGCTTGGTGGTGAAAATATAAATCATATTAGAAAATTTGGTAGGAGCGACTCTCTTTACTCAGCAGTAGTTTACAGTACACAGTCACCAAACATTGTTCCAGGCACTCTAAGAGAAAATGTAGAGTTAGGAACTTTTCAAAATTACCCAGATGAACAAATCGATGAAGTATTCAGAAAATTGAAATTAGATAAATTTATAGGGAAATATGATGAACCGGTTCCAGATTTTTCTGGTGGTGAAAAAGTTCGCTTTGGCTTAGCTAAAGTATTTCTAAGAAGAGAATCATACAATAAGCCTATGATCATGTTGCTCGACGAACCTACGGCTAGCCTCGATCGTAAATCTCGAGAATTTGTAACTGATAACTTGCAAGAGATTCAAAATGCCTACAGAGAGGGGGTAATGAAACTCCATTCATCTTACCCCGAAACAACTATTATCTGTGTGACACACGATCCAGACCTAATGAAACTTAGTGAAGGAGAAAATGGACAGATTATAGATATTGAAGAAATCAATAAAGCTGGGGTAAAGTAAGCTTAGCTAGCTTTCTTAACGATAGCCACAGTATTATGACCACCGAAGCCTAAAGCTTGAACCATAGCATAGTTCACTTCTCTATCCTTAGCTTCATTAGGAACATAATCTAAATCACAATCTGGATCAGGTTCTTTATAGTTAATCGTAGGAGGAACTTTGTTGTGAACTGTAGCTAAAGTAGAAGCAGCAAGTCCTACCGGACCAGCAGCACCGATTAAGTGACCAGTCATAGACTTAGTACTAGAAACACAAAGCTTGTAAGCATGCTCACCGAATACTTTCTTAATACCTTTAGTTTCACGAGCATCATTAAGTGGAGTACTAGTACCATGAGCATGGATGTAATCGATCGCTTCACGGTTATCATAGATTCCAGCTGTTTTTAAAGCTGATTTAATAGCGAGTGCACCACCACTACCATCTTCAGAAGGAGCAGTAATATGGAATGCATCACAGCTACCGCCAGCACCTACTAGTTCACCATAGATCTTAGCGCCACGCTTTTTAGCAAGCTCCATATCTTCAAGAACGAATACTGTTGCACCTTCACTCATAACGAAACCATCACGTCTCTTATCGAATGGGCAACTAGCTTCTGTAGCTTCAGCATCTCTTCTAGAAAGAGCTGTCATGTTATAGAAAGATGAAATAGCAAGTGGGTTTAAACAAGCTTCAGAACCACCCGCGATAACAGCGTCAGCTTGACCTGTTTTAATATGCCAGTAAGCATCTACGATACTATCTAAACCAGAAGCACAAGCTGTAGAGTCACACTTCGCTCTACCTTGGTAACCCCAAAGAATACCAATGTGACCTGCTGCTGCGTTCGGCATAAGTCTAATGATAGATCTTAAACCTACAGCTTTTAAACCTCTTTCATAAAGAGTGATAACGTCAGCTGAAGTAGTACCGATACCACCGATACCAGTTCCTAAGAATGTTGCGATTCTATCAGGAGTGATATCATATTTCCCAAATTCTTCTACAGTAGCGTTAGCATCATCAATCGCTAGCTTAGCTGCTACAACAGCAAACTGAGCTACTCTATCCATATCTTTATTAAAAGATCTAACTTTTTTCTTATCATCCCAGTAATCTGCGATGTTAAAACCTTTAATTTGACCACCAATTTTCACTGGTAACTGAAAGCCAGAATCATCAAAACCTTCGATCTCAGAGATACCTGATTTACCCGAAATCATGGAATTCCAAAAATTATCAAGACCAATTCCGATTGGAGTTACAGGTCCGATTCCAGTTATTGCAACTTTTCTTTCCATATTGTATTTATAATAGCCTTATATATGATGAGGAGAAATGTCCTTTATACTTGCTTAATAATTACAGTGCTTTCTCTACCATTTGTACTTGATTATCTAAGTAAAAAAGAGTCTAAAAAAGCTGGCGAAATCGAGTTTTGGCAGTACTGGTCTGGACCAGAAAAAAAGCCCTTAGAAAATTTAGTTAATCAATTTAATTCCGAAGATCATGGTTTTACCGTAAAACTTCGTAGCATTTCTATGCCTCGCAAAAAAATATTAATGGCAATCACTGCAGGGATACCCCCAGATTTGGTTCATCTTGATGGTGATATGGTAAATGATTTTGCGCTTAGAAATGCTTTACAACCTATAGACTTTTCAAAATTAAGTGTTTCCAAAAGTAAATTTTATGAAAACTATTTGGATATCTTACGTGTAAAAGAACAGCAAATGGCGCTGCCGTTCATGCCTACAGCAGAAGCTTTGCATATAAATAAAACCATACTAGATAAATATGATTTAAACGAACCGGAAAACTTAACTGATTTAGTCAAAATATCGGAGCAAATTATGACTAAATCTAACTACGAGGAATTTGGCTTATTGCCAACATGGCCGATTTGGACCGGAAGAATTATAGTTTATCTTTTTGGCGGGAAATGGGCTAAAAAACTTGAAAACGGAGACTATGAAATTACCGCAAATGCTCCTGAAAATATAGAAGCATGGAAGTGGCTTGTCGAAAACTTTATTAAAAAGATCCCGCAGAATAAAATGCAAGGTTTTATCGAAGGCAAGATCTCCTATCAAAGTCCAGACAATCCTTTCTACTCAGGGAAAGTAGCTCTAGAAACTAATGGCATCTGGGAATACGGCTTCGTTAAAAAGTTCTCGCCACAATTTGATATCTCAGTTAAAGCACTAGATGCTACAGAACTTACCGTAGATGCTTTAGCTATTCCGCGCGGAGCGCGGGACTATGATAAATCACTTTATTTTATGTCTTGGTTATTAAAAGAAGAAAATATTTCTTACTTAGCTAAGGAACAGAATAAATTCCCAACTATAAAACTTAGTCCAGAAAAGAGAAAAGAATTTCTAAAAAATCATAAACATCCTTATATAGAAGTTTTCATGGATTTAGCAGAAAGTAAAACTGCTTACCATTTTCCACATCTAAGTTTTTCTAAAGAGTATAAAAGAGAAATTACTAAAGCTTTCAACAGAGTACTTAGATTAGAAAGTAGTCCAGAAAAAGCTTTATTTGATTTACAGGTAAAAATCTTAGAAACGCAGAAAAGATCTATATAATAATTTCCCACTTAAACCGTAAATAATTAAGCAAAGATTAAGTTTGAATGTTAAAATAATTCTAAACATTCGGGAGATATCAATAATATGGAATTAGTAACCAATGAAGGGGGTACTAGTTTAGCTCGTTTAGGCATTGATGATAAAGTCGTCAAAAATCCTAAAGGTGCAGAAAATAATATTCAGACTTTTAAAGTTTCGAAACCATTTAGTAGGGAAGAGATTGAAAATCTACATAAGAAAAGGTCTGAATTAGATGAAGAAAGAAGCAAATTAAATGCAAATTTAAAACTGCTAGAACTTACAAGCTTTAAAAATAGTACTAAAAAATACTTCGGAGAGAATGAACTTAAGAAAAAGACAATAAATAAGTTAAAGGAGATTACTAAAAGTCATGCTCTTCTAGAACCAGTTCAGGGAGACAAACTCAAACAGGAAGCTAAAAATACAAATCTTCTAACAGGTTTGTCAATGTTAATAGGTGGAGGAATAGGATATTTATTTTTAGTCTCTGAGCAAGATGGAGCCACAGCTTCAAAACATGGCGCTCTAAAATCTGATGCTATGACACTTGCTCGCAAGGCTAAAGGTGTCGAAGATGATATTGAGCCTTTAGTAAGTAAAGCACTCAAAAAAGAAAACAATTTAAATGACTTTGAAAATACGGTTCATCAAATTAAAACAGAACTAGGTGAAAAAGCAAGCTCTGAAGATATTAGCCAAGTTCTAGTGGCTAAATTCATTGCAGATCATGCAAGTAACACTCATACTATCGATTCAGTAAAGAATGAAAAAGGTGAGAGTACTGAAAACATAGATGAAATGAATAAACAAATTTACAAAAATTATTTAACATACTCAAATATAAAATTGATGAACCCGATAAAAGCTTTTAGAAACTTTGCAGCACAATTCTTTGGTGGTAAAGAAAAAATGGATAAAGCTTTAGAAGGAAATCTCAAGGAAGCTAAAAATTTATTAATAGAAAGTTCTAAAACCATCTTGCCTTCTATGATTGAATCAGCATATACAGGTAAACCTGTGGATCAAAAAACAATTAATAAATTTAACCAAAAGAATAAAAACTTTATGGCTAAAATCATGATAGACCATCAAGAACCTATAAATAAGATGACTCAAGTATTTAAAGCAAGTGCAAAAGGCTTACCTGGTGGAAATCAAGTGCTTAAAGATTTAGCACTTCAGGATTCATAAAGTTTTATGCAACTTGAGCATTTTTATCTTTAGCTTCATGGAATGAAATAATTTTATTAGCAGGCTTTTCAGACCTATGGAACGAAACTATATTATTTGCTGGAGCTTGCGGGTTATCTACTACCTCAATAAAATTATCAGGCTTGATAACCATCTTTAAAAGTTCTTTTGCTCTTTTAGCGTCATAGAAACGATTTATTAAATTCAACATTCTTCTTGGTGCTCTATTTTTCATTAAAGCTAATTCAAAAAAGCCCATTCGCCCCCTCACTTCCCTTAATGCATCATCGATTTCAAGATTAGTTCTATTCTGGACTCTTTCAATTTCATCTTGTTCAGGACCACTCTCTATAAACTCTTGAATAGTTTCCTTGATTATTTTACGTATTTTATCAGTGTCCTTGGGATCACAATCACAGCTTACATTAAACACTCCCTGTGGAATTTGAACAGTACCTAAACTATCATCAGGTAAAGAAAATCTCATCCGCCAATGATAAATACCATTTTCCCTAAACTTAATCGCTAATCGAGATTGATCACTGTTCTCCCCCAGAATTTGCATTGACATTGAAAGTAAGTTTCTATCTTCAGGACTTAATTTACGAAGATCTTCAGTTAAGTTACCTACAACTATACTTGAACCAGCTTTATCGAGTTTATTACTCATGAGTATGGTCTCACTAGCAGGGATATCAGTTGATTTGAAAGAGCGTATCGCTGGAGTTTTTTCACCACGCTTATTATTAGCGTTAACTTTACTTAATTCATCTTGAATTAAATTACTATTCAAACCCGCTTCCTGAGCAGAGTTATTTAAAATTACTTTCATTTGATCATCAAAAATAACATATTTTTTGAAGAAGTCTCTGACTTCATCTAAGTTTATATTTTCAAGTAACTCTATTTGCTTATCTGGATCTAAAACTTGATTCTCAACTTGATCTTTAAAAATTAAATTTTGAAATTTACTAAAAACAATTGCATCTCTATTCTCTTTAATCTCCTCCAATGACTTAATTTGATCAGCAATACACTCATTAAACTTCTGTTCTACTCGAGCTTGAACATCTTTATCTTCAGAAAGCAATGCTGGATCAGCAATCACCTCTTTAAAAATAGAAAGGGTTTCTGGAATATTTTTTTTAATTCCTCCCAAATTAAAGCTTATCGCTTTCAAACCAGCATCAAGTCCAAAAGAAGCACCTAGTTTTTTAAATTTATCAGATAAATTTTCTGGGTTAAACTCTTCTTTTGCCCCTCCAGTAATAGCAAACAAAGCAAATGCTAAAGATCCTATCGCTTGATTTCTCTTTGATTCAGTTAATATTTTCTCATTATCGCCACTTGCTAAAGTTTTAGGGTTAATCAAAGTCATTAAACCATTAGGGTTTATGACCTGAAGCCTTGCAATATTTGACTGTTTATCATTTACTAGATAAGTTTTATCATCTATCTTAGAGAAAGAAACTTTATCCCAAGGCATTCTTGCAAGAATATGCTTGCCTTTAAATTCAGCAACTGGTTTCTTATAGTGATTTTCAGTGGTATGCTTCAAATCTGCAGTATTTTTATTTGAAGGCATAGCACTACTTGATTTAGCAGTGTCATTATGCTCTTCTATAGTTTTTTGCCTACCATGCACAAGATAAGCACTAGCAAAGGCTTTGACTTTTTCATTAAATTTCGCAAAACTCTTTTCATCTTTACTTATACCCTGAAGATACTTCAAAGCTCCTTCTTCTGTGAATTGCATCCAGTTATCTTCTTCAATCTCCTCAGCAAGATCAATTGCAAGTCTATAGTTTGAGGCTGGGCTTTCTTTAGTTTCCTCTACAGAATTCTCAAGTATAGCTTTGATAGATTCTATTTCATTTTTAGTTAGACCCTCTTCACTTAGTTTTCTAAATTCTTTATTTATAATAGATGAGACTTTTGGAAAAAGTTTTTTATCAGTAAGCACTGTAGAAACAAGAACCAAACCCTTATTATCATGGTCATAATTCATGTCAGTTATGCCATGGTTAATTTTTTCTTTATTGAAAATCTTCTCTAAGCGTGAATCATTACCGTGAAATAAACTTAAGTCTATATAACTAGCTATCTTTCTTTTCTCTACTGTAGAAAGATTTATATCTTCTGATAATTGCCTATTAGGGTAGTAGACTAGTGTCTGTGCATCTGAGAGGTCATGATGTTTAAAAACTTTTTTAGACTCTTTCGGTGTTTCCTTCTCATAGTCTATCTTTACTGTTTCAACTTTGCTTGCTTTAGCCTCTACATCTTTAAAAGAATTATGAATAATTGAATCAACGAGCTTAGAGTTAGGACCATCAATTTTAAGAGTAGATTCAAAACTATTAAATGCCTTCCTTACATTCTCAAGATTCTGAACATTAATTTTATTAATATCCTCTTCTCTACCTAATATATCTTTGTTATAGTGATGCCTTTTCCCCATAATAAAAGTAGCTATTTGACGTACAATTTTATCTATAGGTTTATTATCGTAGCCGACCCTTTCGCCCTGAATAACCTTTCTTTCTCCCTCTAGAGTTTCCTTGTCATAGCTCCATTCTTCTTTACTAAAAAGATGTCCAAAGAAATTGATAACTGGTTTGATTTTTTCATTAGGTAAATTAAATTCAAAGATCATTTCTTTTGTAGAGGTTCCAGCATTACACTCGACTCCATTCTCTTCAGCCCAAGTCATAATACCTTTTTCAACAAGATCAATATTTTTATTAAACATTGCCATATGCTCAAAATAGTGAGCAGCCCCTGAACGCTCTTCCTGTGTTTCTGGAAGCTTAACCCTTAAATTAAGTTGAGTAAGTTTAGAGTTATTATCATTAATATTAAAAATCCTTAGCCCACTAGGCTTATGACGATATTCCTGAGCAATGTTATCCTTACTTCTCATAACCTCTTTAAAATCATTAGAAACAGGCTTTAGACTAGATAAACGTTTCATAAACGCTCTAGACCAGCTTCTTAGCTTGTCTTTAAGCTCATAAGCTCTATAACCAATCTCCTTGGCTACAGATTTTATAGGGTTAGGTTTAGGAGCATGTAATGCTGCTGGAATAGACAAAACAGAACTTCCTTCATAAGGCCAGGATAAAGGCAGATTCCCGCCAATAACACGTAAATACCATTCTTGTTTTATCTTAGCAAATTTATTGATTGACTTGGGAATTTATTGTTTTTATGTCTTCTATCAATCTTTCTTTTACCTCATCGTCAACTTGTAAATCATACCCAGATGCTATTGTGAACATTGAATTTAAATTATCTTCACTTAATAAGTAAGATTTATCACCAGTTTCTTGATATATCTCTACAGAAGCCTTTACAAACTGTAAGAAATTGTGACATTTTTCATCATTACCAATTATTGTATTAGCGCTAGATTCAAAACGTTTAATTGGACTACCAGATTCTTTAATTTGATTTTTGTAATGCTTGTATGATAATGGAATTAAGTTGATTAAAGGAGCATTTTTAAATTCATTTCTATCTAAGACTTTGTATATTGAATAATCAAACAAAGTACCTTCAAAACCTTCATTACTCTTTATTAGCTTATTCACTAATTTAATGTTGCCTAGATCAGGATTATCTACTTTTAAACTTTCAAACACTGATATTAAATTAGCCGTATATTTACCAGTAACATCTAATGAAATAGGATATTTACCTGAATCAATAATGTTAATTAAACTTTGTTTCATTTCATTTATAGAACTTTCACTAAAACGATCTGTATCCTGAGAAAATTGAATCAGGAAAGCAATAGCATCGCCCAATGGAGAAGGCTCAATAGGATTACATCCCTCTTCTAACAGTAAATTAAATATCTCAGATTTAAATTCTCTTTGATTACTTGATCTCACGTAACTTTGGAGCAAAGTTAACCCATCCACATTAAGATCATTTGGAGTTAAGCCTTGCTCTCTTATGCCATCTAAACTATTTTTTATTAAATCACGATCATTTGATGACAAACCTCTAGATAAGTCCGAATATAGCTCTTGTTTATTAGCAGTTTTGTAAACATTTCTAAAAGATTGAACTCCAGTCGCAACAAAAGATCTAGATCCTAGACGGTCAAAGAACTCTTTAAAATCAGCCTCTTTGCTTTCAATAGCCTTAAAGACAGGGTCTACATACTTATAAACGACTTGATCTTGTTGATGTTTCTCATTATTATTCATTAAAATCAGAACATCCATAAAATCACAAACTGCTTTTAACGCAAATTCTAATTTATCTTTAGTGTCAGCATTATGTAACTTTTCAATTGCAGAGTCTTGAAAAGTATTTAACTTTTTACTGTGAATATAATCTTCATCTTTTTCTTTTGTAGAAAGATCCTTTAGAAAAGTATTTTCAGTAAATCTCTTAGCAGGGCTTAAAGCTTGTTTAAAATTATTATTAATTACAGAAAGTGTATCGATTGCCATGAGCAAGATAATATCAACCCTCGCAGCAATAAATCAATACACTTTAAAACTCTAAATTAATTCTTCCAAATTTCTGCTCTCTAAAGTCAGAAATAATCTTCAAAGCAGCCCTTTCCATATCAGCCTCAGCCTGCCCGCCGCTACCTTTACGAATCCAACCCTTTTTATGCGCTAATTTCTCAATCAATACTGATAAATAATCAGGTTTTCCAATAATACTTAAATCTTCAGCATCTTCCCCAAGCTCATACTTAACTTTTAAATCTTTAAGCTCATCCTCTGTTTTATAGTAAGAGCAAATTAAACCTGGATAAGCCTTTTCTATAATCGGCAAGGAAGACAACACTAATTCCATAGCATCAAAACTCTTAGCTGAAACACAATTAGCTAAAGCAAGCTTAATTGCCTGATCATCTGAATAAAGCTTCTGTGGAATAATCCCTGGAGTATCTAAAAGTAAAATATCAAGCTTACTCTTTACTTTCACCCATTGTTGTTGCTGAGTAACTCCTGGACGATTCTCTACTTTTGCTTTTTTCGTTTGAGAGAGTCTATTTATAATAGTAGATTTACCGACATTCGGATAACCCACTACCATCACTCTAGCTGGACGTTTCAAGATCCCTTTAGCTTTAAATTTTTCAGTAGCCTTAGCTGCAAGCTTGTCTACAGCCTTAAGAAAATTAGCTGGTAAAGAATTCTTTCTCGAGTCCACTATGAAACTTGCATATGCTTCTTTCTCTTTAATAATAGTTTCTTGAGCAAGTTTAGTTTTCTCAGAATCAGATAAATCGCTTTTATTAAGAACCGATATATATTCTTTATTACCCAGCCATTCTTTTAAATTCCTATGATGGCTAGCAAAAGGAATCCGTGCATCCCGCACTTCGATCACAAAGTCAATTAGCTTAATCTTTTCTTTCAGCTGCTTTTCAGCTTTAGCTATGTGACCGGGATACCAGTTAATATGAAGTTCGCGTTTAGTTTCTGATTCTGGCATCAAAGATTATCTTACCTCAAACTCAAAGCTTTTTTATGTGCCTGAAGCTCAAAACTATCATCTAAACTAAGCCACTCTTCTGCACTTAACTGCTCACCTCGCCTATCTAGTGCTCTAAAAATTAATTCATCCACTAGATGTGGATTTTTTGGTAATAAACTACCATGTAAATAAGTCCCAAAAATATTTTTATAGAGCACGCCCTCTTGCTTATCTACAAGATTATTACCATTTCCTTGAATAACTTCAGCTAAAGCACCAATCTCCTCACTAGCATGAATATAAGTCTCTCCAGAATGATTTTCAAAGCCCACTAGAGTATCACAAGCATAAATCGAATCTCGATAGAGAATAAAATCTAATTTTTCTTGAAGATAATCTTGAATTTTAAGAGGCTTTTTTAATTTTGCGCTGAGATTACCGATTAATCTCTTCTGCTTTTCTTTTGATTTCCTGCCCTGAGCTTGTGTTTCTACATCTAAAATTCCTAAACCAGGAATCTGCTCACCTTCAGAACTTTCATAATACTTACCTAAAAGCTGGTAACCACCACAGATAGCCAGAATAACCAAACCATCATTAACAGCTTCAGCTATTTTTTCTTTACGTGCTAGAAAATCATCAGCAACTTTTACTTGTTGCCTATCCTGCCCGCCACCTATAAATGCGATGTCATAGTCTTTAATATTTAAATCCAATGGTGAATTAAGATCAAGATTATCAATCTCAACTTCTATACCACGCCATTCAGCTCTTCTCTGAATCGCAAGAATATTACCGTAATCACCGTATAAATTTAATAAATCTGGATAAAAGTGAAGCAGCCTAAGCCGTTTCTTTTTCTTCGGTATCGATTGCACTTGTGACATTACTATTAATGAATAGCATTTTTCTTAAAGATTGTTTATCTGCAAGTTGTTTTGCTGGATAAATATCATTAATATCTCTACCTTTTTGTTGAATTTCTTTTAAAGCTCTTACCACTGATGGTCTCACATCTGGCGAGTTTTCGATAGCTGTAGAAACGAATTCATAATATGATTCTGCCGCCTCAAAATTAGCTGATTCCTGTTCTGAAAAACTAATATCAGATGAATCATCACCGTATAATTTCTTACGCTTGCGGTTAACCCGTCTCGCTTTTTCTTCTTTTCTATCTTTTAATAAACCTACTACGAATCCTGCTTCGGATACTTTTCTCGTATTTACAACCTTATCATTCATATTTTTAGCCCCTTGTCTTACCCATATATATCGGTCAGTTAACCTAGAAACTTTAATGTTTTTTGGGCTTTTTATTAAATATATTTAATTTTGGATAGAAATTAGCCATTTTTTTGAAGAATAAACTAAAAATAGACGAAGTTGCGATTTTAAGTGTTACTTTAAGGGTTTTACTTATCTGCCTTATCAATATCGATTACTTCGATATCAAATTTAAGATTTTTACCAGCAAGTAAGTGGTTAGCATCTACATATGCAGTATCTTCATCAACTTCTACTAATCTTACTGGAATAGTACGGTTTAAAGATCTTAACTCTAATCTTTTTCCTGGCTCAGAATCAGGTGGAAGCTGATCAGTACTTAATTTAATGATCTTATTCTTATCTACTTCACCATAAGCTTTAGCAGCAGGAATCACAACAGTAGTCATATCCTTCTTTTTAAGACCTAAAATTGCATTATTAAAATCTTCAAGAACAGCACCAGAACCGATAACGAAACTTAAAACTTTCTCTTTCTCAAATTCATTAGAATCAAAAATTCTACCGTCATCCAGGTAACCTGTGTATTTAACTTCTACAGTATCGCCTTCTTCGATAATTTTCTTAGCTTCAGCAGCTCCAAAACCTAGAGATAAAGCTAAAACTGAGCTTAAAAAGATGTTAGAAACTTTTTTTAAAACCATAGTTTTAATTTTAGCATTTTTCTATATCACTTCAATAATCTCTTTAACAGCAAACTCTAAAACCTTCTTTCCGATCTCAGCTGTCGATAAACTATAATCAGCTTTCATAACCCCATCTGGGTAAAGATCTCTAAAGTTAGCTGGCTTAACCCAGTTGCAGTTATAGTTTGGAACCTTTTTCTGAGGACAAGAATAAGAATCTGGCATAGTCATTCTATTCGGAATTAATGACATGGTTAAAGAAATTTCAGTAGGAGTAGCGTGATAACCTTCTTTCTCACCAAATTCCTTTTCAATAATCTCTTTTTCAAGTTTAGGCATCACCCACCAATTAAAAAACTTAACTTCAATATCAGAAAATTCATCGTATTTTTCCTGCATAGCATTCAAAAATGGTCCCTTATTACCACCATGACCATTAATCACGATAATTTCTTTAAAGCCGTGTTTCTTTAAGCTTGTGAGAATATCGACGATGACATTTATATATGTAGTCGGACGCAAAGCGACTGAACCAGGAAATCCTAAATGATGAATCGCCATTCCATAGTTTAAAGCTGGTGCTGAGGGAATACCAGTGATCGCTGAAATTGTATAAGCAATTCCAGTCGCTGTAATATGATCAACACCTAAAATTCCATCTGGACCATGCTGCTCAGTACTTCCTATAGGTAAAATCACTCGCTTGTCATTCTTCAAATACTCAGCCACTTCGTTATAAGTGTGATTCGCAAGTAAACTCTCGTTATAAGCAGGATTCATAGCTTTCGCAGGCTCTTCTAAAAACACCTGTAATTTTTCATCTAGTTCTTTACTGTAGTCCATAAGATTTATTTCCTATCTAAAAAGTTTACAGCATAAATAGAACTTGTTTACTATAGCTGGATATTGGGATAATTATTAATAGGTTCTTAACCTCATTTGGTTTAATAATGAAAATATTAAAAATTAACTTAATAATATTTTCTATTCTGTTTATTACATGCAATAAACTCCAAGCAAACACGCCACACCCAGAGCCAAGACCACATACCCTTTTAGACATCCAGGAAAATCTTCAGAAGAAGAAAATTCAACAAGAAAAGCAAGTGCAAGAGGAGGTTCAAAAGCCAGCAGCCGTTCCTGAACAACCACCAACAATACCAGCAATAGTTCCAGTGCAACAAAATTTAGCACCCCAAGGTCAAGCTCCAGAAATGATTTTAGAAATCACAAGACCTGTTGAACCTAAAAAGCCTGAAAAACCAGTCAAAAATATCCCTAAAGTACAAAAAATTGTTAAACCTAAAGAGGAAAAACCTAAAAAGCAAATCGAAGCTAAGAAAGAAGAACCTAAAAAAGAAAAAATAGAAGCAAAAAAAGAACTTAGCAAAGAAGCAAAGACTTATAACAACCCTGTTTATGTAAGCATTGTAGAAAAAAGTTTAAAAACAGTTATGGAAGATAATCTCGAGAATGCTCACGCAAACCTCCGTGAAGTTAAACGTTACTGGATGAATGAAGCAAAGCTTCACCCAGAATTAAAAAAGGAAATTGATACCTTCCAAGAATTAAACAATTCATTTATTGCCTATCTAAATGCAATGTACATGCTGGATAGAATGAAAGACCCTAATTATTATAAAGCGAAAAAGTTTTATGATTACGCTCTATCAGAAGCAACCAATGTCCTTCTTGAGTTTAGAGAGCATCAAGCAGACCTTAAAATTGCACTTGAAGACTATATTCAAGATATAGAAATGGAACTTGCAAGTGTAAATGATATTATTGAACCAAGATGAGAAAAGCAGTACTAAAACGTGAATCTAAAGAAACCTCTGTCTTCGTTGAGATAAACCTTGATGGAACCGGGAAAGGTGAAATCGCAACAGGCGTCCCATTCTTCGATCATATGCTCGAACAGTTTCGCAGACACTCTTTTATCGATTTAACGATAAAGACTAAAGGTGATTATCACATCGACGACCATCATGCAGTCGAAGATACAGGCATCGTTTTAGGGCAAGCCATTAAAGAAGCTTTAGGAGATAGAAAAGGTATTAAACGCTATGCTAGCTCTAGCTTACCTATGGATGAAACCTTAGTTAACTGCGCTATAGATTTAGGTACTAGACCATTTTTAGTCTATGATGTACCAGTCGATAAAGAAAGAATCAATACATTTGAAACTGAACTATGTGTGGAATTCTGGAGAGCACTTGTCCATGGAGCTGGATGTTGTGTTCATTTTCATAAAATAACTGGTGTTAATAGTCACCATATCATCGAAGCTAGTTTTAAAGCTTTTGCACTTGCATTTGATGCTGCTAAGCAGATCGATGAACGCATGAAAGACAGCATCAGAACCACTAAAGGTATCATCTAGAAATAGCTATTTACAATATGATAAAATTAGTATTTCAGGTTTTCTAATGATAACCCTAGGGGAGAGATTTGACTACACGCTTTCTTAGCAATAGCGAGTTAGTTCGCAATATAAAAAGACCAATGTCCCGGGATGAGGAGGATGCACAGTGTTAGTTGCTGAAAAGCCTATCATTTCGCATAATCCTGCAAATAAAAAAGATTTCAATGATGAAAATCTTATAAAAGAAAGTGTCTTTGACACCTCTGATATCACTGATGATAATCACTTAATAGATAAACTCTCAAAAGAACTCCCACTTGAAGAATATGAAAATGAACATTCCATCAAACTGAACCTAGATGATGAGCAGGGAGAGACTAAAGCAAATCAAGACAATTTTATACAAAGAACCCTCAAACACCCACTCGTAAATAAAATATTAGGGGTAGGTGATTTTTTATCAGCCTTTACTGACCATATCCCGACTCCAGATATATTAAAAAACTTTATAGACAATACAAGCTTCAATTCAACAAGAGCAGTAATGGTTGGACGTTACCTTGATGCAGCAAGAGCTGCATTCAAAAACAAAAGAATTATAGAAAGTATTGGAAGAATAATGGGAGTAGTCGCACTTCCCCTAGTCAAACTAAATGACTTAACTTTAGCCTCAGGACTTGGCGAATTTATACCTCAATTAGACTTAGCCCTAGAAGGAAAAATTAAAGAAAAGAATGATTTGAAAAATCTAGGACTTGATGAAGAAGCTTCTCCTCAAGAGGAAAACATCTGGGACAACGCTAAAACATGGCTAAACTCACTCATTGAGGCTTATAAAGAAATTTTCGAAGGTGGATTCGGAGAAAACCGGAAAGTATTCCCTGACTTTAATTTTGGGCAAATCAAAAAAATGTTCACAAACTCTCTTAAAATCATGACTGGAGGTGAGCCTGAAGAAATCGAGAATAAGGATCAAGGTCACACGCTGGTTTTTGCTGGTACCCTAACTTTCTTAGGTTCATTTTTAGGTGTTATGTTTGCAAGAAAATCAAGAGACCTTGCAAATAAAATATTTGGTTCTATTAGAAGTATAGGTGGAGTTATCGCAGATTATACACTTCTAATGCACCCTGATCAAAATATGAAAAAAGCAGGTGTCGTAACGACTCTTGGTACAGTTGTTGACAGCGTTCAAAGGTTCTTACCTGAAAAGTATATTAATACAATCAACCATCTAAACTTAATCAACTCTACTATCGGCTCTCAAATAATTAGCAATCGAAGCCATGAAAAGGACGCAGGTAATGTAAGAGTTTATTCTGATGATAATTTAATGGGAGCTCTTAGTTGATTTTCTTCTAATTTATTTGTTAAAAAATAGACACTAAAGGATACTAGAAAACCCGCTAACGGAGCTGGAAATTCCCATAAAAAGATAGAAAAAGCAATCCAAGTAAGTAACCCAGAAGCCATAGAGAATACAGCTGCAGCTCTTGAGTTATATTTTGCAAACATTGCAAATAAAAATGGACTTACAAGTGAAACTAATGTCACGGTAGCAGCCTCTGTAGCGAGGTGATAAATATTGCCTTTTATAAACGCCATTAAAACACTAATTAAAGTGATAATTACAGCTGCGATTTTAATAGTTACAATATGGTTTAAATCCTTCACTTTTCTTTTAAAACCAATATAAATAAAAAGTGGTCTTAAAAGATTTTCAGAAAAAACAGTTGCTGGTGCAAGTATGCAGACACTTGCACTACTTAAGATAGCTGAAAGTATTGCCCCAAAAAACAAAAACTGAACAAAAAGATTACTCTTCTCTAAAACTATTTTAGGGAGCGCCATCTGCTCATCAGATAAATCACTTAAGATCTCAGGATTAGATATTTTCACTGCAAGTATTATAAATAATGGGATTAAACAAATTACAATATAAAGAAATGAACTAAAAATTGCAGAGTATTTAGCAACATTTGCACTCTTACAAGCTTTTACACGTTGATATAAATCCTGCTGAGGGATTGCTCCTAAACCTATCGTAATTAGTGCTGAGATATAGGTTACAAGCGACATAAAATCAAATTCAGGAATAATTGTAAAAAACTTAGGGTCAGTCTTCAAAACTATCTCAGGAAGACCACCTGCCTCTGAAATCAATGGCACAGCTACAGCTATTAAGCCTGAGATTATAACTATAGTTTGGGTCATATCTAATAATGAAATAGCAAGTAACCCCCCCCACCAAACATATACTAAAAAAATCACGGCAGCTATTACAATTCCCCAAGTCATAGGTAAAGCAAAAACAGTTTTTAAAACCACTGCAAAAGCTATGTATTGAGCAGCAAGCCAGGCTAAATAAGCAAGAATTATTGAAAAACTAGCAAATATAGACACTTTTGTCCCAAATTTTTCTTTAAAAAAATCAGCAAAAGATAAATAAGGCATCTTATAGTAATGCTTTGCAAAAACTACTCCTATAAGAAAAACACATAATGCAGCACCGATAGGGTCTTTTATTAAAGCCATAAAGCCACGATCCAGAAATTCAGAAGCTGAACCTATAATCATTTCAGAACCAAACCACGTAGCAAAGAAAGCAAAGCTTGATACCCAAAAAGGTAAACGTGAACCTGCAAAAATATAATCTTCAGCATTCTTAGACTTTCTATTTATATAAAATCCAAAAGTAAGTGTAGATAAAAGATATAGAAAGATAAGAAAACCAAGCATAGATATTATTAATATTAAACTGCACAAGCAAAATTTGACTTTAAGACTAAGCACATCAAGATAACACCCGGTGTGTGTTAACATAATACAATATGGATTCTAAATTAATAAATCTAGCTAAAACTTCTATTAAATACGCTTCTAAAGCATTATTGACAACATCACTTTTCCTGGGGGGCTGTAACGAGTTTAGCAATAATAATCCTACTTCTATTCAAGTTCCTCGTGAACAAATTAGTGATATTTCTAAGGCAAATCAAAAAAATCAAAAATATCAAGATTCATCATGCCTAGGTCCAATTGAGTCATCTGGTTTTGAAATTGAAGAGATCATAAATCCTGGAATAAATGGAATAAATGGAGATAATCACTTCGAAATCACCATTCAAAATAAGAACAACAAGACAACAATGACAATGGGAGACACAAATGAATTTTATGAGATTAAGCCATCAAAAGGAAACCCATTAGAGAGAGAAGCTTACGGGAATATTGAAGACTTAAATTTTCAATTAACGAGCGAAGAGTTGAAAAAATTTGTCGAAGAAAGTACTGGCGGAGCTATTAAATTTTTGCCACTTGATGATTTTTTAAAAGATCCAAGATTTTCAGAGGATGAGAAGAAGCTTTTTAAGTATGACTATGAATATGGTGAACATTTCATAGGGATATCATCCCAAACTAATAAGCCGATACTGAATATTCTTCCAGGACAGAACCAGAAGTCTAATCCAGAAACTGGATTTACAAATCTAAATACTAGTAATATGCGTTGCCCCATTAATGCTTTAAATTAAGAATAGGTAAAGAAAATGTAAGCACTTGAAACTCAACTAAAAAATTTAAACATACAACAAATCAGATTTTTAAGACTAATTTAAATAGAGCAGCCAGCTTAAAAAATGACAGGTAAAAAAGCCAGCTACTCTAAAAGTTAAAGAACCTTATTTCATTCTGCCTCAACTAGCATTCATACTAAAATCCTCAATAAACTTCCTCTCAGAAACGGTAATATCCTCAAGACTAGATAACCAATTCAAGTAATCAACATGCTCTTCAGTTACTTTTTTACCTTTAAATTTGCCGATAGCAAAAACAAAGTTATCATCTTTTAAACTAAACCATCTTCCAGGAACGCCAATATCTCCAATAGTAAAATGCTCAAGCTTTCTTAAACCCTGTTCAAAGAATTCAGGATTATTTTTTTCTTGAGCGTGAAAGATATCTTTTAAAACCTTTGCCGAGAAAGCTGAGCTATCATTAAGCTTATAGTCCTGTCCTAAAAAGGTTTTCACTGCATTCTTTAAGCTATATGGATAAAGCTTTTTAAATATTAGATATGGATCTACAAAGGTAAAACTCTCTTCAAGCAGTCTATAACCACAGACTCTATAAAGTTCATTTTGTAAAATTTGGAAAACAAAAGAAAAATTATAAGCCACAACAACGTTGTGAGCTTCAATAATCTCAACAAGTTCTTCAACAATATCTTCTAATTTTTGAGCTTTCTTTAACTGATCATCAGTAAAGCCATGAGCTTTTACAGCATAGTCCTTAACTGATATCTCAGGATTAATTAAATAGTTAAACTCTTTACCCTTATGATCTACCACACTAATTTTACAAATCCTATCTTTAAAAGCATCTAAGCCTGTAGCAGCAACACTGACAAATAATAATCTCTCAGCGGCACTGGTCTCAGCCTTAGTACTCTTCTTAACTAAATTATCTTTTTTTTCTTTAAGCATTTTAACCTCCAATTTCTTAACTGAAGATCATCTTAAAATTAAAATATTGAAGTTTATAAAAACTTCGGAAATCACTGCTTAACCTTGACCTAAGCCGTTTACATCTCTTCTATCAGCAGTAATCACATCAGCATCAACATCAGAATCGATTACACCGATATCAAACTCACTCTCAGGCTCTTCTGCACCGAGGATTAGAATATTATCATCAGAAACATCCGACCCGATAGTACTTGCTGTAACACCGTTAGTCTCAACACCTTCAGGTAAAGTTGCATTGATAGTAAGCTCTGCTCTGGCTTCATTAGCTTCAGCAGCTGCATCTAAGATATCAGCATCATTTAAAGATTTATCAGCATTAAGGACCTGCACATCTCCTTCAAGTGAATCAATCTGGGCTTGGAGTGCACTGTTTTGTGCATCAATTGCAAGTGAACCATTTCCGATTTGTGCATCAACACCAGCTGCATTAGCACCAGCAACATCTACAGAAGTTACACTTGAAGCATCACCACCACCAGATTCTTCAGCACCCGCAGGTGAAGCAAAACCAGGGTCAATCTCCTCACCGATTTGATCTTGGAAACTCATATCTTGCTTAAATTCGTCAAATGACTCATGACCTAAAGCATTCCAGGTATCACCATTTTTAATCATTGCTGTTCCGTCAGCGTTCACACCAAAGATAGCTGCACCTTGTTCATCTGAACCTAGGTCTTGGATAGCACTCTTATCTACATGCTGCGCCTCAGCTACATGTTCAGAGTCATCTGCAGATCTACCAATCTGAGTAACTGTTCCATCAGTATCCTCAAGGAAAATACCTCTTGTATACCATTCACCATTCTCTTCTTGTACTGAATTTAGGTGAACAATTGAACCGTCACTTAAGTGAATTTGAGAGTTGTCACCGAAGTGAGCTTCGTCAGAACCATCATTTCCAAAGTCTAAGTGTGGATCGCCGTGAACTCTTATTTCTTGACCATTAGGATCCTGGATAATAACATTATCACCACCGTTTCCGACATCAGTTTTAATTTTTCCGCCACCTGCTGTGGTTAAAACATCCATCCCATTTTCTTCAGTAACTTCTGGAGCTGCTGCTACTGGAGCGGTATCATCAGCGATATCTCCACCATCATCTAAAGTTTCTGCCGCCGCTGCTACTGGAGCTGTCCTTTCTTCTCTACCAATCCCCTCATCAAGTTCTGTAGCCGCTGCTGCTACTGGTGGTTGAATTTGAGCTCTTAAAGCAGCTATATCATTTTCGGTTTGAGTAATCTCAGCCTCAATATTCTCATTTTCTGCCTCTAACTCAACTTGAGTATTTACTGTCTCAAGTGCTCTTGTTTGTACACTTTCTATCGCTGTTGCATTATCTCCCATTTTTCTCTCCATCTTTTTTTAGACTACTTTTTAAAATAAAATCCCCAGATCTTTGGTTTGATGATCTCTCCTCTTTCCTCCTTAAGCACTAAATCACAATGGCACTAGTGAATCAGTGCTTCCAAGTAAACCTTTAAGGTCCAGGGATTGAAAACTTTTGACTCTTCTAGTAGAAGCTTACTTACCTCTACATAAGTATAAATATCACTTGAAAATTAAGCTTAGGTTATGAAATAAGCGTTTTTTAAAGTTTTTGCAAATATTTTTGCATTTTCATAGAAAAATCTTGTAAATCAGTATTACGGTAAGCTATTGCTTTACCTTTTCCCCAAACTGGAGCCGGCCAAGTTTCATCATTTTCATATCTAGCCACTATATGTATATGCATTTGTTTAACAACATTGCCTAAACTTGCAACATTTATTTTAGTCGGATTATATTCCTTATTAAGGAATTCAGAACAAATCTTAATTTCTCGATGTAATTCAGAAAATTCTTCATCTGAAAGCTCGAATAACTCGCTTATATTAAAAGATACCCGCGGCACTAAAATTAACCACAGGTATCTAGAATCATTCATTATTAGTAATCTTGATAATTTTAAGTCTTGTACGAAAACAGTATCATTGTCCAGTCTTTCATCTAACTTAAAATCACTCAAGATCACTTTAGACATATTAAAGAAGCCTTACGCCGCTGCTGCTACTTTAGCTTCGGGCAATTCAGCTAGGTTGTAGAAACTAGCTTCACCTCCATAAATAGCTTGTTCACCTAATTCTTCTTCGATTCTAAGAAGTTGATTATACTTAGCGACTCTATCAGAACGAGATGGAGCACCAGTCTTAATCTGTCCAGCGTTAGTAGCTACAGCTAAATCAGCGATAGTAGTATCTTCAGTTTCACCAGATCTGTGAGAAATAACTGAAGTGTAACCAGCTCTTTTCGCCATTTCGATAGCATTTAAAGTCTCTGTTAAAGTACCAATCTGGTTAACTTTAATAAGAATACTGTTAGCTGTTCTAGACTTAATTCCTCTAAGAAGTCTTTCTGTGTTAGTAACGAATAAATCATCACCAACTAATTGAACTTTAGAGTTTAATCTCTCAGAAGCTTCTTTCCAAGTCTCCCAATCTTCTTCCGCGAAACCATCTTCAATAGAGATGATAGGGTAATCATTTACCCATTTCTCATAAAGATCAACCATTTGGGAACCAGTAAGGATTTTACCTTCTTTTTCTAAGTTATATTCTTTTTTAGATTCATCGTAAAGCTCTGTAGAAGCAGCATCTATAGCGATGAATAAATCTTTACCAGCTTTAAGACCAGTTTTATCGATAGCTGTAAGGATTTTTTCAATTGCATCAGCATTGTTAGCTAAACTAGGAGCGAAACCACCTTCATCACCTACGCTAGTAGCCATACCTGCATCTTTAAGTACAGATTTTAAAGCGTGAAAAGTTTCAGTACCCCATCTAAGCGCTTCTGAGAAAGAGCTTGCGCCAACAGGCATAACCATGAATTCTTGAAGATCAACAGAATCAAGTGCATGCTTTCCACCATTTAAAATGTTCATCATCGGTACAGGTAAAGTTCTTGCGTTAGGACCACCAAGGTATTGGTATAAAGGAAGTCCTGAAGCTGCAGCAGCAGCCTTAGCAACAGCTAAACTTACACCTAAAATTGCGTTAGCACCTAATTTAGATTTATTAGGAGTACCATCTAAGTCTATTAATAAAGTATCTAATTCAGCTTGGAAAGTAGGATCAAAGCCGATTAATTCTGGAGCAATGATTTCATTTACGTTCTGGACAGCTTTTAAAACACCTTTACCTAAATAACGATCTTTATCGCCATCTCTTAATTCACAAGCTTCAAAAGCACCAGTGCTAGCTCCACTCGGAACACCTGCTGTTGCAGTGCTACCATCAGAAAGAGTTACTTCTACTTCAACAGTAGGATTACCTCTACTATCTAGTATTTCTCTTGCCCAAACATCGTCTATCATTAATTCCATAACTACTAATATAGCGCATTTCAAGTGAAAAAGCCTTTATTTAGAGCTTAACAATTTTATTTTTAGGTACATTCTCTCTTGAAAACTTAACGATTTCATTACTTGCTTCAGCTTTTCTAAATTGATGTAAAAACTCTGGACTAAGAATATTACTAAATTTATCTCTAGATGCCTCTAAAAAATCGTTCCATGAATTAAAGTTTTTACCAAATACTGACCTAACCCCTCTGTCTCTTGCTGCAAAACTATCTAAAGCCGTGTAACCATCTTTTTTCCACTTAATTACTTGAATACCCCTAAGTTCTTCTATCAGTTCAACAGAAAGTTTTAAACCTTCGTCATCTTCTTTATTAAATATTGCTTCCAGTCTATTCTTCATTTCTGGAAGTTTTTCCATAATTTTAATTCTATTTGAAATAGCAAGAGTAATCGCTTCAAAAAGGTTCTGGGAAATATCTTTAATTAATGTAGCTTGATTTGGATTTCTCTTCATTAATACAGGATACTTATGATCAAAGGTTTCCAAACTTGTCATAATTCTTTCAATAGGGGTAGTAAGTAAATTCAATGGGTCTAAAGATAACTTATGAGCTAAATCCCTAGCATTCCGCGTTTGAGACAAAATACCCTGAGCAAGCTTAGTATTTTCAGGCTCCCTTTTGAGTCTTTGTATCCCCTTAATAATAGGTCCCAAAGCTGTTATCAGCATAAGTGTAATTATAAGACAAAAACGAACACTTGATATTATTCTTTGTAGTTATTTGGAGCTTTCATTCCATTTTTCAGATAATGTAGGTTGGTTATTTTAAGAATCTAATCAAAAAAAACCCCACCATTAAGGTGGGGTTTTAATAATTTACTTAAATCTAACTAAATTAATTAGATAGCAGCAAATACACTAGCTTGAACACCGAAGTCAGGTGCATCATTACTTACACCGATAGGGAATCCAAATCTGATTTGTGTATTTTTCTCTTCACCAACAGGAATTATAAGACCAGGAACTAATCTAATATCAGTACCACCGATTCTTGCTCCTCTACTAGAGAAAGTTTTATTATCATAAGTAGTCATACCTAACATACCCATAGAAAGGTTGATAGGTGAACCTGTGTCAAGAACAGCCTCTGTAGAATATACAAAAGAGTGTCCTACAACATCATCATCAAAATCATCGTACCTGTAACCTAAATCAGAGTAAACAGTTAGGTTATCGCCTAAATCAAACTGAGTTTGTAAACCTGTTTGGAAACTGTATGCATCAGTACCATTAGTTGGTCTCCATAAAGAGTTAGTTAGGTTAGGGTTATGTACCCATGGGATGTGTTGGTTGAAGTATATAGTAGAAGCAAATTCTTCGTTATTAACTAACGCAGCCTCTAAAGTAATACCTAAGTTACCAAAACCAAATGAACCAGAATTAGTTTCACCTGCATTTATTGAACCACTTAAACCAATTCTAGTAGGGATAGCAGTATCGAAACTTCTTCTAACTTCTAATCTAGGTAAGTTAAAAGAGTTTGTTCTTACTCTTCTACCACCGATACCTTGACTAGTTCTGAACCAATCAAAGTTCACTCTTAATTCATACTTGTTATCGCTTTCTGTATCAATGTAAGCGTTTTGAACGTTAAGCGGTCTTAAGAAATTCTCACCAGCTTCTCTTGCAAATACAGCAGGACTAGCAGTTAAAACCATTAACGCAAGCAGAAATAAACTCGTAATTTTTTTCATTAATTTTTTCTCCTTGATCCTTGTGCCCAAAAAATAGGGTCTCAGCTCATAATAATCTCATAATTTATTTATTTTGTAAAAAGTTTCTTTTTTTCTTCAGATTCGGACCTGCTAAAGATAATCGTAGAGGAGGATTAAAAAAAGCTTTCAACTCAGCAACAAATGAACTTCTTTCTTAGAAAAATAAGCTAGATTCTGGAAACTCCTCATGCAATCTTATCAAGAGTCCACCCCTATTATCTTTATATAAGTATATGCTTGAACTAAATAGGAGTCTTAGCCTTATACCTAAAACTCAAAAAAATTTAATAGCCACTGTTACATCAAGTAATCACCAGCTTGAGAAGCCAAATAATAGCATTATTGGAGAAGTATTAACAAGTCCAATAACAACACCTCTTACAGGTATATCCATACTGGCAATATCTGGATTCATAATGGTAAAAAACATAATGGCAAACCAGAATGGACAAACTACTTTAATCCAAGACAATGACAATGATATAGATAAATCAGTTATTGAACTTGAAGAGAGATACTACAAAGACGTCAATTCACAAATTCAATTTGAGTCACTACCTAAAAACATTGGGAGTTTTTCTCTTATTACACAAGAAAGCAATGAACCTTTTTTAAAACAAGGTAGACTGTCATTTTATGGAAAAGCTAATAAAGAACCATATATAAGCTTTAAGCATAAATCTGGTTATTTATTTAATATTGGTCTTTTAGCTTGGAGAGATGGTAACTCAAAAGAAAAATCAAACTATATAAACGCTCAAAAAGCCTACCTTGAAGCATCTAAAGAATTTCAAACCAATTATAAGGATCCTAAAGTTCGTGACAATTATCATCAAACAGAAAAACTCAAAAGAAAATCATACACTCAATTTATGGATTTTTTCAAAAACCAGACAAAATTACTTAATCAAGATGTAATTACCGAAGGCATAGTAAAACTATTAAATAAATTAGATTTAGAATCACATAATGTACCTAATCATATATTGAATAAAGTTACATGGAATTTAGCAGGTGAAGACTACCAAAGTGACGAGTTAGTTGCAGCCGCAGATCCAAGCACTGATATTGTTCATATTCAATGCTCCAAAATTGATAATTTTGATATTAAACTGAGTAAATATAAAAAAATTGATAATTTTAAACTTGCTGATTCTGAAATCAATGACTTCAATTTTCCTTTTTATTTTGCTCATGAACTAGCTCACATAGCAGAAAAAGATATAAATGATCATATTCCAAGATTTGGCAATATATTAAAGCTTGAAGGCGGTGGGCTTGAAAAATGGATTCAAACTATAGATAAAATGAAGAAAGATGCTGATATAACAAAATCAAGATTTATGTTTGCAGCACTAGATGACTTTAATTATCGAAAAAAGAATTCAGATAAACCGGGTATTAATAGCAATCTAACAATAGGTGGTTCTGGTTATGGTGAAAAATCACCCCATGAAGCATTTGCTGAAATTTTATCATTAGCCTGGTGCGTCCCAAAAGAATTCAAACATAATTTCCCTAACCTTTATGATTATTTTCTAGATGAAAAGCTAATTGAAACAGCTGCCTGAAAAAATAACAAAGAATAGCTACTGCTAAAAATAAAATTTGGGTATATTCTTATATATTAAAGATGATCGATCTTCAGGTTAATGGCTTAAATATTGATTCAGAGAGACTGCGTTGCAGCTTCTGGGAAGCCCCACGCCATAAAGATATAAAGAAACTGTGTGAACATCTTTATAAGAAAGGTGTTCAGCAAATACTAGCGACTTTAATTACAGATTCTTATGACAATATTTTATACGCTTTAAAGGATATAGATGCTTATAAAAAACGCTTTGATAATAATCCCCAAGAAGCTCATGCCGCTCAAAGAGCACATATAGCTGGGGTTCATATTGAAGGTGGCTTAATTAGTAGATTTGGTATTCATAATGAAGAATATGCTAAAGAGTTTGATTTCATCAAAGTAGCTAAGCTAAAAAAAGAGTGTCAAGGGTTAATAAAATTATGGACTCTATGTCCACTTGCAGATAGAGACGGGGATTGCACTAAAGTCCTTCAAGATAGTGGTGTCTATGTTTCTTATGGACACACAAATGCAAACTTTGAGCAAGCAATGAATGCTTTCGATAAATTTAAAGTAAAACTTGTAACCCACTGGGGGAATGCAATGCCTATCTATAAAGGCTTGGACCAAAGAAACCCTATGGCTCCAGATATACATTACCTTGACACTGTAGACCCTGGAAGAATGGTTGACCCTAACCATCTTGGGCTTGGCTATGCAGCTTATATAAGAGAAGATGTAACCCCGATGCTAATCTGTGGTTCTGAAGAAGATCATGATTTACATATTCATCCACGTTTAGCAAAAAAGCTTATCCAAAAGAAAGAAGGAAGAGTAATACTAGTTAGTGATTCTGTTGTCAGCTCTGAATTTGGTGATGACAAACTGCGTGGAGGTTTAACCGATCTATCAAAACACTTTGAAAATGTTCTAAAACTAGGTTTTTCACGCGATGAAGTACAACAAATGGTCGAAAAAAATCCATCTAAAATTTTGAATTCTACACTATAAATAATAGACATTCATTTTCTCTCATGGGAATAAGTTCTTACATGGACTACGAAATGATGGATTTAAGAGCGATTCAAATGCTAAATAAGCTTTTAAAAGCTGCGCAGAAAGCACATGCAACTGGTAAGCAACAAGCTCTTAGTAAAATTATCCATACAGCAAGTCAATTAAGTTCTAAGTTAAATGAAAGCTCAGATATCAGTGCCCGGGAAAGATTTGATGATATAGAAACTCTTTTCAATGACGAAATGGTTAACACTGATTACTACACAAGAGTAGAGGGAATCTTAGTAGACTAAATTAATGTCTATGCTTTCTATTATCGTCTTTAGGGATGCTTGGGCATTTTCCAAAAATTTGGAACTGCATATCAACAATATCTACATTATATTGCTTCGCAATTTTCTTTCCTAATTCGTTTATTTCATCATTTTCAAACTCAATTGTGTGATTACAATCTAAACAAATAATGTGATGGTGTGGAGCCTCATTTTCGTCGATTAGCTCATAGTGTTTATGAGTCTCAGCAAAGTCTAATTCTCTTAGAACGTTCATATCAACAAGCATTCTCAAAGTTCTATAAGTGGTAGCTAAACTTATAGCTTCATTACTTTTACTAAGAATTTCATAAACATCCTCAGCGCTGAGATGCTTTTCTTTGTTTTCTTGGAAGATACGAATCACAGTCTCTCTTTGAGAGGTTATTCTAAAACCTTTATCTCTAAGACGCTGTAATAGCTCTTCTGTTTTATCGTCTGTAGTCACCTTGATTTAACTATATCACTATTGTGAGATGAGCTGCTTGCTTATCTTTAGTTAAAGGTAAAGATTTAGCTTAGGCAAGCATCATGGAGTGATTTTACATATGGATCATCTCGATTCACTTTAGTATTAATCAGCCCTTATGAACCAGAATAGTTAACCGATGATTTAGGGATAATCTGTCCAGGATTTGCTCCTATATCTACTGTTGCAAAAAATTATGGAGTGCAGTACATAATTCACCATATCCTTTTCTAGGTTCTTTAGAGGTAAACTTAAATGAATCATTTTTTAAATCAATTTCAAGTTCAAAAGAATTATATAAACCTGCATAATTATTCTCAATTTTATTTTCCTTTAACAACACTTTTATGTTCCTTTATCTAGAAACCTAATTTTCAACTTATCATCTTGGAAACTAGTAATAATTGAATGTCTGTGCTTATCTAAAAGGAATACCTGATCATTATGTAAGCTAGTCTTATGTAAACTTGTAGATTTTGTTTCTTTATTGACATAAATTGGAGGAACAAAAAGATCAATTCTAGATTTAGTTTGAGGCGCAGCACTACCTGCTGCTGTATTTAACAACATACACACACATCCTTTTTTATTTACCAGCGTGATTTAAAAACAAAGACCTCAGCTTTGAAGACTCTATTTCTGAATTAAAACCACATTGTCCTCATTGACAACGAATATTATTTTAATAAAAATCCACGGTAAATTATAAAAACGATATAATCTCTTAAACTTTCTCTGACTGGTCTACAGAGAACTTCAATTCCTCAACACACCTAGGCAAGCCAGTTACAGTTAAATATTTACATTTAGTTTTGTTGTCATGAAAATTTTTCAAATCTTTACACTTACAGGACCCTGAACGTAAAACCTCTGCTAGAGGAGAAGAGGGACCAGTTCGGAATTCAGAGGTAACGGTATAAAAAGATTTAGTTTCTTTGCCTAAAGCAGATGCAATATGTAAAAGCCCGGTATCACCTGAATAGACCTTATCAGCTTTTGCTAAAACCTTAGCACTATCGATTAGGCTCAGCTTCCCAATTAAGTTTTCAATCCTAGTATTTTCTTTACTTCGAAGCTTCATCGCTAAACTAAGTTCTAGAGAAAGATCTATTTCATCAGGTCCACCTAAAATTTTCACATCATAATCAGTTTCACTGATCACTCTCTTAATAAATATCATCCATTCTTTTAAAGGATAAGCTCTCTGTGGGCGAAGCTTACCCACACCTGGAACTACGACCAAATACTTTTCATTACTAGCTTCTGGAATATCTAAAACTTTATGATCTAAAACTAAAGCACTACTAAGTAAATCACTCTTAGAGTCAGGATTATAAGCAGTCAAAAAATTATGCCTTGAGCTTAAGCTTAGGTCCTTTTTATATGGTTTAAATTTCTTAGCCTTGAAATATTTATAGTTAAAGAATAAACCTCGCCACCAATTACTATGCAAATAGATAAATTCATCACACGGTGCCTCCTTTAGACTCTCAAGTAATTCTTTCTCTTCAGCTAATTTTTTTCCTACATTATATACATTGTCTATATAAGGAGCATAAAGATCTAAAAGTTCCTTTACCGGCTTAGTTCTAATTACTAAATCGACTCTAAAACTAGGATTCTGCTCTTTAATAAATTTCAGAGCTGGCAAAGTGTGAATTATGTCACCGATTGCACCAGTTCTATAAAAGATTAAACGCATATTAAATATTTTAACTTATGCCTCAATCTATGACATTATCTTAAACAAAGCTGTTTGTGTAAAATGCGTGTATCAAGTCCAATCCTAGTGCAGGAAATTCATCAAAAAAATTTCAACAATGTAATCATTGAGAAGCCTGCAAGTAAAATAGAAGAGGCTAAATCAAAGAACAAACATATTTTCATTGATATTGGTTTTAGAGATGGAGAACCTTGCTTAACTCTTCATAATGGGAATCTGGTTGAAAAAGAACAAAAAGAATGTAATCTCGATGAGTGCCCAGAAAAGCCGTTTAATGTTTTAAACAGACACCTTTTTATAAAGAAGAACGCAAATATCTCTGGTTTAACTTACGCTTTACCTGAACTTGAAAATATGAGCTTTAGCCCAAAAACACAACATCATATACTAGAAAAATTAGCAGAAATTAAAGAAAGGAAAGAAAAAGAAAAGAAAGAAATAGGCTTTGGTAATCTTATAAAAATATTCTCAAGCTTCAAAAGCTCAAACATAAGTCAAGAGCTTCAAACTTTCTTCAATACTAATCTAAGTGATTTTATTAATCATAAAGACTTTGATCTTAAGAAAATGAACCCTGGGCTTAAGTTAAAAATAATTAACGGATTTACCAAAAGTAACTTAATTGAAAATTCAAAACAATTAATTATAAAGTTATTGAAAAGCTTTGACCTAACAAACAAAAAAGAACAAGAAGTAGCAAAAAGAGCTCAAAGAAGCATCGCTCTAAATCAAATGTTATTTCAAACATACGAAGAAGAAGAATTTGATGCTATAAGAAAGCATTTAAATGTAAACAAAAAGTATGAAGAATGGAACTTTCAATCAGAGATCGAAGCGGAGGTTTATTTTCACATCGTTGAAAACTACGATGTAGAATTTTTTACAAATTACGTTTTAAAAGATGGCATTGAAGTAGATTTTTATTTTCCTAAGCATAAGCTAATTATTGAATTAGATGGATTGCATCACAATACGCAAAAATATCAGGTCTCAGATGAAGAAAGAGATCAAATGCTATTTCATAAGTTCTCAGACGCTGATCTAGAAATCGAAACTATCATAAGACTAAAGTTAGAAAACCTTAGTACCTATAAAACATTGAATTATATTGATGACTTCTTTAAGCAAGCACAAATAGAAAAATATGATTACGATTTCAATAGTTTATATTAATACAAAATCATATTTGCCTAAGCACTGAAATATTGATAAAATTATTACACTACACTAGATCTAGTATCTTCGTGCTATAAATCTCATGTAAGACACTAGGAAATACTACGGGATAATAATATGGCTGTTACTGAAATGGAATCAAAAAACAAACAAGTATCCATCGTCGATGCTTTGTCTAATAACAACTTAGAACTTGCAAGAGATCTTTTACTGAAGAAAATCGATCTTCAAGTAGGACAAAAAGCAAGCTGGGACTCTCCTCAATATCGTGGAGATAAAGGTGTACAAAAAAGTATAAAGATTGACCATGAACGTGATAAGAACATTACCTTCTTCGGTTTAGAGACTCTTAGAGACAGATATTTTCTAAAAGATGGTAAAGGTGACATCTGTGAGAATGTTCAAATGTTCTTCGCAAGAGTAGCGACGGGAATCTCTCGTGGTGATAAAGAATTAGCGCAGAATCTTTATGATTTAATGTCTAAAAACTGGTTCATGCCAGCAACTCCAGTACTTACTAACTCTGCTACTAGTAGAGGTGCTCAAATCTCATGTTTCTTAAACACTGTCGGTGATTCCATCTCTGACATCTTCAAAACTTATGAAGAAAACGCTTTCCTTGCTAAAGGTGGTGGTGGAATTGGTTCTAACTGGTCACAGGTTAGAGGTCACAACTCACGCCTAAGCTCAGGTGGAAAATCTTCAGGAACTATTCCTTTCTTAAAAGTTATGGATAGTGCGACTCTAGCTGTTTCCCAAGGTAACACTAGAAGAGGTGCTGCAGCTGCATACATGGAAATCAGCCACCCTGACATCGAAGAATTTATCGATATTAGAAGACCTACTGGTGGTGATGAAAACAGAAGATGTTTAAACCTTCATCATGGTGTAATCGTCAGTGATGAATTTATGAGATGCGTAAAAGCTAAAGTAAAGTTTGATCTTACTTGCCCGCACTCTGGTGAAGTTACTAAGTCAGTTGACGCTGTAGAAATGTGGAGAAAAATTCTTAAAAACCGTATCGAAACTGGTGAGCCATATATCTTATTTATCGATACTGTTAACAAAGCTACTCCTCAACACCATAAAGACGCTGGTCTATTCGTTAACCAGTCTAATTTATGTTCAGAGATTACTTTACCTACGAATAGAGAAAGAACTGCTGTTTGTTGTTTAGGTTCTATGAACCTTGAGAAGTGGGAAGAGTGGAAAGACACTTCAGAAGATACTCTTTATACAGCTGTTAAAGCCCTCGATAATATCTTAGATAACTTCATTTATGGAGTGGATTCTAGAGATTACAAGCGTGCTGTTCAATCTGCAATGCAGGAAAGATCAGTAGGTTTAGGAGCTATGGGTTACCACGGCTTACTTATGTCTCAAGACATTCCTTTTGAAAGTGTCCAAGCAAGAGCGCTTAACAAAATCGTTTTCAGTACTATTAATAAGTACGCTAAGCAAGCCTCTGTTAGATTAGCTGACGAGAGAGGAGTTTGCCCTGATGGTGGTGAGCAAAGAAACAGTTACGTGATGGCTATCGCTCCTACAGCAAATATTTCAGTTATTTGTGGTGGTGCTACACCTTGTATCGAACCGATTGCAGGAAACGCATACCTTCAGAAAACACTCAGCGGCAGCTTCCTAGTGAAAAATGTTTACTTAGAGCAATTACTTGAATCTAAAGGACAGAACAAAGCTGACGTCTGGAGAAAGGTTATCGAAGATAAAGGTAGTGTTCAAAACCTTGATTTCTTAACTGAAGAAGAGAAGAAAATCTTCAAAACTGCTTATGAGTTAGATATGAAAGAAGTGGTTATCCAAGCAGGTGAAAGACAGCCATACATCTGTCAGGCACAGTCATTGAACCTATTCATGAAATCACCTATCAGTGGTAGACAACTAAATGAAGTTCACTTACTTGCTCACGAAGCTGGTGTTAAATCACTTTACTATTTACGTTCAGAATCAGTTATCGAAGCTGACAATGTAGATAACAAGTCTGTAAGAAGACAAGTTAGCGTAGGAGAAGAGTGCTCAGTTTGTCAATAGACCTTACTGTGTAAGTTTATCGCCGAAAAATAAAATTTTATTTTTCACCACTTTTCGTAAATAAATTAGGGTACAATATTACTTCGTCATGGACCAGCAAGACCTGAAAAAAGCCTTAAAGCAAGCGCAAGATATGCAAGAAGGGCTTTTAAAAGTACAAGAAGAGCTTTCTTCAAGAGTTCTAGAAGCTTCTTCAGAAGACGGCATAGTTGACGTTACTATGTCTGCTCAAGGTGACTTCAAGTCTTTAAAAATCAACCATAACTTACTTTCTATTAAGTATCCTAATTTAGAAGATGCTTGCCCTATTATCGAGAAAGCTACGCTTAACGCTATTAAAAGAGCTACTGAAATGGCTACTGATCTTACTAAAGCGAAGTTAAAGCTTATCTCTGAAGGAATGGGTTTAGCTGAATCATAGGATGATTTGGTTTGGAATATACTAAAGCTTTAGCTGATTTAATCGAAGAATTTAATAAATTCCCAGGAGTAGGCCCCAAGTCTGCGCAAAGGATGGCTTTTGCCTTATTAAAAAAATCTAATGAGCAGAATCAAAGATTCCTAGAAGTGGCACGCCGTGCAAAAAATGAAATTAAACAATGCTCAGTCTGCTTTAACCTCAGCAGCGATGATATTTGTGAAATCTGCACTGATACGAAACGCCAAGACAACCTTATCTGTGTCGTCGAAGAAGTGAAAGATTTAATTGCTATTGAAAAGACTAAGGAGTTTAGAGGTAAATATCATGTACTTGGTGGCTTAATATCGCCACTTGATGGTATTTCTAGTGCTGACCTAAATGTAGAAGCCCTGCTAGAAAGAATTAAGAGTTATTTTAATAACTTGAACGCAGAGGGTCTTTCAGGGGCTGATATTCAAGGCTTGCACAGTTCGAAAAATTTGAGTTTACTTAACGTAAATGATAATTTTGAGAACAAGCATAACGCAGAAGATCAGCCCCTGAAAGACCCTCTAGAGTTAGTTTTTGCGATTAGTCCTAGTACTGAAGGTGAGGCAACTATGCTTTTCCTTAAAAAAATGATTGGAAAGCTTGATCACTCAGATCAGATAATAATGTCGAGACTTGCCTATGGTTTACCTTTAGGTGCAGATTTAGATTACGCTGATGAATTGACTATAGTTAAAGCCCTAGAAGCTAGGGTTTCGCTAGTGATTTAAAATAATACTTGCAACTTAGGTGCACGGATGGTATTATCTTAAGGGCGGTGTTGAATAACATAAAAAATTCAGTTCTCAAACCAGCAGCTATTGGTGGGCTTACTATAGCTACAATGCTTTTACCTAGTTCAGATTCTAAGACTATTCAGACTGAACGTAAAGAAGTAGAAAAAGAGCACATAGAAGCATTACATAAACAAAAAGAAAAGTTAGATAGAAATTATGCAAATGAGATGCATAGAACGAGATGCCTTAAAGAAGGTGAAGAAGTTGGTTCTAGTATTGCATTACCTAGCACAGTTAAGAGTGGTGAATTTCTATGTTTAAATTGGTCAGATAATATAAATCACCCTAAAATAGAAATTACTGATAGAACAGCAAAGCTTATTTCAGAGGAAAGCATGAAAGGAGCGTTTATTTTTAATGAACCATTCATGAATTACGAACTCTACCCTGAACAGGAAGTAAAAATGAGAAAAAAACTAGAAGAAGATGGTGTTAGGACGCATGAACTGAAGGAAATTACAGACCCGAATTTAAAGAAGCGTATCACCAAAGAATTTAATAAAAATAACAATAAATTTGATGTACTCCCAGATCAACTTTTATATACCGAAATGGAGATAAACCTCCTAGAAGAAGCAAAGGGTAAAAATCTAATAATATTTATTCCTGGTAATAAGTTAGATAGAAAAAAAAGGCAAGTAGAATTTATGATAGGAAAGACTAATAACCCCAATATATTAAAAGTAATTGTGGGAGTTAATAATGGCAGCCCTCTAAAAAACATCCTGAGATTTAGTAGTGAAGAAAACAATATATACTCACAATTTGTGGATTAAGTAAATATGTTAAAATGCACAGAATGAGCATAGATAAAGAGCAAGTGAAAAAAATCGCAAGTCTAGCAAAATTATCTCTTTCAGAGGAAGAGTTAGAATCTCATGCTGAAAACTTGAACAAGATTTTAGAGTATGTAGAAACTCTTGAAAAACTTCCTACTCAAGGAGTTGAGCCGATTACTGGACCACTTGATCTTAAGCAAGTAATTAGAGCTGATGAATGCGACCCTAGCTCTAAACAGCTTCTAGAATCTATGATTAATAATTTCCCGGATAAAGAAGAAGTTCAGGAAGGAATAGGAATTAAAGTTCCTAAAATGATGGGGGCGTAATGACTAAGTATATATTTGTAACAGGTGGAGTGGTAAGCAGCCTTGGTAAAGGTATTGTTTCAGCGAGTTTAGGAAGACTACTAAAGTCTAGAGGATATAAAGTTTCCATTCAGAAACTAGATCCATACTTAAACGTAGACCCAGGAACTATGTCTCCATATCAACACGGTGAAGTTTTCGTTACCGATGATGGTGCAGAAACAGATTTAGACTTAGGTCACTATGAAAGATTCATCGATGAAAACCTTAAACAAGCTAACAGTGTTACATCTGGGAAAATATATTCAGATGTAATCGCAAAAGAAAGACGTGGTGAATACCTAGGTGGTACTGTACAAATGGTTCCTCACGTTACTAACGAGATTAAAGATAGGATCAGAAAAGCTGCTGAAAAAAGTGGTGCTGATATTCTTATCGTCGAAGTAGGTGGAACTGTAGGTGACATTGAAAGTTCTATTTTCTTAGAAGCAATCCGTCAATTTAAAAAAGACGCTGGGAAAAATAATTCTATCTATATCCACGTAACCTTAGTACCTAATATTAAAGTTACTAGTGAGTTAAAAACTAAACCTACTCAGCATAGTGTTGAACTACTGCGTTCGAAAGGTATCCATCCAAATATTTTAGTTTTAAGAGCAGAACAAGATATCCCAGAAAGCTTAAAAGAAAAATTAAGTCTCTTTACTGATGTTCCTTACTCTAATATCATTGAAAGCTCTGACTGTGAAACTATCTACGAAGTTCCACTAATTCTAGAACACCAAGGCTTAGCCAATAGAGTTCTAGATGAACTCGATTTAGAAAACCATGAACCTAGCCTTAGTTCATGGAGAAATACTGTATCTAAAATAAAAACTAACGCTGATAGAAAACTTAAAATCGCACTAGTCGGGAAATACATTAAACTCTCAGATGCATACATTTCTGTAATTGAGTCACTGAGACACGCCTGTGCTGAATCAGGACACCAATTCGATTTACGTTTAGTCTTATCTGATGATCTAACAAGTTTAGAAGACGCCCAAAAAGAACTTGCAAATGTAGATGCTATCTGTATTCCTGGTGGCTTTGGGGATAGAGGTATTGAAGGTAAGCTACTTGCAATTCAGTATGCAAGATCAAAACAGATCCCATTACTCGGTTTATGTCTAGGTTTACAATGTTTAGTAATAGAATACGCTCGTAATGTTCTAAACTTAGAAAATGCTAATAGTATTGAATTCAATACTAGAACTCCAGATCCTGTTATCCACTTAATGTCCGAACAACAAGACGTTGAAGATAAAGGTGGAACTATGAGACTCGGCTCTTATCCATGTCATTTAATTGAAAATAGCAAAGCTTATGAAGCATACGCTAGTGCAGGCATGCTTGATGAAAATAACACAGAAGCAATTATTCAGGAAAGACATAGACATAGATATGAATTTAATAATAAATATAAAAACATGCTTGAAGAAGCTGGCTTAAAAGTTTCAGGAACTTCTCCAGACGGGCTTTTGGTAGAAATAGTGGAAATTACTAATCATCCATTTATGCTTGCATGCCAGTTCCACCCAGAGTTTAAGTCAAGACCTGATAGACCTCATCCATTATTCATGGCATTAGTTCAAACAGCTATTAACATTAAGTCTAAGGCTGTAACTACCTCTAATATATAAGAGGCGCGATCTTTTTCCTCATTTGTTGTGAGTTTGCAATAAAGTTTATTAGGTGTAACGGTTAGGGTCGTTAACATATTTGTTAAAGTCCCAAGAACTTCTTTCAAACATTTGGAATACAAAGAGAATCAAAAGTAACTCCTGGATAGTCTTACCTTTAATAGAATCTTTTTTAAATTCAGTAGAATTGTCCTTGACAGTATCACTTAACGCAAAAGTAGGTGAATATGTTTTTACTTCAGAATCATCAACAAGATCCTTAAGTCTGCTGGCTCTAGGATTAATTGATTCATCAAGTCTTTTCATATCATCATCTAAATTATCTAATAAAGAATTTGGTGATAAAAAAGTACCTGTTGAGTAACCAGGGATAGAAGCAGCATCAGTATAAGTAACATTTGAGATAGGTTGACTTGGAAGTGCTATTGACGGCGAATTTTGGAAAGCATCGTTAACCTCAGCTGCTTCAACCATCGTGAAAATATCATGAGGTTTTAAAACATTAGTCGCAGGATCAGTACCTGACCATTCACCTACTGCTAAGTTAACTTGATCATTCAAATCAACTGGGTCAATCCCATTACCAGAAATAATTCCCTCAATCATAGATTTATATAGAGTTTCTGTATGTATTTTATCGGGATTACCAAATACTATTAGATCGCCAGAACCATCAACTTTTAATAATTCTTTTTTAATAATTTCAAGAACACCCAATTGTGTTTTATAAGGCTCAGCCATATTTCCAGGCTCGGGATCAGCCTTACTAAAATTGACAAATCTATCACGCTTTGTTGTATCAGGAAGTACAGGGACATAGGCATCAAAATCTATCGCCTCATACTCTGCATTAGTTAGTATTAAATCTTCAGGCTTTATTAAACTTGGCTCACCTACAGTTGTTGATGGAAGACTCGAGAAGTTGGCAGGTAACGATTTACCTTCAAGTAAACTCTCTAAAAGTGCATTATAGTATTTAACAGTATCTGTATTGCTAGCATCTTCTGCAGCTTTTAATCTCGGTAATATAAGCTTTTCTGCAAATTCTAAGTTTCGATCAAAATTACCATTAATTTTATATATACCTCTTCTGAAAGGAGGTTTTTCGGCTAAGTCTTTAATATCAACAAATAATTCATTTAGAACTGAAGAATCATAATCAGATGCAGCATTAATCTTACTCACGAAGTCATCTAATTTAAGAGATAAGCTTCGAGTATTATCTTCTTGAGCACTAATATAATTTAACTGGTCTTCTGTTTCTGTAACAAAGTTATTAAAGATATCTTGATTAGAAGCAGAGCCATTCTTTGCAATATAACTATCTTGAAAATTAATCATGGAATCAATTAAGTTCAAGTCTGATTCAACTCCAGAAACATCTTTCAAAGCACCAACCATCACTCTTGATACCGAATTATTACCTAGCCATAGGTCGAACTGTTCTAAAGCTTCTCTTCTAGCTTCAGTACTAGCCTGAGTAGCCATTTCGTTTCTTAAATTACTCAACTTCTCTAAATATGATTTAGTTTCAGTTAAATAGGAAGAGTTTGATGGGTCAAGATCGTGCCACATAGGTAAACCTGTGGCAAATGGTCCTCCCACTGCAAATAACTCAGGAAAATGAAATGGTATTTTAAGACCTTGACCTGAATCTTCATCTAAAAACTTCTGATTTTCCATGTAACCTGCATACTGGTACTCACCTTTTGAAAAATTATTACTAGTAAATTGTTGTAAAGGCTTAAAAACATATTCGCCTGAGTCACCTAATGTTGAATCGAACTCCTTAATCTGTCGAGTTTCAAAAAGCTTATCTAAACCATCAATAAAGTCATCGTCATTCTCGATTTGATTATTAACTTGTAGAAAAAAGTGTGAGGTAGATGCGCTGCTAGCAAAGGCACTTTGTTTTTGCTGTGTTAGCTGAGAATCAAATACTGATTGAATTGCATTTATATTCTCATTAATATTCAAAGCCTCTAAAAATTGTGAAGTAATATTATCATTATCCTCATCACTTAAGTTATCACCTGGATTAAATTTGACTAACTGCGTGGACAAATTTAACGTTTCTTCTGTCTTTGCACTATAAAACTCTCCATCACCTGGACTAATACCATATTCTGCCGAAGTGCCATAAGCTCCAGATAAAACACCAGACAATGTTTGGAAATGCTTAACGTATGTAACATATTCTCTTCTTATCGCTTGCTCAGGTCCACTAGGCGAATTTCCTTGCCCAGCGATCGCAATTTCCAAATCATCAATTTTCTTTTGAAAAAAAGCCAAGCTTCCAGACTCACGATCATTGTTAGCAGCTACTACTATCGGATTACCCTCTGAATTAACACGCCCATCTATACCAGCAAAATGGAAATTATTAATTTCTGGTACCGTAATAGTTATGGCAGAACCACCTGTTTTTTTTGATAATGAGAAGCTATCCTCACTAACAAGAACTTTTTCAATAAAACTATCCCTAAAAGTTGTCAACTCAGCCTCCAGGCTATTTAATATATTAATATATTCTGTCCTATTCCCCAAATCTGGTGGGTCAATTGATAAATCACCAGGATCAAAAACGGGCATTGAACTAAGAAATGGATTATCACTTACATCAGGAGCATCATTGTCATTATCTTCAACTAGTGCCTTTATATCTCCAATTTTAGTAATAGCAGCATTAAGGTTCAGTCTTAGTCTATTAGTATTTAAGCCAGTAATAACTTTAGATTGCGTGCCTGCAAATCTGCTTAATAGTGTCTTTTCATCATTAGTCAAATCTGCTGACAGGTCATTAAAATCAAGGTCGGCACCCATATCATTAATACCCGTAACTTCACCAGAAACTAGATCAACAGATACTGTGCCATTCTTTAATTTGGCAATTATAGCTTGAATCTTAGTTTTATCCCCACCATCAAAACTCTGAAAAATAGGATCATCAGCAATGTTATTTGAGCCTGGGGCTAGAGTAGGAGTGGTCTCATCATACAGAATATTTTGTAGATCTTGATAGTAATTCTGAAAAGTGGCAGAACCGTCATCTTTAAATTTATCTAAAAAGGTTCCATATCCATGTATAAATTTAGAGATATCCTGTATTTCATTACCAGTTAACCCAGTATCTGCATTATTTTCAAAGTAATACTCAGTATTTTTATCATATACCTCTAGAATATCAGTCTTATAATCAAAAGTATTAGAAGAGTTGTCTGGATCTCTGATGATTCCATTTCTCAAATCTTTAAAAAAAGCTATCTCAGGACCGTCTAATAGACTCGATTTAATATAACCATCATCCTGAAAAGTGCCGTTTATCTTATCATTGACAATATTTAAAGCTCTAAAAATTTTGTCATCATTACCAGATAAACTACCAATTACGTTCTTCTTATCTCTTAAATACTTACGTATACTCTTCAAGCCCTTTAATAATCCTGAGTCGACATAAGTGATTGAAACATTACGATAAGGTGGACTAGCAATAAACTCGTCATTTATATCATTAACATAAGTACTTACCGAATCTAAACTTATATTTACTGGTACTGAATCTGAATTTGCAATTTCCAGTAAATTTTTTAAAAATATTTGAGCCTCTTTTGATCCTGAAAAGTTTGTATCGGCAGTATCTAACTTATTATTAGCATCTCTCTGTAATGTAAAAGCAGGTATATTATTTGAGACATTCATCTCATCTACTCTTCTTATGAGTTCTTGTCCGATAGCACCAATAACGAGAGAAGTAGAAGAAGCATAAAGTAAAGGAGCCGGAACAGTATCATCTTGAGGAACAGAACCATCAGCTCTAGGCTCAGCTAATTTTTTTGTAAACTGTCTTGCGTTTATATTGGCAGCTTCAGTTCTTTGTGAATTATAAATCTGAGCATAACTCATAGGTTGCCCGAATTCAACATTATTTGCAAAAAGGTCTATGAAGAAATCTATTTGAACGTCGTGAGAGTTGGCTCTATTTTCAACAAGAGCTGTCGTTGAAGGGTCGTCTTCAATACCATCTAATTCTGGAATTGCTAAATCTTTCTCGAGCATCACCTTAATTAATTCAGGTCTAGGTTCATCTAAAGGGAGAGTAGTACCTATTCCTGTATAGCCATTAGCATATGGAGTGTAAACCCCAGAAACAGGATCAGGAATCCTAAGCTTTGGAAATCCTTGATCATTCCCTAAACTATCTACTGGTTTTTCTATTTCGTCTAAAATACCTTCTAACTTTTCATACCTTTCTAATAAAGTAGCAAGCTTAACAGAATCAATATTACCTAAACTATCTGTGATATCTAAGAAATCATGAGCTTGAGGGTTCGTTGAAGGCGGATAAATACTATCAAAACTTACTGGAACATCAGTGAATGTATCTATAGGCTCTTTTCCTTGTGCTAACAATATAGGGTTTAAAACTAGAATAATTTCATTTTGCATTGCCTTAAAATACATATCAAAATCTCTAATGTCTAAAGGGGGGAAATTAGCTACAAATCCGTTTTTCTCCGGTTCAGATCCTGGAGAAACTATATCACCTGAATCATTAACTGAATTTATTAAATTAATTTCATCACCAGCGTCAGGATTAGAATCCGTATGTGAATCATATTCTTGTTTTCTTAATAGAGTCTGATTGAATATGTCTAAAAGTATTGGACTATCAGCTTTATAAATCCCTCTAGATAAATAATTTTGAGAAGCTGAGAGCGCATCAATTGATTTATCCTTAATACTTTTATAAAGTTCTTGCTCTACTTGGGCATTTGGTAGATTTAAATTAGTTAGACCATGCTCTTGATTTGGTAAATCAACCAAAGAACCAGTCGCAAATAAATCTAAAATGGTTCTATTATCTTCAATATACCTCGGAACATTAGCTTCAACATGTTGAAGAAATAAATCTAATAACTGCTGGAATTGATTAGGTGAAGTGCCACCAAAACTTTTTCCTAATTCTTGTGGTCCAGTAAAAATAAAACCATCATCATCTACAATTTGTGTAACACCATTTCGTTCCCACTCTAGAAAATCTTTTAATAATGGAAATCTTTGCTCTCGAAAATCATCATCTCCAGGAGTACCTGAAGTAATTACACCAATAAATGGATTTCCTGAACTGTTATCAGAAGTAAATTTATTTATAAGTGAGTTAGGGTGAGATATACCAGCATCTGTATTCAGACCTGAAGCAACATTTGTGTACAATTCAGAATGAACGAAGTATTGCATTATAGGTTTTTTGTATTGAATTGTAATACTAGGATCATTCCAGTTATCTAAAATATAATTTATACCAAGTAAACTATCAGCTGCAAAACCACCTATTAAAGGAAGACTTTGTAAATCATTAATTACATCTGGAGATAGAGAAATTAAATCAGCTAAACTTGTAATACCAGGGTCACTTGGGTTAAAAGAACCAAAAAGCCCTCTAGATTCATCAATCTCGCCACTAGAGTTTATATATAAAAGACTTATTGAGGGAGGGAAAATATCGTTATCAGGATCCCCTCCTATTTCTCTAGAAGCTGGTGGTAAATCATAATAATCCTTTGATAAATAAAGGAAATCACTAATTTTATTATCTAGCGCTTGAAAAGCATCATCAAGGGTATTAATACTAGAAACATCACCTGGGTCAACTAATCCATCACCATTTCTATCAAAATTTTTACTATCGTTACTCGCCCCTAGAGTAAGAATAGAGTACATAGCTAAAGCTAGAGTTTCCTTATCACTAAAATCTAAATTAGTGCCATATTTATGACTTTGAGTTTGAATTGGAAGTGGACCTTCATACCACGGTGAGTCAGTTTTTGTAACGTCGTCATATACTAAGTAACCATCAACTCTCTCAAAAGTATCTAATTTTTTACCTTGAATATAATAGTATTCAGAAGGGAATTCTGGTGGAATTTCAGCTGGAGTATCTACCCCTGGGGTATAAACACCATCACCATCATTATCAATAAATGGATCTTCAAAATCTCCATCACTATTATTAGCAAACCCAGTAAAAGCGTTAATTACATTATCACCATCATCAATAAATTTTTTAATAGGGCTTGTATCTATAGTTAAATCAACAGATGATTCATCAGTAGCTACATCTTTGGTTAAAAAATCTAAAAGTCCCCCTCTGCCATCTCGAACCATATTTATAAAGTCAGAACCGTTATCAGTATTTAAGGTGAGTGTATCCAAAGCAGCTTGATTTGCATTTAAAAAATCTCCTAATGAATTGCCAGAAAAATTAGCTGCTGCAGTTTTATTCAATACATTACTTAAAATACTTTTAACTTCATCAGAAATATTAGAGGTATCTAAATTAATACCGTCTAACAGTTCTTGCTGCATCAACTCACCAATTACCTGTAAGCGCTCAGCGGAAGATTGAAAATAATATGTTGTTTCATTATTTTGACCAGTAGTTACGGTTTGAGCAGATAAGACCTCGACTACACCATCTTCACGAATTATCGTATTATCCTTACCAAAGTTGGAAGAGAAAAAAGAATCAAAATAAGAAATCAAATTAGTACTTTGCAGCTCTAACTCTGACAAAGACTTTTCAACTGTATCCGTTTTATCAAATCTCGATGGATTACTAGCCATTATAAGTTCTATAATCCCAAATTTAGGTTAAGAAGAGGTTAAAATACCTTCTTTAGTAAATTTAATCAACAAATCGTTCAATTTCTCCTCTGTGCCTTGCTTATCAGCATCTGTGATAGCAAATTTTCGATGAAATTTTTTATATAATTCATTGATATTTGTGCCCGATCTTAACTTATCGATAAGGTAATAACTACCATCAGATAATAAGAAATACCTAATATGGTCAGTTCGATCTCTAAAAATTAGTAATTTTTCTTTCGTTTTCTTAAAATAACTCAGATTATAAACTTGTTTTTCAGAGCTTAAATGTTCAACAATTTTACTGATAGGATAGTCAAAACGATAAACTTTATGAGCTTTCGTTAGACGAATTAATTCTTCTTTCGATGATTTTAGAGTATCATCGTCCTTCTTACTCCCCCCATAACCATCTCGGTAATAGTTATAAAGATCAACTTCCACCCATTCGTATTCAGCTAGCTCATATAACCATTTAGGGTAATTCTCTTCACGGTATTTCCACCTAAAATCCCAGTCTTTTAAAAACACTGAAAAGTTTTTAGCTGCTTGATTGTAAACTGAAGAAGTGCTTGGGTATTTTTCATAATAAGAGTGAATAATTTCATTCCAATTATCTTGAAGGATTTTATAGCAAAGTGGGTAAATTTTACGCATCATGCCACGTAAAGTATCTATTGCTAAACTCTTATAAATACTAAGCTCTCTGAGCTGCTCCTGACTAATAATACGGGTATTCACTTTCTTACCCATGAAATATTTTTTTATTTCTTCTTGAATGCGATGAAGTTTAGCCATTATATATCCATAAACTCCTGTCCTAGTGAATCAATATCATTTTCTAAACTAGATTTTTCTTTTTTTGGTGCGGGAGCCTGCTCAGCATCAAGGTTATGCATACCTGGCATCGCTGAGAAATCCATATTAGCGTAATCCATTTCCCCTTGAGGGTTTGAACTCAAATCAAGATTATCACCAGTATCCATAGTTATTTCTTCAGGTGCTGCTTTAGCAGCATTAGTTTCTAAAGCAGGGTTTGCAAGAGAAGTATCATCTTTCTTTTCATCCATAGTGGATTCTACAGAAGCTTCTCCTTCCTCCTGCTCTTTATCCTGGAAAAACTCAAGCTTACTGTCCATAATAAATCTAAGTTTCTTTAATTCATCGACTAAACCTTCAAAACCTTCATCATCAAAGTTTGAATCTCTTTCTAAAAGCACCGCTTTTGGGCGTGAGTTTTTAATTACATACTGAAAAAGCTCTAAAACTCTTTCATGCATGTTTTCCCCGTGAGTATCTAAAATCTTTATCTCATGACCGGTAAGTTTAGACTTATATCCCTTTTTGTGACCAGCCATATGGATCTGCACCACTTTCGACAAATCCAAATCATCAATAAACTGTTTAGGAAGATACCTATGGTTAACAGAGTTTACAAAAACATTATTAACATCAAGTAATAGACCACATTTAGCTTTTTTCAAAATCGAATTTATAAATGTCGACTCACGCATCTCTGGCTTCACAATATGTGAGTAATAACTCGGATTTTCAAATAAAAATGGTAACTGGAAATAATCTTCAAGAAACTTAATATTATCAGCGATAACATCTATAGCTTCTTTTGTGAAGGGCACAGGAATTAATTCCTGAAAATAATGCTGCCCAATTCTAGAGCAAGAAAGGTGATCAGAGAACCATGGTGCTTTTATTTCTTCAAATAATTTTTTTAAACCTCTTAGGAGATGAAAATCAAATTCTAATTTCTTTTTATGTTTAGGTGCTGAGCCTATACTGAGATTAACGCCGTGAGGAATTAGGGGAATACCCATCTCTAAAATTTCTTCGAATTGTTTAAGAGGGTGTCCGCCTTTATAGATATAGTTTTCTGGGACTATTTCTAGCCACTGGATCAAGGTTTGAGGTATAGGCTTCTCAAGATATTCAATGATGTCTTTTCGAATTTCACGCCTATACCCTAAACCTAAACCAAAGTATTTGAGCTTACTCTTGTCCACACTTTCCTTCGCCACATTTGTGATCTGCACCACATTTGTGCTCAGCAGCTTCATGAGCTTCCTCTGCGCCTTCAGCAACTGCTTCAGCGTTAACTTCTTCTATGCTTACATCTACAGCTGATTCAGATTCAGGTGCTTTACTTACGTTACAAGCATTTAAGAAGCTAGAAAAACCTATAGCAACTACAAATGCGGTAAAAATTTTAACCAGTTTTTTCATGTATATAATATCTCCTTATACAGTTCATATAATAACGTATCAAAACTAAGCTGACTATCATAATATCGAAATACGTGCTAAATTAGTACTATTAAAGGTGTGAGGAATCTGTATTAATGGAATTCTCTAGTAATTGGAGTCATATGCTAAAGCAAAATAGTAATGCAAGTTATTTTGTATTGGCTTGTCCTAGGGACGATGGTTCCATCGCGATCTTATGTAGAAGTCATGGCTCTAATCAAGGCCCTGCGATATCGAATAGTAAAAAAGATGCTATGCGCCTAAAAACTGTTTTAGCTAACGATCCCCGTGGTTTAGCTAATGATAATGCAATGACTATTATCAAGAATCTTTTTGTATACGAAGTGAAAAAATCTATTGAACCTGTATGGGAAAAAGGTGAACTATGGGCTTACCTTCCTAGCAGTAAAGCTGAGTGTGTAGAATCTCAGGTTTTTAACATCCAGTAGACTTATTGTGAATCAAGTTTAATAGCCTAAAAAGCTGCTAACTCTTCTTTTCTTTTATCAGTTTTTTTGACTGCTTCCTTCTTAGTGCACAACTGCTTCACAAAGAAAATAGCTTGTTTAATACTTGAACATTCTATTAGTTCAAGCCCAGTATCTAGTAAATTAACTTTAAGTTCCTTCTTTAACTTTGGTAACAGAACCTTCTTAAAGCCTAGCTTTGCAGCTTCCTTTAATCTCAGTTCAAGATTACTTACTTGACGAATCTCCCCTGATAAACCAAGCTCTCCAAGTGCAAGAAAATCACCTGGAATTTCATCAAAATTCTGTGAATTTAAAAATATCGATAATGCTATTGCTAAATCTGAGCTAGGCTCCTTAATATTTAAACCTCCAGCCACATTTACATAAACATCACTTTTAGCTAAAGCTAACTTTAAATGCTTTTCCATAACAGCTAAAATCTGATGTAAGCGTGAATAATCGACTCCATTTGCCATTCTACGAGGGTTATGATAATCAGAACTAATCACTAGTGACTGAATCTCTACTAAAATCGGTCTTCTACCTTCTTTAAGCGCAGTCACCACTCCTCCAGAACGCTGTTCTAGGAAAATCTGAGATGGATCACTAATATCGTGTAAACCAGATTCAGCCATCTCAAACACTGCAAGCTCATCAGTACTTCCAAAACGATTCTTAATAGATCTTAAAATCCTTAAACTCTCATCTTTTATAATCTCAAACTGTAAAACAGTATCCACCATATGTTCAAGAATTTTAGGACCAGCTATATCACCATCTTTATTAATATGACCAACAATAAAAATTGGAATATTAAATACTTTCGCTGTGCGAACTAAATTCGAGCAAGATTCACGAATCTGACTTACAGTCCCTGGTATAGAATCTAAATTAGGGTTATAAATGGCTTGAATGCTGTCAACTATAACTAAATCAGCTTCCTTCACTTTAATAGCTTCAAGGATTTTCTCAAGATTACTTTCGGTATAAACTAAAATATTTTCCCACTTAGGCTGCTGCTGGGCTATATTTTCTGCGTTTTCGTCATTAGCACTTAAGCGCTTTGCACGCAGCTTTAGCTGCGCAGAGGACTCCTCTGCTGAAACATATAAAACTTTTAAACCTTGACTACTTGCATAAAAAGCAAGCTGCAAAAGAATCGTAGACTTTCCAATACCAGGCTGACCACCAACTAAGTTTACACTTCCAGGTACAATACCCCCACCTAAAACTCGGTTAAACTCACCTGAACCAGTACTAAGACGATTAATAGACTCTTCTTTAATCTCATCTAAATTTAAAATCTCATCTTCTGAATTAACAAATAAACTATGTTTAGTCTTAGCCTCTAAAGACTTTTTCTTTTTTTCAACTACATGTTTTTCTAAAGTACCCCAGGCTCCACATGACTGACACTGCCCAAAGTAACCAAGGCTTTCTGCCCCACATTCATTACAAACCCATACCTGCCTACCCATATTTTTGTAATGGTAGCATTTTAAAAATTCATGGTCAAAAATGCAGTGATTTTACTAATCATTAGTTAATGAAGTAGGTACAAAAATTTGCTGGATAAAATATCGCTGATCACGTTTTCCCTGCTCATCTGAGCTTCCATAATCATTTATCGGTTTTACATCTGAACCAGTGATATTTATATCATTATTATCAAAAAGTTCTACCAAACCTGAACTAAATTGTAGTGGTAATAACCAAGGCGCCAAATTACCTTCTGAGTTTAATTTATAAGCTTCTAGGTTAGATTCATAGATTATAATTTTCCTTTCAAGCCCTGGAATATTTTTCTGTCCATTATGAAAACGATCAAATAACAAATCAAAACTCTCCATTCCTGTGAAATCAATTAGAGTTTTCCTACCATTTTTACTGATAAATTCTTTTTTGCTTTCAATATCTTTGTCATCTGGAAATGTATGTAGAAGCGCTTCCAAGAATTCTATTTTAGGAACATATTTAATTTTTCCATCTGGGGAACCTTGGTTAAGCGATTGAACGATATGGTCTAAGCCTACTTTCCCAATATCAATATTTTGGTATGGTAAAAGCTTTTTGTCATTAGTCATCTTTTCCAAATATTCTCTTATCTCACTTAAATTATTAACATCCGCACCATTACTAACTTTAAAGAAATTGTCTAAAACTGGATGTTTCATAGCTTCAAGTTCAAATAAAGATTTTTTAGCAAGTGGGTATTTATTAACAAAAGTCTCTACTGATTCAATTTTTTCAATATTACTTACTCTACACAAATGATCTGAATATAGTAATGCTTCATCTCCACAACTCATTGCTCTTAATTTTTTATCGATAAGACCTGGAGCATTTCCCAAGGCTTTAACACCTTTAACTAGAGCAGGACCCACTGCATTAAGGTTCTCCCTTGGACTTTTAACATCTTCATTTATTATTGGTGAACTTGCAGTTAACAAAGTTAATGGCGGAACTGTAGCCCAAAAAACTTTTTTACTGATATCACTAAAACCCATAACTAATTATCTTAACTTTCCTGAAATGAGAAAATCAAGAATATAGTAAATACCTTAATAAAGAATTTATATGACTAAGAAAGTTTATAATCTATTTCATACTTTCTCAGCAAAAACAAACTGATCTCCAGAAGCTTCTTTTTTAGCAACTTGCTCACCTTCATTAGGGATTAAATTTGTAACTCCTGCTGCTTCAAGTAATGCAATACCAGGGTTCTGATATACCATAAACTCACCAGGACTTTCACCCTTAAAGAAATCTGTAACTCCTGTAGCTTCTTGATAAATTTTATATTAAAGCTATTAAACCAAGTCTAAAGTAATTCATATAATTAACTCCATAAACCCTACCAGGAACTAATAAAATTCTATGTTGAATTAAAAATTCGAATAAACTTTGAACAGAATATATATCAGATGAGAGTTTTATAAAACAAGACAATCCATTCAATCTATCTTGCTTAAGATCTAAGCCAAGCTCAGCTTCATTAAAGATCTTTTCTAGACTAGCTTTAAAATCTAGATTATCTCGACAAAAAGAAATTATCTTCGCTAAAACTAATTCTTTCAAATGCTTAGAATCAGCCACTTGTGAATCTCTAAAAATCTTGTCCTTAGCTAAAGCTATCATAAAACGAGCTTCACTTAAAATAGCCTCCGAATTATCCAAAGCAAAAGCAGCTAAATACTCACCTAAAATTGGAGTTCTCAACGAAAAATAATTCTTCTGTTTCAATAATTGTTCACGTAAAGCAAAATCCTGAACAGCTAACCATCCAGTTCTCAAGCCTTGCAAGCCATAAGATTTGCTAACATCAGCAATAGAAATACCTTTCTCGTAAAGACTTGCTACAGATTTCAAATCCAAACCGGGGTTCACCAAATCTTTAAAAACCTCATCAGCAATTAAATAGGCATCACTCGTTTTAATCAAATCAACCAATAAATTAAGTTCTTCATTATTAAAGAAGCCCCCCGTTGGATTATTAGGGTTATTTATCACTAAAGCCTTAAGATCATTATTTTCATTAAATATTTTTCTCAAAGCATCATAATTAAACTCAAAATCTTGAGACCAATCATAATCCCAATCTATAATCTCCACTCCCATATCTTTTGCAATTTGATATAGAGAAGCATATATTGGCTTCTGAACAACAATCTTATCTCCAGCTACAAATAAACTAGTAAAAGTTAAAACTATAGCTTCAGAAGCTCCACTAGTAGAAAGAAAATTTAAATTATTACCATACTTATTTTTAAGGGCATCCTGAAAAATATCTAAACCAAATTTACTTGAGTAATCAATCTTAAAATCAGCTAAATTTTCAAAAAACTTCTGTTTAGAAATAAAATCATGTTTTTTATTACGAACATCGGAATACTCCGAACCTTGGTTCGGAGATGCAGAGATGTGATGAGTAACAAAAGCAGCATCGTAGCCTGAGTTATTTAAGAGTGAGGGCTCGTAAGAGTTTTCACTCTCTGATGGCGAAGGCTCAGAAACACTTTGTGTTTCTTTAGATTTGCGTAATACCCAGTTAGCTTGCTGTGGGGATAGCAAATCTCGATGCTGCCTTTTATTTTGAAAATTATACTTAGAAACTAGATCATATAAACCATTTATAGATAATGGATCTAGACATGCAGAACTAATAGAAAAGTCTACATCTTTTTCGTATTTATTATATAAATCTTCTAATTCAAAATTATTAAAATGCAACTAAGTCGCCTGGGCTAAATAAACTATAAGCTAAGACTACTTAATCTCTACATGCTCAGTAACTTTACGCATGTACTTATTATATTTATTCATTTTAAGCTTATCAGGGTGTTTTTTCTTGTTCTTAGTTGTAGCATAGCGAGACGGAGGTACGCCAGCCTCTCTAGCTTCTGTACACTCTAAAATGATTTTTACTTTATCTTGTTTCTTTTTCGCCATGATAAATTCCTGAATCTAACATTGTAGCAAAAAATAATACAAGAATATTAATTTCTTCTAAAAATTTAGCCCGCCTAATCTAATCAATAAAATCTCAATCTGCCAATGATAAGACTATGCAACCAGCGATTAAAGACTCGACATTATTTTTAGGGCGCTCGGCTGAAGTAGAAGCTAAAATCCAGAAACACCTGGATGCTAGTAAAAATTTCCCAACTCCTCAAAATAAGATATTCAATATCGTTACCAAAGTAAATGATTTTAATAGTTTAAAAAGTGAACTAGCTGAAGCTATTATTCAGGTTCAAGATCTAGCAAAAAAACTTCACTATAAGAAAAAAAGTAAAGAACAATTAAAAAACTTAAGTCCAGTAAGTGAGAAAGATTTAGTAAAAACAGTACAAGTTTTAGGCTATGACATTATTAAAGAGGAGTCTGAGAACTTCTTAGTAAGTGAATTTTTAAATCTTGCAAATAAAACTAAAGATAGAAATCTTAAAAAAATCATCAAAAATGCTGCCTGGATGGGAGCCATAGCTCGTGGAGTAGCAGATATTATAGAGTACCCAGAAAATGACCACGCATTCTTTGCTGGCTTAAATTATTACCTAGGTACAGTAATAGTCGGAATAAGTGACCCTAGAGCTTTTCAAGAAATAGAAGAAATGAAAAGTAAAGGCATGGATGAACACAGCAGTTCAGAAGCGATACTTGGTTTACCTTTATCAGAAATCAGTAAAAGATTTTTACTCAATAATAAAATCCCAGAACCTGTTATAGACACAGTTTGCAATGGTAAAGAACATAAAAACAAAGATGAAAATAATACTTTAGTAGCGATAGTAAAATACTCAGAAAAAATCGTTAAATCAATCAATGACGATAAAAAGAGTATCGCTGACATCTGGGCAGAATCAAAGCCTTATTTAGATGATTTAGGAATTAAATTAAGCTTCAGTGATTGGAGTAGAGAAATTAAACTTATTTTCTTTAAGCTTATTAAGCTTGAGAATGAAGTTTAGTTATTATCTATATTAAACCAGGGTATAAAAATCCCATGGGCGAAATTAGTGGTAACAATAGATCACAAGGTCGTATTCTGAGAAACATTCGTGACGCAAGAACTTTAAAAGTACCAGGACATGAAAAAAAAGATATTGAAACAGCCGCTGACGAAGCAACTGGAATAGTCAATGATTTTTTTACAAATGGCGGTGATCCAAATCAAAATGGTTTAGATGCTACGGAATATAGAAGTTTAATTCAACAATTACCAGAATCCCCTGTTAGAACTTTAATTGAGAATATGAATCAACCTTGGTATGAAGCAAATCCAGTTACAGAAGGGCAAAAACTTTATTCCGAGAATATGGATATCTTAAGAGATTTCAAAAATTCATCTGATCGAGAATTTAATAAGGTGAGAACAAGAGTTCAAGATGATTTAAACTTAGAAACAAGTCCTAGGTTTATGCAAGTTCATAAGTATTTTAATGGTGACATAGCGGCTGTTCGCTTCAACAAACTTGAGCTTCTAATGCCTGATAAACAGCAAGAGAGTGAGCATTTTAATACGGGTGTTATTTTAGGTGCTGAAATTAACCCTGATACTGGAAAATTTGAGAACTTAAATTTCAATGGAGAACCTATTTCAGGAAGAGAAGTAGAATCTAACAGAGCTAAAGTAAAAGAAAAAGTAAATAGTGATATCACAAATTTTAATCCCAAAAACAATTTAGAGTTTGAGAAGTATTCTAATGGGCAAACTCCAAAAACCCTCCATTCCGTTACAGGATCTTATACAAATGAAAGTGGTGAAAAAGTTAATTTCCAAGTACAGAATCAGTTTACAAACCTTAACAATGACGCAGGGGACTCTTCACCGAACTCAGCTGATACCAAAGTTATAATTCAATACGAAAATGGTTCTGGAGCAGTACTAAATGGTAGCGAAGTACCGAAAAGTTTCTTTACAAAGATAATAGAAAATGAACCTGAAAATTCAACAGGGCTGCGTTAAAATAAACTCTTATGAGTGAAAAAAGAGTTCAAGAAGCTACTGAGATAATCTCAAAATTTTTATCTCCAACAAATTTTAAAGACATATCAGTTCAAGGTGACAAAAAAGTTGTATTCAACTTAATGTTAGAAAATCCTGCTGATACGAAAAAGAAAGATGAAATCATTAAAGAATTAGAGAAACAACTTTCTAAAGCTGGTTTCACTGAATTAGATGTTTACACTACTCAAAAACCAGATAATATGCAAGGCGGAGGACACAGACCTATAGGTGGTACTGCTAACCGTGGTAATATCGCACCGAAATCACCTGTAGAAGGAATTAAACACATCATCGCTATCAATAGTGGAAAAGGTGGCGTAGGTAAAAGTACTTGTTCTGTTAACTTAGCTATCTCACTTGCAAAGCAAGGTCACAAAGTAGGTTTGCTTGACGCTGATATTACAGGACCTAATGTTCACCTTATGTTAGGTGTAACTGAAAAACCTCATTTAAGTGAAAATCAAAAAGTAGTTTCTTTAGAAGCACACGGCGTAAAACTAATCTCTATGGGGACTCTAGTAGATGAAAACAAACCTACGATTTGGAGAGGACCAATGCTTGATGGTGTTATCAAACAGTTTCTAAGAGAAGTAGAATGGGGTGAATTAGAGTACTTACTAATCGACTTACCTCCAGGAACTAGTGATGCACAGCTAACTCTTTGTCAGAATGTACCATTAGATGGAACGGTGATAGTTACTACTCCTCAGGATGTCGCGCTATTAGACGCTAAGAAAGGTTTACAGATGTTCCAGAAAATGAACGTTCCGATTTTAGGTTTAATCGAGAACATGAGTTTCTTTGAATGTCCTAACTGTAACCATAGAACCGAGATCTTCTCTCACGGTGGTGGTAGATCAGCTGCAGCTAAACTTGACTTAGATTTCTTAGGTGCTATTCCTATTGAATTAAAAGTGAGAACTGGTGGAGACTCAGGTGTACCTGTAACAGTAAGTGATGAAGAGCATTCTGTTTCTAAAGCTTTTAATGAAATTGCTAAGTCTTTAGTAGAAAAGATTAAAGCTAAGATTGCAGCTTAAGTAAACAAAGCCCTACAAATATCTACAGGATTTGAAATTGACTTGCGCTTTTCATCATTAGTCTCAGAAATAAGGCTATCTAAAAGTAGCTTAAATTTCTTTGGTTCCTTTTTAAGAGCTGTATGAAGTAAATTTCTTTGTTTTTGAAAAAAGCCTGCATTATGCGTAATGTCACCAGGTTGCTCAAAAACAGCATGAATCGCTTCGTGTGTATCTAAACAAATTATATTCTCTAATATCTTAGTTCTGTCCTCGTCACTGATAGAGTCTCTACTGAGTAGATGAGCTATTGCCCCAAAGGAACCACTTGCAAGATTTGTTGAACTTGATGACGAACCTTGAACAGCATGCCCTTCAGAACCATCATTGGCATAGTAATATGTAGTCTGATAATTATCAGCGATATCTAAATGTTCATGCAAAGCCTTTCTCATCTCATCAATGATATATATCACTGGAGCTTTTTCTTTTGCTGAACTTGATAACTTAAAGTCACTACGCGCTCTTTCTAAGTAACTAGGAGCTTGATATTGTTGAATATTATTTTCTTGACGCTGAGGTTCTCGTTTTGATTTATAGGAGCTATAAGATGAGTTAAGCTTGTTTGCTATATCTCCAGGTAAAGTCGATAGCATTTTGACACTAAAAGTCTTATTCTTCACTTGCTCTCTAAATATTTCATTAAGTTCAATTAATGAGACTTTCTTATCACAATAATCTAAGTATGGTGTATTTAAAACAAGAGACTCTAACTGACTTTTACTCTGTGAGTATCCCTGGAATTGAGCTTTATCAATTTCTTCACCTTCAAGTAGGGTGCGAGCAAACTGTTTTAATTCATCATCTTTTAAACTTTGATATAAATTATGTCCTTCCAAATCAAAGTAATCATATGAAATAAAATCTAAGTCTTTAAATGGAATATCATTATTTGCTAAATAAGTGAAAAACAATCTAGCAGACAACTCTGGAACTTCTTCTTTTATTATTGGAATATTAATTTCACGCTGAGCAATATCGCTTCTAGATTTAATTAAGTCCATCTTTTTAGGAATATCAATCGCAAGTCCTTTACGTAAAACTACTCTAATAGGCTCAGGCACTTGATCAAATAATTCTTCCTCGACAGGCATAATATATAAACCCTTTTGTACAATTGAATTTTCATTAGTACTCATAAGCTTAATATCACCTAAACCATCAATAGAACAAACAATTTTATATTTAGCTTCTGAATTAATTTGTTGGTTATCACATATGATTTTTACTTCATTTGCATCAACAAAGCGAGTATGTTTAATAACTGCATCTTTTAGTAAAGCAATTTCAGTTTTGGCAAGATTAGAATTAGAAACTTTTTCAATTCGAGTTCCCTTATAATCTTCTTCTTTAATTTCTCTTTTGATTGCCACATCAGCAATTTTTTCGCCTTGCTTAACGACTTCTCCATCTTGATTCAAAGGAATTAAGTTAAGGTAAGTCACCATACCATCTCCAGTAGATGTTTTCACTCGAACTTCACTTGCATTCTGAAAAACCGTAAAAAAGCCCTGCCCAAATTTACCAGTAGTCTCTACTCCATCTTTAGATGAATCACCTGGTACTAATAAATAATTGAAAACCTCATTTAAACTCATACCAACTTCATCTTCAAAGCTAGTTACTAAACTCGATGAGAAGGAATTTTCATTTTTCTCACTAAAGAAATCAATTCTTATGTCAGAACCAACCTCTTCTTTAGAAGTAGTTATCGCATCGATACTATTTTGGGCTAATTCACGAATCCATAAAAAAGGATCATTTGCTTCCTGGTTATTAATAGCGTGTGCTATTAGCCTTTGAACTTCTTCCGTGTCTGGAACTTCTTCTAACACCTCTTGAATGATTTGATTAATAGATGAATCATTGTCCATCTCCCTAAAACTACTTTCTCTAAGAGTTTTAGCTTGAAAGAAATCTGATAACCTAATGACATCAGAATCTATGACTAGGTCCCTAGAGTTATTCTCATTAACCTTTAAGCGATTCCCCTCAAGAGCATAAATCATTAATGGTCTTAAACTAGATGGCAACTCTGAATAATCCCTATCTCTTCTATCTTTACCTAATACTTTTTGAAGTGGACTTTTATCACCACTGAAGCGATTTTCAGGCAAATATAAACTTTTCAAATCAGAAATAATCGACCTTAACTCAGATTTTGTAAGTGAGTCTCTATTCTCAATAAAATAATCTAATATATTATTTGCAATACCATAACTCTCTTGACACCTACGGTATTCATTGTAACTATCCTTATCGAGTGAATCGTTTGCGATCCCCACTAGCTTTATAATTTCAAAATAAGCACTTAGTTGATGATCTGGGGCACCTTCAAAGCTATCTACAATCTTGGGGATTCCACCATTATGTACTAAGCCTGGAAGCCATAGATCACTAGTATCAATAGAACTATTTTTTTCATAAGCTATATGTTTTAAAGCCAATTCTAAAGTTATAGGTAACATTTTTTGGTAAGCTTCATTTGATAACTCTGTCAGCTCAAGTAAACCTCTACATAAACGCCTTGCATCACCAATAGCTATATTATTTAATTTATCAATATTATTGTTTATAAATTTATCTAAGATATCAAGCTTTGCCGGATTGATATCCAACTTTTCTTTCACTCTATAGCTTACTATGAGTCCATCACGGTAGTGACTATAAAGCATTTCAGCTTGAGGATTATATTCAAGGTACCTATCACTAGTCTCTTTTTTAATCATTGAGCTAAGTTTTTTTATAGGTTTTGAGTTGACAAAATTAAGATACGCTTCAGTAAATTTATTTAGCTGATTTGTACCCTCACTATAATCTTTAAAATCTCTGTCTAAATAATCATGACTTGCAAAGCGATGATATGAACCATTTTCGTCATAAGTAAATGTTCTATCTAAAGCAAAGATTTTTTTTCCTTCTTCACGAACAAAACCAAGTATTAGTTGTCTAATTATTTGATTATTATTGAGGAGTTGATTCCCTTTATTTGGAATAATAAGATTGTCAACAACCCCTCGAGTAAACTCAATATTATCATCATCAAAGGCTCTTACTGCTTGACTTATAATCGTATCAATTCGAAGATCCTTATCAGATGAATAACGATTAGCTTCTGCAATATAATATGATTGAAAACCATATTCAGAAAGTATAGTATCTAATCTGGATAAATCTTTTTCATCTAGTTTTTCAATTGTAGGCATTAAAGATTTGAATATTACTAATTCTAATAACTCATCTCTACATGAAAGTGGTAAATCTTCATTGTAATATTTATCTATATAGCGGTCTAAATCCAAATTTAAGAGTGATTCTAAGCTATTTAAATTTCTACTCACATCAGCAACTTTAGCTAATTCATCACTACGTGTAGTAGGAACCTTCTCTTTTAATCTAGAGTGCAGTCCTTGAACATAATCAAGTGAAGCCACTCGCTCTAAAATATTCAGTGAAGAACTGTAAGTTTTTGAAATAGAATGAACTTCAGGAATTGTTAATTCTGAGTCACTAACAGACTCTTCACTTAAACTTATACGCCCTTTATTAGGACCATTTTCCTCAGGGTGATTTAAATTAGATAAGTAAACATTTAATATTTCAGGTTCATCTTTATGTACTTCATAAACTTCATGGTTTAAAAATATTGAGTTTTTGTATATAAAAAAAATTTCATCTGAGTCTTTGAAATCTGCCGTATACATAGAGTAAATATTAGAATCAAAATTATTTATAAACTCAATACTTTCAGCTCTATCAAATTGCATCGAAGGAATTAGTTCAGGATTAACTAAAGTAGTAGTGTTAGCTAAATTAAGTGCAGCAAAACTTTTGGTATTGGGGAGTACCTCTAAATCAGTAAGTAACCTTGGTGCTATATAGCTCAAATCAGAAAAATGAGTACCTGAATTTAAATTAGAAGATCTTTCTTCAAAGCTACTAATAAGCTCATGAAGAGCATTAACAATCTGAATTTTTTCAGATTGCGTAAAATTACTAGTCTCTTCAATCCCTTTAATTAAAAGGTTAGAAGCTTCGGCACAATTTTTATCCGCAGTCAATTCACTTCTACTTTCAGGTACTTTACAATCTAATGGAAAATCAATTATAAGTTCAGATGGAATATTTAAAGAATCTAATTTTAAGGATTCAATTCTAACCCCATTCATATTAATATGAACTTCACCTCCTCCAGCTGTATTTCCAGACTCCGCATAGAGAATTTTCACATCACCATAATCTGAATTCTTTGACTCATAAGTCTCAACTTTATAGTTTGTAACATCATTTACTAATTCTGAACCTGAATCTGTCTTTAAGAGGATATTAGCATTCAAATTATGTTTAAAAGATTCTTTCAAAAGCTGCTCTGCATGCTTGCTGTCAAAAGAGCTTGAATTAACTTCAATAGATGTACCTTGTCTAGAACTTACTTTTTCACTTTCAATATTTATACAAATCTTATTATCAAACTCAGGCTTTCTTTGAAAGGTAATCACATGAGTTTTATTACCATCATTTGTAGTAACTTTGACACTATCATTACTTGACTGCAAGTGAGTAAGAGCAGTATAGAAACCAACTCCAAACCTTCCAATAGTATCTGTCCCATCTTTACCAGAAATAGATGGAATTAAAAGTTTCTCTAAAATCACTCTAGGATTCATTCCGATACCATTATCAGTGACGGTATACCCGTCATCACGAATAGATACTTTCACACTATTATCTTCTAAGCTATCACCTCTCATTTGATTTGCGTCAATAGCATTTGAAACCAGCTCTACAATAGAACGATATAAATTTTCAGATTGATTACTAATCGTATGGTCAAGCTCAACATCTTTTACACTATTATCGACTCTTAAAAGTTGATACATTAAATCATTCAATTCAAAGAATTGGCAGAAATCACAATATATTTCCTCCCCATGTTTTTGCGACAATTGTGATTTTTTAACGGTAGAAGAAAAACTAACTACCTGTTCCAATGGTGTCCAATGATCAGTGGCTGTTAAATCTCTTGCTATTGATATAGCTTCAGACTTTTCCATCAAAGTCTTCAAATCAGTTACGCCATTAGCAGTTAAAGAATCTAAATTTGAATAATCAGAATTACCAAAAGATTCATTTAAGGCATTAATGAAATTAGTATTCGAAAAAAGTTTTTCTTCTAATAGACTTAAACCTCTTTCAAGCTTAGGACTAAGAGAAGTCTTTTCCAATCTAATCGGATCAATATATTGAAGATTATCTAAATCTATTTGGGGAACAGTTTGTGAAAGAAAATCTTGAACTAATAAAGTAAGACCTGAAGGAATAAACGATTGATTATTAAGCTCTGCCTCTTTTTTTGCTTGAAAAGAAAGATCTGTAGCTTCCAGTAAATCAGCCTGAGCTGTAACATGACTTGTATCTAAGCTAGAACTTTTCGCCTCATTTATTTTATTTAAAAGTATCATCCCTAGATAAGGGAAACTACTTTTAGCTGCTGGTCTATATATCTTTTTAGAACTCTGCTTTAAACCTGAACTATTAGAAGCCTCTGGTTTTCCATATAAATTACTACCATCTGTAACTGAATTAATCAAAATATCCTCCTTACACCTTGCTTTATTAATATAAGGTTAAGAAGGAATTATTTTGACAAGGTTTTAAAATTAATTTAAGGATTTGCTGAAAAACAAAGTTTTGAAGCATAATCTGCTTGATATGGGTTTAAGGACCTCGCTCCCTGAGCTAGGATTCATTCCTCGGTCAGGGTTGAAAAATTCACAAAGTTGAGTTTTTCAGCGTGCCCTTAAGAAGAATACATACTTAATAAAATCGGTTCTAACTGCTTAGTAACCCATGAACTTAAATGTGCCATCATGTTTGCTTGAGTTGGAGTCATATCTATAACATTCACAATAGAACTATTTGGATTAGTATTAAACGTAGAATAGTTAGGGAAAGTGTAGAACTCTGGCTTACTCTTAAGTTTAGAAATCTTTTCGGCATTATCCTTAGCGATAGTATTTGACCATTTAGATGGAAGCAAAGCTTCCCAAGTCCATGAACGTTGAAGGTTAACCCATAAAACATTTACTTTATATGACTTCTCAATACCGAAGAACTCATTTTTAACTACTTGGTATTGTTGCTTATGGTAGACAGGACCTTTGATACAACCTAAATATTGACTAAGTTCTCTTTCAGTAGCAGACTCAAATTTAGAGAAATCTCTTCTCGTAAGTCTACCATTAAGTTTTTGACCCTTTTTAAGCTTAAGCTTATCAAAATCACTTGCAGCAAGTAGTCCTCTAACTGTTTCTTCATAAGGAGTTGTACCATCTGTACTTTTCTTATTTGCAAAAACCTTTGCCCTAGAATCTTTAGCAAGATTAGAAGCAAGAAAATCAGATTTAGGAACACGCTCACCAAAAAGCACTGGAAATGCAGTATCTATCTGAATTCCATGATTAAATTCTTTTGCTTTCTTAGACTCATCAGAAATAGCGATCTCTGTATTCATGAACACTACAATATTTTCAACACCACGCTTAAGTAATGGAATAATTCCATAGCTATCGATGTAACCACCATCACCGAAGTCATATTTAGACTCCTGTCTATGAGCTTCAGCTGGCGTCCAATATCTAAATTCAGGGAAAACAGAAAGTAATGAATTATCTAATTTTCCAGCTCCGATAAGACTCTTACCAGCAAGTTTAGCTGCTGCTTGAGTTAATTTAGATTTCCCTCCTGGAAAAGAAAGTCCTGCTAAATCAAAAAGCATTTTTGAGTTTTCATAACTCTGAAGACCTTGGAAAGCAAATGCTGGAGCAGCACCTGTCACGCCCATGATTTCAGAAACGCTTGTTCTATGGAAAGCTTTCCCTTGACGCACTTCAGCTGTAGAACCTGTAAGCTTCTTATTCGGTGAATGTGAATCCATAGCGAAAGACTCTAGGTAAGCACCACCTACCGACTTACCCAATCTTGTTTTAGCTTTTCTTTCTTTACTGATCCCAGAATATAATGGGGTCATCTCAAAGTGATTCCAGTCAGCAGACTTATCTGGTGGATTCATTACTCCACCTGCGATAAAGAATGGTCTTTCAAGTTCCTTCTCTACATAGTTAAAATCACTTGCCTCTAAGTGAGGGTTTCTTTTTAAGATGTCATTTAGATTAGCTTTAGTCCAAGTGAAATATTTTTTCGCTTCGTCTAAACCGTATTCTTTTAAAAACACTTCAGCGATAGTTCTACTAAAAGTTTCATCAACTTCATCAAAGTGAATCCCTTTTATAATCTTGGTTCTGATCATTAAATAGTTTTTAATAGTCTTCAATAAAATCTTTGAAGTGCTAACCTGATTTAAGAAGTTTTTCTGTGTTTTGAAACTGTGAATATCATTAGCTATCAGCTTTCCAGGCTCGACATACTTGCCTAAGAACTCAGTATCTGAGATATTCTTCGGCAAGAAGGTATAAGTAGTAGTAGCCCAAGCACCACCAGAGATAGCAGAAATATATTTAGAAGAATTGAGAAGATTTTTCTTCGCTGCTGTAGTGGGTTTGATGTTGTTTAAAGCTCTTAACTGACCGATACTTGCTGAAGCTGACCTAGTACCACCACCAGAGAAACAGAAACCTAAGTCTGCTTTTTTAGTAAAAGCTAAATTAGCTTCTTCTGGAAATTTAAAAGTTCTAGACTTAGTCTGCCAGAATTTAACTTTATTCTTTTCAACTAATTCTTCTAAGTTATCAGCAGCTTTATCTACTAAGGTTTCGATTTTACTCTTAACATCTTGCTTTAATTCTTTTAAAGCTTCAACTTGCTCTTTAAAATTTGCTTTTTTATTTTTAGCTTTAGCTTGCACATTATCAATAATTTCATTAACTCTTGAATCTAAGTTATCAGTGATATTAGATATTCTGTTTTGAATACGAGTTTTAGGTTTAGTAGCTGGAGTAGTTTTATTTGCTCTTACTGTTCTAATTGTAGTTTTAGCCTTGGCCACGGTTTTCTTTACCGCTGTTTTCACTTTAGATTTAGCTTGAGTCACTTTGGCTCTAAGTTTTGAGCCTCTAGTTGTAGTTTTTCTTGATCTTGCTGGCATATAAATTCTCCAAGTCTTTTATGACCTAAATAACAATTTCACTAACAATCTATCAATATTTTCAACTATTTGGCTTAAAGCTCTAATACTTCAAAAGAATTATTTTTGTATGAGTATATAGCAAATGGAGAAGCGATACGATCACCATATTCATTAAAACTAAATTTATCTCCAAAAACTTCAAATTCTTTTGAATGCATAGCTTCAGCTAAACTGCAATATTTACCAGAATGATAATCTTCAAGCGAGCTAAACAGTGCTTTTGCCGAAATATAAGAAAGTATCGAAGCATAGTTTAAACCGACATCTTTCTTATCTTTAAAATAATTCTTTAACTCAATAAACTCTAGATTATTTCTGTCAATTTTAGGACCAATTATATATAAAGAAGTATTTTCATAATCAAGATCGTAGGTGTTTGAGTAAGGGAGGATATTATGCCAAAAACATACAATATTTACTTGCCTACCTGGGTTAGATTGACTTAAAAGTTTAGAGATATATTTGAGATCATACTCTGGACCCAATAACAAATAAGTATCTAATTTTGACTCACTAAAAATATCTACAATCTGAGATTCAGAATTTGCATCAAGTTGATAGCTAGTAATATTGTTTTTTTTCAAACTTCTATAGCTAGACATAAGCTTAGCAATAATATTTGCATGAGTTAAGCAACCATTATGAATAATAATTTTCTTATTCTCAGTCACCTCTGAATCAATGTAAAGCAATGAATCTAAAAGAGGTTTATAGTGAATATAATCTTGAGGAGCAGCTCTAAATAAAGAACCTTGATTATTTACTTGATGAGTGAAACCTGGGTGAACAGCAGTAGGCGTAATTTGAAGAATATTATTGTCTTGATAAACTTTTGAAGTTGCAATGCTAGCCTCTGAACCCAAATGACCAACTACCGCATCGACACATAAGCTCACAAACTCTCTAGCGCAATCAATAGCCTGTAAAGCATTTTCGATATTAGCGCCATCATCGCATAAATAAACTTCTATTTTCCTTCCTGCAATTCCACCCTTATTATTAATCGTATCTACAAACATCTGAACCGCTGCAACTGCTGACTTACCAGCATAAGAATATTTATTTTTCAAAGGCATCCCAATCCCAATCCGAATAGGTTTTTCGGATAGCTTTTCTATTGCAAGTTCATTATTAGGGTAAATAAAATTTAAAGCATCAATTAATTCATGAGACTTTTTTGAGTTGAGTAATTTTATAAATTTCTTGACCTCAATATTTCTTTCTTTCAGTGACTGAGAGGAATAGTAGAGATTAATTCTCTTCATTAAAGGATAATTACCGAAGTTAAAATTAGATTTAATCGGAGCTATATCATTTACATAAACTAATTTTTCAGCAATATTACTTTTATATTTACTTGCTCGAATGTCAGCTAAAGAATTAGATTGGTTTATTAGAAATTCACTTAAAAGCTTTCTTTGCTTAAAGGTTTGAACAGAGTTTTCTGCTTCACTTGCAGTAATATTTGATACTGAATTCTTTGCATTAGCAACAACTAAAACGGCATCTTTTGCTAACAACTTTTTAGTAAAGCTTTCCTGATTAATTTTATTTTTTTCGTCTGTAATATAAAAATCAATCTCACTATTGTCTAGTGCCTCACTAGGTAATTTAGAATTTAATTTTATAAAATTCAGTTTATATTTCTGCTTCTTAAATAGATCTGAATTAAAGTAATTTTCTATGAAATAACTATAATCATCAGAATAAGCAACATTAAGCTCAAGATATTTCCTGCGATCATTGCAGGAAAACCCTAAAAAAACCAAGAAGAAAATTAAAATATAGTACTGAGCTCTCTTCATTGCAAGTATATAAATGTACTAAAACAGCTATTAATCCTAACACTTTCACTAATCCTGAAGCATTAAACTTCATCTACATTCTCGACGCTATTATCTTAATAAAAAATAAAAATGTTAATATATATACATGTAGGTACTGATTTCTATATGTCTATAACGACTACTAAACCTGCAATAAATCCACAAATTGTTTTTAGTAACGAGAAGGGAAGCTCAGAACCAAAACAAGTCAGTTTAAGCCGAGAAATTTTAGATGAAATAGGAAAAACAAATTTTGAAGAAATTGATACAGAAGCCTTGCTAAAAGAAATAATGGCAAGTGAGGAGTTTTTAGAAACTGAGTTAACAGCTAACAATTCTTCTGAAGTAGCAGTAGATACTGTTTCAAAACAAGAGACAGAGCCAGGAGAAGAAAATGGTAATAAAGCTAAATTAAAAAACTTTTTTAAAACTATTAAACCAATTACAGTATGGAGTCAATATGGCATTGCTGCAGGTAGCATTTTACTTCACAGTAGCTCGGTTGCAACGATACTTGCAAAAAAAATCCAAGATCTCACTGGTAATAGTGTATTTGGCTTAGCAAATATTGAAGAAAAGTTAACGAAAGATGCGGCTTGGTTTTGTAGATATATAGATACTCTGCCATCAGTTCTTAGTGGAATTGAAAATATGCTAGAGAATAAAACTTTTAGCTTAGGTTTAGCTAGATCTTCTTCTTCCATGAAAGTTCTGTTTCCTAATATCGCAAACAGAGATTTTGGAGGTGGTCTTGCAAGTGCTCATAATAGCCAGAAATTCCTTAATGATAGAGCATTAAAAGCTGGTTTCATAGATGAATTAGTAGAAGCTAAAGAAGATACTAAAGCTGCCCATTTCCAAGCATTTTTACAAAACAGCCTCAATGTAAGTAAAGCATCAATAAAAAATATCATGAAAGGAGAACATGTTTTCCATTCATTCTCAAATTTAGCTATTACCCCCCTTGCTCTCATGACCTTTGGATTAGGGGTTACATTGTGCAGAGGAGAGAAATTAAAAATCGTACCGAAAAAAGTTTTAAGATCTTTAAACGCCTTCGGTATGGTTTTATTTAATGTACTAATGATTAAATTAGGTAAGGATTCCAAGAAAACAGATATAGATTCAATAGCTACTAATAAAGCAGATTCTAATTTAGCTAAATTAGGTATTTTTGAAGGTATTGTAGGTGGGTTAACTGGATGGGTAGAAGATAGTGACTTCTTACTTAAATTCAAAAGTCATTTATCGAGCAATATGAGAACCATTATCAACTTAGGGTGGAACAACAGAGATAGATTAATAAATACTATAAAGAAAGGGCTAGAAGCTAATCCAAATCCAGCCTAACTATATTACCAGACTCAATCTTTTCAAAAATCAACTGTTTATCGAGTCTGTCACCAAATTCATCAAAAGAAATATCATTATCCCAAATATCAAATGAAATCTCATGTAAAGCATTAGCAAGACTATAATAAGAGCCTTTGTAGTATTGCTTTAATGCTTCAAAGAGCATCTTACTGGCAAAATAACTGTTGACTGAAACATATGGAATAAACTCTGGAGTAGTTTTAAGGATTTTATCCTTAAACTTATGAAAATATACATTGTCTTTTGCCATATATTTTGAAGTAAGCGTATAAGCGTTACTACTCAATAATCCGGCTTTTTTAATAATTTGCTCAGTATCATGAGAAGTGGCAATAACCGTTACATCAGATTTATTATTTACAGCTAAGTCAATCAATATCTGCCCAGGGTCATGTTCAGGTCCTAGGAGAACCATAATATTAAAATCTCCTCTTCCTAGTAAAGAATAATAAGTTTTAGTTTTAGGTTCGATTGCTTGAATATCACAGTATACATCTTTCGGTAAATGGTTAAATATTAAAGCACTTAAATTTGTCGATGATAATCCACCATTGTGTGATATTAGAACCCGCTTCTCATTACTTTTAGGAATATAGTTAACTAGATCAGCTATTTTTTTAGCTTGCATAGAATCTATAGAAGCTATTCTGAACAAGTAACCTTGGTTATTAGACTGTTTTGTAAATCCAGAATGTATCACGGTTGGACTAATCTGTACTATTTCATGACTTTGATAAATATTTGATGTAGCTATTGTAGCTTCAGAACCTAAATGGCCAATAACAGCATCAACGTCCTTCGCAATAAACTCTTTTGCACAGGAGATAGCCTTAACCCCATCTTCGATGTTAGCCTCATCATCACAAATCACAAGCTCTATATCTCTTCCTAAGATCCCACCGCTTTCTTCAAACTCTTCTTTTGCAATCTTCACAGCTTCGATTACTGCTTTACCAAACCTTGCGTAAGTCCCAGAAGTAGGAACCCCAATCCCTATCTTTACTGGAGAGTCTTCTAAACTCTCTATTGCAATTTCATTTGCAAGTGGCACCTGATAATTCTTAGACTTAATAAAAGTTCTAACCTCTCTAGTATTAAATAAAGCTATGAAGTGTTTGAATTTATTTAATTCATTCTTAGATGAGAAAAGTTCAGGTTGATAGTATAAATTTATATCTCGTTGAAATTGACTTTTAGAATCCGTTCCAAAACCATTAGTGTTAATAAAAATTCTTTTTATCGATTTCGGTGCTTTATCTAAAAATTTACTACTCGAATTAATATAGGAAATAGAATTTTTAAACTTTGTAATATTATTGATCAAATCCTCTTCATTCTTAGCCTGCACACGAGAATCAATATTAGAAACTTTAAAGTCTGGATAATTCAATAAAACATCGTCAGCAAAGGCTTCTTCATATCTTCCGATAAATAAAATAGGTTCATTGTGCCCAAACAGCTCTTTCCAATTCTGAGTACTTCCCTTTAAAATCTTCTTTAATTCATAAACATTTAAGGTATTAACTGGATTATTAGAATTTACTATCCATGAAAGTGAGTCTCTAGCGACTATCTTCTTCTTCAAAAAATCACTTTCATGAAGCATATAATCTATATTTCCGAGATAAGCATCGATATTTTTCTCTGAAATAGCATTATATGAGTCTTCTTTAGAGATAGATCTTAGATTCAGCTTATAATTTTTAAAGACATCTAATTCAAAAAGGCTTTGAAACAATTCTTGATCTTGAGAATTAACCCCGATGTTAATCTGCTTAGTTTGTGAACATGAACTTAAAGCTAAGACTGACAAAAAAACTATGAGAATAAAAATTGATTTGCTTAAGCTTCTCTCCATGTATATCTAGATATTAACTCAGAGACAGGGGTAAATATAATCAACATTTGGAATTATCTAAAATCACAACTGTAAATCAAGTCATACTTTAGGATAATTTTCGACCTAGATCTCCAGATAAGATCAAAAAGTGCAGAAACGATATATAAATTAGATTTATAATTAAATTATTATGTCAATAACAGGAACTCAATTAAATATAACTCCAAGAGAAACTAGCACAAAGTCAAATGTAGAACTTAAAAAGCCTCTTGAAAATACTGCTAATAAAATAGTTAGCACAGGAGGATTAAATACAGCACTTGCACGTCCTCAATCTAAAATTCAAAATTTAATAGATATAGCTGAAAACTTACCAGCGAGTGAGATTAAATTTACAACAATGAAACAGGAAGATTTATCTAAAAAAATAAGAATCCCTCAAAATAGTAATCTTAAAGCAGAAGATCTAACTGGTAATGTTCTGAAGTTAAATGGTGGAGTAGAAATAGCTGAAGTGAATGAGATTGTAGGCAATGGTGGTCTTGCTAATATAAAAGGCGAAGAACCTTTCCGTATAGAATCTAAAGATTACCGTGCTTTAGTTAATAATATTGAAAATATTGCAAAGCAAAAAAATTCTGCGACTGTTTAATTAATTAACTTAATTAAATAATAAAAAAGAAGCTAGTTCAATGAACTAGCTTCTTTTTTTGAATCACAATACTCTAAATTTTCTCAAAAGCCTCACCATTAAACTTATAAAGAGCCATAGACTCATCTGCTCTATCACCTTTATCTGTAAATTCAAACTCCTCACCAAAGCTACTAAAAGTTTGTTCATGCAAAGCTTCAGCTATGCTGGAGTATGACCCTGTATAATAAGATTCCATAGAATCGAACAGAGCTCTTGCTGAAATATAAGACAGGACAGCAGCTGAGTTAAAAGATAAGTCTTTTGAAGATTTAAAGAAGTCGTTACGCAAAGCTTTAAAGTCCTGATGATTCATATTAATTCGAGGTGCAGCTATATATAAATCCACCCCTTCAAATTTAGGGTGAGATTTAGAGTAAGGAGTATAAGTATGACTCTCAGAGATAAGAGTAATCTCCTTATTAACTTCATTAATCGAATTAAGATACGAACTAATTTCTAAAAGATCAAATTCAGGACCTAAAACTATCAAGAGATTAAAATCCAAACCATTTAGTAACTCATCATCTTTAAAATCCTTATCTGATAAATTCACACTATTAATAGAAATCTCTTTACTTAGATGCTCAACTCTTCTTAACTTCGAAACAATCTGTGAAAGAATGTTCTTAACATAAAGACTATCATTATGAATAACTAAAATCTTCTTCTCTTTTAACTCATCTAATTTTAATTTGAGAAGTTCATAAATGCTATCTGAATAGTTATAGTCCATAGGGATCGTTCTGAATAAAAGTCCCCTATTATTTTCTTGGTGAGTAAAACCTGGATGAACTGCTGTAGGGCTAATTTGAACAATATTATGTTCCTGATAAATTCCTGAAGTTGCGATACTCGCTTCAGAACCTAAATGACCAATAACAGCTTTAACACCTAATTTGACAAAGTTTTGGGCACACTTTATTGCTTTTAAAGCATCTTTTATATTCGCTTCATCATCACAGACATGAACTTCAATCTCACGCCCTTGTACGCCACCACTTTTATTTACTTTATCTGCAACTACTTTTACAGCAGCGACTACAGCTTTACCACTTTCAGCGTATTGATTTTTCAAAGGTACACCGACCCCAATTCTAATTGGTTCTTCAGCTAATTTTTCAAGCAAAAGCTCATTACTATTAGGGTTGATCATTGCAAGAGAATCTATAATCTCATGAATTTCTTTAGAGTTTAGAAGCTTAATTAAATTCCTAATCGCCTGATATTTTTCTTTTTTCCTTAAAACTGAAATCTTATAATAAAGCTTTATTTTTTTTACCAGAGGGTAATTACCAAAATCAAAATTAGATTTAATCGGAGCTATATCATTTACATAAACTATTTTCTGCTTCACCCGATCTTCATGAATACTAGATCTAATTAAAGCTAATTCTTTAGAGTTATCATTTAAAAAACTTGTCAAAGCTTCCATATCATCAAAGATTTCTACATTTAAAAGATCATCTGAGCTGTGGTAATTATGAACAGGGTTCTCAGAATTAGCAATTAATAAAAGTGCATCTTTAGCGATTAACTTTTCTCTCAAAAGTTCCTTATCATCTAACTTATTAAAATCCTCATCAGTAACATACAAATCTACAATCCCAGTCTTCAAAGCCTTTCTAGCTTGACTTGCATTAAGATCTATATAATTAAATTTAAAACCACGCTCTTTAAAAATTTCGTTTACAAAAAGCTTTTCTAGAAAAGGATTAACTTGAATTGAACTTGCGACATTGATTTCTGTAATTTGTTTTACCTCGCCGCAAGAGCTTAGCAGTAAAGCAAAAGAGCAAAAAACAAAGAAGAGAATAGAAACCCTTTTCATGAAAATTTGATACAAATACAACAACACCAGCACTTATAATTCTAGCACCGTATAATATTAACTATGCTGAAAAATGATGAAATATTAGAACGTGTTAGCGTCGGTGAAAATCTAGATAACAGCGCTATTAAAAGACCTGAGTTCTCAAGCCCCGAAGAAGAAAGAACTTATATTAAACAAAGATTGGTAGCTTCGTTTAGATTGTTTGCTCACTATGGTTTTGATGCAGGTGTAGCTGGACACATAAGTGTGCGTGACCCAGAGTTTAAAGATAGTTTCTGGGTAAATCCCATGTCAGTTCATTTTTCTCAAATCAAAATCTCTGACTTAGTCAGAGTAAATCACGATGGCGATATCGTTGAAGGTAATAAAGTTATTAATAAAGCAGCTTTTGCAATTCATTCTAGAATTCATGCTTTAAGACCAGATATCAACGCAGCTGCTCATGCACATTCTGAACATGGTAGAACTTGGTCAAGTTTAGGAAGATTCTTAGATCCTATCAGTCAAGATTCTTGTACTTTTTATAAAAACCAAGTCATCTATGAAAAATATTTAGGAATTGTTGAAGACTGCTCAGAAGGAGATGAAATTGCAAACTTACTAGGAGAGAATGAAACAGTAATTTTACAAAACCATGGTTTGCTTACTACAGGAAAATTCGTTGAAGCTGCAGCTTGGCTTTTTATCCTTATGGATAGCTGTTGTAAATCTCAACTAATGGCAGAAGCTGTCGCTAAACCTATTATAATTCCCCACGAATCAGCTCTAAAAGCAAAGAACTATATAGTAAATGATGTGGTTCACTTTGCTAATTTTCAACCGCTTTATCAGATGATTACTGAAAAAGAGCCTGATATGTTTGAATAAAGATCAAAAATTAAATCAAAATAACACTCACTCATCACTCAAAATAATTGTAGTAAAATTCTCCTACATGAAGACTGGACAATATAACTCTGATCTTAAAAATACAAAGAAAACAACTCAAGAAGAAGATAATAAAACTGCTCAAAAAAAATTGCAAGCTTTTTATCAAGCATGGAGTAAAAAAACAACATCAAAAGATAGATTATTAGAACTTCTCAAATATATAAGTAAAACAGATAATAGTATGATCACTAAAGTAAAAAAAGATAAAAGTCATAAAGAATCAAAAAATTTTGAATTATCTATAAATTTAAGTAATTCAAAGAATATTATACTTAGTGGTAAAGCTGGTTTAACTGCTAACAACAAACCAATGCTAATGCTCTTTTATGAAAACAGAACTGACGATCCTTTAAAGATCGTACCCAAAAACAAAGCAAACCCTTTATCTGACAGCTATACTATAGCCATTTTTAACACTGAAGATGAACAAACAGTTTATAAAGATTTTCTAGCTGAACTAGATAAAAAACTTTAAAAATTTTCATATTAGGACTGCTAAAATCTACTCTATGCGTTTACTCCACACCATGCTTAGAGTCAAAGACTTGGAAAAATCTAAAGCTTTCTACACTGAAATCTTAGGAATGAAAGTTCTAAGAGAAAAAGAATACCCTAGTGGTGAATTCACTTTATGTTTTTTAGGCTACGGTGACGAGAGTGACAATACCGTTTTAGAACTAACTTATAACTGGGGTAAACACGAGTATGAACTAGGGAATGCCTATGGACACATCGCAATAGAAGTAGAAGATGTCTATAAAGCATGCGATGCAATCCGTGAAAAAGGTTGTGAAATTACTAGAGAAGCAGGTCCTATGAAACATGGAACCACAATTCTAGCCTTCGTAAAAGATCCAGACGGTTACTCCATAGAGCTGTTAGGCTCCAAGAAACTTACCACAGCACAGTAAGAAATATATTTTCCCCACCAGAAGATTGATGTATTTGCTGCGAGCTTAGGGACCCAGCTTCGCTGGGGCGCAGCAGCAAGTGCATCAATCTTCAATCGTTATCTATGTATCTAGTTTTGTAATAAATGAAGTAGTAAGCTGCAAATATAAATGTAGTTATGTGAGATAGCATACAAAACTTACAAATCAATTCAAGCTTAAAATACATCAGATAAATAAAAACCACAGCGAAAACTACACAAGTAATTAAAAGAAGCTCAAAATTTTGCTCAACTTTTTTATTACTTGAATCACTTAAATATAATCTTATAAATAAAACAGTAAGAACAATAAAAGCAAATAAGCCATAAATAGGTGTCGGTATCCCAAATATCATGGCAAATTTAGATAACATCACAGCATCACAATCTGTCGTGCAGGCTAAACCATTAATATCTGTTAATATATCGCGAAAATAATAAAAATTAATATATTTATAGCTTAAAACCGCACTATTAATGATTAAGACCCCTAATAACATAAAGGGAATGAGAGGCATTTTTTTATTTTCTGGAGAGTTCGACATAATGTTGTAAAATCATAGCTAATGAGACTAACATTAGCCCTACTAGTACTAATCATCGCGCAATCTTGCTCATCTATCAAGAGCAGCACGAAAGAAAGCGCAAAAGCCCCTACAAAAGCAGGTGAGCATGCAGCAAAAACCGTAGAAAGTAGATTTAAGGAAGGGGATAAATTAAAAAGCTACTTTAATGGTGTTAAGGTTCAAACCTTAGAGGGTGAAAAGAAAAAGCTCAACCAGTTTTTCAAAAAAGAAAACAATAATATTTTAATTGCAGTAAAACCTCATTGCATTTTCTGTGAAACTTTCCTTGCAAGCTTAGTAAGTAATATTAAGAACAAAGAAATATTAAAATCTGGCAAAAAATTAGGAAATGACACTCCACAACCAGTTGATATTAATTCAAATATTATTTTCTTTACTGACGCAAAACACTCTAGCCTAGAAGAATTTAAAGCTAAAGCAAATGACTTTAAAGATTTTTCTGCTACATGGGTTTATGACTATAACAACAAACTTAGCAACGATTTTGCAGTAACAGCTTTCCCTCGATTTTTAGTTTTAGATTCAGGTTTTAAATTAACCACTGATAAAAGAGGACTAGTAGCTCCAGAGAACCCAGAAGAGTTAAGAGGTTTAGAGGTACCAGTTGTTTTAAGAAAAATCTGTGAAACTACAGTTGCTTGGCTTGCAGATAAATAAATTATATAAGGAGAAATTATGATAAAAACAATAGCTGACTTAAGAGACGATTTATTAAAATCAAGAAAAGTAATAGTAAGAGTTGACTTCAATGTCCCTCAGGATAAGAGTTTAAACATAACCGATGATTCTAGAATCCAAGCAGCACTTCCTACTATTAACTACCTAAAAGAGAAAGGTGCAAGAATCATTTTAGTAACTCATTTAGGTAGACCTAAAACTGGTCCAGAAGACAAATTCAGATTAGATCCAGTTGCTGAGCACCTTAGTAAATTAATCGGGCAGCCAGTTCTTAAATTAGATGACTCAATCGGTGCTCCAGTAGAAGCTAAAGTAAACTCTCTTCAAGACGGACAGGTAGCTCTTTTAGAAAATATACGTTTCTATAAAGAAGAAACTGACAATGATCAAGATTTCTGTAAAAAACTTGCAAGCCTTGCTGATCTTTATGTAAATGATGCTTTTGGTACAGCTCACAGAGCGCACGCTAGTACTGCTGGTATCGCAAGTTACCTAAATCCTTCTGTAGCTGGATTCTTAATCGAGAAAGAAGTTAAAATGCTTGGAAGTAAATTAGAAAACCCTGAAAGACCTTTCACTGCAATCATCGGTGGTTCTAAAGTAAGTTCTAAAATTGAAGTTTTAACTTCACTTGTAAAAAAAGTTGATACTTTAATCATAGGTGGCGGTATGGCATATACTTTCTTAAAAGCGAAAGGCGCTAATATTGGACAAAGCATCTGTGAAGACGCGCAGCTAGATATCGCTCGTCACATCATGAACTTAGCTGATGAAAACAACACTGCACTATTACTTCCAGAAGACGTAGTAGCAACTCCATCTATAGATGGTAACGGTGAAGAAGTTAATGTCTTCGACAAATACTCTCCAGAAGACAAATTTGAAATTCAGGTTATGCCAGCAAATGATATTCCAAACGGATGGCAAGGAATGGACATCGGTCCTAATACTAGACAAAAGTATGCAAACCTTGTAAGCCAGTCTAAGACTATCTTATGGAATGGACCTGTAGGTGTATTTGAATACACTATGCTTGAAGAAGGGACTAAAGCTATAGCAGTTGCCCTTAAACAATTAACTGAAAAAGGTGGAGCTACTATCGTAGGTGGTGGTGACTCAGTTGCTGCTATTGAGAAGTTTGGTTTTGAAAAATCTCAATTCACCCACATAAGTACTGGTGGTGGAGCTTCTTTAGAGTTCTTAGAGGGTAAGATTCTTCCAGGAATCGACTGTTTAGATAAAAAAGAAGATGAAGGTGAAGTTATTGAAATCAAGCCTGCAAAGTCTTTTAAGGAAGAATTAGAAAGCTTAAGATAGTTTCGAGCTAGAAATGTTAAGGGTAGCTTCGCTAATAGCTGGTCTAACTCTGATTAGCAAATTACTTGGTTTGGTGCGCGATCTTGTGATCGCGCATTATTTTGGAACATCAACTTATTCAGATGCCTTTAATTTAGCTTATCTATTTACAGGAAATATATTTATTATTTTTGCCTGTGTGGGTGGACCTATTTATAGTACAGTAGTAGCTTCTTTACCTAAAGTTGAGAGAAGTTTACAAGGAAATTTTCTAAAAAAGATACTTGTTTCTACTAGTTTAATTTTCATAGTAGTCACAGCTTTAATTTTCTTCACGAAAGACTTTATTCTCAAAGCCTTTATAGATCAAAGCTTAAAACCAGAATACTTTGACTTAACTTTAAGAAACATAGACGTTCTTTTACCATTAATTCTTATCACAGCCCCAAATGCTATCTTGGCTGCAGTATTAAACATTTACAAAAAATACTTTGCCTCTAGCTTATCACCTGCAATCACAAATATAGCTCTCATCATTTCTGTGATAATTTTCAATACTGGCTTTGGTGGGCTTTCTTTAGCACTAGGGTCTAGCATCGGCGGGATTTTTGCGACAACGCTTTTCTTGCCTAGCTTTTTAAAAATTGTTAACAGGAAAAGTCTTAATGATGATTCAAGTTCAGAAAATTTTAATTTAGAAAAATTAAAAGCAGAGATAAAGTCTTATGATCATATTTTAATTCCAGCACTGATGAGCACAGGCTTTGCACAATTAATGGTTTTTGTGGATAGTTTTTTCTGCAAAGGACTTGAAGAGGGTGCTTGGACAGCAGTTACTTTAGCCAACCGTCTGATTCAGATGCCTATGGGTATTTTGATTACATCAATTGTCGTTCCACTTTTCCCTAAAATTTCACTTTTAGTAAAACAAGCAAACTTTAAAGAAATAAATTCACGCTTACTTAAATTAGGCAGAAACTTACTTGCACTCTGCATCCCAGGAGTTATCATTGGGGTAATTTGGCATGCAGATTTAATTCGCTTAGTTTTTGAACGAGGAGCATTTGATGCTAGATCTACAGCAATGGTTTCATCATTATTCTTCTATCTCTGCCTCGGAATCATTCCTTATCTCTTTAAAGAACTTTTAGTAAGAACTTTTTATAGCTTTGGTGATAGTAGAACTCCATTTATGACAATGGGTTTAGCAATAGTCATTAAAGCTAGTCTTAACTACTTCCTAGTCCCTATCTATGGTTTAGACGCCTTAGCGATGACCATGGTTTGTATGAATATTGTTAGTTTTTTAATTTTGCTTAGTTTGTTTATAAGGAAGTCTTTAAAGAAAAAGACTTTTTAAATACGCTTTCCCAGGCTGAATATCAATTCCAGAATCAAACCTAGGCTTATTTAAATTTTGGACAAGCTGCAAAGCCTTATAATTATATTTTTTTTGAAAGTTCATAAGAGCCCTAGCTGGCTTTTTATCACTTAATTTTACTTCTATCATTAATTCTAATTTATCTTTTTCAGTAATTGCAAAATCAACTTCAGCACAATCTTTAGTCCTAATGTATTGAAGTTTTTTTTCTTTAGCGAGATAATCATTTTCGGCGTAAATACTTTTAAGTAAACTAATCGCAACAAAATTTTCAAATCTTGCTCCTGCATCTAACTCGACAAGAGCCGTGTCAAAAAAATATATTTTAGGTTCTTTTAGTAAACTTCTAGCAATATTTTTAGAAAACGGAACTACTCTAAACACGATAAAAAGCGCCTCTAAAAGTTCAATATATTTTTTTACAGTATTAGAAGAAACCTGCAAATCCTCTGCTAGTGAGTTAAAGGAGATAGGAGAGCCAACTCTCTTTCTTAACATTTCAAAGAGTAATCTAAAAGCATTCAGGTTTTGGATTTGCTCAATACTAAAAACATCAATGGCTATTAAACTATTAATATATTGCTGTCTCCACCTCTCAGCATCTATGGAATCAGTTGCTAAAAAAGGCTCTGGGAAGCCCCCTCTTTCTAAAAAATGATTCAATTCATAATCAGCTTCACTTACTTTCGAGACTTCACTTAACGAAAACGGTAAAAGCCGGTGTCTAAAATATCTACCTGCAAGTGAATCACCGATATGGTCATAAATATCTAAGCGTGCACTACCAGTAACTAAGATTTTAGTTTTCTCATTTTTAGTATCAAAAACACCTTTTATGTAATTCTTCCAATCAGTTTTTTTATGAAGCTCATCAAATATGATTAACTCAGTTTCTGGATTCCAAGCCTGTTCATCTATGATTTTTTTGTCATCCAATGAATCATAATTTAGATAAATGGATGACCTGAATAATTTAGCAATCTCTTTAGCAAGCCATGTTTTACCTGATTGCCTAGGACCAACTAAGAAAACCATTTTCTTCTCAAGATCCTTCTTAATAGATTCTAGTTGAAATCTTTGCACCTATATTAAAGATACCCTTATTTCGACTTTTTTGCAATGAAATTAAAAAAATACGCGACTTTTTCCCGTTTGTTAATTTAAGTATGCCTATAAGAATCTGGGTTTATTTTACAATTTAGTCTTTATAGCATCAAAAATTTGCATCGATATTTGTATAATAACAAGATTTACGGCAACAAACTTAAAACAAACTGCCCTTGAGCATTAGCTTGAGTAGCCATCGCTGCGGCACTTTGCTGGCGGAGTTGCTCACGAGTAAGCTTAGTACTCTCTTCAGCGATATCAGTATCGACAAAGTGTGATCTAGAATCGGATAAAGCAATTCTTTGTGATTCAACACTATTAAAAGCTTCTTTAAGATAATTATATTTTGCATTAACAACCGCATGCATTCGATTAACATTACTTATCATAGTATCTAAATCATCGAGTGAATCAGTATCAGGAACACCAGGTCCAGCAGCGTCAAATATATTAGTGCTAGGACTAGCACCAGGGATTTTAATTCTGAGTAATATATCTTCAAAATCATTTAAACCTTGATGTATAGTCTCAAAAAATCCCCCACTATCATTTGGACCAACACTGATAATTTCATCACCGGCAACAAAACCTATATTTTTTATGGCTCTAGACCAGTTAAAATAAATCTAACTAGTCTGGAATATGCTTAAATACAGTAAATTATCAAAATATAAGCT
>JABSOS010000014.1 GCA_013216135.1 Candidatus Caenarcanales bacterium
TTAGCTTATATTTTGATAATTTACTGTATTTAAGCATATTCCAGACTAGTTAGATTTATTTTAACTGGTCTAGAGCCCTAGAAATTTGGGACAATGATCTTCAAGAAATAAACAAAGACTATATGAAGTCACTAGAAGAGCTTATAAATAATAAAGTAGTCAGTATAAATCCAAATATTGTTCAACCTGAACCCAAAAATAAAGAAGAGGAACTTAGATCTAACATTTTCAAAAGCCTAGGAACAGTTATAAGTCAATGCATACCGAAACTTCCAAATAATATTAATCACAAAGATCTATTAAAGAAATCAATAACGTTAATAGATAATTTAAGCCAAGACCTAAAAAACCTACTTCATTTCAAATTTCCAGAAGAAAAAACACAAAATCTAGCTAAAAGTACTAGTTAATCAAGATCAGGGCATATTATTTATATACAAATAAATGTCATTTAAAACACTAATTGAGATGTTCGAGTATAATGTCACTAAGTTCGGCAAAAAGACGCTTGCGCACTCAAGATTAATTAGTGCAAATGGTGATATCTTTGATGAAAAACATTCATGGAATGATATTAAAGATCAAAGTAAAAGACTTGCCTGCTCTTTAACTAAATTTGGTGAAAATACCGGCAAGCATATTGCGATTTGGGCGGACAACTCTTACAGATGGATGGTTGCAGACCTAGCTATTATGTACTTGGGCGCAGTTAGTTTAAACCTCGCCCCTTCAGATACTAATTTAAATATAGCTTCTGCCTTAAAAAACTGTGACGTTAATACCATTTTCATCGGTAATACCAAATTATTAAATAAGCTCATAACATTAATTGCAGAGTATCATCTTCCTATCCGCAATATAGTACTTTTAGATTTTAGAGTAAATAAAGTTGAGAATAACTCCAGATCAATCAGTGTATACTTTTGGGATCAATTAATGGCTCAAGAAACTAGTGCTGGAAACTTGAATACCGCTTCCTACCCAATTGACACAAATTTCCCAGCAAGTACCGTTATGAATTCAGGTGCTAAAAATTCCTGCAAGCTAATTCCTCTTAGTCATAAAAATATAATTTCAAATATAGAATCCTTGGCTAAAGATTTAAAATATAAAAAAAATGATAGTGTTTTAAGTTGTCATTCCTTATCTGACATCTTCAACAAAAATATCGCCTACTATTCAGCAATTTATGCTGGTGCAAGCTTATTTTTCCCACTTGACTCACTGAACTTTTTCTATGAACTAGCTTACAAGAACGTTAGTATAGCTTGCATAAACCCAAAAGACCTCGCTGAATTAGAAGAAAATATTAGTCTTCAACTTGAAAAAGATGGCTTTCTAAACTTCTTACTAAATATTCCTATAATCTCTTACTTTGCACAATCAGGACTAAAGAAAAGCCACGCTAATAATTTAAAATATTTTATCTGTTCAGGGGCTTATCTTCCAGCCTATCTTGATAACAATATGAGGCACTATGGCTTTAAGCTTAGACAAAGCTATGGCACTACTGAATGTGCTGGACCAATCTCCATTACAACTCCAAATCAAGCAAATAACATAGGAAAAGTTCTAAGTTGCTTTGAATGGAAAATGAATAACACTGGAGAATTAGAAATTTCCAGCACAGCTATCACTCATGGCTACATAAATTCAAGTGAGTATGAAGCTGAATCATTTTATTCTACAAGTAGTAGTCGCTGGTTTAGAACGGGTGATATTGTTTCAAAAAATGGAAATGGGAACTTGGTTTATTTAGGCAAAGCCTGCGAGCAAGTTTTAAACAGTCAAGAAAAATCTGTTTCACTCAGCAAAGCTGAAAAAATGCTTAGAAACTTTGAGTATATCGACGATGTTTTAATTGTCGGGGAAGAAAAGCCTTTCATCTCAGCGTTAATAACCATCAGAGATGAAAGATTTAGAAAGCTTTTCAAGAAACTTGATAAATATTCCATTAGACAACAATGCGAAAAAGCTATTGATCAAATAAATAAATCTCTTCCAGAAAATGAACGAGTAAGAAAGTTTGCAATATTAGATCAGTCTTTAAGAACGAACAAATCAGAACTAAGTCCTAATAAAAAAGTTAGACGAAAAGTGATTGAAGCAAGGTATCAAAGCACAATAGATAGCTTCTATGAATAGCTTAATTAGACTTAAAAAGCTTTGCATTATCCTTATCACCAAGTGAAATAAAGAAATCAAAAGCTTTTTGCTTAGCCTGTTCTGTAGAAATATTAGTTATATGATAAATATCATTAGGTTGATAAGACATACTATTAGACTCATAGACAGTGATAGCCTCTTTCATTTTCAAAAAGTAATCTTTTGTCTTCTCCAAGTATTCTTTTTCTTTTTTATTCTTATAAATAAAAAATTTCATATTCAAATCTGCTAAATAATAAAGTGTTTTCCAAGAGATATCTAAAATAGATTCATTTGCAAAATACTCATAAGATCTCTCCAAGTGATCTTGAGCAATAGGATAAGTATGTTCATTTAACACAGCAGGGTTTAGAATCAAGATCCCAATAAGTGTCTCAGTAATTGCATTCTGAAGATTTGCATTAATACTTTTAAAAATTTTCTTAGCTTTAATTAAAGAATTTAGAGAGTCTTCAAACTTTCCGATGTTTGCAAAAAGGTCTCCCATAGCTTGATAGATATTAGCTTCACCAAGTTTATTTTCATGTTCTTTAAAAAGATCAATTGCTTTTTCAAAGTAAGCTATAGCTTCAGCAAAATTTTCTTCATTCAAAGTGTGCTTTTTAGCGTGAATATTAATGATTCCATAAGCAAGATCAACATACTTACTGGCGATTTCTTCATGATTCCCTAGCTTAGATGCAAGTTTAATAATTTCCTGAGCTTTAACAGTTAAATCTTCAAGATTCCCTTCTAGAAGTAGTTCCTGGAAACGGATATTTTCCGCTTGAAGTAAATGATGGAATCTTTTTAAATCACGAAACTGTTCACAGGATTGATCTATAATTTCTTTAATCTCTTCAGTATCACCACCAGTTTTAATCTTAATACCAGCAAATATTTGTACAGCTTGAGCTTGGAAGAACTTAGGAACTTTAACACCAAGCAGCTTTTTAGATAAACTATCAATCTCATCGTATTTTCCTTGAATTGAAAGTAGTGAAAGTTCTTGAATGTCTACATTTAATCTATCAAAAACACTGGTTTGTTTATTTTTCTCTTTAGCTTTGGAGAGATAAAGCTGAGCGTCTTTTAAGTTTCCATTTATCAGTGACTGAGAAGCCAATATTGAATTAATTAAAGCTAAAGCGATATTATTTTCGACTTGGCTATAAAGATTAATAGCTTTACTATAGTATTCTTCCTCCGAAAATTCGTTAGCGTAGAACAAATAAACTTCAGCCAAACCATTTTTGTTCTTTTCTTTCCCAAAAAGGATTTCAGCGTCTTCCGCAGCTTCTCTATCCTTAGTAACAAGAGATTTTAACAAAAACAATTTAGCTCTAGTAGAGTCATACTCTGCTTTTTCAGCAAGTTTAATTAAAGTATCAATTTGTTCAAGACTAACAACAGAAACTAAGTCTTTACTTAGATGAGCGTCCTGCAAAGCAATTTCAACAGACTTTGCAAAAGTTAAAATAGCAAAGTCAATCTTCCCTTCATCTATTAATTCTTGGAAAGCTTCTTCTAAAAGTTGGTCTGGATCTTCATAAGCATCAATAGCTTCAACATATGAAATTCCCCAGTAAACTTTAGATAGTAGACATGAAAAAGCTTTGTAAATTTTACTTGAAGTATCAGACTTAAATCTAGTAAGAAGAGGTCTTAAATCACCTTCAATTAAAAATTCTAAAAATACTTTAAAGCCACTATATTTTTTTGAATATTTTAAAAGGTCATATGCATCATAATATTTACCTTGTTTTAAAAGTATTTTTGCTTTAAATTCATTAGCCTCATAAGTTTCTGAATCATTAGCAGCAGCTAAAATTAAGTCATCACATACTTCTAGAGCTTCTAGAAAATAATCTTTATAAAAATAATCCCAATATTTCTCTATTAAAGAGTTTCGTAGTTCTGACTTATTAAATTCTCTTGACATCCAGCTAATTCTTCTTTAAACCTTAATCTAGTGGTTTCAAAACTCAATATACCACTAAGGAAGTCAGCTGAACAATCTTTAATATTAGATAGTTCATACATTAAGATATCTTCATCAATTTTCGAGAATTTTTTTACGATACTGAGCTTTCTAAAGTTTGCTTTACAAATTTCAACTAAATTTTCTTCACTGTCTAAAACTTCATTTTGAGTTTTTAGATCTTCGATACACTGATTATATGTAGCCAAAGAATTCACATTAGACATCATTGTTTTCTGTTTTTGCATAGGGCCGCTTAACCTTTTCTTAACCTTTTTTATTATTCTAGCATACCCCTCGAGAAAAAGTCAATACGCTTTCGCACTGGTATCAAAGTAAGTCCATTTTCAACTTGAAATTGAGTCTAAATATTCAAAATTAAGGGTAAATTGCAGTTAGGGATGCTCGAAGAAAATACAGTTTCAAATAAAAGCTTAGATGCCTCAAATCTAATGCAGCTGTTTAATCTAAGTACAGACTTGATGTGCACAGCAAGTACAGAAGGTTATTTTTTGGAATTAAATACAGCTTGGGAACAGGCGCTTGGGTATACACGAGATGAGTTAAAAGCCAAGCCCTTTGTAAATTTCATACATGAAGATGACCGCATAAGAACGCTCGATGAAACAAAAAAGCTATTTAAAGATAACTACAGAAGTATCAACTTTATTAACCGCTATATAAAGAAAGATGGATCTATAATTTACCTTTCCTGGAGGGCTTCTTTACTGAAAGAAGAAAATATTTTAATTGCCACAGCTGATGATGTTACTGAAATAGAAATTCATAAAGAAAATCTCCTAAAAGTAAAGAATGAATTAGACAATAAACAAAAAGTACTTCAAGTAATTCTTAATCATATGCCTAACTACGTTTTCTACAAAGATTCAGAAAACAAAATCCTCTTTGCAAATAAAGCTGCTGCTAGCTCGATGGGATTAAATCCAGATGAAATGGCTGGAAAACATACCCGAGAGTTTTTCCCAGAACAAGCTGGGCAATACTACAGTGATGATTTAAAAGTAATTAATAATAAAAAACCCCGTTTAGGCATAGAGGAAAAATACATAGATGCTTCTGGTGAAACGAGATGGATTCGAACAGATAAAGTCCCTATCTTTAATAAAGAAGGGGAAGTTAAAGAACTAGTTGCAATTGCAACTGATATCACCCAGCAAAAAATCGATGCACAGTCAATTGAGGATCAGAATAGAAGTATCAATCATATTCTCAGAGGAGCGAAGCTCGGCTACTGGGAACTTGAAAACCAAAGTGGAGAAATGAAATTAGACGAAATCTGGCTTAGTATGCTCGGTTATGAAAAAGGTGAAGTCTATGAAAATATTGAATCTGTAGTTCAGTTAATTCACCCAGAAGATAAACAAAGAGTTTTAGAGAAGTGGGATGAACACGTTCAAGGGCATAGTCCTCACTTCGAATCTGAATTTAGAATGCTTCATAAAAATGGTTCTTGGCTTTGGATTCTGGATAAAGGCTTAGTAATTTCTCACGATGACTATAATCTTCCAATAAAATCAATCGGGATTCACCAAGATATAAGCTTTATGAAAGAAGCTGAAGAAGCTCTACAGAAGTCAAATGAAGAATTACTTAGAAGTAATAAAGAGTTAGATGACTTTGCGCATATTGCTTCACATGACTTGAGAGAACCTTTAAGGGGAATGCACTATAATGCAAACTTTTTACTTGAAGATTACTCTGATTTAATCGATGAGAAAGGAAAAGGTAGACTTGAAAGGTTAATTTTCCTTAGCCAAAGAATGAACAAGCTTGTAGATGACCTATTATTCTTTTCCAGACTAGGGAAAGGGGAAATCGGGAAACAGGAAGCTGACTTAAATGAGATCGCAGAAGATGTAATTAATTCTTTAAGTCATGACCCTAAAGTTGAAATCAAAATTTCAAATAAATTACCAAGCCTAGTATGTGACAAAGTGAAAATAAACACTCTTTACCTCAATTTAGTTCAAAACGCTATTAAATATAACGATAAAGAAAAAATTGAAATTGAAATAGGCTCTAAGAAAAGCCCTGAGGGTAAAGATATTCTTTTCGTTAAAGACAATGGCATCGGTATCGCAGAGAAACACTTTGATGAAATTTTCAAAATTTTTAGACGAGTAGTAAAAAAGGACGCCTATGGTGGTGGAACGGGGTCTGGCTTATGCTTCGTTAAAAAAATTATAGATTTACATAAAGGAGATATCTGGGTAGAATCTCAACTGCAAGAAGGAACAACATTTTTATTCACATTGTGGAATAAATAAATTAGGTTGATATGTTTTTAAGCGTGAAGTACAAACCACTATTAGTAGTAGAAGACAGTGAAGATGATTACGAATTCATCGAAAGGGCTTTTGCAAAATCAAAAATTCCTTGTGAGCTGCATCACTGCGATGAAGGTAGAACAGCAGTTGAATTTTTAGATGGAAATATAATTCCTTCAATGGTCTTATTAGACTTGAACCTACCTGGGGTAAGTGGTTACCAAATTTTAGAAAAAATCAAATCTACTGAAAAATTAAGGTCTGTTCCTGTAGTAGTTTTCTCCTCTTCATCAAATGAAACAGATATCGAAGAGTGCTATAAATTAGGTGCAAACTGCTATATACAGAAACCAGTTGACTTTAAAAAATTCAATGCAACTTTAGAAACAGTAAAAAGATTTTGGTACGAAATCGCGAAATTACCTATCTAGAATCTACCTTTCTTATCTTTATAAACCCTTAAACTTTCGAGCTTTTCAGATATAATCTTTATTAGAAGCTCATGAACAAATACTCAGTATTATTAATAGAAGACTGTCCAGACTTTACTTATGTAGTAAAAAGATATTTAGAACAATCCAGATATTCAATCATAGTCACCAGCGTAGAAACCCTTCGAGAAGCACAAAATATGCTTCAAAGCGCTGCCTACGAATTAATAATTCTTGACTTGAATTTAAGTGATTCCTATGGAATAGATAGTCTAAATTCAGTATTAAAGCTATCACCTAACACAGCAGTTGTAGTTCTAACAGGACTTGAAGAAGAAGATGTCGGTATTGAAGCTATTCAACTCGGCGCTCAAGATTTTATTGCCAAAGATAACTTAAATGAATTCAATATCAGACGCATAGCAAAGTACGCCGTAGAGCGGCAGAAGTTAAAGAACCAAGCAAGTCATTCTTCAAGCCCGAAACAAGCCTTCAAAACCTTTTTAGACCTAGAAAAATATGTTGGTAACCCTAATTACAGCAATGAAACGAACCATGCCTACAAAAAATTTATAGAAGCAAGTGTTTTAGAGTCAAAATATAGTGAATTAATCGATAAATCTATTGATAATATTACAAACTACAGAGAATTTAGTAGTGAAATGGAAGAAGAGGTGAAAGATATCACTAGATTAATCAAAGAAACCGGAGTAGACTCAAACCAATTCGTGCAAATGCATCAAAATATGATTAAGAAGAAGCTTCAGAACATAGAAGATAGTGAAGCAATTATTCTTCAGAGTGCTTCAAGCGTTGCTCTGTTGAAGCTTGCTTCTAGTTTTTTGGAGAATTGACTTATCTTAACAAAGAACCAGATAATTTCAAAAACTTTAGTAAAAGATAAACAAAAGATAAACAAAAGCGCTCATGATTGTTAAAATTTCATTAAGGAGATATATCATGATTGACAATAATGATCAAAATCTTAAAGCAAAGTTGCTAACAAATGATTTTGAAACCATTTATGAGTTATTCATATCGGGGCAAATTTCCTTACCGCTTCTAGTAACTCTAATGAAAGAAAGAACTAGTCTATCAGAGAATTAATCGCTGCGCTTGCAATTCTACTAACGTTATACTCAACATGGAATTGCGTTAAAAGTGCAAAAGCATCATAACTTTTAAATTCTAAAGCTTCGACAAGAGAATCAGGCGCATAGGCTGAGGCCCTTAGATCATTACTAAGATTTTCTTCAAAAATCCCTTGATGATGAATGCTAAGCTCCTCGACCTTCTTAAAATCAAGCTCTGGGTAATGTTTACGATAAAGGTCGCCTAATATCGAGTCTTCTTTCACCTCCATACCGTGGGTAGCTTCAAAGATAGCGTGATGTTGATTCTGCTCTAGCTTTGAAAAAAACTTTGCTTTTAAAGTTTCTTGAATAAATTCAGGCTTGTGAACAAAATTAGGGTCACAATGGTTTATCCCAACTTCTTTAACTCTGTGATCACCAGGTAAATCTTGAACTAAAGTTCCTCCAAGAAGAACATTAATTAGCTGCATACCACCACAGATAGCAAGTAGTGGTAAGTTTCTTCTAATAACTCCGATTTCTGCCATCTTAAATTCTGTACATTGTCTAAAATTAGCTGGATCTTCACAGATTAAAGTACTTGGGTGTAAATCTTTCTCAGAATATGTTTTAGGATGAAGGTCAAACTTATTACCTGGGAGAATTAAAGCATCAGCAGCTCCCATCTTCTTTTCAACTTCTTTCAAATGAGCTTGTCTTAAATCTTCAATTAAATCTTTATCTAATTGCTTGTCATTCGGTAAAAATTCTAGATCAGGTTTTGTAGGAATAATAATCGGCTCAGCACCACTTAGCATGACTAACTTAAATAGAAGTTTACAGCCAAGTCTTTCACCGTCACAAGTTATCGCAATTTTACGTACTATATCTTCCCCCTATAGTATTAATTTCGTCTAATTAATATTATAAAAAATTTAGAATATATTCCAGTATATAAACTTTTATCTTAAGATTTCACTAAAGTTTTCCGAAATTTAATTTATAATTGATGCTACATGCCAGATTCAAAGAAGAGAAAGGTTAACTGGAATAAAGAGTTTTTCTCTGGCTTTGTAGTTTTTTTAGTGGCACTTCCTTTGTCTCTCGGGATTTCACTTGCAACAGGGGCTAGTAGCACCGCAGGTTTAATTTCAGCGATTATAGGTGGTGTAATAGTCGGTTTCTTTTCAGGTTGCCCCCTTCAAGTAAGTGGACCTGCTGCTGGTTTAATTACGTTAGTAGCAGCAGCTATTAATGAACACGGTATCGAGAATCTGGGGATGATAGTGTTTCTTGCTGGAGGAATTCAATTACTCTTCGGTTATTTTAAGATTGGGCAAATATTTAGAGCTGTAGCTCCAGCCATTATCCAAGGAATGTTAACTGGAATCGGTATAGTTATTTTTGCAAGTCAGTTTCATTTGATGGTAGATGATAGCCCTCGCAATTCTACTATTCAGAACTTAATTTCTATCCCTGAGTCGATTATTAAAGGAATTATGCCTCCAGAAGGAGGGGAAACTTATCACCATCTAGCTGCCATCATAGGTTCAGTAACGATGTTAATCATTATCCTTTTTAACTTTCTACCGAAAAAATTCAAGGTTATTCCATCAAGTTTAGTTGCTGTAGTTGTAGCTATGTTAATCGCAAATTTAAATCAAATGCCGATAAACTTTATCCAAGTTCCAAACAACATCTTTTCAGACATTCATATTATTACCCACGCACCGGATTTCAGTAAATTGCTTGATAGTTCTTTCTTGTTTGCGGCTACCATCATGGCTTTTGTAGCCAGCGCCGAAACTCTATTAACAGCTACAGCTGTTGATCAAATGCACACGGGAAAACGTACTAGATATAATAAAGAAATTTTTGCGCAGGGAATTGGAAATATGATTGCAGGAATCCTTGGTGTTTTACCTATTTCAGGAGTAATCGTTAGAAGCGCAACAAATGTTCAAACTGGAGCTAAAACACGCTATTCAACAATATTCCACGGGATATTAATTCTGATATTCATCTTGATATTCCCATATGCACTTTCATATATCCCGAAAGCTTCTTTAGCAGCGATTCTTGTTTATACTGGTTATAAATTAATTAACTTTAGAGCGATGAAAACCCTTTTAAATTTTGGTTTCTCTGAATTAATTATCTATTTCATCACAGTCTTTGGGATTATTACTCATGGCTTACTTGAAGGTATTCTCATCGGTTTAATAGTTTCTGTCGCGAAATTACTTTACTTAACGACTCACCTTGAAGTGAAAGTAAGAGAAAAAGAAGACCATATAAAAGTTGACCTTAAAGGAACTGCAAACTTTATTAACTTACCTTCACTTGCTGAAGAGTTCGAGGAAATTCCTCAAAAAGAAATTGTAAAAATCCACTTTGATAAGCTTAGCTACATTGATCACGCCTGTTTAGACTTTCTTATCAGTTGGGAAAGACAGTATGAAAAACTTGGTGGTAGAGTCTTTTTAGAATTACATACACTTTCAGATAGACTCTCGAAGTTTAAAGACCCTATAACTGAAGAGAAGAAAAAAATTAAAGAAGAAAACAAGACATCGGAACGTTCATAACCTTCTCATGATATATCCCATGCCCCCAGAAACCATCTTCACCAAAGGCTTCACCATGATCTGCTGTTAATATCACCATCGTGTTCTTAGGCATAGCATTGAGTAAAGGCTCTAACTGCTTGTCACAATATTCAGCAGCCTCAATCTGAGCTTGATGCAATTTAGCGCCTCGTTCTCTGAGCTCATCAACATCTTCTACTGGAGGGAAACTCATTTCACCACGAGCCTTGATGCCATACTCTTCTCGATCCTCGCCATAGTGCATATACGGTGAATGAGTTTCAATCAAATTCATAAAAGCAAAAAATGGTCTATTATTTAAGTTTTTGTTTAATTTATCAGTGATGTAGCCCGTCTGTTCAGGAAAAGATTGAACACGTTTAAAACTAAAATCTTGAAAGTTTTTAACTAAAACCTCTTTACTAAACCAAGAAGCAGCTCCTGAACCTACTGTATAGTAACCAAGCTGATTAAAACCATGGATAATATCCTGGTCACTTGCTGACAAGACTAAAGTTTTATCATCTATCGCTTCAGCTCGAGCTTCGCCTGATTTCCTCATAGTTACAAGCTGTTTATTAAAACGATTCAAGTATGGTAGTGGTTCATAAACAATGGGTAAAATCCCTGCAAAAAAAGAAATATGAGAAGGTAGCGTGTATGTAGCTGGAGCCCAAGCGCTATGAATCTTAGCGTAAGAGTCTAAGACTGGAGTCTTTGCACTCACCAAAGTATCATAACGACAGGAATCATAAACGATCCAAAGATAATTCATCCTCTCAGACTTAGATTCAATCTTCTTTAAATTAGAAATAGATTTAGACTTAAAAGAGAAATTATCGATCCCAAATCTAATTTTCTTTTTTATTTTCTTTAGAAGCTTTTGCAGCATTGCAATAAGGATAGCAAAATATATGCTCTAAACAAAAGCAGGAGCAAAATCAACTTTCTCTGAAGCAGCGGTATCAAATGGATTTAAAGCTCTAAATAAATTAGCAGATGCTTGTCTTAAGTATTTAAGTGGCTGTTCATAGATTTTAACCATATTTGGCTTATGCTCAGCTGCCTGCGATCTAATCGCAAGAGTTCTACTAGCACTACTGATCATATACTGAACGGCAAGCATAATCTTACTTACTTGCTTAGGTACCTTACCATCAGTAAATCTAACGACATTATCCATTGCATTTTCAAGCGTGAATCCAAATCCAGAGTGGTTTCTATCAGGGTTATTACTTAAGAATTTATCTCCATCAGAAAGGTATGTCTGGAAGAATCTACCGATAAGAGCCATAGGAGTATTTTTAGTAATTTCACCGAGAAAAGACATTGCTCCAGTAGCCGAACTTGCAATCCCTAAGATACCTGAATTCCTAAGCCATTCCATAGCTTCCTCATCATTTGGATTTTTGAAAATACGCTTGATTTTATCAGTGTTTTGAAACAGTTCACGGCACGAAGTATCAACTAAATCTACAGCTTTATGGATTCCATCAGCTAGATTTTCATAACTGGCATTTTTCATATTGAAAACCTCTTCCAAGGTTTCTGCCATATTAGTTAAAAGCACAACTATGCTTCTTCCAAGATAAATATCTTTTACTGGTCTAACCAGAGAATTAAGAATATCTGCTCCACCAGCAACTATTCTTAATAAATCATTTCTCTTGGCTGATTTAATAATCTTTTCTAAAGCACGGCTTATCAAATCAACTCTAGGCGCCTCATTTAATATCTTTGCTGCTAGTGGGAACTTCTCAAGAAAAGGAGTCGCCATATATGCAGTGAGAACCGAAGAATTTATCCGCGGGAAGATTATATTTTCTTCTTTCTTTGCAACCTTATCTAAAAAAGTATAGAAAGAATCAGGTAGAGGTAATTCTCTTTTTTTAGAGAGCTTAACCACTGAATCCAGTAAATTTTCACGCGGCAGCCCATCAATATCCATCTTTGACGACTCAGGAACCAAACTGTCAAATAACTCAAGTTCATTTGCAGCTAGTAACAATTCCTCGTTTAGGTCTGGATATTGGAAGGTATTTAATGCTTGGCTAGTTTTAGTCGTTTCCATTTATCAGCACAAACATGTATAGATAATTGTAATACAAATTAACCAATATTTGAACTAATTCGTAAATCTACTGTAGAATTATATATATGAAGAAAATTTCAAGTGTGTTTTTAGTAGCTTTGACTTTAACAGGTTTTAGTCCTGCATTTGCTGGTGGTTATGCGACTCTAGAACCAGTTAATAGCTCTGCAGAAACGATTAAAGAGCTTGAAGCTGAGCTTGATAACTTAAGTAGTAAGCTTAAAGCAGCTAACTCAAAATCACTTAGTTTAGAATCTAAATACGAAAAGAAAATTGCTTACCTCCAAGGTTTAATTGACACTTTAAAAGCAGAAAAAGGTAATTTAAGTGGTGATGTTTCAACTCTAACCAATGAACTTAATAACTTAAAAGCTTTAAGAGATCAAGAATTAGCTGATAATAACTTTTTATTAGATAACTTTATCAGTCCATTCATTACTGCACCTTTGGGTACTGTTCTAGGGGCAGTTAGAGGTGGGGTTTCTAAGTCACTTGACCACTCAGAAGACTTTACTGATGCTATCGGTTCTGGATTCTTTGCAAACTTAATCGGAAGACCAACTGGCTTTGTAACTGGTTTAGTTACTGGAGTAACTTCTGGAGCTGCTAAAGGTTTAGTTGACGGTGTTGTTGTAGGTGTTAAAGACCCATTCTCGAAAGAAAGTATCAGCATGGCTGGTGATTACACTGACTTTAACTCTTATAAAGTCTTTGGTTCTGACTCTGAGTCAATCTAGTCATACAAAATCTTAAAATTGTATTACAAAAATAGGCACCCCCAAAAACCTTAAGATAATACCCATGGTTGCAGGTACAATTTTAAGACTTTTATATCCTGAAAAAACAAAGAATTTATCAGCTTCTAGTCTTGCTGATAAATCTAGTGCAGACCTATCTTCAGCCCCCCCCCTAGAAAGAATTTAGTCTCTAAATTAAATGACTTCAGCATAGAGACTAAGAGAAATAATATTCCTCTAAATAAGTATGAAAATGGTTTGATCGCGATCAAACCAGAAGATAGAGGAATAGGATACAGTATTAGGGGTAATATTCTAATACCAGATCCAGAAAAAAGAAAAGATGATCCTTACGAAGCAGAGTCTTCCTACAAAGATTATATTAATTTAAGTACGATGGAAGAAGTCAGGGTGAAGGCAAAGAACCTAATGCCATTAAAGGAACTAGTTGAGACTAATCAGGCAGAATTTGGCATCAATTTTCAAGGGTCAGCTGGTGAGCTTAAAGAAATTACACAAAATCAAGAATTAATAGATGCAATGCTTGATAAGCTATACAAAAAAAATGTACCTGAATCTGTAATAGCTGGAGAATTATCATCAATAGTAAGTTCAGAAGAAAGTTTAATTAAAAGAGGAGCTATATTTAACTCCTCGCAAGATTTTTTTGAAACAATGCAAATAATTGACCCTGAGCGTAATCATTTTAATACGAAAGCTATAAAAATAGATCCTAATTCAGGAGCAATAATCGACTCAATAGTATCTCATGGCTTGAATAATGGTGAATACTCCGATACCACTTTTAGTGTTAAAAATATTAATGGCAAAATTATATTAAAAATTGACGGTACTGATTTAGCTAAGCAAAATCGACTAAGTAAAATTAGAAAACATAAACCTTTAATTAATAGTCCTGAAGTGAAATCGATTACAAGTTTTAAAATAGAACCAGGAGACAAAGGATGGGTAAGCATTGATCTACAAAAATTACTAGAAGGTAAATTGTCTGATTCAGATATAGTTCATCTTGCTAAAGTCGTTTCAGGAGAAGAACTGAGGAAACCAGTAACTATTATTGAGAATGAAACCCCAGTAAACCTCATAATTTCGTTAAAACAGGATTATGATGTTTCAGAAAATAGAGAAATATACAGGGATGGGACTAAGTTATACTTTAAACCAAATGAAAATTTGAAGCACCCATATTATGATGATACTCCTGTTAATGCTCCTCCAGTAATGGAAATAACTCTTAGCTCACCTAAAGAAGAAAATACAGTCTATCCATATATGGAAAACAGCATAAAAGAAGTTCAAAAAGACATAATCAAAGCCATTAGTTCATAATCTGGGTATAATAAGACTATGGATCAAACTATGAACAGTAATGACGCTGCTTATCAGGAGTTTGATGTTGAGGTATTAAAAAATCTTAACCTTGATCCTGAGTATATTAAGAAGCTTGAAATCATTGAAATTGGTGCCTTAAATGGTGAAATGATCGATAAGACAGAGCATTTTGACGCCTTTTTCCCTAGTATTAAAGAGTTTCTCTATAAAGCTATTGAATACTCAAAAAAACCTAACAAGACCTTAGACATGGATTTTCTTAACTATGGAATCCAAGTCCAAGAAGAGTTAGGGATAGAGAAAGAAGCGATGGCAGCTATTCTGCCTTTCTATAACTCTCTTGATAGTAGAACTGGAAGAGATTGGCGTAATGTATTTCCTATAACCCTTTTACCTGCTGTTTTAGGGGCTATGGGAGCTTGCTTAATCAACCCCAATTTAGTTACCAGTAAATATGGTAAAAGAGCAAATGAACTTGAAGTTAGAGTCGTTAAATCCCTCGCGAAGATACTTGGTTATACTGACCTGGAGAAAGTTTCAGGCTTAGCCATCGAAGGTGGAACTAAGGGAAACATGTATGGTTATTTGCTTGGTTTAAATAAAGCTTTCCCAGATATCCGTGAAAATGGCTTAATGGGTGTAAAACAAGAGTTTAAGTTTATAAACTCACAAAGTGGTCACTTCTCAAACTTCACGACACTTGCAGCGATAGGCGTCGGGCGCAAAAACGCTTTTAGAATTCCATGTGATGAACATAATGTTATCAACATTAAAATCTTCAAAGAAACCTTAGAAGACTGTGTGAAAAAGAATATCATCGTCCCTACTGTTCTAATTACCATAGGTACAACTGACGCTTGTTCCCTAGATAATATTAAAGAAGTTCATGGAGTTATCGAAGAATTTGCTGAAAAATACCCAGATATGCATCGCCCACATTTGCATGTAGATGCAGCCATAGGCTGGGCTTTTAGCTTCTATAATAACTATGACTTGGAAAAGAACAAATTACATTTCCGTGAATCAATGATAGAAAAGTTAGCTCACGTTCAAAGTGTCTGTCAAAGCTTTCATTTAGCCGATTCTATTACTCTAGATGTCCATAAAACAGGCTTTGCTCCTTACAGTTCAAGCTTCGTTATCATTAAAAACAAAGACGACTTTAAAACACTTACATGGGATTCTGGAGATTTTAAATACTTCAACCCAGCTGAATTCATGATTTCACCAGTGTCTTATAGCTTAGAATGTACAAGAAGCTCCTCTGGTGTCTTTGCTACTTCTATGGCTTTAAAAAGTTTGGGAATAGAAGGCTACCAAACCCTTTTAGGTGCTGGCTTACAGTACACTGAAATCTTAAAAGAAAAGTTTGCAGAGCTAAAGAATGTAGCGGTAGTGAATCCAAATTTAGGTTTCACATGCTTATTTAGACCTTACCCCAGTTTTGTGAATAACGCTGAAACCCTTATAGAGAAGGAGAAATTCTCTGAAGATTTCCAGTTAGGTTCAAAAGAAATTACTGAGTATGTAAAAGGCTTGTTTAAATACTGGAAAAACCATAAAAGCCCCAATATCCCGAATGTTGACTATATTGCTTCAGCAGCCTGGGGACAGTATGGAGATGGTGATTATGAAATCCCAAGCTGGAAAGCGTATATCCTTAATCCAAGGGCAGGTAAATACATAGACGCTTTCATAAAAGAATTCCTGGATATCCGCAATGAGTACGAACACCACTTACCTAAAGAATATTTAGAGAAATTAAAAAGTATTTTTTGAAGCTTTTTATGAGCAATCCTAGTCTCTCAGTGTAAAATATAAATAATGATTGAAAAAGCTCTTGAGTCAAAAGTACTTTATAAAGGTCGTTTTTTAGATTTTGTTGAAGACCAAGTCGAAATTGAAAACTCAGGTGGCATAGTAGCACCTAGGCAGTATTTCACACACCCAGGAGGAGTCTGTGTAGTTCCAGTATTAGATGATGATTACTTAGTAATGATTCGCCAATTCAGAACACCAGTAGGTGAGATTATTTATGAATTTCCAGCTGGGAAAAAAGATGCAGGAGAAGAACCAATGGAAACTGCTGTAAGAGAACTTAAAGAAGAAACTGGATTTACTGCTGAGACGTGGCTTGATAAAGGATTTATATATCCTAGTCCAGGTTACTGTACAGAACAGCTTCATTTATTTATCGCTAAAGATCTTGCTTGTGGTGAAGATAACCCAGATGAAGGTGAAATCTTAGAAACATCGATTATTAAAATTCAAGAAGCTATGGATATGGTTAATAATGGACAAATCAGAGATGCTAAGACTATTTGTGGTTTGTTTTATTTGATGAGTAAATAAAACACATTAGCTTAATTAAACATTTGCTTTAGTACGGTTAAAATTAACAATCTTGTTTGATCCATTATCTCTAGTAAGTAATCTATCAAGCGAACTACCTAAGAATTTATTAACTGATCTCAGCTCTTTTCTAACAAGCCCAGCCCTTTCTGCATTTAATATAGCCATAACTAGAGGTACATCTTTATTAGATATTTTCATTTCATCAATAGCTTTCAAAGTGGCTTTATAGGAATCGATGGCTTTATTTTCTGCCATTTCAAGCATATTTTCCGAAGATTTTTTTGGATCTAAAACAGACTTAACGTCCCCATCTGAAATATCAATTTTAATTAATTCATTAAAATTATTCTCACCAAGTAAAGAAAGCACTGTCTGTTTATCGGCTGCATAATCACTGGATTGAGAATAAAGATCTAACTCTTGCATCTGCTGTAGGGTTTGATTCGCTGTAATCTCAGGAGCTTTGTTTAAAGCTAAATACTCTTGACCAACATAAAATAAAGTAATAAGTTCATCTTGATTATACTTATCTTCAAGAGCTTTAGTTAAATTCTGAAAAGCTTCAAAGGATTTTTTCTCAGTATTAAGAATACTAGATGAGCTTGGCTTAGAATCCATTTTATCAAGTGGTGCAACTTCCTTAAGTACAGTTTGTATATCTGCAGGTGTTTTTGTAAGCTCTCTTAATTTATTTTCTAGACTTATTCTATTATCAGTACTTTGAGACATCTGCTTAACAGCGCTTGCACTAACATTATTTAGGTTAAGATCGCCCTTCAGAGCATCTTTAACTGTCCGATTAAAAAAGCTTGGCAGTTTTAATCCATATACCTGCTTAGATTCAACATTTGCAAGTTCCATATATATTTACAGTATAACATCCTCGATATTTTTGAATAAATCAAACTCATTATGAAGCTCCAGCTCCAGCTCCGCGACGATAAAATACTCTTTATAAGCTTCAGATATTTTGACATAATCCTTAGCAGTGCAAATCAAATTAAATTCATTTTGCTTTTTAATAAAATGATCAATGTCGCTTTGCGAAAAGCTGTAATGATCTGGCAAAGACACTATCTCAAAATCTTCTTCAGACTTTAATTTATAGTTCAATGATTCTAAGCGCTTTTTAAGCATATGAAAGAAACTATCATTATCAGCCAAGCCTGAGATTGCAAGAATTTTTTTATCAGGATCAATAAATTTATCAAAATCAAGCTTAAAGCGAATTGATACATTGTCTTTATTCTCAGGCTTTGAAAGCCATTCTTCATCAACTTTAGAATATATAACTTGATTAACTTTTTCTAGTGCCTCAGGCGATTCACGATAAAAACCTGTCTCATTTACATTTACTAAAGCAATTTCAAAATCTTTATACAAATCTAAATGCTGCATACCATCATCTAATATAAAAAGATCAATCTTTGGATTGTTTTTCAAAGCCTTTTGAGCAGCGTCATAACGTTTAGAGCCTATAGCCATACTAAAGTTCTTTTCATTTACAAAATTCTCTAAAATCAAAATCGGTTCATCACCAATAAAATATTTAGGCTTATCTTTCAAATATTTTTTTGCCTCTTCACCTTTAATATAAAGAGGTATTTTTCTCTTTGGTATTTTTGATTTATAAGCTCGAGTAAGTATACAAACATTTTTTTGATACTTCTCAATCAAAGTCTTAGCAAGGTATATAGTAAAAGGAGTTTTCCCTGTTCCACCAAAACTTATGTTGCCTACAGAAATTACAGGGACAACAAGTCTTTTCTGTTTAAAGATCTCTCTGCTAAATAATTCCTTTCTAAAAGCATGAATTAACTGATAAGGGTATGAGACTATTTCTTTTAGACTATCTCTAGACATCAGCTTTTTTCATTTCGTTAATAACTGAGGTATTCAGAAGATCTTTTAATTTAGCAGTAACCACTTTTAATACCTCTCTATTTTGATTAACAATCTTATGAGCTTGAGATCCCATAACAATTCTTCTTTCTTTGTCAGAGACAAGTGTATCAATAAAATCTTTCAAATCCAAATTTGACTCTAGAACTTCAAGTGCTCCAGCTTTTTCTAAAAGCTCAACGACATCAACATTCTTAAAATAAAATGGTCCTACCACTACAGGTAATGCATAAGCAGCTGGTTCCAAAACGTTATGCCCACCGATTTTATCAACTAAAGTTCCACCAACAAAAGCAATATCACTTATAGCAAAGAATTTCATTAGATCACCAATCGTATCTATTAATAAGACATCTTCACTTTTCACTAAATCATTGTCAGCACCTGTCTCTTTAAAATTAGATTTGCTATATCTGCTTACTTCAAGTTTAGCTGCTGAAAGAATAATATCTTCAACCACAGAAAATCTCTCTGGATGGCGCGGTGCAATAGCAAGTCTAAGATTTTTATGCTTAAGACGCAATTCCTGATACATGCTGATTAAAGCAGCTTCTTCACCTGGATGGGTACTTGCAGCAGTAAGTAAAATGTGCTCTTTTTTAAAACCAAAACTTCGCTTCAAATCATAACTCTCATCTTTCTTCATCTCAGGAATAATTGCAAACTTCATGTTACCAGTCATAAAGACTTTTTCAGAAGAGACTCCTAATGATAAGAACTTACGTGAATCATCAGCACTCTGTGCAAGTACTAATGAAATCTGATTAAATATCCACGAAAAGAAGAAAGAGAAAGTCTTGTACTGCTTAAATGATTTATCAGCAAGACGCGCATTGATAATTGCAGAAGGAATTTCCCGGATATAAGCTTCATTAATTAAACTAGGCCAAATCTCTGTCTCCATGATAATTAGAGCTTTAGGTTGAATTTTATCGAAAGTCTTCTTGATAATACTTGGGGCATCATATGGCATATAAATCAATTCCACACGACCATCAATAAGTTCAGCTGCTAGTTTTTTCTTAGCTAGAGCTTGGGAACTAGCAGTTGTAGTACTAATAACAATATTAAACTCAGAAAAATGCTTTAGGATCGGAACCATTGCATTGAATTCACCAACAGAAACAGCATGGAACCAGATCGGTGTAGCAGGTAAATTATCAAGTCCATTACCCATTCTTTGCTTGAAACCATCTTTCCACTTGGAAACAGTCGTTTCAGACAAAAGCCAAAGTATTGGAATTAATAATCTCCAAAAAATCTCGTAAAAGAAAAAGAAAATATTTAACATTAAACGGCTTCTTTATCTGCAATTCTCTCAAAGACTGGCTTAGACTTACTTGAAAGAATAGTGTTTAGCTCCTGAACAGATAAAAGTTCATTTAATTTTGAAAAAGAAAATTCATTTTCTAAAAGTGAGTATCTATCAGAGATATCATGCTCATCATCTAAAAGAGCAAGCTGAACTAAAATACTTTTAGATAAATTAGGCGTGAGTGCAGCTAAGCAAATTGCCGCTCGGCGGCAAGCTTCTAAGTTTAAATATAAACAATTAAATGCTAGCTGAATAGTCTCTTTATCATCCTCACTTGCATTCTTTAAAAGTGTCCAAGGTGCAATATTACTCATCTCTGTATTCGCTTCAGATAAACAGAAGAAGATTGAATCAAGAGCTTGAAAAATATTTATCTCAGCCATCTCTGATCTGAATTTATCGCTAAAACTATTAATTACTTTAGCTAAATCATTCTCAGAATTACTGACGAGCTTCTGAGCATTTTCTATGAGTTCAGTTAAATCAGAATTAGAGAAATATTTTCTCATTAAGTTAGTAGAACGGTTTAATAGATTACCTAAATTATTAGCAAGATCAGTATTTAAACGATTTATCATCGCTAACCTAGAATAATCACCATCTCTTCCAAATGGAAACTCTCTCATAAAGAAGAACCTAACCGAATCAGAACCAAATTCTTGGGTAAGTTCTACAGGGTCTACTACGTTCCCAAGAGTTTTACCCATTTTCATTCCATCTTTAGTTAAAAAGCCATGTCCAAAAACTTTCTCAGGTAAAGGCATTCCAGCAGACATTAACATAGCAGGCCAGTAAACCGCGTGGAATCTTAAAATATCTTTTCCTATAATATGAGTTACCGGAGCCACTCCGTGAGCCGAAGACTCATCTTCATTCACCCAGTAATCTTTTAAACTTTCAGCTAAGCCGGAGTGATAGCCGAGAAGTGCATCAAACCAAACATAGATTTTTTGATCTGAGTCTCCAGGGATATCAATCCCCCAATTCAAACCTACTCTAGAAATAGGAAAGTCTTTTAAACCCTCTTCTAACCAACCTAGAACTTCATTCTTTCTATAACTAGGTGAAATAAAATCAGGGTTCTTTTCAATATAATCTTTTAATTTATCTTCATACTTAGATAAAGCGAAGAAGTAATTTTCCTGAGAATATTCATCCACAGGAATCTTATGAATCGGGCAACAAAGTTCTCCATTTTCATTCTCTTCTAAATCTTTCTCCAATTTAAAATCTTCACAACTAACACAATAAAGGCCTTTATATTCACCTTTATAGATATCACCTTTAGCTTTTACTTTATTAAAGAACTCAGTGACATACTCTTTATGCTCATGAGCTGATGTTCTCACATAGTGAGTATTTTTAATCTCTAAAAGCTGCCATAAGTCTTTAAAAGCAGAAACCACAGAATCGCAATGATCCTGTGGTTTCTTAGAATTTTCTTTAGCAGACTTTTCTATTTTCTGACCGTGTTCGTCAGTTCCCGTAAGGAAGGCAACTTTATGACCACTTTGGACTTTGTGCCCTGCGATGAAGTCGCACGCAATAGTAGGGTAAGCGCTACCAATATGCGGCAAATCATTTACATAATAAAGTGGGGTAGTGATATAAAAAGTCACTTATATTAATTTTGCCTAAAGAAGACCAGTTGCATCTTTATAATAAGCTTCAAGCTTTGCTCTAATCTTATTTCTAGTCGCCTCATCCATAGCTCTCTGTAAAGCCCATCTTAATGCAGTATCAGGTTTACAGTTCTTGGTTAAGGTAAACTTTTTTAAAATAGCGTCTAGTTCTTCTTCACTTGCAGCAGACACATTATCTATGTCTGAGCCTAAGTTCATTCCTCGTGAGCCCATATTCTTACAGTCTATCAGAAATTCTTACTATTTTAAAGTAACAGTAGCACCAGCAGCTTCAAGTTCTTCTTTCATCTTGTCAGCTTCTTCTTTAGCTACAGCTTCTTTGATTACTTTAGGAGCACTTTCAACTAATTCTTTAGCTTCTTTTAATCCTAAACCAGTAATTCCACGAACAGCTTTGATAACACCGATTTTTGAACTACCTGCAGAAGTTAACTCAACATCAAAGTCAGTCTTCTCTTCAGCAGCACCTGCACCAGCATCTCCACCAGCAGCAACAGCAACGCCAGCTGCAGCAGTAATACCAAACTTCTCTTCCATAGCAGTTTTTAATTCAGCTGCTTCAAGAATAGTTAATGAACTAATTTGGTCTAATACGTCTTCTACTTTTGTACTCATATCTATCTACCTTTTTAAACTTTTTCCCTATTGTTTATCTCTAGTTTCTGAATCGCACCAGCGTCACCTCAAGCTAGGCTTTAGGCTCCTCTGTAGAAGCATTAGCGTCTTCAGCATTATCATCAGCTTCAGTTTCACCTTCTGCTTTAGCTTCAGTTTCACCTTCAGCTTTAGCTTCATCAGCTTTCTCGTCTACAATGATAAATTCTTTAACAAGCTTAGTTTGATCCTCATCTTTCTTCGAAAGCTCATCAAACATATAAGCCATAGCAGATGGGATATTAACTAATAATCCAGCAATTTGGCTTAATAATACATCTTTACTAGGTAATCCAGCTACAGACTTAGCTTGGTCAGCGTCTAATACTGTTCCATCTAAAAATGCACCTTTAAAAACAACTTTTTCGTTATCCTTAGTAAAAGTTTTAACTTCTGATGCTGGTTCAACATCTTTATTATCAAAACAGAATAAAACTGCTGTAGGACCATTAAGGTCTTCAGTTAATGGGGCAAAATCAGTCCCTTCTGCTGCCTTGTTAATTAAAGTATTTTTCGCAATAGTGAATTTAGAACCAAATGGTCTAATTTTATCTCTAAGCTCCGTAATCTCAGAAACAGTAAGCCCTAATTGATCAGTTGTGAAAACTGCTGTAGCTTTAGAAAAATCTTCTGATAATTCATTTACGGTATTAATTTTATCTGCTTTCGTTACCAATTTTTTTCTCCTTGGATAGTCGAGTTTTTGATTATATCATTACAGAGTCATGAATTAAAAGTAATTTCTTAAAGAAAAGTTTAAGGATTTTATAAAGGATCAATTATGATCTCTTCACTGTTTATATCTAAAAGCTCATGCTTAATAGCTGACTCAAATAATAAATTAATAGACTTAAGATCGTTTTCAGAAAGTCTCATCGTACTTTCATTTACATACATATTTATATACTCTTTAGCCTTTACATCATTTAAACCATTATTAGAAAAAGCACGCGCGTATAATAAAGATTCATCAAAATGTTTTACACCATAAAGGATAGACTCGCGTAATTCATTGGCAACATCTTCTTTTATATTCTGTTCCAGGTCACGTCTAATTACATTAGTACCTAAAGGCATATTTAGACCTTCACTATATTCGGCCCACCAAGAACCTAAATTAATTAGCTCTTTATAGCCTTTATCTCCAAATTTAAGCTGGGACTCATGAATTAATAAAGCCGCACTAACAATTCCTTCATCAAGTAACTCAAAGACTTGATTAAAAGAACAATACTCAGGCACAAATTCAAAATTATTTTCCTTAGCTATAATCTGCAAAACAAGATTTGCAGAGGTTAATTCACCAGGAATAGCAATCTTCATTCCCTCTAATGACTTTGACTCTTGGTAATCGTTGTAAACCTTCTCCGAAGCTACGAGACGAGGACCATGAGATTTAGATCCCATAGATGCTCCTGAAAGTAAGATTTGATATTTCGTATAAAGATACGCGTAAGCATGAAAAGAGATAGCAAAAACATCATAAGTAGATTTATTAGGTGTTTTATCAAGTGCCATTTTATTGAGGGCTTCGATTTCAGCACTACCGAAAACATAATCGTAGTTTCCCTTCCCAACTTTATTCTCTTTCATGGCATAGAACATGAAAGCATCATCAGAATCTGGACTATGTGCAATTTTAATTTTAGGTTTACTAAATACGTTCATATTAGAAAGTCTTTAATAAAGAGTCTAACTGAGGTTCGTATAAAGAGTTAATAAAATTAGGATAAACTCCGTATAAGATAGCTAAACCGAGTAAAACTGCAAGAACTAAAACTTCAGATTTTCTAGCGTCAGTCAAAACATGATTCTTTTCATGAATTTCACCGTAAAAAACTCTTTGGTTAGTCCAAAGCATATATGCAGCTGTAAGAACAAGAGATACTGAAGATACTACAGTTGAGATCTTAATCGCATTTAGCCCAGCTCCTGTATAAGCACTAGTGAATGCACCATAGAATACTAATGATTCACCGACGAAACCTGAAAGACCAGGTAATCCTAAGTTTGCCATCGCAGCAAGCTTAAAGATAAAGAAAGTTCTAGGCATAACTTTAGCTAAACCACCGAAGTCTTCAAGTTCACGAGTATGTGATCTTTCGTAAATCATTCCTACAATCATGAATAGAGCAGCAGAGATTAAACCGTGAGAGAACATTTGGAACGCTGCACCACTATAACCAGCAGTATTTAAGCCAGCTAAGCCAAGTAAGATAAAGCCCATGTGTGAAATACTAGAATAAGCGATAATCTTCTTAAAGTCAGTCTGAATCAAGGCTGTATATGCACCGAAGACGATATTCACAGCACCTAGAATTGCAATGGCTGGAGCCATATTTTCTAAAATAGTCGGGAAGAATTCAGTTGCGAATCTAATTAAACCATAACAACCCATTTTCAAAAGAATTCCAGCAAGAATCATAGAGATAGGCGTCGGAGCTTCAACGTGAGCATCAGGTAACCATGTATGGAATGGCACTGAAGGTAATTTAATAATGAAACAAACAGAAATTAATACGAATAATAATGTTTGAACAGGAACAGATAGTGCTTGAGCGATTCCTGCAAGCTCTTGCATGTCAAAACTAGCAAAGCCAGTGTATGCAAGGAGTGTAAATAAACCTACTAATAAGCAAGCACCAGCAGCGAAAGTATAAAGTAAGAACTTCATAGAAGCGTAGTTTCTATTCTTACTTCCCCAAATCGCAATCAAGAAGTACATAGGAACTAACTCAAGCTCCCATGCTAAGAAAAATACAAAAATATCTTTAGCCATGAAAACAGCTGAAACAGCTAGAGCTAAAAATAGAAGTAGTGAGTAATAAAGTCTTGGTTTTTGCTTTTGAGCGATAGGCTTACTTGCGATAATTACACAAGGCATAAGAATCGCCATTAAAAGAACCATCGAGAATGCTAAGCCATCAACCCCTAAAGCAAAATTAATTCCGCCAATCCATGGAATACTTTCTACTAACTGCATCGCAGTGTTCGAGCTATCGAATAATTTGAAGTATTGAAGCAGAGCAATAAAAAGAAAAATAAAGCTACCAATCAAAGCAGTAATCCTAGACTGCTTTTCGTTGAATGGAGAGAACGCTATTACTAAAGCTGTTATTAGAAAAACGAATAGTTGAAGACTTAAAGAATGCTCGGCTAAAAATTCCATATCATTAGAAAATATAAACCAATAAGCAAAAATATTCAATTTAAAAATCAATAAAGAATCAAAAAGAGAAAGAAAAATATAAATTCATAAGTAAAAGTTATATTTTCGTTTACATCAAAAAAACTTATGCTATTATTTATGTTTCGTGATTGGTTATCACATGGTCAGATAGCTCAGTAGGTAGAGCAAAGGACTGAAAATCCTTGTGTCCCCGGTTCGATTCCGGGTCTGACCACCACTATTTTTTATTATGATGAAAACAGAAATATTACAAGGTATGAGCGGTGTTGGATTTGGTTCTTGCTATGCAAAGCAACTTGCTTGGAGAAGGCAAACCTCACCAGGTACACCAGCCCCAACTCCTTCAAAGTAGTATTTAAAAAATAAATTTTCTAAAAAGTGAGTAGTTTTATCAAAAACTGCTCACTTTTTCTTTGTATGAATATCAAGGTTTACAGGAAAAGATAAGGAAAATTAAAATGATTAAAACAGAAGAATTAAATATTAATGGTGTAGGGTACCCTGGATGTTCTTGTTACGCTAAATTAGCTCAAAGAACAACACCTCAAACAAATAATAATGTGAAACAGTCGTAGTTTTCAATTAATAAAAAGATAATTTTACAGCCCTGCAAAGAGGCAGGGCTTTTTTTTGCCAATTTTAGGAAGCTCAATAATTTTAAGGATAAATACAATGAAAAGATCAGCAATTAAAACAGAAGAATTAGATTCAATGGCAATTAGATCACCTGTTATAAATAGAACACTAAAAAGTACACTAAGATCAGTTAGCCAGTTACCAAGAAACTAATTTATCTAAAAGTCTAATTGACGACTCTATAAATTAGTTCTATTTTATTAACTAGAACTCAAAGAGTTTATTAATCATGAAAACGAGTGAAAAAGGAATCAAACTCATTAAAGAGTTTGAAGGTTTTAGAAACAAAGCATATCTGTGCTCAGCTGGAGTGTGGACTATCGGCTACGGGTCTACTCGTTATTCACCTAAGCGCAAAGTAAAGCAAGGTGACCAAATTAGCTTAGAAGAAGCTGAAGAACTATTAGCAAACGACTTAATTAAGTTCGAAACTGCTGTAAATAAATTTGTAACAGTTAAAATTAATCAAAACCAATTCGACGCTTTAGTTTGTTTTATTTACAACATCGGTGAGGGAGCATTTAAAAGCTCAACTCTCCTTAAAAAATTAAAACTTAAAGACTTTACTGGAACAGCGGATGAATTCTTAAGGTGGAACAAAGCACCAAGCCCTTCTACAGGTAAGCTTAGAGCACTTCCAGGCTTAACTAGAAGAAGAACAGCTGAAAGAAAACTGTTTTTAAGTAAAGCTGGAGCAAGCTCATCAGCTAAAACCGAAACAAAAATTAATAATAAATCCAAAAAAGCTAGTTTCGATGAAAAATTTTCACTTGATGAGCTGAAAAAAGGGTTAATTAGAAGAGAAAATAATTCTATTAACAACAAAGTTAAAAATCTTATTTTGAAACAAGCGCAAATTAAATTTGGCTCTAAAAGTAAAGAATTAGCTGAATTTACAGCTTATCTTGATGGCTTGACTGATGGACTAATGCTTTCAAAGAAAGTGTAATCAATTTTCCAAATGATTTTTTAAAGCTAAGTAAACATTAGGTTTAAGAACGTGACCATTATCATGATGTTCGTTTATAGCATCCATAAAGGTCACACCATGTTCATCTTTATGATTTAGAAGGTTAGCCTGATCACTTCTGGACAACTTATCAAAGCTTGGAAGAACAATATTCTTAACAAAATCATCTGCAATACTATTGTTTCTATAAAATGGAGCAAATCCTGAGTATTCTGTAATAGCTCTCAAAAGAGGCATTTTATTAATACGAGGATTATCTGGATTAGTACTATGGTTTATATCAACAGTAGAAGCTAAGATTTTTGGATTTGACAAAATAATTTCTTTCAGTCGATCGGTATCACTCATTAGAGTTTCTATAGATGTGTCACCAGTATCCATTGACTTTAATGAATTCTCTTAGATTTCATTTACCTCACCGATTACAGGATCTTTTAAAGATTGCTTTCCTAAATTACGAGCTTGTTCAGATGTAAGTCCGTAAGTTGGAACATAGTTTTTATTTGGCACTTGTTTTAAACCTTGGTTTAAAAGATTAAGCGTATTAAAATTAACATTATTTGTTTCCATGCATCAAAAGATAACATGTTCTCTTTATTAGATCAGTGAAGTTAATCTTATCTTAACAAAGATCTTGCCCTCTTGTTTAAGGTAGATCACTGTCAATATTTTAATAAAGTTCTAATTTGTGGTTAATTATATATATGGCTTTCAAGTTCAAACTTGAAAAAATCTTAAGAATGCGGCATGAAGCCGTGCAAGAAATGCTCGCAAAGATACAGGAAATCGAGAAAAAAATCAATGAAACCCGTGTAAATATTAAGGTAAAACACGCTGAAATTAAAACCAATCAAGAAGAAATGATAGAGACTAATTATCAATACGCTGAAGGGTATTTAAGAGTTTTAAAAAAATTAAATAAAGAATTTGAAAAATTACATGAAGATCTTGCTCAGTTTAAACAAGATCGAGTCCAAGCTCAAAAAGACCTACTTGACGCAAGAATGAAAGCTGAGGCTTTAGAAAAGTTAAAAGAAAAGCAAGCAGAGGAATACTATGAAGAGGAGAATAGAATTGAGCAACTTGAGACTGATGAAAAAGTTTCATTGAAGTTTGCTACAGATATGCTCAAACGTCAGCAAGAAGAGGAAGAGGATGACGAAGCTTGGCTCTAGTCACGAAATAGGTGAATTACTAAAGCGGATAAAACAAGAAACTGAGCTTTCCTACGTTAAGCAGGCTTCAGAACGCTATTCTCATGAATTCGATAAAATTGCTGATGATTTACTAGATTTCTCAAGCTCATCTTTTAGCAGCCCTGAGGAGCAAAAAAATCTAAGCGTAGAGAAACTTATATCTGAGTTAATTAATTTCCTGACGAACGCCTTAAATAGAACAGAGAGAATAAGTTTACAACTTAGAGAGTGGTATGCGGCGCATACTCCTGAAGCCCCACATATCATGCATATCCCACTTCACCCTGCGCATGATTACTCACTGCACCCTGAAGCCCTTAAAAGACTAGGAGCCGATTTTAGTAACTTTCAAGACTACGATAATTTCTTAAAGAATGTTAGAAACCAAATTGATATTTGTAAAAACTGTAAGTGTCTCTTAGAGGAACAAAAACACTATATTGAGAATTCGGATCTTAGTTATATAGATATACAGCTAGACCTTCCCGAAAAAGAAATCCTCTTACAAACTCTAAAAGACTATAAGCCAGCTATTGAAAATATTCTAATTCACTACCAAAACTTTGGTGATAAACTACCCGGAAACCTTTATGCTGAAGGTGGTTTTATTGGCAACGCTTTCTCTAAAAGCAACATAGCAGCTCTTGAACTATATCGAATTAGAAAAATCCTTACTCTAATCCGTGAAGGCATGAGTTCTGACCATCTTCACCTATATCAAAAAGTCTTTGAATCACAAGTTAGACTCAATAAACTCTTAAATAAAGCAATAGCAAAGCATGGAGTAGATTCTACTCAAGCAAAGCTTTACAGCGCACAAGCAGAAGCTGCAAGACTTGCTAAAAGATACATAGAAGAAGTTCATCAATTAACACAATCAAAATTAACAGTAGATATTAAAGAGGTTGAAACCTGGTTTACCAGGGGTAAAATAAATGAAAAGCACCCTCTTCACAAAGACAATCCAGACAATATTCTTACCGAGATTAAACGTGACTTTTTAAGTTCAACAAATATTGAAAGAATCCAATCTCTTTATTTAGGGGAAAATCCACGTTACCTTAATGCCATAAAGAAAATTTCAAATAAACAAAAATTAATAGAAAAATATATTAATTTCCACCGAGATAACAATATTGATGAATTTGAAATAGTTAAAACACTTGTAAACCTTCATCAAAACGGCGGCAGGCTAAGTAAAAGAATAGATTCAAAAATAGTAAGAGAAGCCCTCCAAAATATAGGTATCAGCAGTTCGTATCTTGATGAAATTCAAACTGAGATTCTTAGAGTCACAAGAATGGATAATGAGCTTTGCTTCAATAAAGTTGTTGACTCACTTTTAAGTTTAGATCCTAATATTGATGAAGATAAATTTAAGCAATTACTAGCAATCTGGCTAAATGCAAACTACTTTCCTATAAATGAACAAGGTTTCCAAATTCACACAAGCTTTTTCATAGAAGCGTTTCAAAGAAATGGCATTGCTAGCTATGCTGTTGACTTCTTCATTAATGAATTAAATAATCATCCATTTGAAACTTTAAATATTGAAGATATAGAAAAGCTAATCGCTAAATTTGAGAACAAACATGGACCAAATACTGACTATAACAAGATTATAGAAATAGTTGTAAAAGTATGCTTCTTATCAACACGCTTAAACTCTCTGAATGTCTACAACCAAGTAACAAAGAAAAGATTTCATTACCATGATCTATTTTTCTCTCAGGGTGGTAAAACCGTTGAACAAGTGAAAGCCTGGAATAGTTATCGCTATCTAAGCTGGGCACAGAGTATAACTGAAGAATTTAATACAAACGACGATAAAATGCTCTGGTTACTTTTAAGTAAAAAACTTAATATTAAAACCTGCTTTAAATGCTTAAAATATCTATCCAGACTGAACCACAGCAGAAATATTCTAATTAAAGATTTAACTAAGTTCGGTTCAAGCGATGGCTCTAGCCATTTATTTGATATCGAAACAGCTTATTTTGAAAACTTCAAAAATGAAAGTAACATCTCTGCCGTACTCTGTCGTGGCGGCTCTTACTTCGATGTCCAAGCCATGGATATAATTTGTGAAATTATCCAAATTCAATACGCAGATATTGTTAACTATAAACATAAAAATTTTGCCCAAAGAATTGATCAGAGTATTGACTTAGAGTCAGGTTTTCCAAAAACACATATCACATACTTTAATGATCACATTACTAGCCATAATCAGAGCTTGAAATCAAACTCAGGCGCTCATAGACTATCAAGACAACTCTACTATGCACTCTGGGGAGTAAGGAGTGGCTTATATTACAACTTAAATTTCTTAAAAGAAAAAGATATCATCATACTCCTAAGGCAATTTAAACACCTAATGGAATTAGGTGATATTTTAGAAATACTTGTCGCTGAGACAGCTCACAATCAATGGTTTGGAGACATATACGAACATTTCCCAATAAAGCTATTAGAAATGAAATGGTTCCAAAAAGTTGGACTACTTAACGGCTATTTTAGAAAAAGTAGTCAAATCCGTGAAGCTTTAGATACATTCTCTTTTCTAGACAAGGACTATCATTTTATTAAGGAAGAAGTAACTCAATTACTTTTAGAGTTTAAAAGTCTTTTCAATAGTGAAAGTAACGATGAGCAAAGTTTGAAATTTGACTTCAATAAAGACTCTAGACTAAATTCTATAGACTTTTCTTATATATATAAGGTTCTATGTTATAGATTTGATGACTTAGAAGTGAGTAAAGATCCATTCTTTCAGACACTGATATTCAATCTTTTCAATCTAGAAAATCTAGAGTATTTTCACGAACAAAAGTTTAAACTATCTAGATTTAATCAAGTAAAGCGCGATAAGTTTGGGATAATTGCTGAATTCTATCGAAACCTCAGTATGAAACTTGATCAACTCGCAAGAAAAATTCAAAGCTCTCCATATCCAGAGAAATACAGAAATATTGATAATCTTTTTAAAAAAATCAGTAGTTTACTTAGTCAATATGAAAAAGACTTAAATTCACAAACTCAAGCTGAAATAGATAGAGCAATTCAAGAATATCTTTAAAATTAAGCCCACCTTAACCAATGCTTAACTTAAAAGTTTAAAAATAGACTTATATTGACTAAGTTTTGGTGCCTTATAACCATTACTTAATCTAACTTACCTACACTAATATTATGAGTAATTTAAACGGATCAACTCTATCAGGTCAGCGTGACCAAAGCCGGGATATAAAGCAAGAACCCAATAATACGAAAGCTAGAGCTACAAACTCTGGTACTAAGGTCGCAAATGGACAAGCTGGTTTAAATAACAAAAGCTTTTCTCAACAAATGGCTGAACTTAATGCAAAAGGTGACAATGGTCGCAATAAGCAAAAAATCAATCAGCAGAATTTTGATCCATCAATTGAATTAACAAAGGAAGAGTTTGCAAAACTTCCAGATGATTTAAAAAATTTATATATAAAAGAAAGACAAAAGAAGTCACAACAACAGCAAAGAATCAGTTCTAATAACGCAGAAGCAAATCCAGATGAAGCTGAAGCAATGGAGCAGTCTCACAAAAAAATGGGACAAAGACTTCAAGATAGCCAAAAAGCAATGCAACAGTCTCAAAATCAGCGAATGGTTCAAAGACAGGAAATGGATGAAGATGCAGTCTATGAAAGCAAACAAGAAAGTATGGCTGATACTGCACAAGATAAACAAGCACAAGTAAATCAAGCAGGAAATGCTCAGCAACAACAATTAAGTCCAGAAGAGCAAAGAAAACAACAATTAGCTCAGTGGGAGATATTAGCTCCGAGAATTTTAGAAGATGGAAAAAACAAAGCTATTAGATTAGATATTCCAGATGTGCACGATATTAAAACGATTATCGTAAAAATGCATGGTAACAGCGTTGATATACAAGCTATCGGTTCAAGAGATCTAGTGAAAATTTTCAAAACTAAAGAAGGAATACTGAGGTCAACTCTTGCCAAGAAAAACGTAAGAATGGGCTCAACAAGAGTTATTGATTTTGAAAAAATGTTTGGATAAAAAATATGAATAATCTACACCACTTGTCTCAAAACCAAACCCTAAGTTCAACAGAACTTATGTCAACCATTTCTGGAAATATTGCAGGAATGGGATTAGATGGTCATAGAGCCAAAAGATGGGGCTTTAAAGATTTCATGCATGGCGGCGAAGTAGTCCAAGAAGGCTTCAGTATGAAGCAAGGAAAACAAGAGCCTAGAATCGGTGAGTGGACTAAGCTTTACATTAAAGGTAAAGGATTCTTTACGGTAAGAGACCCAAATAAAGCTAAAACAATGTACACCAGATTAGGTGACTTCCACATCGATGGTTCAGGTGACATGGTTACAAAAGAAGGTTTTCTATTAATGGGAACACCACTTGAAGGTTCCTACACTAGACTCAGAAGAGAGCATAGGTTCAGCCACTATAACACTGACCCTACTAACATGACAGACTTTGCTACAGAGAATGTTTTCAGGTATAACAGCAATGGAGCTGCACAACAACTAAATCCGCCGGGTAGACCTATTGGAAATACTCAAACTATCAATGTCGGCTTAGACCCTCGTAATGGTAAGTATTTAGGTTTATACGATGAAATTAAAGTCGCAGAAGATGGCATCGTCTATGGAAAAGACGGAAACAACTTAGTTTCTCTTTATAAAATCCAACTAGCCAATTTTAATAATGCTGAAGGTTTAACTGATTTAAAAGACGGTGTTTACTTTGAACCAAATGATAGATCTGGTTTACCGACTCTAGCAAGTACTAATAGTACTATCATCTCAGAGGCTATAGAGAAAAGTAATGTTTTCAGTAAAGTTGAAGCTCATTACTTAACTGAAGCACAGAGATATTTCCAGTTCTCTACTCAAGCTCAAAAATTAGCAGATAAGATCACTGGTACTGCGATTGAACTTATTCAGTAGTTTTATCAATACTTTTGTTTCTTAATATACTAGAATATTCTAAATGCCAATCACGGTTATCAATCGAGACGATACAGACAAGTACCCTTTACGCCCTGAGCTTGAAGAAAATATAGATATCTGCACTTGCGCTGATTGGGAAAAAGTAGCTGAAATCTGCTTTTCTGAGACTGAAATCAATGAGCATAAAGAAAAAGAAATATGCCTTAGCTTCTGTTTAGAACAAGAAATTCAAGAATTAAATAAAAATTTCCGCAACAAAGATAAAGTGACAGATGTTCTTTCTTTTAATAGCGTCGAACCTATTATTGAATTAGAAGGTGAAGAGCTTACACCTCTAGGCGATATCATTATCTGCACAAAACAAGCAGCAAGGCAAGCTGAAGAGTATGGTTTTAGTCTCAGAAGGGAATTAATCTTTCTTTTTATACATGGAGTCTTGCATTTATTAGGCTATGATCATGAAACTGAAGCAGAAGCTGAAAAAATGTTTAGAATTCAGAAAAAAGTACTACTAACATATGGTATTTTAGACTGATGTGAAGGTCTTTAATAATTTAACTAATCAATTAGAAAATTTTGAAACTGTCCAAGAGAACATAGTGACTATTTATTCATGTGGACCGACTGTTTATGATCATTCACATATAGGGCATGCAAGAAGTGCTTTAACTTGGGATTTACTCGCTAGATATTTAAGATATAAAGGTTATGAAGTTCATTGGATGAGAAATATAACCAATGTCGATGACAAAATTATCAATAGAGCAAAAGAATTAAATGTTTCACCAGACACACTATCACGAGAATTCACTTATGAATTCTGGGATGATATGAAGACATTAAATGTATCTTGGCCAGACTTTGAACCGAGAGCGACAGACTATATCGAAGAGATGATTAAATTCATTGAAGCTTTGATTGAAAAAGGCTTTGCCTATGAAGCAGAGGGGGATGTCTACTTCAAAGTTGCTTTACATAAGCACTATGGTCAATTAAAAAAACAAAGCATTGAACAGTTAAAAGAAGGTGTTGCAAGAGTTGATGAGAATGATAAGAAAGAAGATCAGCTTGACTTTGCCTTATGGAAAGCTTTTCCAGATGATCCTAGAACTAGCTTCAAATCACCATGGGGTTATGGTAGACCAGGCTGGCATTTAGAGTGCAGCACTATGATCAAATCAATTTTAGAAACTAAGTTCAATGTTCAAACATTAGATATCCATAGTGGTGGCGATGATTTAATGTTTCCTCACCATGAAAATGAATGCGCTCAATCAGAGTGTCTTACAGGCGAAGCCTTAGCAAAGTACTGGATGCATAACGGTATGGTTATGGTTAATGGAACTAAGATGTCTAAGTCTTTAAATAATTTTATGACTATAAAAGGTGCTTTAGAAAATTTCAAACCAAATACGATTAGGTACTTCTGCTTTGCAACTCACTATAAACGCCAAATCAACTTTACAAATGAAGCATTACAGAGCGCTGAAAATGGCTTTAATAAGCTTTTCGGTCAAATAAAAGAAAGACTGAATTATTTAAAAAATGAAGGGGTTACATTCAAAGCTGCTGACTTAAAAGAAAGTCTAAAAGAACAGCTTGATGAAAATCTAATCTCTGAATTTGAAAAATTTATGGATGATGATTTATCAAGTCCACAAGCTTTAGCTTTACTATTTGAAAACATTAATGATCAAAGTAAGCATGACACTATCATTTACTTACTAAGTGTTCTAGGTTTTGATTTAGTAAATCACGAAAGTGCTTCACAGGGTAATAGCAAAGCTTTAGATCAAGCAGTGAAAACTTTAATTGAAATCAGAAATGAAGCTAGAGCTAATAAAGACTTTGCTACAAGTGATAAAATTCGTGATCGCTTAATTGATGCTGGGATCACAGTTAAAGACTTTAGAGATAAACCTAGTGAGTGGAGCTTTAGTAGTTAATTAAGCTTATCTCGATAACAAACCTCCAAAGTTTAATAAATTAAATACTAGGAATTTTAAGGTGAAACTTACTTCTAGTTTTATTCTTTTCGTATAGCTTTAACAAAGTTTCCCCAGGGTTTAGCTTGATACAAGGGTCAAAATTGAAACCTACTGAAACTGGCATAATAATTGAATTACCTAAGATACCCAAAATTTTATTTTCAACTACAGAAGCAATGCTTTTACCATTCGTATTAGGACTAATGCAATTGTCTAAAATTGCAAAACGCCTATTTGCATCCATACTGTACCAGATCAAACGATGATAGTAATCAAGGTTTTGGTTTACGTGAAGTAATAAATTATCAATGTCTAAATCAATATTGTCTTCACTATATGCTTTCAACTTTATTAAGAGTGGCTCAAAAGATCTATTTAAAAGTTTTCCAGTCAACAAATCTTGATACATTAGAAGCTCACTTAAATCAAACTTACTGAGTTCAATCGGTATAAATAAAGCCTCTCTGACATCAAATAAATCTTGATTAATTAAAACATCAGTAAAAGATCTTGCCTTAAATTCTATTTTTTCTTTTATCGATAAAGCTTTTGACTTTTCTTCAATAAAATTAAACGCTCGGTTTAAAATATTTGAGCTGTAAACTTGTTCGAATTTTGTATTTGGGTTGGAAGTATTAATGGCAATGCCTGAACCACCTATATAAAAATCACTAAACTTATCATCAAAAAGCTTTGAACTAAGTGAATAAACATAATCAGAATCAAGGTTTAAACCACTTTCACAAGACCAAGATTCTTTTATTACTAAAACATGACCATGTCCAACTTGCTTCATTTCAATATTACTTGGTTGCTCAAAACATGAAACAGCCTTAATAAAGTTAGAACTATTCACTTGATCTTCAAAGCCCACATGGGAAGTACGAACTGCGTAGTAATAGAAAAATTCTTCTTGAATATTTTTAAAAGTTTCATCTTTCACTAAATTACTAAGAGTCTTAGTGGAAACTGATTTGAATATAATACTGAGATCTGTTTCAATTTCTCCATGAGTACTTAGTTGGATTTTTTTCGCTAAAATTTCATCTGCTGTAAGACTTAAATATACAGTCTTATAACTTTCTTTAGAAGAATATTTAAAGCTAAAAGAGCCATTTTCTTGAGTGTGGGTGATAGCAATAGCCTTAAATTTACTCTGATCAAAGCGATTACAACTAGTATTCGATCCCCAAATTACGACAAGTAAGCCTTCTTTAATCTGATCTCCATTTAAAGAAGTTACCCGACCTTTAATTTCTTTTTCGGCTGGTGGTTTTGACTGAAATTGTCTTCTTGCGTATGTTTTGTTAATCGTATTTATTTTTAACTTTAGAGTTTCTTCATTCTTAGCAAGGTTACTTAAATCATTAAAAGAGTAATGAAATTCCTTAATATACTCACCTTGAGGTGAATAAACAGTAAGAACTAAATCAGAGGAAGGATCAATATCATTTGCTAATTGAATTACAAATTCACCACTAGGTGCAACTTCAATCCTCGTAATACTTTCATCAGATTCTGTTTGAGTTTCTTTTACTTTAGAGAGCTTGGTTGAAATCTTTTCTGATTTTCTCTCATCTTCATAACCGCTGATATCTCTGATATTTTTAATAACATTTAGACTTAGCTTTTTATCATTTAAATCTGCGATTTCATCGTTTGTATAATTCTGGGATGTCACTGAACTTAAAAGAAACTTTTTACTTTTCTGTAAAAGTTCTCCACTAGACTTAGTTTGCTTAGAAGCTGTTTTATAAGTAAGAGTAAGGTAATAGGATTTAAAGCTTGTCTTTTCGACAAACCCAGACTCATATTCAAGAAAACCTCTAACTAGTAGCATCTGAACTTCCACCAAGTATCAAGAAAATACTCAAATCCTTAAGAAAACATTATATCAAAATAAGATCGCATTGTTCAAATTAAATCTACTTAAGCTATCATTTTGTAAATTAACTTTAAAAATCCCTAAACATTTGAAAATAAAGTAAGTAAAAGCCCCACAAAGCAACAAAAATTCGCTAAAATCATGATTCGTATGGTAACTAAATCAAAAGTAGAAACTTCTAAACGTCTTGAAAAGATTCCTCCATATCTTTTCGCAAGGCTTGATGAGAAAAAAGCTGCAGCTATAGCTAAAGGCGTAGATATTATTAACATGGGAATCGGTGATCCTGATATGCCTACTTTCTCTCCGATTGTAGATACTATGCATGAAGCGATTAATGACCCTAAAACTCATGATTATCCTCCTTACACAGGTACTTTAGAATACAGAAAAGCTGTATGTAAATGGACAGCTGAAAAATTTGGTATTCAAGAATTTGATCCGGTAATGGAATGTGTTTCTTCTATAGGTTCTAAAGAAGCTATTCACAACATTTTCCTTGCTTATGTTGACGCTGGTGATTACACACTAGTACCTGATCCAGGTTACCCAGTTTATAATACTGGAACTATCTTCGCTGGTGGTACACCTTATAAGATGCCACTAAAAGCTGAGAATAACTTTTTACCAGACTTAAAAGCTATCCCAGAGGATATCGCAAAGAAATCTAAAATTATGTTCTTAAACTACCCTAATAACCCAACTAGTGCCATTGCTCCAGTTGAGTTCTTCCAAGAAGCGGTAGATTTCTGTAAAGAACATAATATTTTACTTTGCCATGACATGGCTTACTCAGAAATTACTTTTGATGATTACCAAGCTCCTTCTGTCTTCAATGCTAAAGGCGCTGAAGATGTGGCTATTGAATTCCATTCTTTTTCTAAGAGTTACAACATGACTGGTTGGAGAGCTGGATGGGTTCTAGGAAACTCAGCTGCTATCCAAGCACTTTCTCAAGTAAAAACAAATGTAGATTCAGGTATTTTTAAAGCTGTCCAAAAAGCATGTTTAACTGCTTTAGAAACTGATCAAAAAACTCTTGATCAAAGAAACTCGGTTTATGATGCTAGAAGAACAGCTATCGTAAAAGGTTTAAGAGAACTTGGTGCAGAGCTAGAAGCTCCTAAATCATCTATGTTCGTTTGGGCACCGATTCCTAAGTCTTACAGCTCATCTTCTGAATTCTGTGAGAAGTTATTAGATGAATGCGGTATCGTAGTATCACCTGGAAATGCATTTGGTGATGCTGGAGAAGGATACTTCAGAATGGCTATGACTACTGATGTAGATAGAGTTGAACTAGCTTTTACTAGGCTTAAGGAAGCTGGTATTAGTTTTTAAGATTTGGGAAAGCTCCCAACAACCATAGCCTATTGAGTGTCAGTTGTCATTGGCTTTAGAGCTTGTTCTAATTGTAAAATGTGTGGAAGGATATTTTCTGCAGTTATGAGTGCTCCTGAAATATTTAAATCCTTAAGGGGATTTAAATATTTTAATCCTCTCAAAGGAACTTCTTTATCTTCATATTGTCTATTGCCATATTTTAGATGTAATCGATTTTTATCGATACTAATTGAATAGTCAATACGATTCTTGGAAAGATTCTGTATAACTTCACATTCATGACTATCTTTAAAAATAATTTTAGCTGAACATGTAAAATTATTTCGCTCTCCAATTTCGTACTTTATAGGTCCCCAATCTCCCTTGATATTATTTGCAATTCTTGTTGATATTGCGAAATTTTTAGGTTCTAATATTTTGTGTTCATCTTCAATAGAATTGTTTTGATGATAGTTACAAACCTCTTTGAAAATATCTATAAGTTTCATATCAAATCCTTTAATAGATTAAACCAAAGACTCTTTGACAAAAAATGTATCCTCTACTAACAAAGAGACATCATTTGGCTTTGTAAATCCATATTCAGCTGCTTTATCAAAAATATTAGCAAAAAAACTTGATTTATTCGAATCAGCTTCTTTAAAAGCAAGAGCTTCTATACTTTGAAAAAATTCAAGACCCAAACGAATAGTTTCCTGACATTGATCAGAGTTCAATTCAGTCATGGGGAAAGAAGCAAGCTCCCCAGTTGTTTCATTCTGAAGCGTCATTATTGGTTCTGTTTCATTTAATCCAAAATTATTCTTGTATTGATTTTCGGCATCTTTAATCCATTCTAAATGAGTTTGATAATTAAGATCATGTAAATTAGGATCAACTTTTTTCAATTCTTCAAAGCTAGGAATTTGTTTTTTTAAAAGACTTATTTGGAAACGCATCGGTCCATAAGCAGTAGAGAATCTACCATTAGCTGAAACTAAAGCCCTATTCCCCAGGTCATTGTTTCTTATCGTGCTTGACAGTAGTTTGACATCTGACCCATCACTATCATTTATTGAATCAACTAAGCCCCAAGCTATACCTTGAATTCTGCGCATTTCAGATAAAGGGTTATTTTTATTCATTCCCCATCCCATGCCTAAAAATCTTTTGGGACCAATTTTTAGTTCGTCTTCCTTATCTTCAACGATAAATGTTACTTTAGGATTTCCATAGTTGCATTCATCAACTTTTCTTTTACCTCCACTTATATATGGGTTATTTATCTGATTTTGACTATTTAATTTCATCAGTCATAAAGAATATTCGAATCCGTGTAATACAAGGAACTGTCTTCCTGAGTTTTGATAAAATCCTAAAATCAATTAATCTGATTAATTACATTGAAGATCGGTAAGTACATCGCAACGACAATCGCACCGATAATACCACCAATAACTACGATAAATACCGGCTCCATCAGTGCAGTTAAAGATTCAACTGCAGAGTCAACTTCATCATCATAGAAATCAGCAATTTTATTTAACATCGACTCCAATTCACCTGATTCTTCACCAATAGATATCATTTGAGTAACCATTGGTGGAAAAACATCAGATTCTGAAAGCTTATTACTAATAGCGCTTCCCTCTTCGATATCTTTTTTCACTTTAACAAGTACTTGCTCTAATAATGCATTATCAATAGAAGCTTTAGTAACATCTAAAGCAGTCGTAATCGCTACACCAGACTCTATTAAAGTCCCGAAAGTCCTTGCAAATCTAGCAATCGCTACTTTTTGGATTATTGGACCGAAGATAGGGACTTTTAATAGTAAAGAATCGATAGCAAGCCTACCCTCTTCAGATTTATAGTAAGCGGTAAGACTTGAAGCAATAAACCAAATCAAAGCAACTATAACCAAAACAAAAGGTGAACGTAAAACATTACTTACATTAATTAAAGACTGGGTAAACGCTGGTAACTCACCACCAGTACTATCAAAAATTGCCGAAAATTTCGGTAAAATGAAAGTTAACATAAACCAAACTACTAAAAATGAAATCACAAGTAAACTCACTGGGTAAGTGAGAGCTGTCTTAACTTTATTCGTTAATTTATTCCTAGATTCCATAAATCCAGCAACACGGTTGAGAACTTTATCTAGAACCCCACCGATCTCACCAGACTTCACCATGGAAATATATAAAGTGTCGAAGGCTTCAGGGAATTTAGCCATTGATTCAGAGAGTGGGACCCCTTGTTCAATATCCTTCTTCACCTCTTCTAAAATCGCCACTAGCTTCTGATTTTCAGTTTGATCAATTAGAACAGTTAAAACCCTTAAAATCGCGATACCAGCTTCTATCATCGCTGCAAATTGACGTGAAAAGATAACCATATCTTTTAAACCAATTTTCTTTTCAAAAATATTATTTAAAAAAGGAAATAAAGCATCGTCACTTGAACTAAAAGATATTAGCCAGAGACCTTTCTGTCTTAATTTATTACGCAAAGACCTTTCATCTAAAGCTTCGACTTCGCCTTTAGACACTTTTCCTCGTGAATCTCTTGCAGAATATTTAAAACTCTTCACTTTCTATATTTTACAGGATATTTGATTGACGATTAATGGGCACAATAATATAGTTGAAGGCAGATGAAATACAAAAGTATTCCTGAATTATTTATAACTAAAGCTCAAAGATTCGGTGAGAAGACATTAGTTCGTTACCAGCAGAGAGCTAATTCTGATCTGGAATCAATTAGTTGGAATGAAATTTATGATCATGTAGAGTCTATCAGCCTTGGCTTAGCCAAGCTTGGCGCTAAAGCCAAAGATAATATCGGGTTACTTTCTATCACTAATCAGAAATGGATGTGTTGTGACCTTGCGGTTCTAAGCCTTGGTGCTTGTACAGTTCCTCTCTACCACAACTGTTCAGAGGATGCTATTTTCCATATTATTAATCACGCTCATCTTGATTATGTTTTCGTTCATAATAAAATTCAATTACAGAAAATTAGAACCAATTTTGATAAATTAGAAAATCTAAAATATGTAATCGTCCTAGATGACCGCGGCGACATTCCTAAAAATCAACCTAGAATCATTACTCTCGATGATATTTTAAGAATTGGTGAAAAAGAGAAAAAAGATAAGCCAAATCAATTTAAAGATCAAATCAAAAAAATTAATGATGATGATTTAGCCACAATCATTTATACATCAGGAACGACAGGAATTCCTAAAGGTGTACCTTTAACTCACAAAAACTGCTTACTTGCAGCATTATCAATCTACGAATACGTTCCGCTGCATGATAAGCATCGCATGCTGTCTTTTCTTCCTTTAGCTCACGTATTTGAAAGAGTTTGTGGTGAGCTTTATGGCTTAGATCAAGGTTTAACCTTTGTCTATTGCCCAGTCCCAGAAGATATTCCGAAATTACTTCATGCTGAAAAAATCACAATGATGCTAGTAGTACCTCGTATTTTAGAGAAGATGTACGCCAAGATTATGGGTGAACTTCAAAAGCAACCTGAAATGATCAAAGATACCATTCTCAAAGCCATTGATTTCGGTATCAATTACCATAAAAAGAAAATAGCAAATAAGCCAATCTCATTCTTAGAAAATATCGCTTATACTACTGCTAAAAAGACATTACTAGCAAAAATCAAAAATAAATTAGCTCCTCATTTAGAATTTTTCGTTTCCGGTGGAGCTCCACTAAACCATGAGATTTCTTATTTCTTCAAAGCTATTGGCATAGAAGTTTTAGAGGGATATGGCTTAACTGAAACGGCTGCACCTCTGACTGTTAATCCTTTATTAAGGAATAAAACAGGTACAGTAGGAATACCTTTTGGACACTTCGATGTAAAACTGGGTTCAGATAAAGAAATTCTCTGCCAAGGACCTTCACTTTTCCCTGGCTACTATAAAGATGAAGCTGCTACAAATGAATGTATCATTGATGGTTGGTTCCATACAGGTGACCTCGGAGAGTTCGATGACGAAGGGTATTTAAAAATCATCGGAAGAAAGAAAGATTTGCTTATCACCGCTGGTGGTAAAAACGTTGCACCAACTAAAATTGAACATAAGCTATGCCAAAGCAACTTTATTAATCAAGTCGTAGTTGTCGGTGATAGAGAGCGCTATTTAGCAGCTTTAATAGTTGTAGATAAAGACTATCTCTATAAATGGAACGAAGATAGTGACACTAAGTTAGATTTATCAGGAAAACTATCTGAAAGTGGTGACCTGAATGAACTAATTAGAGATGAGATAGATAAAAATAGCATCGGTTTAGACAACTATGAAACTATCAAAAAATTTGCAATCCTAGATGAAGAGCTAAGTATAGATGGAGGTGAATTAACGCCAACAATGAAAGTTAAACGTAATGTAGTTAATGAAAAGTATTCAGAGTTAATAGTTAATTTATTTTAAGGTATTAATTAATAAAAGGTGGCATCTAGATTTGCTATTTTCGACTGAAGTCGAGTCAAGCGCATGCTTGCATGCATTTGTGTGCGAAAGTCTTAAACACGGAGTATCCCCGCAGCGAAGCTGACAGGGTATTACACAAATCTAGAGAAACACTTTGTGTTTCTGAGCCTTCACAATCAGTGAGTGAAAGCTCTCCCTCCCAAATAGCTCAGGCTACGATGCCACTTTCGAACTCCTAATAACCATACCTATATATTCTAAAAATGTTATTAGACTGAATCTGATTCATATCCATTCTCACTAAGCGTAACTGATAAGGTCTACAATCAGCACTACATCTAAGCATGCTTAAATCTACAGGTGAGCCTGGTGGTCCTTCAATTAAAGCAAAAACGTGATTCGCGTCATAAGGTCTAACACTAACCCCATCAACAGCAACGATTTTGTCACCGACACGAACTCCAGCTCTTTCAGCAGGAGTATTCGGATAAACTTGAATTACTGTACTTTCAGAATTTTGTCGATGTAAGTACTTTACGCCTAATATCCCCTTGTTTGATTTTTCATAAGAAGATTCAGAACTGTTAGCTTGAAGTTTAAAAGTTTGGGCGTGACTACAATTAAAACTTGAAAATAGCAAGCTTAATAGTAATAAAACTATATATAAGTACTTATCAGCAAATAAGTTATATTTTTTAGCGATTGATTTAGCCTTAGTTCTGTACATACACTAGTCCGCTTATACTATATTCCTCAAAATATTTGAAAATTAACAACAAATACTTGTAGTTAAGACAAAAAAAAGCCCGGCAAAGCCGGGCTAATAAAATTTAGAATATTAAATCTTACTATCTAGAGTAATACTCAACGATCATGATCTCATTTACAGGAACTGGAATTTCTTTTCTTACAGGAACTTCAACTAATTCACCAACGAATGAATCTTTTTCTCTTTTAACATAAGCTAAAGTATCAACCCAGTTCTTCATAGATTCGATAACAGCTGGGATTTTACGAGATTTTTCTTTAACACTAACTACATCACCAGGGTAAAGTCTGTATGAAGGAACATCTACTTTATAACCATTTACTAAAATATGACCATGAGTAACTAATTGTCTAGCTGCTGCAGTCGTGTTAGCAAAACCTAATCTGAAAACGATGTTATCAAGTCTAGTTTCTAAAAGTTGCATAAGAACTTCACCAGTAGAACCTTTGCTTCTTCCAGCTTTATCTACATACTTTCTGAACTGTTTCTCTTGGATAACGCCATAGCTAAATCTAAGCTTTTGCTTCTCAGAAAGAAGGATGCTGTACTCAGAAGGCTTAGCTCTTCTTTGACCATGCATTCCTGCCTTATATGGTCTTTTTGCAATATCAAAAACAGGCATTCCATTAAGGACTTCGCCGTATCTTCTAGAAAGTTTATCTTTAGGACCTCTGTATCTAGCCATAGAGCAACAATGATAACTTATCAAGACGAGAAAAGCAAGAGAATTATGTTTTTATTTAATATTTGAAACAAGTAGCTAGATTATAGCTATAAAACATGCGTTAAAATAGGAATATGATGATTAGTAGTGAACTTCAATCTTATGCAGGCTTAACCTGTGACAGTAGAAAAGTAGCCGAAAATTTTATTTTTCTATGCATAAAAGGAAATAGTTCTGACGGACATGACTACATCGAAAATGCAATCAAATCTGGTGCAAAATTAGTCGTAGTAGAAGAAGCTTTTATAAATATCCCAGAGAATAAGGAAAAGCTTGAAAAACTTAAAGAAGCAAATCCTGAAATCGAATTTGAAGTGAAGGAAGATAACCGAGTCACACTGGCTAAATACGCAAACAAATTTTATGGTGAACCTAGTAAAAGCCTTAGCATCTATGGTGTAACAGGAACTAATGGTAAAACGACTATCACTCACCTAATTCAAGAACTCTTTGAAGTAAGCGCTGAGCAAGAAGAGTTAAAAAAATGTAGCCTAATCGGTACCATAGGAATTAAAGATCAAAGCTCAGATAAATATAATGAAATCGGCAACACCACACCATCTTCAGAGTTTATCCAAGCAGAATTTCAAAGAATTAAAGATAAAGGCATCAAGCTTGCCACTATGGAAGTAAGTTCTCACGCGCTTGATCAAAAAAGATGTATGGGAATTAGTTTTAAACACGGGATTGTAAGTAACTTAAGTCAAGATCACCTTGACTATCACCGCACTATGCAGGAATACATGCTAGCTAAAGCTCAAATCTTTAAACAAGTAACTGACTCAGCAATCCTAAACCTAGACGATGATTACTATGAAGATTTTAGAAGAGAGGCTGATAATGAAGAGCTTGCGATTTGGACTTTTGGGATAAATTCAGCTGAAGCTGATCTAAAAGCAGAAGATATAAAAATTTCAGAAGCAGGTATTTCTTACAAGCTTAAGCTAAGTGAAAAACTTCAGGCTAGAGCTAAAAATTACTCTGAAGAAATAGAAATTAAGTTAAAACTAAATGGTACTTTTAATGTCTATAACTCACTTGCAGCTATTCTTCTAGGAATACTAGAAGGCTTAAGCCTGAAGAGCGTTGCAGAAAATTCCATAAAATTAAATACCGTGGCTGGAAGATTTGAAACTATCTTTGAAACTGGAAAACCAACTTGTATAGTGGATTACGCACACAGCCCAGATGGATTGAAAAATATTCTAAAAGGTGCAAGAGACTTAGTGAATAATAGTGATAACCTTCAAAACTTAGTCTGTATTTTTGGTTGTGGTGGTGATAGAGATATAACCAAGCGTCCACAAATGGGTAGGATCGCTTTTGATCTCTCTGACAAGGTTTATGTAACTTCTGATAATCCTCGTAGCGAAAAACCTTCACAGATTATCGCAGATATTCTTACCGGTTTTCCGAGTATGGATAAAACTGAAGTAATAGAAAACCGTGCTACAGCAATAGCTTCAGCTATCAAAGGCGCTAAAGCTACGGATCTTGTTGTTGTAGCTGGAAAAGGGCATGAAGACTATCAGATTTTAGGTGATAAGACTATTCACTTTGATGATAGAGAGCATGTTCGGGAAGCTTTAGCTAAGTATTAAACTCGGGGTCTTTACTGAAATCTTCATCTTGGGAAGAAGAATCATTTGCCGTAATTACGGGCTCCTCAAATTCTAGCGGGGTAGTATCCTGTTCGTACTCACTCTGCACCAAGCCTTCACCCTGCTCTATCTCTTCAGGTTCATTATTAAGTGATGAAGTTTCTAAAGAATCAGCTTGATTTTCACTAAAATTAGCCTGGTAAGCTTCTTTAACGGTCTTTAAATCCTGTTTAATAGTTTCAAGAGGATTACTTAACTTCTCAACTACAGTTTGAACATCTTCATTTAAAGTTTTAATTGGAGTTTTAGTCCTTTCCCAAGGGGTACTTGAATAGATTTGAGAGAAGAATCCTCTAAAACCTCTTTTAGGTTCTTCTTTAGTTTCAGTTCTTTCTATTTTAGCTTCAACGGCTTGTTCTTTATTTTCTGCCTTAGGCTTTTCTACTTGATCATTAGATTCAGTTTCTCCAAAACTTAAGCGCTGAGTTATACGACTGTCTGCTCCAAAGCGTTTCGCAACTTCTTCATTATGCTTACTCTTACCTTCATTTATAAATTCTTTTCCTTGTTGAATGACTTGCTTAATTTGCCTTTGCCCCTCTTGAATTAACCCAGAGCCTTTCTGAATAATTTCGTCTCCCCAAGTCGGAACATATGTTCCTTCTTTATTGGGGACTTCTTCTAAGTTCACAGTCATATTTTCTGGACTATTATTTAATGCCGCTGAGTCATTGTCCCCACCAAGGAACGGGACAAATTCTTCAACCTTATCTTTTATAGCTGTTAAGGGTGAAGTAATAATTTCAACAATACTTGGAGAAGGTTTTTCTTGATACTCCGATCTTGTTAATTTTCCAGATACTGCTTCTTCACCATAGTAAACTATCTTCCCACCAGGCTTATCTATTGCTAGTAATGGTTCTTCATGGTTTCCATAAAATATCGAACCTAAAAACTCTTTTCCTTTCCTTAAAAAGCCAACCTGATTCTGTGAATCATCAGAATATTCAATTTCCCCAGAGTAGATTCCATCAAAGACACCTTCAACATCTTCTTTTACAGTATTTGGAGTAATGGCTTTTCTTGTATACGAATCAATAGGATTTCCACTTATTAAAGCTCCGACACCAAGAGCTTTAATATAGTTTTTAATCTTAGCTAATGATACTTCTTTCTCAAGTAATGAATAATTCTTTTTAGTAGCAACTGCTTGTTTCTTTTCTTTGGGTTTTTCTTTTGTTTTCTGAGGCTTAACTAAAACTGCTGTTCTTGAATTACCAGCTTGCTTTTGACTATAGATTGTTTCATCATAAATACTCTCCAAATAATCCCTATCAGACTTAGCTCGCTTCAGTATTCCCTCTGTTTTCTTAACTTCATTTTTAGGCTTAGGCTTTTCCTTCGCAGCCTTCTCACCAGGCTTAAATTTATCAACCTCTTTCACAAAAGCATCCACAGACTTACCGTTTCTAAGAACCTTTATAAAATTAGTAAAGAAAAAGTCGCGATGCTCTGGATTTCCCTTCGCCTTCTGAAAAGCTTCCATAATTTTCGGAATGTCCATTTCCTTACCATTTATTTTTAATACTGGTTCTTTGATGTCTTTTAAAGTGATACTGAAATGTGAGCCATTTTGGACAGCCACTGCTAAATTAGCATAATCTTCCATAGCATCTAGAATCTGTCCCTTAAACTGATCAAAGCCAGGAAAATTAGCGACAACACTAGCATCATTTCCTAGTTCTTTCGGAATATCAAAACTAAACTTAATCGGAATAGTTGGAAGATTCGGTCTTGCAATCACTTCCATATCTTTACGTTTAGCTTCAGCACCTTTTTTACCTTTGGTAAAAGGTAGAAGATTTAACAGCCTCTTACCAAGCCCACCTATCAATTTAAAAGGTGCACCAACGACTTTTCCAGCTGTTTGTATGCCAAACGCCATTTCGTATTACATTTTAACATAGCGTAATACGGATTACTTGATATTATCCTGAACCTTCTTTAAATTTCCTTAATTTTCGAAAGCATCATCAGCTCGAACAGGAATTTCATCTTCCCAAAGTAATTGATAAACCACGTTTAATGCAAGCTCTTGCTGAATCATATCCATAGTCTGCATACTTAAAGTTAACTGATCGTTGCGCATTTCTTCAACAAATTCACCTAAATCATTAACTAAGGTATCAACCAAGACTATTTCTTTAATATCATTACGATTCAAAGCTTCTTTGATTTTTCTATAAGTCACGTTATTTGCAGTAACAGCATCGTAGATCTGGAAATTTAAAAGGTTTTTAGTGGTAGGAATCTTCTGAAGATGCTTAGGGTTTCTCTTTAAGAAGACCACTGTAGGATTCGCTTCATCATCAAAGCTCAAATAATGAGATCCTTGGACCTTTTCATTAATTCTATAAACTAAAGCAGAGTGAAACTCACGTAAACGCGCTTCACTTTCTTGAAGCATCTCTTTAATATCAGTCAAGGGTGAATCAGAAACTGAAATCTTTAAAGTTTTAACTGCTTCTAAAGCCTGTTCTATAATTTCCTTAATTACTTTAGGGTTTAAAACACAATCACATGCCTGAATAGCATTATCATAACTTCTAAAATAACTCTGAGAAAGTGAGCTAACAGCATCCACTCCGTGTAATTTATCACTACCTAAAATCAGTTCACTATTTTTACTGATTTTCTCTAATGCTTCTTTTTCGTTGAGCATTAAAAGTTTATTTACTTTGGCCGTAAAAGGTCTAGTGTCTAAAGTAAATTTCTTACAAAATACATTCCAGGGCTTGGCTTCTAAAGCAGCACTAACCGCTTCCTGAGCATCGATAATCTCTTGCTCATTACGCTTTTCAATGCCTTGGATTAATGCTTCTAACTTAGCTGCAAAACTATTAGTTTCTTCTTCTGTAAGCTCTTTAGAATAAAGCTTTTCATGAATTAAGAACTTTGCTTTATCAGCTATTTTAAATGGAAGGAAGTGGAAATCATGTGGATTATAGTCATTGAATATATTTGCTAGGTAGTCGAGTTTCTCCTGTATTTTCATTAGGTTTCTAACTTTTCTCTTTTTAAATAATATAAAATTATTGGAACTCATAAGCTGATAAACTTTAATTAATGATCAGTAAACGTATTATTCCCTGTTTAGACGTAGATAAAGGTCAGGTAGTTAAGGGAGTTAACTTTGTCAATATACAGAAAGCTGGTGATCCTGTCGAACTAGCCCGTAAGTACTATGAAATGGGTGCTGACGAATTATGTTTCCTCGATATCACCGCCAGTCACGAGGATCGCAAAGCGACATATGAAATTATAAAAACTACAGCGAAAGAAGTCTTTATTCCACTTACAGTAGGTGGTGGAGTCTCTAGTGTAAAAGATGTAGAGAATTTACTCCATGCTGGGGCCGATAAAGTCGGCATGAATTCAGGTGCGGTTAGAAACCCTACTTTAATATCTGAAGCAGCGGATAACTTTGGGAGTCAGTGCATAGTTTTAGCTGTTGATGTTAAAAGAAGACCTTCTTCTCCAGAAAGCCAAACTAGTCAGAGGTTTTCAGATACAAGGCGTGAAGGTCTTGGGAAAACGGAGTTGACCGGAGCGTCAATGAGTATTTCACAAAACCTGAACAACACAGTAGATGGAAGCTCTAGCTTGCTTGGATGGGATGTTTATGTGAAAGGTGGAAGAGAGTGTACTGGTTTAGATGCGCTTGAATGGATAAAAGAAGCGGAGCAGCGCGGAGCTGGTGAAATTCTTCTAACTAGTATGGATGCCGATGGTAGTAAAGCTGGTTATGATATTGAGCTAACGCGTGCAGTCTGTGATGCTGTGCAGATTCCAGTTATCGCAAGCGGCGGTGCAGGTAATGCAGATCATGTTATAGATGTTTTAAAAGCTGGTGCTGATGCAGCGCTTCTAGCTTCGATACTTCACTACGGTGAAACTACTATAGAAGCTATTAAAGAAAAAATGCATCAAGCTTCTGTTAGAACTAGAGTTTAGATTCCATAGTTATCTTTATTTATAGTTACTTCACCTTCATTAGTATTAAGTACTAGATTTCCATCTCCATCAGCTTCTTTGTCAATAGAAGACTCAAAGCCATCGAAAGTTCCAGCCCCCATATACCCTTGAGCTTGAGCAGGTTTATCCTTATCTACTTCAGGAGTCCTCTTGTCAACAAAAATATATCTAGGATCAGTCTCTCCCTCTAATTTAAATGAGTATAAATCTCCTGATTGGTTTCCACCAGTGAATGTACCTAAAGCTTTAATATCATTAGCTTGAACCCCATCTCTTTCAAACATTGCAGTTAATGAGTTGTAGGTTCTTTCAAATTCAGGTTTAATTGTATTACCTTGCCCTCCGAAAGCATTGTCAACCTCTTGTGTATTGTTACCAAACGTCTTAGGATTATTAGCATACTGGAATACTTGATTAGTGGCAGGGTTAAAACCATCACTAGGATTTATAGGTGAAGCACCATTCCCCAGCCAAGTATTCGGATTAGGGTCAATAGCATTTTTAAGCTCTAGTATTTGCTCATCAGAATAACCATATTGTTTTTGCAACTTATCATAATCAAGTTCTTTATCTTTAGAGAGAACATTTACTTGTCTTTTAATATTACTTAAAATATTTTCTTTTTCAAAGCCCTCCGCTGCTCTTAGATCATAGAAATTAGTGTGAAGCCCGATGCCATAGTCTTCTTTTAAATTTTCATTATCCGGATTAAATTTAGATTCAATATCAGAACTTATAGGTGAATTATTACTTTGCCCAACAGATAAATCTCTAAGGTCTATTAAACTAATATACTTATCTCTTCTTCTCATACCTTAATATTGCCAATACTAGATTAAGAACTGGTTAAGTACTTATCATCTTCATTTTGACCTTCTATCTGACTCAATATTTCATCAACTTGTTCAGGAGAAAAAGCCCAATCTTTTCTTAATAACCTTATTTCCTTTGCGACATCCATTGGATTAACAACTCCTCGGGAATCTAAATCACGTGAAAGATAAGCTGTTAAATTCTTCAAATTCTGGTTCTTATTACCGTCATTACTATTGTATTTAAAATCATAAAGAAGCACACGCAGCTTTGCGCTATACTTTTCATCAAAGTTTTGTGTAGCCTCTGAAGCCACTAATAATTCCTCTGAATTACCATCAAGCTTATGAATCTCCTTTGATCCGGGGTAAACTCTCATTTACTGAGCTTGATTGATAGAGAGAATTATAAAACTGATAGTTATCATTAATTCTCATGTACATATTCTCCCCAACTAAAATTAAGCTTGAATAAAGGAAATATTGAATAATTATTAATAAATAAGTTGGATTTATAAAACAGAAGCAGCTAAAGTTATCGCCACATCTTCAACTTCAGGCACATGAGTTCCTTGAAATACAGTTTTGCTTGCAGAATCAATCATAATACTGCAATAAGGGCAAGCTACAGAAATTTTATCTGGTTTATGCTCATTAAGCTCGTCAAAACGCATTGAATTGATTTGACTTCCAGGCATTTCATACCAAATCTGGGCTCCACCACCACCGCAGCAAGTACTTTTTTCTTTTTCATTAGCTACAGCTTTAATTTCAACTCCAGGAATGCTCTCTAAAATGAATCTTGGTGGATCAAAAACCCTATTATATCTTCCTAAATAGCAAGGATCATGATAAGTAATAGAAGCCTCAACAGTGTTTTTAGGTATTAACTTAGATTCTTGAATTAATTCAGCAAGAATTTCAGTATGATGGAATATCTCCACTCCTTCTAAACCAAATTCAGGGTACTCATTTTTAAAAGTATTATATACGTGTGGACACTGAGTAATAATTTTCTTCACACCAAACGCTTTAAAGATTTCAATATTCTCAATCACTATTTCTTGGAACATTGCTTCATCACCAGCTCTACGAGCAAGATCACCTGAAGTTTTTTCTTCATTTCCTAAAATCGCAAAGTCAAGTCCAGCTTCCTTAAATAAACGAACATTAGCTTTAGAAACATCGATGTTACGAGTATCATAAGCACCAGGACTGCCAACCCAGTAAAGATATTCAAAACTAGCTTCTGTTTTACTTAAATTTGTAAGCTCAAATCCATATTCTTCTTTAAGTGATTCTGTCCACTTCTCTCTTTCACTAGGAGCAAGTCCCCATGGATTAGATTTAGTTCTATAGTTTTTCAAAGTCGCTTGCAAATTAGCTGGAGCTTGGTTTAGCGCAAGTAAACCTCTTCTCATATCAACAATAGTGTCAACATGCTCTATGAAGATAGGACATTCTTCCACGCAAGCATTACAAGAGGTACACGACCAAAGTACATCTGGAGAAATAAATTCATATAATTCAGGACTATTTTCTGGATCAGCATCCTTCTGAGCAGATAACTTTTTAATATCTAAAAACAAATGCTTTGGTGATAAAGGTTTATCAGTATTCTGAGCAGGACAAACTACGTGACATCTACCACAAGCAGTACAAGCTTCACTATCAAGCATTGACTTCCAGGATAAATCTGAGTGTTCATAGACACCAGCATTAAAATCCTCTTCATCTATTTCGATACCTTTCTCCTCAGCTTCAAGCATATCTGTTAGCTTAAAAGGAGTGCTTAATTGACCACGCTCACGATCAGATCTAAAGAAAATAGGAAGTGGTGCAAAGAAAATATGCACAAACTTAGAGTAAGGAATTAAAGCAATAAAGGCACATGTAAGCAGTGCATGAATCCACCAGAAAGTAGCGTGAGTATTATGAAGATCTTGCTCAGTCATAAACTGAAAAACTTGAGCGAGAGCGTTACCGATAAAAGAGAAATTCTCTTCAACCCTAGTTCCAGCGATTCTCATACCTTCGACAAGGAATCCAGTTAAAGCAAGAGCAAATAAAAAGGCTGGTTGAATCCAGTCCATCTGAGTAGCATCTAATCTTTTAGTAGTGAAAATATATCTTCTTAAAGTAAAAGATGTAATACCTACTAAAAGTAAAATTCCACCAATTTCAGCTCCAAAGCTAACTAGCTTATAGAACGATCCTTGGAAGAAATAAACTTCACTGTGATCTTGATAACCTACTATATTAGTAACTATCCATAGAGTCATAAAACCAAGTACAACTGCAATATGAGCTAAACCTGGTGTTCTTTGTGACGCAATCTTCTTCTGCAAAAAAGCGTATTGTAATAAATAAAATAATCTAGACCAAAAAGACTTAAAACGAGAGTCATTCTTTAAATCTTTAGCTAGTAAAACCGGTTTTAATTTTTTATAAAGTCCGTATAAAAGAATTCCAGTAGCAATAGTAATTAATACATAAAAAACAGGTTTGGCAATTGGCGAATCGATATTCCACCATAATTGCCTTGTTTCAAGAGCTATCGCATTGGGAACTATAACTGTAGAGTCCACTAATGGATAATATATCAGTAGTTTAAAAATTACTCAATAGGAGACTAGTGTATAACTATAATTTCTTCGTTTTCGTCGTCGTCAAAATCCTCATGTAATTCCATTACACTGCGGTTTTTCCTTCTCCTCAGCCTCGAACTTATACGTCATACACTAGTCTCCAAATTATTCACGTTGAAAGGAAGACAATAGATTAAAATGAATAAAAGAATGAAACCTAGCTTAGTTGAACTTGCAAAAGAAAAAGTCTTAATATATGACGGGGCTATGGGAACGACTTTGTTCACATATGACCTAACCGCTGAAGATTATGGCGGGAAAGATCTAGAAGGCTGTCCAGAGAATTTAAATAAGACTAAACCTGAAATGATTCAGGAAATTCATACTAGATTTTTTGAAGCTGGTGCAGATATTGTTGAAACCAATAGCTTTGGTTCAAGTAAACTTGTCCTCGGAGAGTATGGTTTAGAAGATGAAAGTTATGACATCAGTAAACTTGCTGCCACTTTAGCTAAAGAAGTAGCGGATAAATTTACCGAGAAAGAACCTGAAAAGCCTAGGTATATTGCAGGGTCTATAGGACCTGGAACTAAGTTACCTAGTTTAGGAAATGTTACTTTTGATGCACTAAAAGAATCATATAAACCCCAAGTCGCTGGCTTAATTGATGGTGGAGTAGATGTAATTTTAATTGAAACTTGCCAAGACCCTCTTCAAATCAAAGCTGTGCTTGCTGCATCATTTGAAGTTTTTAAAGAGATTGAAGAGAAATTTAAAGATAAAAGTGATGAGGAGCTTCTTAAGGCTTATCCAGCGGCAGTTCTTTTAAAGGATTCGGAAAAAAGAGCAGGGCTTTCTACTAGAATTAAATTCCCACTTCAAGTCCAAATCACAATTGAACAAATGGGAACTATGCTAGTTGGTTCAGACTCTTATGCAGCCCTTACAACTATTTCTGCATACCCTGTAGATGCATTCGGCATGAACTGTGCTACTGGACCTAAAGAAATGCAAGAGCATCTTCAAAGTATTTCAGAATCTAGTCCATTTATGCTCAGCTGCCTTCCTAATGCTGGAATCCCAGAAAATGTTTGCGGGCACGCTCACTTTCCTTTAAAGCCTGATGAATTTGCTGAATACATGGATAAATTCGTTAGAAAATACAATATCAGGCTAGTTGGTGGTTGCTGCGGTACAAACTACGAACATATAAGTAAACTTGCTGCTGCTGTAAATAAAATCAACGAAGAAAAACTTGCATTTAGCCCGAAAGGAATTTTAAGAGAGGTTGAAGACTCTGTCTCTTCCATATACTCATCTGTCTTTATGGATATGGAAACCAAGCCTCTTATTGTAGGCGAAAGAACGAATGCTAATGGTAGTAAGAAATTTAGAGAATTACTTGCAGCTGAAGATTATGAAGCGATTACTGAACTTGCAAAAGAGCAAGTAGAGGAGGGTGCTCAAATACTAGATCTATGTGCAGCATTTGTCGGAAGAGATGAAACTCGTGATATGAAAGAAATCATATCGAAGGTAAACACTTCAGTAAATATTCCGATCATGGTAGATAGTACTGAAGCACCTGTTATCGAAGAATCATTAAAGTTAATCTCAGGAAAAGCAGTTGTTAACTCAGTAAACCTTGAGGATGGAGAAGAAAGAGTCGAATTAATAGCTTCACTTTGTAATAAATATGGAGCTGCTCTTGTAGCTTTAACCATAGATGAAGATGGCATGGCGAAAACAGCTGAGAAAAAGGTTGCCATCGCAAAGAGACTCTATGACTTACTTGTAAACAAGCATGGTATGAGCCCACAGGATATTATTTTTGACACTCTAACTTTCACATTAGGTTCTGGAGATGAAGAATTTAGAACTGCAGGCATCGAAACGATTGAAGCGATTAGACAGATAAAAGCTGAACTTCCTCATGTTAAAACCATCTTAGGTGTAAGTAATATTTCATTTGGGTTAGACGCTAGGCTCAGACCAGCAGTAAATTCAGTATTTATGCATGAAGCCGTAAAAGCTGGACTTGATATGGCAATCGTTAACAACAAAAAGATTCTACCAATGCATAAAATTGACGAAAATCTTAAAAAACTTTGCTTAGACTTAGTCTATGATAGAAGAGAATATAAGAGCGTAAAACATGCCTGAAGAAGAGACAAAAGAATACGAGCAAGAAGTTAGCTACGATCCACTGACAGACCTTTTAGCTTTAGTAGAAGATATTAAAGTTGAAGATAATTCAGATAAAGACCCTTATGAAAACCTAAGTGTAGAAGAAACTTTATCGCAAAGGATCATAGATGGTAATAAAACCAATATAAATAGTGACCTCCAAAAAGCTTTAGATGGTGGTCATAGACCGCTTGATATCATCAATCAATTCCTTATGGATGGTATGAAAGTTGTAGGTGAGCGTTTTGGCGCTGGTGAAATGCAATTACCCTTTGTTCTTCAGTCAGCAACTACGATGAAAACCGCTGTTTCTTTTTTAGAGCCATTTATGGATAAGCTAGAAGCTAGCTCTAATAAGGGTACTGTAGTTTTAGCGACTGTTAAAGGTGATGTTCACGACATCGGTAAGAATCTAGTAGATATAATCCTTTCAAATAATGGCTACAAAGTACATAACTTAGGAATTAAAATTCCAGTAGAAGAAATCATTAGAGCAGTTGAAGAACATAAACCTGATTTAATAGCACTCTCTGGTCTTTTAGTTAAATCTACTCTAATAATGAAGCAGAACCTTGAAGTTCTTAATGAAAGGGGGATTGAACTGCCTATTATTTTAGGAGGAGCTGCTCTTACTAGGCGCTTCGTTGAACAGGACTGTGCAAATACCTATAATGGCTACGTATACTATGGCTATGACGCTTTTACTGATTTAGATATCATGGAAAGACTTCACTCAGGCAAGTCTTTTGAAGAGATTAAAGAAGAATTTTATAAAACTAAAGCTAAAGAAGGTGAAGCAGATAGCCCTTACCAAGAAGTCGGTGAATCTGATGAAGACGAATATGCTCCATTACTTGATTACACTGAAAACCTTTCAGAGACTAAAGCTATTAAGCGTGAAAAAATCCCGGAATTACCTTTCTACGGCGATAAATTAATAGGACCTGAAGAAATTGATTTAGATGAAATGTGGCAATACCTTAACTTAGATGCGATGATCATCGGTCAATGGCGCATGGGTAAAGGTAAAAAGACCCAAGAAGAATACGATAAACTTTTAAAAGAAGAAATTTACCCTACCTTAGAGAGATTGAAAAAAGAAACTAGAGCTAACCCATGGCTTAAACCTAAAATAGTTTACGGTTACTATTACTGTAAAATCGATCCAGAACACTCTAATAAATTAAATTTATTTAGTGAAGATAAAAAAGAAATTATTGATTCTTTTGTTTTCCCTCGTCAGAATTCTGGGGAGCATTTATGTTTGAGTGATTATTTCAGAACTGATGATGATGGCTTTAATCTAGTCGGGTTTCAACTAGTAACCATCGGAGTAGAAGCGGCTGAATTTGTTCAAAGCTTATATAACAGTGGTGACTTCGCGGAGTATCTTTACTACTATGGTTTAGCGACGGAGTCTACAGAAGCTTTAGCTGAATATTCTCACGCTAGGATTAGAAGAGAACTTGGCTATGAGGCAGAAGATAATAAAGACGATATTAAAAAATTACTCCGCGGCGGCTACCATGGAATGCGCTATAGCTTCGGTTACCCTGCCTGTCCGCGCCTGGAAGATCAAGAAAAATTATTTACCTTATTAAAGCCTGAGCGTATCGGCATGAAACTATCAGAAGAATGGCAAATACATCCAGAACATAGTACATCTGCGATAGTTATCCACCATCCTGACGCGAAGTATTATAATGTAAAAGTTAAATAACAAATAAAATGAATAACGGTAATTTCTTTAGTGGCTTAGTCGATATTTTTAAAGCATTCTTTATGGGCATAGTATATGGTTTCTATGATTTAGTCCCAGTAAAGAAAAAACATCGTATGGAACCTATCGAACAAAATGATGTCAGCTGGAAAAAATATTTCAAATACCCTGAGTGGCGCTATTACATAGTAAGAGAAATCGTTGCTCAGTTCGTTATCGTCTTACTTCTGCTGATTATAGTTAGAACGACTGTAGGTGAATTTAGGTATATTCCAAGCGAAAGCATGCTGCCGACACTGAAAATAGGCGATAAATTATTTGTTGAGAAAATCACTCGTTTAAGGGGAAAATCATACGATAGAGGAGATATCATAATCTTCTTCCCACCTCCTCAAGCTAGTGAAGGTAAAGATGTTATCAGTAACCATCCATACAGCCTTTTTAAAAGGTTAACTGGTTTGCCAATACTTAAACAACCAGAAGCATATATAAAAAGATTGATCGGTCTTCCTGGAGATATTATTGAAGTAAGAGCTGGAGATGGAGTCTACGTGAATGATAAAAAGTTACTTGAACCATATCATGAAGGAAGCTTAGATTTTGTAGCTCAGTATAACTTTGGACCAGTACAAGTTCCAGATAATCACTTTTTTGTTTTGGGGGATAATAGGAATTTCAGTTATGATGGTCATTATTGGGGATTTTTACCTGAAGAAAGAGTAATCGGTAGAGCAGCATTTTTAATTTACCGTGATCTAAAACAAAACCCTGAGTTAATATAAATGTTTAATTTTCAAATATTTTCAATACTAATACTAAGCTTCATTATATTAAGCTTCAGTACAGGAGCCTTTCCTATAGCTGGTGTAGATGAAGGGCGCTTCGCCCAAAGCTCAGCAAATATGCTTGCAGAGATGAACCTTATTGTTCCTTTCTTTGATGGCGAAATGCGCCTTGAAAAACCAATTCTTTTTTATTGGGAACAGATTATAAGTTTTCTAGCTTTCGGTAAAACCGAGTTTGCCGCAAGGTTTCCAAGCATTCTTGCAGGAACAGGCATGGTATACCTAGCTTATATTCTAGGAAGTATTCAAGGTACCCCTATTTTTGCTTCACTAATCATTCTCAGCTCTCTCGGGCTAAATATTTTTTCAAAAATAGCTATAACTGATATGAGCTTCTGTTTTCTTGTTTCTTCAAGCTTAGCTTTCTTTTTCCTATCTTACTTTCACAAAACAAAAGCAAGCCATATTTTTAATCGCCAAAGCTTAAACACACGAATATATTTTTATATATCAGCAATATTTTTAGCATTAGCTATTCTCTGTAAAGGTCCTTTAGCCTTAGTAATATACTCACTCGTAATCTTTATTTTTTTAATTCAAGAAAAAGAAGTACTTCACTTCTTTTCTAATAAAAAGTATGATGCTTTAGCGGCCTTGATTTTAGTTTTAGCTATAGTTTTACCTTGGTACATATTAATCCACCAGGAGACAGCTGGAGCATTTACTGAAAGTTTCTTTATGAATGACAATATAAATAGATTTTTCAAAACGATGAGTAGTCATAAAGGACCGTTTTGGTTTTACATGCCGAGTACTTTACTACTACTATTTCCTTGGTCATTCTTTATACCTCAAGCACTTTTTGGAGATACTAGCTCAAGTAAAATTTCACGAATTCATATTACCGACCATACTAATTCTTTAAAAAGGTTTGCAACAATCTGGTTTTTAGCAGTTCTTATTTTCTTTAGCATAGCCCAAACAAAATTAATCACTTACATTCTGCCATTAATGCTTCCCCTTAGCCTGCTTATTGCTAAATACTGTAGTGATTTAATTAACAGCGATGGCAAGAACTCAGGTAATAAAAGTCCAGGCTTGTATTTTAGCTTTCTCTGTATTTTTCTAAGTTTACCTATTCTTGCATTTATTGGTATGAGCTTCTTCGGTGAAGCATTAAGCAAACTTGGTAATAATGATATTTCATTTTTTATTATCCTCATAAGTATAATTTTCTCTTGCTCAATTGTTATTGCTATAACTGCCCTAAAAGAAAATAGTAAATTTAGTTTCTCGATATTAACGATAAGCTCAGTTATCGCGATTAACATGTTTGTAAACTTTATCGGAGTCCCCATCTTTAAATCTATGGATAAGGGAGTTAAGGATTTTTGTGAAAAGTATTATGATAAAACATCGAAAATTTACACCTTTAAACTTCAAAGAGGTAGTATTGGTTTTTATTGCGAAAATAAAGTAAAACAGATAACAAAGAAGGAAGATGTTTTATTTCTTTTTGAAGATGATAGTGACTTCTACTTAATTATTCGTAAAAAAGATAGTGAAGCTATTAAAGAAATTACTGGTCAAGAGAACCTCGAAAATATTTTCGAGATAGTTAAAGAGAATAGAGATTATCTATTTTTTAGGGCCCATACCTAGTAAGCCTAAAATACCATTAAATATTGATTTAATGAATCCAAAAAAACCACCACCAGATTCTTCTTTTTTAGCACCCCGTGCTTTATCTTGAGCTTCTTTTTGCTCTTTAACTCTCTGAATATTTACTTGAAGTGCCATCTTAATAGCAGGAAGAAGTACTTTTAAGTTCTTTTCATTCTTTGCTTTATCACCTTTAGTTTTGGCTTCTTTATTAATAGCTAAGTCCATTATCTGATCAGGGGTAACTCCTTTTACTATTAATGTATCCACCTCTTTAAGTAACTTAGCAAAGGTTTCTTTATTTTCAGGCTTTGCAATATCAAATTCACTTTTAGGCAATGATTCTAAAATTTCATTCATTGCAACTACCTCAGGATAATTAGATAAATCGGGTGCTTTATCAGGTGCTGATAAATCTTTTTTGACTTGTTCATTATCTTCAGAAATTATTAGACCCATTATTTCAATTGAATTTTCTTTTAGCCCAGACCTATCCGTTGAAAGTAAAAAACCATTAAAGTCAGAATCTGGAATACCTTTTGTTAATGCAACTTCTTTCAATTCACGATATAAAGCAAGTAAACCATTTTTTTTAGATTGATCTGTAATATCAATACCTTGGCGCTCAAGTAAATTATAAATAACCTTATATTCTTTAGATTCTTTCAGTTGGGCATCACTTTGTGTAGCTTTTAGACCATTGTAGCCAGAATTAATCTCACCAGGCTGAAGTCGAGGAGCTGATACTCCATTTGGACTTAAGGTAATTGGTCGATCTACTTTTGCCATGACTTGTATTACGAATAATCATAGCATAAAAACACGTAGGTATTTACCCGTTTCAAATTTATTATCTTAGAAAATTAAATAGGCTAATTACCACTTAATAGAATCAAAAGAAGCAATATCAATATTAACTCTGTTTCTATAAATTAAAAGCAATAAAGCAAGACCAATAGCAACTTCAGCTGCAGCTATTGCCATAATAAACAAACTAAAGACTTGTCCTTTAATAGCTAGTGGATCAACATAGTGAGCAAAAGCTACAAAGTTAATATTTACCGCATTGAGCATAATCTCAATACTCATTAAGATACGAAAAGCGTTTCTGGAAATTAATAAACCAAAAAGACCGATAGAGAATAATAATGCTGAGAGTGTTAAATAATGTGTTAAACCAATTTCCATAATTAAAACCTTTTAAAGTTACTTACTAATATTCTTTTTACTTAAAATAATTACCCCGACTAAGACAACGAGTAATAGTATAGAAATCAACTCAAATGGTAATAAGTACTTATTCAACATTAAATAACCAATTTGAGAAGTATATTTTTCATCAACCATATCGATAACAGAAGCGTATTTAGTTGCTCCAGTTAGTTTAGTAATCGTTTCCCAATCTTGAGATTGAATTACAAAACTTAGAAGAGAGAAAGTTAAAGCAGAAATAACTAATGCAAAAACTGTTTTAGACCTAGAAGCAAAAACATATTCCTGTAATTTAGAAGCTTCATCTTTTAAAGAGCAAAGCATAACCGCAAAAACGATCACAAGGACAATCCCTACTGCATAAATCAGGACTTGAGAAACCGCTACAAAGTTAGCGCTTAAAAGAAAGTAAAACCCTGAGATAGAAGCAAATGCACCAATTAACGTAAACCCAGCCCTTACTAGATTTGGGTTAAGAATCATGCCCAAAGAACAGAGAACAGTGATAACTGATAGTACATAAAAGGGTATAGAAGATAAAGACTCTAAAAATTCCATCAGAATATATTTTAGTATAATTATCCAGGCAAGTAAATTTATGAACCTTAAAAATTTAGCTGAATCAAGAATTGTTGTTGATAGCTATAGTGGAAAACCCTTCATAAAAGGAACTAAAGTTACTGTTGCAGAGCTGCTTTTAGAGATTATTGAAGGGAGAGATGAAGCAGATATAATTCGCGCATATAGAAGTATAAGATTAGAAGATATTAAAGCTTGCTTAGCTTATTCGTATTGCGTAGCAGATAATGTTGCCATAAAAGTAGCAACAAGCACAGGTTCAACTAAAGAAATTAAAAAAGACCTTGAACTTGAAAGAGAAATTCGTGAACAAGGCTTTAATACATTCTATGAAAATTTAGAAAGTCAAGCTTCGGTCCAAGAAGAAATGACAGCTGCCCACATAAATCGTATTAAGCAGATGAAAAAGCAGCAACAAGAAAAAGAAGCTAAGAAAATTCAAGCACCCACGAAAAGAGCCTATGACCTTATTATTGAACTTGCAGCTTCTGAAAAAACACAAATTTTTGGAGATACTGATGCTATCGAGCAGAAACTAGATATGAGTTCCGATAACTATATCTTTAACATTAGATCAGATAATAAACAGTGGCTAACCTACTCAGTAAAAGACGGAGTAGAAATCGATAAACAGATGAGAAGAAACCTAAAAGTTAGATATCACGTCAATGGGGAAGTCAAAGAAGCTATCTTTGAGGGCTATTTAACTACAGATCGAAAACATAAAGTCTTTTTAGAAAGAAGTGAAGAAGGTAAGACCTGCGGAAGGGCCCTGTAAATGTCAGATATAAGCAAAGGTGGCTTTGATGGTAAAAAGATTGCAGAGTCGCGTGAAGCCTACAAAAATAAAAAAGATGACAAAGCAGAAGTCCCTCAGGACACTCAACATAGACAAGAGCATCTAAACAAAGTTCAAGCAGAAAATCGTGGTCGATACTCTGGAGCATCAAGCTCTCAAAAAGAAATTACTAAAGCTTATAGGGAAAAACATCAAGATCAGTTCGTCCAAGATCAAAAGGTTAAAGAAGATCAAAAGAAACAAGACTTTAAAGATGATGCTTTTAAAAAACAAGTTATTGAAACAGAAAAAGATAAAGCATTAGTAAAAAATCCGATACTCAAATCAAAGCTTGATCTTAGTGCAAAAAAACAGTCTCAAACACAAGAACAAAGAGGCAACCAAAAAGCAAAACCACCAAGACCATCACTCAAGTCTCTACTTGCCCATAAAGGTGTTGTGAACAAAAAGATGAGCTACAAAGAGTTAATTGACTTGAACCCTTCATTGAAAAGAGTTTCAAGTAAAGATATGGATAACCTTCAGGAACTCGGAAAAGTACTTGAGGGACAATATATTGCAGAGTTAGCTGAAAGTGAAGCTAAAGCTAACAATAAGCTAAGTGGCACAAAACAAAAAGCAAAACAACCTAGTGTCACAGACTTATTCCAATTAGGTGATGAAATATTAGACCTAGATTCTGATGAACTACATGACTTAGTTAGTGAGCTTACTGAAGGTTTAGAGTCTGAAGAGATAAAAAATAACATTGTAAGCGTTCTAAATTTATTTCAAGAAAATAAACCGATACAAAACCAACTACTTTTATACTTCCCATTGCCATTACCTTTCGAGTTTAAAGATTTTGATGAAGAGTTTGAAGAAGAACTAGAAGAGCTAAGGAAAGAGAACCAAGATAAAGATCAGCAAGATGAGACCTATGAAGAGGAAGACGATGAAGATGAAGAATTTGAGGCTGATATGGAAGCTGCGATTAGTATTCATACCTATAATTTCGGTAAATTAATGGCTCTACTTCGCTTCTCTAAATCCTTAAATAAGCTAGAAGTTACTTTTAAAGGTGCTCCTAATGCAGAAGAGCTGGCTATTGCTCTCAGTTCAAACTTAGAGTTTGAATTACCATTCCAGACAAATATCAAAGAGAGAAGATATAAGACCTGGAAAAATAAAACATTTCCAAACATTCCCTCTGACCAAACTCGCCCAAGTATAATTCAGACAACTGGAGAACCTGACGAACAGTTCATTAAAGCCTGTAAAGTAATTTTTAGTTCCGTCCAGAAAAGTGATCAGGAAGTTACTCAATTCGAAGCTAACAAAGAAGGTAAAATAGTTTAGACTATGCCTGAACCTCGAGTTATTGCAAATATCTGTGGTTGCCACGGAATTAAAGGTGAGTTAAAGCTTTATCCTCTAATGGACTCTATTGAAGAGTTTTACGGTCTTCAGACTGTACTTATCCAAGATAAAGAATATAAAGTTGATTCTGTTCGCCCAAACAAACAGTTTATTTTAATGAAGCTAAAAGAAATTACCAACCGCAATATGGCTGAAGAACTAGATGGTTATGTTAGCGCATTAATCAATGAAGAACTCGAAGAAGGTGAATTCTTCATGCAAGACCTTATTAATTTGAAAGTCTTAGATTCTGAAGGTAAGGAATTAGGTAAAGTAAATAATTTTACAGAAACTGGACAAACATTAATTTTCATCAAGCTTAATAAAGAATTTAACAAAAAAAATGATCTTTTAATCCCTTTTGTAGAAAGGTATATCAATAAAATCGACATAAAAGAAAAGTGTCTCTACCTAAACGAAATCTCAGAATTAATTGAGTTAAACAAGTAAACTCTGCTAATATATTTGGTTGGGTAAATTTATGATAGTTGAAGGTTTAACGTTTGATGATGTATTTATAATTCCGAAATATTCGGATATTGAGCATAGAGCAGATGTCTCTACGAAGTCTAAAATTCTTCCAAATGTAGAATTAGCATCTCCTTTCATCTCGGCAAACATGGATACTGTAACCGAGTATAGAATGGCCATCAGCATGATGATTTCTGGTGGCTTAGGAATTTTACATAGGTACCTCAGCATAGAAGACATGCTTAAACAGATTGAGCTTTATCAAGCTGAAATTAAAGAGCATAAATATGAAGAAAAGGTTCCTTTTGTTGTATCGATTGGAGCAAATGACTTTGACAGAGTATCAAAAGCTTATGAAGCTGGCATTAGAAACTTCTGTATCGATGTTGCGCATGGTCACCACTTACTGGTAGAAAAATGTATCAAAAAATTACGTGAGCTTTATTCTGACATCGGCATAATTGCAGGTAATACTTGCACATACCAAGGCGCTTATGACCTTTTCAAATGGGGTGCTGACACTATTAAAGTTGGTGTTGGTCCTGGATCTGTTTGTACTACTAGAATTAAAACGGGCGCGGGTTACCCACAGCTTTCTGCAATTCAGTTAGCTTACAAAGCAAAGCTTGATTACTTAAAAGATTTTCCTAATGAAGAAAAATTCATTATCGCTGATGGTGGTATTAAATACTATGGTGATATCACTAAAGCTCTTGCAGCTGGTGGTGATGCAGTAATGATGGGGTCTATTTTTGCTGGTTGTAAACAAACACCAGGAAATGTTTTCAGAAATGAAAATGAGGATATGGTAAAAAGCTATAGAGGAATGGCTTCTATCCCTGCTCAAAGTGATTTTGGAATTGAAGATTTTAATGAAGAAGGAATTTCTTTAACTGTAAAATATAGAGGCAACGTAAAGCATATCCTAGAAAGACTTTTAAAAGGTTTAAGAAGTGGTATGAGCTACAGCGGTGCTAGAACCATTAAATCTCTTCAAGAAGTTTCTGAATTCGTTAGAGTTACACAGAGTGGACACTTTGAAGGTCAACCTCATAAAGCTTTTAAACACTAAGAGATTTCTCTAGTAGATTTAGCAATTTATCATTTGCAAGTACTGACTTTTTAATATCAGTGGTTTTAAAACCGTTATATCTAAAACTTAGTGAATATTCTAGTTTCTGCTCTTCTTTTAATAGTTCAGAGAAGGCCATAAAGGCTAAGTCTTCAAGATAGCTAGCTTTGGCACTTGAGATGTTGAGTATTTCTTTGAATGGCATGTCATTATTTAATAATTGAAACAGTGTATTAGAAAAATCATCAATATAAACCAAGTCTCGAATAATTTGATTCGGAGCATCTGCATTTATAGCTATTTCTAATTGTGTTTTACCTTCTTTCATTTGCTGCTTCAAAGAATTTAAGAAGTGGGCATACGCCCCCTTCAAGAAAAACTCCTTACCAAAAGGATTTGCTAATCGAAGAATTAAATATTCATCAAACTCTTTAATAATAAAGTTTTCAAGCTGTAATTTAAACTTGCCATAATTACTGACAGGTTCTAACTTTGCCGATTCATATATGGGGGTTTCTTCTTGATCTCCATAAACAGCAGCCGAAGAAAGAAAGAATAGTCTCATATCAATATTTTGCTTCTCTGCTAATTTTTTAACAGAGGCTAATAGTTCTTTTTCTTTATTCAAGTTTTCGGTATAAGCAAAATGTATAAAATCTAGATCGCAATTACTTATGGTTTCAAGAATTTCAAATATTTTATTGCCATCAGATGAAATATCCAAAGATGAAAAAGTTACCCTATCTGAATCTTTCACTTCATCACAAAGCCTTTTAAACTTTAAACTTCTATCTAGTAAATAAACTTTCTTATAAGTTTTTCTTAATTTTAAAAAATCAAAATTAAGAAAATTAGCAGCAAGGTAACCTGTCGCCCCAGTTATACAAAGCACTTTGTCACAAGCTTCATCAAAATTTTCTTGCATTAAATAAATGGTAACAAATATTAAAATTTTTATATCTGAGCTAGTTTTGAAGTTTCATTAACCATTTTTTGCTCATGTTGTCCCTGCTCTCTCCAAGCAGTTTCTTCATTTCTTAAAGCTCCTAATGAAGCTTTTAAATTAGTAATGGCAACTCTTACTACTGCAGGGTCTTCTGATGATTCAGCAAACTCAACCCATGCATCAGCAAGTTCATCGCGGTTTAATAATTCTGGTGGAATTTCAACATCTAGGTTATCAACAACAGTATGAGTATCATTAATTAATGTTGTGACTAAATCTTCCCTATCTTCCTCACTTAAATCGCCTCTATTTGCTGCATAAAGTTGAAAATCTTCATTAATTTCTGCGATAGTCTCTTTCCCAACAGCAGATAAACTGTCTTTATTCTCAAAAGCTAAAGATAGTAAATTTGTTAATATCATCTCAAGCATAGAAAGCTTGGACTGAGTATCATCAATATCACTCCTGATTTTCGCTAATTTAACTGTAGGATTTATTGACGACATTTTTTACTCCACTACTACTTCGAATTTGAATCCTTGAAGATATAATTACAAAGATCTTTTAAGAATTGGTTAAATCATTTAACTATCGACTACTTATTGCCCCTATTTATGGGCTTAAAGTGGATATTTCTCACTTTGCTGGTGCAAGAAAAAAAGATTCATCACCTAAATGTTCCTGAAAGCTAACTCTAAGGCTTTTTAATAAATACCAGGATCTTTTGGTTTAAATCTCAAAAGACCTAATCTGAGACAAACTAGCCGCCTCTCATCACTTTATTACAAATTAATATTTTTATACAAAATAAAACTTATTTTACTTTTTTCATTAAAAGCAAAAAACCCCAGCATAGCTGGGGTTTTATAAATATTAAACTGGATAAGTTTATTAACCTGTACCAGCTGCAAGTTTATTTGTTTGCGAAATATCCTTTTTATTTTCATCAATCTCTGATTTCCAGAACGATGCTTCGTTTCTCCAAAAACCTATTAAGGACTTCGTAATCGAAATTTGAACCCTGATATCAGCCGCTGATGCTCTTGCAAGGTCCGTATCCAATGCTAAGAACTCAGACATTTGGTTCTCTAAATCTGTTAATAAAGCCTGATTTAATTCGATAAAGTACTCCGCCTTCGCGTGTTCTATCGATGGGTTAATTGCTGCTCCTGTCGCTGGTACTGCCATTTACATTTCCTCCTGTCGTCTCGTTTCCATTCTCTGTAAATGCATTCGATACTCCTCCTCCGATGCATTTGTCTTAAAAGCCTTATTTAATCTAGCTCTTAAGCTAAATTTATTTTCTTCTGCATTTTTGTCTTTATAGACAATTTTGCTTAAATTTTCTAATTTTTTCTCAACACCTTGAAGATCATCTAATTTCTTATTAAACTCTTCATCATTTCTCATTTCCTTAGCTGTGTTTCTAGCCCATGTTGCAACTTGCTCGAGAGCTTCAACACCACCAGCGGAAGCAACTTGTAATAACTGAACAAATTCATCAGGAACATCTAGCTCATTCAATATAGTCTCCTGAACTTTTTTAAACTTTTCCTGATACTCTTTAGTTTTTTCCTTAGTAGCATCATCTTTTTGATGCTTCGCGATATTTTCAGCGATTATAGCTAAATCATTTAACATTGAAATAGTAGCTAATTGCTGATCAACATCAAGCTTTAAGCTATCAAATGAAGATTGAGTACTAGTCAACTGATCAACTAAGAAATCATCATCATTTTTATCTTCAAAAAAATCTTCTTTCAACTTATTGAAAGCAATTTCTTTTAATGCTGCAATATTTACTTCTTGACTCATTATGTTTCCCTTAAATTAAATAGGTGTGTTTTTTCCTTTCATTAATGACTTAATCAAATTGACATTATGAATCAGTTAAGGATTTAAGAAAATCCCAAGGTTTTTTATAATTTTTCTAAAAAAAAACTTAGTACTTAAACTTTAGCAGCAGATTTTTTACCACGGAGTAAAGCTATTGAACCTGTCCTAGCGACTTCTTTGATACCGTATGGCGTTAATAACTGAACTACAGCATTAATCTTTTCAGTATCACCAGTTATTTCAACAATTAAAGACTCTTCTGAAACATCAATAATTCTACTTCTAAATAAATCAGCTATTTCAATAATTTCAGCTCTATTCTGTCTAGAAGATACCTTTATAATCGCAAGCTCTCTATCGACGAATGGTAATTCACTTAGATCAGTAATTTTAATAACATTAATCAGCTTATTAAGTTGTTTTTTAACCTGCTCAACATCATCTTTAGTAACAATGATCATACGACTTAAGCCTTCGTGCTCACATGGACCTACTGTTAAACTCTCAATGTTATATCCTCTTCTACTAAATAAACCAGATATTCTTGCTAGAACGCCTGATTCATCTTCTACTAGAACTGAGAGTACACTTCTACTCATAGGCAATATAATAGCATGAAGGGCTTGCTGACTTGCTCAACTTCTGCGTTATTCTCGTCTTCAAAATGCTCATGGAGACTACCCCACAAAAACTTTGTTTTTGTGGGGACCCCGCGAAATTTATACTAATCAAACAGTGCTTTGCATGTTCTCGACACTGCGCTTTTTCATCCTCTAAAGCCTTGAATTTGAACAAGTCAGCAAGCCCTGTTTTATCCAAGATCGATTAACTCAACTCTCTTCTCATGCCTTCCACCTTCAAATTCAGTTTGAAGCCATGTATCCACAATATTCTTAGCTTGTTCCTGCTCAATAAAACGTGCGCCTAAGACCAGAATATTTGCATTATTATGCTGACGACTAAGCTTTGCAAGCTCTTTATTAGAACATAAAGCAGCTCTAATTCCTTTATAACGATTAGCAGTTATGCTCATACCGATACCAGAACCACAAATAAGTATTCCTTTATATGTAGTGTCTTTAAGAACTTCTTGTGATATTTTGTGTGCAAAATCAGGATAATTAACTGAATCATTAGACTCACAGCCTAAATCTACAATATCTTGACCTTCAAAAGCTAATTTTAAAAACTCTTTTAATTCATAACCTGCATGATCAGAAGCTATAAATATTTTCATAAGTAAATCGCCTTCTATAAACTTACGCTAATAATTGTTTTTTAAGAAGTTCAAGTGAACTCTTAATCGAAAAATCGATTCTTCTATCTTCAATCGTAACTCTGATACCAGCAAGTAACGATTTATGACAACTAATATCACCAAACTGTACTTTTTTAGCAGTTACTCTCTCAAGTTCAGTCTTAAGTAACGCAAGCTCTTCAGAGTCTAAAGGAGTAGGAGCTGAAACATCAGCGATCACTATTCCTTGAAGCTTATAGTATAAAGCCTTATAGGCTTCACATAAGAAAGGAATAACAGCTACTCTATTTTTCTCAATCATTAAGTAAATAAGATTGATTACTGATTTTGATAATCTACCAGAACTAACTTTAGCGATAATATCTTTTTTATCTTCTGTAGTAATCTCTGGATTAGTCAAATAAGCTGCGCACTTATCTGTTTTAAACATCTCTTCTAATAATTTAAGCTCAGAAATAGTATTTTCATCTAAAACTATTTCAGCAAGTGCACTTGCATATCTTGAAGCTATTTTTTTTAAATTTAAAACGCTCATAATTAATTTTTGTACATCGGTTCAAGAGATTTAAAAGCCATAATATGCTTAGTATTCTCTCCACTCTGAATTTTATCTAAAAACGCCTTTTCAACAGTTTCAGCAGCTGCTGTAATGAAATTTTCTTTCACTTGTTCGTGAGCTCTTTTCTTATGAGCTTCAATCTCTTTGAAAGCAATCTCTTTCATCTGTTCGATTTCTTGATGAGCAGAGTTAATAATCTGTTTTCTCACAGAAACCGCTGCTTTTTCAGCATCCTCAACAATACGATCAGCTTCAGATTGAAGAGATTTTACTTTCTCTTCTAACTCAGCAAGTTTCTCTTCATGCTTTTGCTTAAGCTCATCGTATTGAGCTGACTTAGCATTAATCTCATTTCTTTTTTCTAAAACAAGAGACTTAATAGATTTAGGGAGAAAGTATAATATAAGACCTGCAACCACTAAAAAGTTAAATAAGTTACTCTCTAATAAGATTTTTACTATGTCTAGTTCCTGTGAATTCATTCGATTCTTTACCCTATACTAGGCTATGCTTATCGTCCTTAATTTTTTGAGATCTGCTCTCAATCATCCCCAATAGTCTTGATTGGATAGAATTAGTTAAATTACTAATAAATTTGTCAGCTGATTTGAAAATTTCATCAGTATCATCTTCAATCGCGTTTACCATCTCTTCAACTCTGATACTCATATCATTTGAAGATTTAGCAACTAAGTCTTGCTTTTCTTTATTAGCTTCATTTCTAGCTTGCGCGACTATAGAATTTGCTTTTTGTTTAGCTTCTATTAAAGTCGTATCTGCTTCTAGGTGCTCTATTTTCTTAGCAATATCACTATGAATAGAGTCTAAATCCCCTTTTTGCTGGTCAATACCAGATTCTCTAGCCTCTAGGCTAGAAGCAACTGGCTTAAAGAAGAATAGATCCAACAAAAAGAGGAAGACTATAAAACTAAAAAGGAATAATACTAATGTGAAATCAACTGCAATCACTTATAAAATAACCTCTTATGCTCCAATTTTACTAAAGATTAGGAATGAAACTAACCAAGCTAAGATACCTAAAGCCTCAGCCATACCTGCGAAAATGATTGCGTTGGTGAATAAAGCTCCTGTATGATCAGGTTGTCTTGCTGAACCTTCAAGCATTTTTGCTGCAACATTACTTACTGCAATTGCTGGACCAGTTACACCTAAAGCTGCTAAACCAGCACTAAGAGCTAAACCTAAAGTTTCTATTTCTGCCATTTACCTAATAACCTTCCTTTTAAATAAGTTAAATAAGAATTAACTCAAGCAATTATAACAAACTTACCAGTGAAGATTGATATTAATTAACACTAATCAAATGTTAAAAAAATATTTCGTAAAGCGCGGTATAGTAAACCTCCAAAGTTTTCCTATACATAAAAATATTTTTTCAAGCTCAGCAAAGTTCTAACCGATAAAGAGAATTGAACTCTTATCAATATAAGTCTCGAGACATAACCAATCCTTAACGAATATTGGATTAACTATGGGTAAGCAAAGCGAGAGGGTAATAATATGCAAGGAAACCAATACGGATTCATACCAATGCCGAGTTCTCCGGTAACACCACCTAAGCCAACCATTCATGGTGCGGCTGAAATTAATGTTGTCGAAGGACAGAGTTTTGGCGAAACATTGACTAGTATGCTTGGTAAAGCCAATGATGTGATGGCTGCACCAGAGAAACTATCAATCGAAGCTGCGACAACTGGTAATGTAGACATCCATGAAGTTATGGTTGCTTTAGGTAAATCTGAAGTTGCATTTAAGCTAATTTCGTCATTAACTCAAAAAGTAGTTGGTGGTTTTGAGAAATTAGTAAGCATGCAAGTTTAATAGGATTTACTTATTAAGCTCAGACTTTTTGATAAGTGCTCTTGCCTTGAGAGATCAAGGCAATTTGTAATATATGTTATCTTATATACCGTTTTTGGGTATATAGGATAGTGGTTCAGTAGAGATGGCAGGTGAAGTAGCAACCGAAAATGATAATCCACAAGCAGCCGAAATGGAAGGCGCTCCGGATACTGCTGCTCCCGCTACCAGTCAAGGTTTTATTAACGATATAATTTCAGATCCCCAGAAACGCATGTATGCGATTATCGGTGGAGCTGTTTTAGCAGTTCTTTTAATTACATTTGTATACATAGGTGCTCAACCTAAAAATGAAAATAGGGGCAAATTAGTACCTTTAGTTCAAGAGCTAGACCAGTCTCGAGCATTTGAGATCGTCGCAAAATTAAAATCAGTAAACATCGAATCTAAAGTAATGAACGGTGAAAAACCGGGTGAGTATGTAGTTCAAGTCTATGAAAAAGCTGTAGAAACAGCTTACTTATCTCTTTCTAGAACAAATTTACTTGAAGACGATGGTTATGGCCTATTTGATACAAATGACTGGGCTGCAAGTGACTATGATAAAAGAATTAAATTAACAAGAGCTATGAATGGTGATCTTTCTAAGATCATTAGTAGAATGGATGGTCTAAGAGCTGCAATAGTTCGTGTTAACATCCCAGAACAACAACTTTTCACTGAACATCAAACACCACCTACAGCGACAGTTCAAGTTGAACTTGAAAATGACGGTGAAGAACTTTCAAAATCACAAGTAAAAGGTGTCATCAACATTCTAAGAGGTTATGTTCCTGGAATTGATGATGAGCACATCTCTATAGTAGACACTACTGGTAGAAACTATAGTGCCTACCAAGACGAAAATGAATCTGACATTGATGATTACATTGATGAGATTGAGAAAATCAATAACAGAATCAAAGATAGAATCACTAAGTATTTAGATGCTGTAATCGGCAACGATGACTATAAGGTCAGTGTCAGTGCTTCTGTTAGTAGAGAAAAGATCGAGCAACAAGAAACTACTTACACAGAAGGTGCTGTCGGTTCTCGTCAAACTGGATCAGAGGTTCTCAATCAAGGTCAAGCAGCGAAAAGAGCTGGACCAGGAGCAAATAAAGACAAAAACTATTCACATCAATCAGTGAATGAAACTCTTTTACCAAGCTTCGAACAGAAGTATATAACTTACCTACCAGGACGAGTTACAGATGTAACCGTAGCACTTGCTTTAGATAAATCAATTCCATCAATGATGTCTTTAAAACAAGTTCAAGAAAGTGTTGCAGCTATCATCGGACCAAACATAAACCCAGACAACGTTAAAATCACGATAGTAGACTTACACGCAAAAGACCAAATCACAAACGCGCCAGTAGCTGAAGAAAATGTTGGTTGGTTTAGTGGAATGGGTTTCTGGATGAAAACCATTACCGTAATAGGTTTCATCGCACTTGCCTTAATAGTAAGCTTATTTGGTTTAAGCTTCTTAAGCTCAATTGCAAACAAAGAAAGCAGAGCAGAAACAGATATAGATCCAAGCCTTGGCAATGAATTTGAGGATGATTACAGTGATCTTCATGAAGACTATGAAGATGATGAAGACTTCGGAGAGAAGGAAGCTTTAAAACAACAAGAAGCTCTTCTTAAAGAAATGATGAATCAGAGTAATCCTCCTGGTGCTCAGAGCGAAATGGGAATGCAAGATCCTTATCAACAACAAGCTCCAGTAAATAGTTTAGAAGCATCTGCACCTAAACAAATAGCGAACCAAGGAGTGAGTTATGATAATAACTATCAGGGTACAACAGCTAATAAAGAGGAGATTGAATTCGAATCTTTATTAAATAATTTCCAGAATGTAGCAAGTAGCAAACCTGATTTACTTGCAAAGAAGATTGAAGTTTGGTTAGACGATTAAGGTGATGACAGCAATTGAAGAAAAGAAAAATAAGAAATTAAAATCACTTGCCTTGATATTACGCTCCCTTGCACCTGAAGCTCAAAGAGCGATCTATAAACAATTACCAGATGAATTAGTAAGAAGAATTACTCAAGTTAGTTTAAACATTGATAAAGAGTTAACTCAAGAAGATTGGGATTTGTTTACCAGAACTTGGCCAGAATTCTCTCATCTAATTAGTGGAGTTCAAAAAGAAACCCAGTACGAACAGTGTATAAAATTCAAAAATCACGAAAGACCAGTCATTCAGGAGTATCTAGACTATAAAATGGGGAATAAAAAAGGTAGACCTAACATAAGTAGTTCTATCACACGCATAATAGACAATTTCATATCCGATCAAAATGCTAATTAAAGCAAAAAAAAGAAAAGCCCCCCAAAACCTAACAAGAGCACAAGCCCCTAATATAAATGAGGTCAGTAACGCAGCAGGTTTAATTAATAATGCCATGCCGGCAGCTCCAGTAGAGAGTCCTAAGCCAATTATTCAAACCATCAAAGAAGAACTAAGCCCTGAAGAAAGGCAGGCTCTAATTGAGCAAATGCAAACAGAGCTTGAGCATGAGAAGCAAACTTTACTTCAACAATTCAGTGAAGGAATTGAAATTGAACGTGAAAAAGCAATGGCTGAGGTTAATCAAAAGATTAATGAAATCCAAGCAAAAGAATTAGAAATCTCAGATAGAGAAACAGAGATAAATCAATTCTTAGAAAATGAAAAAAGAATTCTTGAAGAGAAGACTCAAGCAGAGTGGTCTAAAATTCAAGAAACGGAACAACAACTAAAAGCTCAATATGAGCAAGCAATCCAAACCGCACATGAGCAAGGTTATCAAGAAGGTAAACAAAAACTAGATATAGTTAGTGCAGAGTTTGAAAATATTATTAGTAATATCCATAGAGCAAAAGAAGAGTTATTAAATGAAATCGAACCGATTATCACAAGCCTAGCTCTAGATGTCGCAAGGAAAATCCTCAAAAGAGAAAGTCGTTTAGATCAACAACTAATCTCAGAGCAAGTTAAAAGCTCTGTCAAAAAAGTAACCGTTAAAAGTGGGCTTCTCGAAGTAAGTCTAAATCCAGCTGATATGGCTCATGAACAAGACTTAGAAAAGTCTCTAGCTAAGATGCTAGATAAAGAAGTAAGGTTAATCTTCCAAGAAAATCCTTCTGTAGCTGAAGGTTCTTGCATTATCGAAACTAGAGGTGGACAGCTTGATTCAAGCTTTGCAGTTCAAATCGAATCCATTAAATTAGCATTTGAGAAATACCTTGGGAAAGAAATTGAACTTCTAGAAGAATCTCCAGATGAAGAATTACAGGAACAGGAAGTATCTGAACCTGCAGCAATAGCACCGCCACCTGAGTTAACAGATGAAGAATTAGAGACTGAACAAGATGCTGAAAAAACTTCTATCCAAACTGAAGAAGCTATACAAGAGCCTGACTTAGAGACTGAACTTAGATCAGAGCCTGAAGAAGCAACAGCAATCCAAGAATCACCTAAAGAACCAGAATTAGAAATTCAAGAAGAAAGTGAACTAATCACAGAAGATGAAACTGAGATGGCTTTACCTGAGTTAGGGGACATCAAAGATATAGAAGTACCTGAACTTGAGATTGAAACTGAAGAACAGGCAGCGATAAAAGAAGAGTTTGGATCTGACATAACCAAAGAAGATGAGGAGCCGGAGGCGACTGTTCAACAAGAAACTTCAGAAACTACTGAACCTGAATTGTTTGAGGAGCCGGAGGCGACTATCGAGCAGGAAACTTCAGAAACTACGGAACCTGAATTGTTTGAGGAGCCGGAGGCGACTATCGAGCAGGAAACTTCAGAAACTACGGAACCTGAATTGTTTGAGGAGCCGGAGGCGACTATCGAGCAGGAAACTTCAGAAACTACGGAACCTGAATTGTTTGTCTTAGTGAAGTTATAGAAGAGAAACCTGAAGCTGAAGCAATCAAAGATTTAGAAGCAGAAACTGAAAACAAAGTAGAAGAAATAGAGATCTTCGATCAAGAAATCGATAACGAAACTAAAGAAATAGAAAACTTTATTCAAGAAATTGAAAGCGAAGCTGAAGAAACAGAAAGCTTCGATGAAGAAATCATAAATGAAACCCCAGAATTAAAAACTTCAGAAGAAGAGATAAAAAACATCGCTGAAGAAATTGAAGCAAAGCAAGATGAAATATCAGACAAAGATGAAGAGATTAAAGAACATATCGAAGAAATGACTCTCTCTGACCTGGAGGCATTGTTCGATAATGACAAAGAAGAAGAGGCTATAGACTCTGACTTAGATTTTATTTTAGGTCAATTAGACATAGATGATGAAAATACTCCAAATGACCCAGGCGAACTTGGGTCTAAAGATAGTAGTAATGATATTGAGGCTGAATCAATGGACCCGTTAAAAAATGAACTAGATTTAAACCTTGAAATGGATGCTCCAAGTGAGGAAGATCTATTGAATATTGAGAACAATATGGATGATCTAATCACAGAGATTGAAAATGAAGATATTGATGAATTAGAAGCCATCATGAACTCTGAACAAAGTGATATTAATATTGACCTTAGTGACGAGGATACAGAAGAAGAAAAAGCTGAAAATGAAGTAGAAACAGTTCTTGAAATTTCAGAAGATGAAATTTTAGGTAATTTTGATGAAGAAAGTTTTGATAAAGAGGATTTAGAAGAAGATGATAATGTCACAAGCCCTGAAGAAAATAGCAACTCTCCTTCTTACTCAAGTGATTCCAATGATTCTGACCCGAATGAACCAGAATTCGAAAGCTTCGACGAAAGCATGGAAGATGATTCTTATGACGATGATTATGGCGATGGGCATGATCCTCGTTTTCCTGAATATTAAATCTAAGAAATCTTAAATAATCAGAATAGTTCTCTTGACCTAGCTCTGCTTTAAGCAAATCTTTACAAAAAACTATATAATAAGAGTATGTCTACATTAAACGTAACAGTAAGAGCAGAATATACTCCTAACCCTAACAGTTTAAAGTTCATTTGTAGTGAAACACTTTACCCATATGCTAAATCACTAACTTATGAGACATTGGAGGAAGCTAAAGAGGCTGAAAATCCTATCGCAATTAAATTATTTGCTATTAGCGGCTTAACTAGAATTTTTGTTATGTCAAACTTCGTCACAATAGACAAAGATGAGCAGATCAACTGGAAAGATATTCACTTAGAAGTAAAAGAAATCATCAAAGATGAATTAGAAACTATGAAAGAGTGGGCAGAGAAAAATGCGCCACCTGTAGTAGAGTCAACAGGTGAAGATGGTGACTTAAGAGTAGAAGTAGAAAGAGTTTTAGATAAAATTAGACCTTCTCTTATGGCGGATGGTGGAAATATCGAGTTAGTCGATATCGTAGGTTCTGACGCTAGATTAAGAATGGTTGGAGCTTGTGGAACTTGCCCTAGTTCACTAATGACAATGAAAATGGGTGTTGAGAGAGCTTTGCTTTCTGAGTTACCTGGGAAGATTGAGTCTGTGACTCAGGTGTTTTAAGAAATTATAAATAGTAAAAACAAAATGATTAATATAACTAATTATGGATACTACAATTATCATAGTTAGTTATGAATGATAAATCAGTAGACTATCCAGTTACCCCTCAGTTTCTTAACAAAGTTACCCCACAGCTTCTCAGAGCAAACAATTTAAGTGTTATTGATAAGGCTCTAGACCAGTTAAAATAAATCTAACTAGTCTGGAATATGCTTAAATACAGTAAATTATCAAAA